>NZ_CDRMUA020000004.1:0-160000 GCF_977007025.2 Azospirillum largimobile
ATGACCAAGATGGCCCCGACCAGCGCCGCGCAACTCATCCTGTTCGAGCTGGAAGACCGTTCGCAATCGCACCTGATCGCACTTTACGATCTGGCGCCGCGGTTCGTGTTCGTCTCCCGCGACAACGACAAGGAGAAGGTGGCGAAGGACAAGGGCGAACTGGTCACCAAGGACAGTTTCATCAAGTCGGTGCGGCGCGAGTTCGCGTTTCGCGGCCGCAACTACCGCCTGACCGTCCAGCCCGCCCGTATCGACCGGCTGAGCACCGCGAAGAAGGATGACCGCGCCCCCGGCAGCGGCCCGGATCTGGTGGAAGTCGAGATCTTCCCGTCGGAGCGCGAACAGGTGGTGGAGCAGGTGGTGCGCCGCCTCGCCATGGACCGCTCCCGCCTGTCGCTGACCGGCGAGAACCGCGACAAGGTGCAGATGCGCTTCAGCCTGTACGAAATCCAGCGGGAACTGCGGGCGGTCAACCACACCCTGTCGATCCAGGACATCCGCGAATCCCTGACAATCCTGGCGCGGTCGCGCATCATCATCTCCACGGGCGGCAGCGCGGAACCGGGAAAGAAGAGCCGCGGACAGAACCTGCTGGAATCCACCGCCTTCCCGGTGCTGGCCATCCGCTCCCGCCCCGATCTGGTCGATGAGGATGGCGGGGTCGAGGAGACCTATCTGGAATTCAACCCGCTGGTCTCCGCCGCCATCCGCGACCTGGAGTTCAAGCCGGTCTCCTACGCCTGGCTGATGAAGCTGAAGTCGCCGGTGTCGCGCTGGCTCTACAACCGCCTGTCCATCGAGTACGACACCGCCGACGACGATGCGAAGCCGGTGTCGATCAGCGCCGACGAGATCATCAAGAACAGCGGCATGAACGAGTGGTCGCGCCGCCGCGATACGCTGCGTGTGGTGACGTCCGCGGTCGACGCGCTGGTGGACGAGGGGATCCTGGACGTCGCCGACAAGGAATACACCAAGGTCGGCAAGCGCATCGACGCCATCGACTATGTGCTGACGCCGTCGCAGAAGTTCCTTGATCAGGTCCGCCGCGGCCGCCGGGTGCAGACCACCAACATCGACCTGCTGAAGCAGATCGTCGGCAACGCCATGCGTCCGGACGGCTTCGTGCCGCTGAAGGCGGGCGAGGCGTCGGAGGTGCGCAACAAGCGCGCCAAGCGGCTGGCCGACCCGTCCAAGACCGAACAGACCTCCCTGCCGCTGCCGAAGAAATAGCGGATCAGCGCGGCAGGAGTCGCCGCGCCAGCAGCGTGATGGCGGTGCCCAGCAGGGCGCCGGCCAGCACATCCGACGCCCAGTGGCGGTGCCTGACCACCCGCCCTCCGGCAAGAGCCGCCGCGGTTCCATAGATCACCAGACTCTGGGCCGGCGACCGGCTGACGGCGGCAAGGGCGGTCGCTGCGGCGAAGGCGCTTGCCGCATGGCCCGAGGGCAGCGAGCGTGCGCTGATCCGCTTGTTCGGCCGCTGTCGTGGGGCGCATTCGTCGGGACGGCGGCGTTTGACGTAGCGTTTGATCGACCGGCTGGCGCTGGCGGTCGCCACCAGCCCGGCAACACCGACGCTTCCGGCGCGGCGCAGGTCGGCCTGTCCGGTCAGCAGCCCGACGATGCCGGCAATGGCGAAGCCGGGAATCAGCACATGGCGTTTTATGGCGTAATGGCCCGCGGTTGCCAGGGCCCGGCTGACCGGGCCGGGATCGCAGGTGACGATGTCGTGGACCTGGGCATCCAGCGTATCGACAGCGGTCAGGGCCGGTTGCAGGACGGCCGGCGCGGGACGCCCGCCATAGCCGATGCCGCCGCCCGGATTCTCGATGCCCCGCTGTTCGTCGTTCTGTTCGATGATGTCGCTCAACGCCGGTCCCCTGCCTCATACGCCCCAGCATGGGCGCCGCAGGGGAACGCCGGGCGTACGGGGGCGGTTCCGCGCCCCCGTTCAGCCCCCGTGGCGGGTCAGCCCTGCGTCGGCCGCCATCCGGTGAAGGCGTCGAGCAGGGACTTCAGCACCCGCTGCAGCTTTTCTGCCCTGTCGGGACGGTAGGCGAAGGGCGGCGCTTCCTCGTCCATATAGCGGTCCTGCGCCAGTTCCATCTGGATGGCGTGGACCCCGTCGGCCGGCTGGCCGTAGGCGCGGGTGATGTGGCCGCCGACGAAGCGCCCGTTGGTGACGCAGGTCATCCCTTCCGCCGCCGCGGCACTCTCCATCGCCGCCACCACGCGAGCGGCCAGCTGCGGATCGGCGCTGGTGCCGCGTGCGGTGCCCAGGTTCAGGTCGGGCAGGCGCCCGTCGAACAGGCGCGGCACATGGCTGCGGATCGAATGGGCGTCATAGAGCAGGGCGAAGCCGTGGCGCGCCTTCACCCGCGCCAGTTCCGCAGCAAGCGCATCGTGGTAGGGGCGCCAATAAGTCTCCACCCGCTGCGCCACCTCCGCCGCCTCGGGCGCCCGTCCGTCGCGGTAGAGCGGCGTGCCGTCGAACAGGGTGTCCGGACACAGGCCGGTGGTCGCCTGTCCGGGATAGAGGCTCTCGCCGGTCGAAGACCGGTTGAGATCGACGACATAGCGGGAATAGCGGGCGCTGAGCATCGTCGCGCCCAGGCTGGTCGCGAAGCCGTACAAGCGCGGGATGTGCCAGTCGGTGTCGCGCAGGGTCAGCGCCTCGTCCGTCAGGCGGTCGGCCAGACCGGGGGAGAGGTCGGTGCCGCAATGGGGCATGCTGATGACCAGCGGCCCGTCGCCCTGTACGAGATCGAAGATGGTGTCGGTCATTGTGCGGTCTCCAGGGATACCGGCATCAGATGGTCCAGGGCACCGTTGCGCACCAGGGCGCCGATGGCGGCCAGATCCGGGGCGAAGTAGCGGTCCACCTCATAGCGCGGCACCTCGGCACGGATGGTGGCGATGGCCTGCTCCAGCCGGTCTGTGGTCTTCAGCGGGCGATGGAAATCCAGCCCCTGAATCGCGGCCAAAAGCTCTATGCCGACGATGTCGGCGACATTGCCGGCGATGTCGCCGAGGCGCCGCGCCGCGAAGGTCGCCATGCTGACATGGTCCTCCTGGTTGGCGGAGGTCGGCAGGCTGTCGACGCTGGCAGGGTGGGCGAGCGACTTGTTCTCCGATGCCAGGGCGGCGGCGGTGACATGGGCGATCATGAAGCCGGAATTCAGCCCCGGCTCGGCGACGAGGAAGGGCGGCAGGCCGCTGATGGTGGTGTCGATCAGCATGGCGATGCGGCGCTCGGCCAGCGCGCCGATCTCCGACGCGGCGATGGCGAGCTGGTCGGCGGCCATCGCCACCGGCTCCGCATGGAAGTTGCCGCCGGACAGCACCTCGTCGGTGTCGACCAGGACCAGCGGGTTGTCGGTGACGCCGTTCGCCTCGATCACCAGCGTGCGCGCCGCCTGCCGCATCTGGTCGAGCACCGCGCCCATCACCTGCGGCTGGCAGCGCAGGCTATAGGGGTCCTGCACCCGGTGGCAGTCGGGTCCCTGGTGGCTGGCGTTCAGCTCGCTGCCGGCCAGCACGTCGCGGAAGGCGGCGGCGACGGCGATCTGGCCGGGCTGGCCGCGCAGCGCGCTGATGCGGGCGTCGAAGGGGCGATGGCTGCCCATGACCGCCTCGACCGACAGGGAGCCGGCGACCAGCGCCGCCTTGAAGGTGCGCTCGATCTCGAACAGGCCGGCGAGCGCCAGTCCGGTCGATACCTGGGTGCCGTTGATGAGGGCCAAGCCTTCCTTGGCCTTCAGGTCGAAGACCGGCAGGCCGGCGATGCGCAGCCCCTCTTCCGCCGGCAGCGTCTCGCCCTTCACACGGACATGGCCGATGCCGAGCAGCACGCCGCACAGGTGCGCCAGCGGCGCCAGATCGCCCGACGCGCCGACGGAGCCCTTGCCCGGCACCATCGGCAGGACATCGGCCTCGTAGAGCTTCAGCAGCGCATCGACCAGTGCCGGACGGACGCCCGAGGCGCCGACGGCGAGGCTGACCGCCTTGATGACCAGGATCAGCCGAACGACGCCATCGGCCAGCAGGGCGCCGACGCCGGTGGCGTGCGACAGGATCAGGTTGCGCTGGAGCGTTTCCAGGTCCGACGCTGCGATGTGGGTGTGGGCCAGCTTGCCGAAACCGGTGTTGACGCCATAGACCGCCTCGTCGCCGCCGGCGATCCGGTCGATCAGCGCGCGCGAACGCTCCATCCGCGGATAGGCCGCCGGGTCGA
Organism: Azospirillum largimobile; assembly: GCF_977007025.2. Classification (NCBI taxonomy): domain Bacteria; kingdom Pseudomonadati; phylum Pseudomonadota; class Alphaproteobacteria; order Rhodospirillales; family Azospirillaceae; genus Azospirillum; species Azospirillum largimobile. Next base: position 4,238 of record NZ_CDRMUA020000004.1, read on the forward strand.
GCGTCAGGGCCGGACGGCCGCGGTAGATGCTGCGCAGCGTGTCGAGCGACAGCGCGCCCGGAACCAGGGTGATGGTCTCGCTCATCCCAGAAGTCTCCCAAGTGTCTTTTTGAAACGGTCGGCGATCTCGTCCTCGCGCGGGTGGCGGCGGTCGCGGACGATTGCGCGTCCGGCGATCACCACGTCGCGCACAAGGGGGGCGTTGCCGGCGAAGATCCAGCCGTCGAGCAGCGCATCGCCCGTGCGTGCCGCCAGCAGCGGGTGGTCGGTGTCGAGGACGACGAGGTCGGCGCGGAGACCGGCGGCGATGCGTCCGGCTTCGAACCCAGTGGCCTGCGCGCCGCCGGCCTGGGCGTCCTCTACCAGCCGCCGGGCGGTGGAGCGGCGGGGACCGCCGGCCAGCACGGTGCGGCGTTCGCTGGTCAGCCGCGTGCCGTATTCCAACCAGCGCAGTTCCTCCACCGGGCTGACGGAGATGTGGCTGTCCGACCCGATGCCCCAGCGCCCGCCCTGGCCCATATAGGACTCCGCGGCGAAGAAGCCGTCGCCCAGATTGGCTTCGGTGGTCGGGCAGAGGCCGGCGACGGCACCGCTGGCGGCGACGCCCGTCACCTCCGCGTCGGTCATGTGGGTGGCGTGGATCAGGCACCAGCGGTTGTCGACCGGCTGGGTCTCCAGCAGATGCTCCACCGGGCGACGGCTGCGGAAGGCGAGGCAGTCCTCGACCTCCCGGCGCTGCTCGGCGATGTGGATGTGGATCGGGCCTTTCGGGTGGGCGGCGACCGTTTCGGTCAGCAGTTCGTCGGGGACGGCGCGCAGGGAATGGGGGGCGATGCCGAGGCGAACGTCGTCAGCATCGCCATAGGCGTTGCGCAAAGCCGCGGTCAGCCGTTCGAACCCTGCCCCGTCATGGATGAAGCGGCGCTGTCCCGCGGCCGGCGGCGTGCCGCCGAAGCCGGACGCATTGTAGAGCACCGGCAGCAGCGTGATTGGCAGCCCGGCGGTCCGTGCGGCGGCGACGGCGCGGTGGCTCATCTCCGCCGGGTCGGCATAGGCGCGCCCGTCGCGGTCATGGTGCAGGTAATGGAATTCGGCGACGGCGGTGAAGCCGGCCTTCAGCGTCTCCACATAGAGCTGGGCGGCGACCGCCTCGAAATCCTCCGGCTCCATGCGGTCGAGCGCGCGGTACATCACCTCGCGCCAGCTCCAGAAGCTGTCGGAGCCGTCGCCGGAGGATTCGCCCATGCCGGCGATGGCGCGCTGGTGGGCGTGGGAATGCAGGTTGGCGATGCCGGCGACGGCGGCCCCGGCAAAGCGCTCCGCATCGGCTGGGCAGGCGGCATTGGGCGTCGCCGAGACGATTCGCCCGCGCTGGTCCGTCGTGACCAGCACATCCTCCGCCCATCCGTCCGGCAGCAGGGCCGAGGCAAAAAACAGGTTGCTCATGGGGGCGCCCTCGCTATTATAGACAACACTATACAAGTATAGGCAACCTGCTGCCAAGGGGGTTGCTGCACGAACTTGTAGGAAGGAGCCGAACCGATGCCGACCAGTGCGCCGTGGGATTCCCTGTGGATCGACCTGTCCGTTGCCACCATGAGCGACGCCGACGGCTACGGCGCCATCGCCGATGCGGCGGTGGGCATCAAGGATGGGCGCATCGCCTATGTCGGTCCGCGCGCCAATCTCACCGACGTGCCCGACGCGTTGGCGACCCAGGTCCATTCGGGGCAGGGCGGCTGGATGACCCCCGGCCTGATCGACTGCCACACCCACCTCGTCCATGGCGGCAACCGCGCCCGCGAGTTCGAGATGAGGCTGAACGGCGCCACCTATGAGGAGATCGCGCGGGCCGGCGGCGGCATCCTGTCCACCGTCACCGCCACCCGCGCCGCCAGCGAGGACGAGCTTCTCGCCGCCACCCTGCCGCGGCTGGACAGCCTGCTGGCCGAAGGGGTGACGACGGTGGAGGTGAAGTCCGGCTACGGCCTCGACACCGAGACCGAAACGCGGATGCTCTGCGTCGCCCGCCGGCTGGCCCAGGTCCGTCCGGTGGAGGTCCGCACCACCTATCTCGGCGCCCACGCCCTGCCGCCGGAGTTCAAGACCGACCCCGACGGCTACATCGACCGCATCTGCACCGAGACGCTGCCGGCCATCGCCGAAGCGGGCCTCGCCGATGCGGTGGACGCCTTCTGCGAGGGGATCGGCTTTTCGGTCGACCAGACCCGGCGGGTGTTCGAGACGGCGAAGCGGCTCGGCCTGCCGGTGAAGCTGCATGCCGAACAGTTGAGCAATCTCGGTGGCGCCCGGCTGGTGGCGGAATTCGGCGGGCTATCGGCCGACCATATCGAACATCTGGACGAGGACGGCGTCGTCGCCATGGCGCAGGCCGGCACGGTGGCGGTCCTGCTGCCCGGCGCCTTCTATGCGTTGCGCGAGACCAAGCTGCCGCCGATCGACCTGCTGCGCCGCCATGGCGTGCCGATGGCGCTTTCCACCGACAACAACCCCGGCACCTCGCCGGTCACCTCGCTGCTGCTGATGCTGTCGATGGGCTGCACCTTCTTCCGCCTCACCCCGGCGGAGGCGCTGGCCGGCGTCACCCGCCATGCGGCGAAGGCGCTGGGCCTGACCGACCGCGGCGTGATCGCTCGGGCCAAGCGCGCCGATCTGGCGGTCTGGCGCATCGAGCATCCGGCGGAACTGGCCTACGCCATCGGCCTCAACCCCTGCATGGCGGTGGTCAATGGCGGCGTGGTCCGCAAGCCGCGCATCGAAGCGGAGGCCGCATGAGCGACGTCATCTCCACTGCCCAGCCGCGCTATGCCCAGATCAAGGAGGCCATCCGCCGCCGCATCAGCTCCGGCGACTGGCCCGAAGGCTTCCAGATTCCGTCGGAGCACAAGCTGCTTGAGGAATTCTCGGTCAGCCGCATGACGGTGCATCGCGCCTTGCGCGACCTGACCGACGAAGGGTTGCTGACCCGCGTGCAGGGGCTGGGCACCTTCGTTGCCGAACGGCCGCCCAGCACCGACGTGGTGGAACTGCGCAGCATCGCCGACGAGATCGCCGAGCGTGGCAACGTCCATTGCTGCCGGGTGGAGCAATTGCTCGCGGTTGCTGCCGATGCCGGGCTGGCCCGCCGCTTCAACCTGCCGGTCGGCGCGAAGCTGTTCCACTCCGTCGTCGTCCACAGCGAAAGCGACGTGCCGGTGCAACTGGAGGAACGCTGGGTCAATCCGGCGGTGGCGCCCGATTATCTGGACCAGGACTTCACCCGCCAGACGCCGGGCGAGTACCTGATCCGGCTGGAATCCTCGCCGCAGGTGGAGCACGTCATCGAAGCGGTGTCGCCGACGCCGGAGATCGCCCGCCTGCTGGACATCCCCGTCACCGAGCCCTGTTTGCGCGTCACACGCCGCACCTGGGTGCAGGGGCGGGTGGTGACGGTGGCGATGCTGGTGCATCCCGGCAGCAGGTATCGGCTGGGCGCGCGGTTTCAGTTGCCGCCGCCTTAGCAACGTTAGACCCCCACCTAACCTCCCCCGCTCTCAGCGGACCTACGGTCCGCCTGCCGCGTCAGCACAAAGCGGAGCTTTGTGCGAGAGCTGGGCGGGGGAGGGACTGCCGCCACCCTCCCGCACAAGCGCCTATCTCCCTCCCCCGCCCAGCGGGGGAGGGGCGGGGTGGGGGCAAGAGTCCGCACTAGAAGAGCTTTCAGACACACTCACCCTCCCACCAGGAGCCACCCACCCATGTCATCCCGCCTCGACAACCAGCGCGTCATCCGTGCCCCGCACGGCCCCGAACTGAGCTGCAAGAGCTGGCTCGCCGAGGCGCCGATGCGCATGCTGATGAACAACCTCGACCCCGACGTCGCCGAACGGCCGCAGGAGCTGGTCGTCTATGGCGGCATCGGCCGTGCCGCCCGCGACTGGGAAAGCTTCGACCGCATCGTCTCGGCGCTGAAGACGCTGAACGACGACGAGACCCTGCTGGTCCAGTCCGGCAAGCCGGTCGGCGTCTTCCGCACCCATGCCGATGCGCCGCGCGTGCTGATCGCCAACTCCAACCTCGTGCCGCGCTGGGCGACCTGGGAGCATTTCAACGAACTGGACCGCAAGGGTCTGGCGATGTACGGCCAGATGACCGCCGGATCGTGGATCTACATCGGCAGCCAGGGCATCGTGCAGGGCACCTACGAGACCTTCGTCGAGGCCGGGCGCCAGCACTACAACGGCGACCTGACGGGCAAGTGGATCCTGACCGGCGGCCTCGGCGGCATGGGCGGGGCGCAGCCGCTGGCCGCGACCATGGCCGGCGCCTGCATGCTGGCGGTCGAATGCCGCCCCAGCAGCATCGAGATGCGCATCCGCACCGGCTATCTCGACCGCCACACCGCCGATCTGGACGAGGCGCTGGCCTGGATCAACGAGGCCTGCGCGAAGGGCGAGGCGATCTCGGTTGGCCTGCTCGGCAACGCCGCCGACGTCTTTCCGGAACTGGCGCGCCGCGCCGGCACCGACATCAAGGCCCGGCCGCACATCGTCACCGACCAGACCTCCGCCCATGATCCGGTGAACGGCTATCTGCCGCAGGGCTGGACGCTGGAGGAATGGGAGACCGCCCGCGAAAGCCAGCCGGCCGCGGTGGCCGCCGCCGCCCGCAAGTCGATGCGGGTGCAGGTGGAGGCGATGCTGGCCTTCCACGCCATGGGCATCCCGACCGTCGATTACGGCAACAACATCCGCCAGATGGCGAAGGAGGAGGGGCTGGAGAACGCCTTCGACTTCCCCGGCTTCGTCCCCGCCTATATTCGCCCGCTGTTCTGCCGCGGCATCGGTCCCTTCCGCTGGGCGGCGCTGTCCGGCGACCCGGAGGACATCCGCAAGACCGACGCCAAGGTGAAGGAGCTGATCCCCGACGACCCGCACCTGCACAACTGGCTCGACATGGCCGCCAAGCGCATCCGGTTCCAGGGCCTGCCGGCGCGCATCTGCTGGGTTGGCTTGGGGCAGCGCCACCGCCTGGGCCTCGCCTTCAACGAGATGGTGAAGTCGGGCGAGTTGAAGGCTCCCATCGTCATCGGCCGCGACCATCTCGACAGCGGTTCCGTCGCCAGCCCGAACCGCGAGACCGAGGCGATGAAGGACGGCTCCGACGCCGTGTCGGACTGGCCGCTGTTGAACGCGCTGCTGAACACCGCCAGCGGGGCGACCTGGGTCAGCCTGCACCATGGCGGCGGCGTCGGCATGGGCTTCTCCCAGCATTCGGGCATGGTCATCGTCTGCGACGGCAGCGACGCCGCGGCCAAGCGGCTGGAGCGCGTATTGTGGAACGACCCGGCGACCGGCGTGATGCGCCACGCCGACGCCGGCTATGACATCGCCATCGACTGCGCCAAGGAGCAGGGGCTGAACCTGCCGTTTTTGAAGTAAACGGGGAGCGGGCGCGATTCCCCCTCTCCCCGCCGGGAGAGGGTCGGGGTGAGGGGGGTGCACCGCGTGGCTATCTCAAGAATCCTTGCCGCGCGACCCCCTCACCCTAACCCTCTCCCCGGGGGGGGAGAGGGGATTCTCCCTCACCCCAGCGCCGGCAGCTGTGCCGCGAGCGCCAGATGCAGTTCGTGGCGCCCGTCGGGCAGGCCCGGACGATGGCCGAAGTCGAGCGCGATGCCGCTCACTTTCAGGCCGTTCGCCGCTGCATGGACCCGCAGCCGGGAGAAGCCCTCCGGGATGGCGGAGACCGGGCCGTCATGGATGAGCCGCAGGTAACGGCCTGCGTCGAGGTCGACACGGACCATGCCCGGCGGAATCTCCGTGGCCCTGGCCGCCAGGAAACCGACCAGCTCTCGCTGCAGCCCGTTCTCCTCCGGCAGCGACACCGCCGCGAAGGAGGTCGCACCGCTGTCGGCGGCGAACAGGCGCTCCCACGCCGCCGATACCGCCGCCGGCAGATCCTCCCGCGTCGCCTCGACCATGAAGCCGATGGCGGTCAGTTCGGGATAGCTCACCGTTTCGATCATGACAGTCCCTTGGTTGCTTAGAGGTCCGGATCGGCCAGCAGCCGGGCGAGGACCGGCCCGGCGGACCCGCTGCCGACCGGGCTGCCGTCCACCGACGGCAGCGGGCGCAGGCCGAGGCTGTTGGTCAGGATCGCCTCGTCGGCGCGGGCGAGGTCGTCGGGGGTGAGCGGCGCTTCCTCCGCGCCATGGCGCTCCAGGATCAGGGCGCGGCGAATGCCGGGAAGGGCGCCGTCGGCGACCGGCGGGGTCAGCAGCCGGCCGCCGACCGCCAGGAACAGGTTGGCGATGCTGGATTCGGCCAGTCGTCCGGCGCCGTTCAGCAACAGCGCCTCGTCGGCGCCGCGCTCCGCCGCCTCCTGCCGGGCCAGGATGGAATCCAGATAGTTCAGCGACTTCAGCCGCGACAAGGGCGAATGCTCGTTGCGGCGGGTGCTGCGGGCGATCACGGCGGCGACCGGCGCCGTCATATGGGCGGCGGGGGCGACCGTCATCATCGCGGTCGGTCGGGCATCCGGCGGCGGCAGCACTCCGCGGGCGCCGGTGCCGCGCGACAGGGTAAGGCGCAGCACGCCGTCGGCGATGCCCGTCGCGGCGATCAGCGCCGCCATCGCCTCCGACAGCGCCGCGCCGTCATAGGGCAGCGGCAGGCGCAGCAGGGCGGTGCCGGCGGCCAGCCGATCCAGATGGCGGGACAGGTGGCGCGGTGCGCCATCCTTGATGCGGATCGTCTCGAACAGCCCGTCGCCGAGCGTGAAGCCGCGGTCGGCCGGGTCGATCCGCGCTTCCGCAGCCGGCATCAGCCGCCCGTTCAGCCAGATGGTCATGCAAGTCCCTCTTCTGCCAACTCGCCGGCGGCGCGCAGCTGGGCGCGGGCCTTGACCAGCATCTCCTCATGCTCCGCCGCCGGATCGGAATCGGCGACGATGCCGCCGCCGGCCTGGGCGATCACATGGTCCTGCGTCACCGACAGGGTGCGGATGACGATGTTGCTGTCCATGGCACCGTCGAAGCCGATCCAGGCGACCGAGCCGCAATAGGCGCCTCGGCGGGCGACCTCCAGCTCGTCGATGATCTGCATGGCGCGGATCTTCGGCGCGCCGGTGATCGATCCGCCGGGGCAGGCGGCGCGCAGCAGATCGACCGGCCCCAGCCCCGGCAGCAGCCGGGAGGTGACGACCGACACCAGATGGTGGACGCTGGCGAAACTCTCCAGCCCGAACAGCACCGGGACCTTGACGCTGCCGACCTCCGACACGCGCGCCAGATCGTTGCGCAGCAGGTCGGTGATCATCAGGTTTTCCGCCCGGTCCTTGATGCTGGCCGAAAGCTCCGCGGCGGCGGCGGCATCGGCTGCCGGATCGGGATGGCGCGGGCGGGTGCCCTTGATCGGCCGCGTCTCGATCGTCCGGTCGGCGCGCAGTCGGATGAAGCGTTCCGGCGAGGCGCCGGCCAGCCGCAGACCGGGACCGCAGTTCAGGAAGGCGGCGAAGGGAGCGGGGCTGAGGCGGCGCAGACGCTCGTACACCGCATAGGCGTCGAGCGTCCCGTCCACGTCGGCCAGGAATCGCTGGGTGAAGTTCGCCTGATAGATGTCGCCGGCACGGATATACTCCAGCACCCGGCCGACGCGGTCGAGATAGTCGGGGCGCGACAGTTCTGACCGCCAGCGCACCGGGGCCGGCCCCGCCGATTGTTCCGGTGGCGGAACGGACAGCCGCGCGGCCATGCGGCGGGCGCGCTCCTCCGCCTCCGGCCGGGCGGCGACGACCCAGGCGCTCCGCGTTTCCCGGTCGAAGGCGGCGACGACATCGTAGAGGCCGAAGGCCATGTCCGGCTGGCCGCCCGGATTGCCATGGCGGGAGCGCAGCCCCTCCAAAGCCGTTCCGGCTTCGTAACCGATGAAGCCCACCGCCCCTCCGATGAAGGGAATCGGGCCGGCGGAGGGCAGGGGATATGCTGCCAGCGCCCGTTCCAGCGCGTCGAAGGGACTGCCGGGCACCGGCGCGCCGTCGACCAGCGTCCGTCCGCCGATGGACTCGACGGTCCGGAACGGTTCGGCAACGATATAGGAAAAGCGCCCGTTCTGCGGATGGGGCGCCGCGCTGTCGAGCAGCATGGCCCAGGGCTCGGCGGCCCAGGGGCGGAACAGGGCGGCGGGGTCGCCGCAGGAGATCGGGATGGTCAGCATGGCGGTGGCAGTTGGCCGGCGGCTCACATCAAGATGGTGGCGCCGCCGTCCACGACCAAGACATGGCCGTTGACATAGGACGCCGCGGCCGAGGCCAGGAACACCGCCGCCCCGGCGATCTCCTCCGGCCGGCCCCAGCGGCGCAAAGGCGTGCGGTTGGCGAAATAGGCCCCGTGTTCGGGATCGGCGGCGATGGCCGCATTCGTTTCGGTTGCGAAAAAGCCCGGCGCGATGGCGTTGCTGGTCAGGCCATGCGGGCCATATTCGGCGGCCAATGCCCGCACCATGCCGTTCATCCCCGCCTTTGCCGAGGCATAGACGCTGTCGTTGGCCCGCGAGATCTGCCCGGCGACCGAAGTGATGGCGATCAGGCGGCCTCGGCCCCGCGGCAGCATCAGCCGCGCCGCCTCCCGTGCCAGGATGAGGCTGGAGGCCAGATCGACGTCGAGAAGAGCGACGATCTCGTCATCGGTCAACTCGGCCAGCGGCTTGCGGTTGCGCTGCCCGACATTCTGGACCAGCACGTCGAGCCGCCCATGGTCCCGGTCGATCCGTGCGAAGGCATCGCGCACCGCCGCCCGGTCCGACACGTCGAAGGCCAGCGGGGACGCGGTCCCGCCGGCCGCTTCGATTTCGGCCACCCGCGCCTCCAGCGTCGCGGCGTCGCGGCCGTTCAGCAGCACATGCGCACCCGATCCGGCCAGCGCCCGTGCGATCTCCAGCCCCAGGCCGCGGCCCGACCCAGTGACGAGCGCCACCTGTCCGGCGAGCGAGAAGGTCGACAGATAGGGTGGGATCGTCGCGGCCATGTCTGCCCCCAGGCTGTTGCGGCGCCGCCCATGCTTGGGGCAGCGTCGGACATTTAGCAGACCCGCAGGCCCGATGGCACCCCGCATGCTGCCGGGGCGCGAATCGGGGCGCATGGTCACGCCGGCCTGCCGTCTCGCAGGATCCATCCGGCAGCCGGGGCAGTGAGGAACCGCTTTGTCACGGTTGATCGTCCGGCCCAAATGCCATTAAAGGCTGAAGAAACTTCACGAAAAATGCGCCTGCGGGAGATCAGGTAATCAAGGTCGATAATAGTTGGGGCTTCCGTCCCCGCTGTCCGATGAAAAGCTGATTGTTCAGGTGGTGGTACTTCTTTCGCCGACCTCCCGTTATTTCGTATAGTGGGTTTGCGGAACTGGGCCGCAAGCGACCGCGGATGTCGGCGCACGGTTCGTCACAGGGAGACAGGGCATGACACGAGCGCGTTCCAACGCGGTGATCGGGGCCGTGAAGGCCGGCGACATCATGATCAAGCATCGGCACGGCCTGGGCGCCACCGGCATCGCCATCAAGATCGGCCAGCTGTTCAGCCGGGGAAAGTCGGACTTCATCCATGCCGGCATCGCGAGTTCGCCGACGACCATCATCGAGATGGACGGTGACGGGCTGCAGGAAAACAACCTGCTGACCAAGAACGCCAACTACAGCTACGACGTCTTCCGCTGCACCACCCCCGGCATCGGCGAAGGGGCGGCGCAGACCGCGATCATGATGCGGCAGGGCATCGTCGGCGGCGGCTTCGCCCAAGGCGGCACCCAGATGCCCTATACCATCGGCGGCGCCGTCAAGTCGCTTGGCCGCGGGGGTGCGGTGCAGTCCACCGACCGCATCAACACCCTGCTCGACCAGTTGATGGCGGGCGGGCGGGAAGCGTTCTTCTGCTCCGGCCATGTCGTCTATTGCTATCTGGTGGCGATGGAGCAGTCGAACATCGCCGTCCAGGGCAGCTTTCCGCTGCAGAACATGCAGGCGGTCTTCGGTATGGAGGCGCGCTACTACAACCCGTCCTTCCTCCACCATCATCTCAGCAACAACCAGCATTTCAGGCGGGTGGGCAAGGTGAAGGGCGCCGTTCTGGTCTGACCCGTCCGGCCATCACCCGGCCATGAAAAAGCCCCGGATGCATCGCGTCCGGGGCCTTTTCCGTTACCGCCGATCTTTCCTTATTGCCGGGGGCCGGTCAGTGGACCGACGCCTCCCGCGCCGTGGCGGCGCTCGCCACCGGCGGCAGGGCGAAGCCGAGCGGCGGACGCTCCGGCGCCTTGAAGCCGTGCGCGCGGTCCTCCTCGACCACCACGCCGTCCAGCGCCAGCCGGCCATCGGCCACCGACAGCGTCATGATCGTCTTGCCCTCCACCTCCTCGTCGAGCAGGCGCTCGGCGATCGGGTCCTCGACGAGGCCCTGGATGGCCCGCTTCAGCGGACGGGCGCCGAAGGCCGGATCCCAGCCCAGATCGCCCAGCCGCCGCTTGGCCGCCGCGTCCGCCTCCAGGGTGACGCCGCGCTCGGCCAGCCGCTCGTTGACGCGGGCCAACTGGATGTCGACGATGCGCGACATCTGGTCCCGGCCCAGCCGGCGGAAGATCAGGACATCGTCCAGCCGGTTGAGGAACTCCGGCCGGAAGGCCTTGCGGACCGCGTCCATCACCTCCACCGTCGCGCCGGCCATATCCTCGTCGTCGCCCAAGGCGCTCAGCGCCTCGGCCCCAAGGTTGGAGGTCATGATGAGGATGGCGTGGCGGAAGTCGGCGGTGCGGCCCTGCCCATCGGTCAGCCGCCCGTCATCGAGCGCCTGCAGCAGGACGTTCAGCACGTCGGGATGCGCCTTCTCCACCTCGTCCAGCAACACGACCTGATAGGGCCGGCGCCGGATGCGCTCCGCCAGCGAGCCGCCGTCGTCATAGCCGACATAGCCCGGCGGCGAGCCGATCATGCGGCTGACCGCGTGCTTCTCCATGTACTCCGACATGTCGAGGCGGGTGATCGCCGTCTCGTCGTCGAACAGGAAGGCGGCCAGCGCCTTGGCAAGCTCTGTCTTGCCGACGCCGGTCGGACCCAGGAACAGGAAGGAGCCGGTCGGGCGGCTGGGGTCCTTCAGGCCGGCACGGGCGCGCCGCACCGCCTTGGACACCGCGCGCACCGCCTCCTTCTGGCCGACCACGCGCTCCGCCAGCTTGTCCTCCATGCCCTTCAGCCGCTGGCGTTCGCCCTCCAGCATCCGTTCGACCGGGATGCCGGTCCAGCGGGTGACGACGGCGCCGATGTCCTTGGCCGTCACCTCGTCACGCTCCGTGCTGGCGCGCGATTCGGCCTCGGCCAGACGCTTCTCCAGGTCAGGCACCACGCCATAGGCCAGCTCGCCGGCCTTGGCCCAGTCGCCGTCGCGCTGGGCGCGTTCCAGTCTGGTGCGGGCCTGGTCCAGCTCCTCCTTCAGGCGGCGGCCTTCGGTGCGGCGGGACTGCGAGGCGCGCCATTCCTCTTCCATAGAGGTCTGGCGGGCCTCCGCCTCGACCAACTCGCCTTCCAGCACATGCAGGCGTTCCTGCGAGGCGGCGTCCGGCTCGGCCTTCAGCGCCTCGCGCTCGATCTTCAGCTGGGCGACGCGGCGGTCGACGGCGTCGAGCGCCTCCGGCTTGCTGTCGATCGCCATGCGCAGGCGGCTCGCCGCCTCGTCGACGAGATCGATGGCCTTGTCGGGCAGGCGGCGGTCACCGATGTAGCGCGCCGACAGATTCACCGCCGCGACCACCGCCGCGTCGGCGATGCGTACGCCGTGGTGCACCTCGTACTTGCCCTTGATGCCGCGCAGGATCGACACGGCGTCGTCTGCCGACGGCTCGTCCACCGTCACCGGCTGGAAGCGGCGGGCCAGCGCCGCGTCCTTCTCGATGTACTTGCGGTACTCGTCCGGCGTGGTGGCGCCGACGCAGCGCAGCTCGCCACGCGCCAGCGCGGGCTTCAGCATGTTGGCGGCATCCATCGCCCCGTCGGTGCGGCCGGCACCGATCAGGGTGTGCAGCTCGTCGATGAACAGGATGATGCGGCCGTTGGCCTCCTGCACCTCGCTCAGGACGGACTTCAGCCGCTCCTCGAACTCGCCGCGGAACTTGGCGCCGGCCAGCAGCGCGGTCAGGTCCAGCGACAGCACGCGCCGGTCCTTCAACCCTTCCGGCACGTCGCCGGAGGCCAGACGCTGGGCCAGACCTTCGACCACGGCGGTCTTGCCGACGCCGGGCTCGCCGATCAGGACGGGGTTGTTCTTGGTGCGGCGGGCCAGGACCTGGATGGTGCGGCGGATCTCGTCGTCACGGCCGATGACCGGGTCGAGCCGGCCCTGCCGCGCCTCCTCGGTCAGGTCGCGGGTGTAGCGGGCCAGCGCCTCGCCGGCCGTCGTCTCGGTCTCGGCATCGGCGGGATGGTCCTTGCGCTGCGCATCGGCGGCGGCGGCCAGCGCGTCGGCATCGACGCCGGCGCGGCGGAACAGCGCGCGCAGCGGGCCGCTCTGGCGGGCGAGGCTCTCCAGCAGGCGTTCGGCGGTGACGAAGCGGTCGCCGCCGTTGCGCGCGGAGGCGACGGCGCCCTGCAGCACGGCGGCCAGCGCCGGCGACATGTAGAGCGGCTGCGGGCCTTCGTTGGCGCCCGGCTGGACGGGGGCGCGGGCGAGCTGTTCCTCGGTCGCGGACTTCAGCAGGTCGGGATCGCCGCCGGTGTCGCGTACCAGACGCGCCGCGACGCCGCCGCCCTCGTCGATCAGGGCCTTCAGCAGATGTTCCGGGAGAAGCTGTTGATGCCGCTCGGCAAGGGCGGCGATCTGCGCAGCCTGAATGACGCCACGCGCACGATCGGTGAATTGACCGAAGTCCATCCGGCACTCCGTTTCCAAGGTCTCCCGCCCAGCCATCCGGCGCGGGACGGCGCCCCCGAGGGTCCGCAAAATGCGCGACCGCCCGACGCCTGAAGGGTAAATGGTTAACGGATTTGCGGCGATCAAGAGGGGGGCTCCACGGTGGAAAACGAGGAGCCGTCGCTAACAATGCCATATTGACACGCGATCTCTGCCGCCGCTCTCATAGCATTGCGTTATCGACGGCAAGGGTTCCGGCGGGATGGATGTGCGGCAGCTTCGCTATTTCCTGGGCATCGTGGAGCATGGCTCGATCTCCCGCGCGGCGGAGGCGCTGCGGGTGGCGCAGCCGGCGCTCAGCTTGCATCTGAAGCGGATGGAGGAGGATTTCGGCTGCCAGCTGGTCCTGCGCACGGCGCGTGGCGTGGTGCCGACCGAAAGCGGGCGGCGGCTGGCGCAGCGGGCGGCGGCGCTGATCGAGTCCATGGACGGGCTGCGCGACGAGGTGCGCGCGGTGGAGGCCGTCCCCGCCGGCCCGGCCACGGTCGGCATCCCCACATCCTTGGGGCCGGTGCTGACCGTCCCGCTGGCGCTGGCGGTGCGCCGCGCCCACCCGCAGATCCGGCTGCGGGTGGTGGAGGGGCTGTCCGGTCACATGCGGGAATGGGTGCTGTCGGGGCAGTTGGATCTGGCGCTGGTGTTCGGTGCCGAGGAGATGGGCGGGCTGGAGACGGAGCTGGTGGCGCGGGAAAGCCTGCATCTGGTCGGGCCGGCGGACGACCCGCTGCTGCGCGGCCGCAGGTCCATCCCCTTCGCCGAGGCGCTGGCCCTGCCGCTGATCCTGCCCGGCCGCCCGCACGGCGTGCGCGAGGAGGTGGAGCATGCGGCATTGCTGGCCCGCGCCCGCGTCACCGTCGCCATGGAGATCGACGCGCTGGAACAGATCAAGGCGCTGGTGGCCGAGGGCTGCGGCTATACGGTGCTGTCGGAGCGGGTGGCGCGCTATGGCGCGGTGGCGGACCGCCTGACCGGGCTGCCCATCGTCGATCCGCAGATCGACCGTACTATCCTGCTGGCCAATGCCGCCGGCAGGCCGATGCCGGTCGCCGCCCGTGCGGCGCATGCCATCCTGCGCGACATCCTGGCCGGGCTGACGCGGGACGGCGGCTGGCGCTGAGCCGCCGTCGCCCTGGCGCCCCGTCTCCCCGCCGTGCTGCCGGTGGTCAGGAGCCCAGATTGACGATCTCGACCCGGCGGTTGGCGTCGCTGGCCGGGTTGACGGGGTCGAGCAGTTGCTGCGACCCGCGGCCGATTGCCACCAGCCGCCCGGGCGACACGCCGAAGCTCCGGGTCAGGTAATCGCGCACCGAGGCGGCACGCCGCTTGGACAAGGCAAGATTGTAGTCGGGGTTGCCGACACCGTCGGTGTGGCCGGTCAGCTGGAAGCGGTAGGCGGCGAGATCCGGCGAGGTCAGGGCGCGGCCCAACTCGTCGAGGATGCCGGCGGCTTTCGGCGTCAGCTCCGCCGAGTTGAAGGCGAACTCCACCTGGAAACTGATCCTGGGTGTGGCCTTCGGCTTCACGGCAGCGGCGGGGGCAGCGGCGGGCGCCAGTGCCGAAGCCGGTGGGGGTGCCGCTGGTTCCGCAGCGCTACCGGTGCCGAGCGCGAGGCCGCGTGTCCTGGGCTTCTCGTCGGGCTTCTCGTCGGTCGGGGGAGCGTCCGGCCGCAGGGCCCGAATGAAGTCCTCCGTCGTGGTGGGGGCGGCGGTCGGTTCGGTGGCCGCGGCCACTCCGCCGAATGCCAGAAACAGCGCCAATCCGGCAGACACCGGCCGCAGACCCCTGACCATCCCCATTCTCACGTCCCCTATCTCCGATTCGGGCAAAGCCGGAGCCATGGTAATCGACCGCGTGTCCCGGTTCCAGGACCTGACGGCCGGTTTGTACTCTCCCAGGCCAACTCAGCCATGAAAACCCGGCGTTGCCGCTTCTCTGTCAATGATTGCACCTCTATCATACCCTGGTAACGCAATCGATCGGGGTGCACCGTGTTCGTTCTGTCGCAGGCCCAGATGGACCGGCTGGGGGAAGAGGATCTGATCCGCGCGGTGCACCGCTACCTCGCCGACCGGTTCCCGGACGCCGATCCGGTGCCGGCCGACCGCTTCCGCGAGTTCGGGCGGGACCAGCTGGCGCGGGCGGAAGGCCATGGCCTGACCACCCGTTGGCAGGCGGCCTGCTACATCGTCACCGCGGCGCTGGCCGGCGACCGGTTCGACGAGGACAGCCCGGCGGCGCGCGAGGTGCTGGCCGATCCGGCGATGACCGCCGACCAGAAGGCGGAATGGCTGACCGAGTGGGTCGACGCCATGATCGCAGCTCTGTCGCAGCGGGACTGACGCCATGCCGATCCTGTCCACGCTGACCGACATGGCCGAAAGCGCCACGGCGAAGGCCAAGGCGACCTACCAGACCCTGCGCACCGGCGGCCGTATGGCAACCGACACCGTCAAGGCCGGCCTTAAGGAGACCAGGGCGGCGGTGATGGAGGGCGACTTCAGCGGAGCGGCCAAGCGCGGCGCCAAGGCCGCCGGCCAGACGCTGACCGACGATCTCGCCAATCATTTCCGCAAGAGCACCCCGGTCCCCGCCAAGAACCCGACCATCCCCTGTTCCCAGGCGGAAATCGACGCCAAGGCCAAGCGCGTGGCCGAACGGCAGGCGCTGATCAAGGAGGCGCGCGAGAAGAAGGTCCTGCCGGAGGTGACGGAACGCTTCGCCCGCGACAACAAGGCGGTGGAGCGCGCGCGGCTGGCCGCCGACGTCTATCACCATGAGAACGGCCCGGATTCGCCCAAGACCCCGCCGCCGGGCTGGACCCGCCTGAGCGACGACCCGGCGGAACTGCGCAAATACGGCCTCGTCCCCAGCGACCTCGACCCCGGCACCGCGTCGGGATTCCGGGCGGAGCTGTATGTGGCGGACCCCAAGGTGTTCGGGTCCCCGCCGCAGGTCGTCCTGGTGCCGAAGGGAACCACCTTCACCGCCAAGGAGGACTGGGTCAACAACCTGCAGCAGGGAATCGGCCTGCGATCCGACTATTACGAGCGGGCGATCCAGGCGGCGCAGAAGGTCAAGAGCAAGGTCGGGCCGCGGCTGGAGATGGCCGGCCATTCGCTTGGCGGCGGTCTGGCGACCGCGGGCGCCGTTGTGGCCGACGTGCCCTGCACCACCTTCAACACCGCCGGGCTGAAGGACGAGACCGTCGCCGCCTTCGGCAAGTCGCGCGCCAACGGCGGCAAGGTTACCAACTATCAGGTCGACGGGGAGATGCTGACCACCGCGCAGAACCTCGTCGGGCCGATGCCGACCAGCATCGGGAAAAATGTGCCGCTGGAGGCGGTGGACGAGCACGGCAACGCCTTCCAGGGAACAGCCGCAGGCAAGAAGGGCATGGAGTATGTCAAGGGCGTCGGCGCCGATTCCGTCACCAAGCACGGCATGGCCTATCCCATCAACGCGCTGGAAAAACAGAAGCGCGCGGACGAGGGGCAGTTGCGTGCCGCGCTGCACCGGTGACGGCAATCCTGCCGCCGCAGCCCCCAAGCCCGGCATTGCCTTTCTCCGCCGGCTGTTGATCCTGTTGGCGCTGGCCGCAGCAGGCTGGACGCTCCTTCCCACCCCCTTCGCGAGGTCCGCCATGCCCGCTCTGCCGCCCGCCAGCCACTTCTTCCCCGATGCCGCCACGGCCAGGCTGGCCGACGCCGCCGGACGGGGGGACGCCGCTGCCGTGCGCCAGCTCGCCGCCGCGGGCGCCGACCCGAACGCGGGCGGAACGGAGGGAATGACGCCGCTGCTGTTCGCCATCGCCAGCAACAGCAAGCCCGGGGCGAAGGCTCTGCTGGAGGCCGGGGCCGATCCCAACCGCCGCGCCCGCGACGGGGAATCGGCGCTGACCATGGTGGCGTCGGGAACCGACACCGATTGGCTGAGGCTGCTGCTTGCCTTCGGCGGCGATCCCAACGCCCGCAACTCCATCGGCGAGCCGGTGCTGGTCAATGCCGGCCTGCGCCGCAACGCCGATGCCGTCCGCATCCTGCTGGATGCCGGTGCCGACATCGAGGCGACCGACGAGAGCGGCAGCACGGTGACGCTGGTGCTGGCCCGCATGAACCAGTTCCACGTCGTGGCCTATCTGCTGGGACGGAACGCCGACGCTCTGCACCGCTCGCCGGTATCGGAGGATGCGGCGGCCGACTACATCTTCCACTCCGCACTCGACCCGTCCTCGCCGCTTTCGGACTGGCAGCGGCGCTGCCGGCAGTATCTGCAGTCGCGTGGGATCGCGGCACCGCCGCCGCGGTGACCATCCTGCCCCAACGGTAGAAGGGGCTAGCCGTCCGGGACCATTTTTGCTGCAGGACTCCGTGGTTCCCGGTCTTGCTCCGGCCACAGTGCGGCGATACCGTGCAGCCCACGCCGCAGCCGTCCCCGTGGGAACATGCACGACATCGTCATTCAAGTCCTCGGCGTTGCCGGGCTTCTCGCCCTCGTCAGCTTCCTGCCGCCGCTGGCCGCCCGCTTCCAAGTGCCCTACACGGTGCTGCTGGCGGGCGTCGGCGTGGCGCTGGGCGCAGTGATCCAGACCTTCGCCGGCCCGGGCAAGGACCCGTTCCACGATTTCCTGAATTCGCTGGCCGAGCTGGACATCTCGTCGGACGTGCTGCTGCACGTCTTCCTGCCGATCCTGCTGTTCGAAACGGCGCTGGCGGTCGATGTGCGGCGGCTGTTCGACGATCTGGGGCCGATCCTGCTGATGGCGGTGGTGGCGGTGTTCGTCTGCACCTTCGCCGTCGGCTACGCCGTCAGCCTGTTCACCTCGCTGGGGCTGGTCGCCTGCCTTCTGTTGGGGGCCATCGTCGCCTCCACCGATCCGGCGGCGGTCATCGGCATCTTCCGCGACCTCGGCGCGCCACGGCGGCTGACCACGCTGGTCGAGGGCGAGAGCCTGCTGAACGACGCCGCGGCCATCGCGCTGTTCACCCTGCTGCTGGAGATGCTGACGCGCACCTCCCATGGCGGGGCGGGGGCGGCGGCGCTGGACTTCCTGCGCGACTTCGCCGGCGGCGTCGTCACCGGCTACATCTGCGGCCGCATCGTCTGCATGCTGGTGGAGCCGATGCGCAACCAGCCGATGGCGGAGATCACGCTGACGGTGGCGCTGGCCTACCTGTCCTATGTGATGGCGGAGCATTATGTCGGCTCGTCGGGCGTGGTGGCGGTGGTGGCCTCGGCCCTGGTCATCGGGTCGGTCGGACGCACCCGCATCTCCCCCGCCACCTGGGGCGCCATGGAACATGTCTGGCAGCAGCTGGGCTTCTGGGCGAACTCCCTGATCTTCCTGCTGACCGCTATCCTGGTGCCGCGCCTGATGGCCGATGCCGGTTGGGCGGAGGTCGGGCTGGTCCTGGTGGTGGTCGCCGCCGCCTTCGCGGCGCGGGCGGTCGTGCTGTTCGGCCTGCTGCCGGTGCTGTCCTGGGCCGGTCTGGCGCAGAAGGTCAGCAATTCCTACAAGACCGTGATGTTGTGGGGCGGGCTGCGCGGGGCGGTGTCGCTGACGCTGGCGTTGGCGGTGACCGAGAATTTCCGCGTGCCGGACCGCGTCCAGAGCTTCGTCGCGGTGATGGTCACCGGCTTCGTCTTCGTCACCCTGTTCGTCAACGGCACCACGCTGCGCTGGCTGATCCGCGTGCTGAAGCTGGACGAACTGACGCCGGTGGAGCGTGCCATGCGCAACCGGGCGCTGGCGCTGTCCACCGACAGCATTCGCGACCGCGTCGCCGCCGTCGCCCAGACCTATGAGGTCGACGGCGCCGTCAAGGACGTGATGATCTCCCGCTACGAGGAGCGTCTGAAGAAGATCGACCAGGACAGTCGGGACGAGGCGAAGCTGACCGACGAGGACCGCATCACCATCGGTCTCGTCATCCTGGTGAACCGCGAGGAAGAGCTCTATTACGCCCATTTCTCCGAAGGCGTGGTGTCGCGCGCGGTGATGGAGATGCTGGCCGGGCGCAGCGGCCGGCTGCTGGACGCCGTCAAGGCCCAGGGCCGCAACGGCTACCGCGCCTTCGAGGAGCCTTTCATCGCCTTCTCGCCCTGGATGCGGGGGGCCAGCTGGCTGCAGCGCCGCTTCGGCATCCACCGGCCGCTGGCCCGGCGCCTGTCGATGCGGTTCGAGGTGCTGGTCGCCGTGCGCACCGTCCTGCGCGAGTTGCTGGCCTTCACCCGCGACCGGCTGGCCCGCGTGCTGGGGCAGGAGGTGGCGTTCGAGCTGGAAGGCATGCTGGTCGGCCGGCTGGGCATCGTCGAGCAGGCGCTGTCCGCCCTGAAGCTGCAGTATCCCGACTATGCCGTGGTGCTGCAGAGCCGCTACGTCGGCCGCGCCGCCCTGCGGCTGGAGCATGCCGACTACCGGACCCTGTACGCCGAATCGATCATCAGCCAGGAGGTGCTGACCGACCTGGAGCGCGACCTGGAGCAGCGCCGCCGGGTGCTGGAACGGCTGCCGAAGCTGGATGTCCGCTTCGACGTGGCGGAACTGGTGCGCCGGGTGCCGCTGTTCGCCGATCTGCCGGCCGAACGGGTGACGACCATCGCCACGCTGCTGCGGGCGCAGCTGGCCCTGCCGGGCGAGACCATCGTGCGCAAGGGCGAGCGCGGCGACGCCATGTTCTTCATCGCGTCCGGCGCGGTCGAGGTGCTGGTGCCCAATCTGGCGGAGCCGGTGAAGCTGGGCACCGGCGACTTCTTCGGCGAGATGGCGCTGCTGACCCGACAGCGGCGCAATGCAGACGTGCGGGCGCTCGGCTATTGCCAATTGCTGGTGTTGGATGAGAAGGATTTCCGCCGGCTGGTGCAGAAGGACGCGGATCTGCGATCCCACATCCAGGCGGTCGCCGAGGCGCGCCGGCAGCCGACCCAGTCGTCCCCGGCCGTCCCGGCGGTGAGCTGACCGCAGGGGAAGGGGTTTTTCATGAGCGAGACCGCGACGGGCGGCGGCCAGACCTGGCTGCGCCTGATGCCGGGTCTTTTCGTGCTGCTGTGGAGCACCGGCTTCATCGGGGCGAAATACGGGCTTCCCTATGCGGAGCCGCTGACCTTCCTGCTGATCCGGCTGGGCCTGGTCGCCGTCGTGCTGGCGCTGGTGGCGCTGGCGAGCCGGGCACCCTGGCCGAAGGACTGGGCGACGGCCGGGCGGATCGCGCTGGCCGGGCTGCTGGTGCACGGCGTCTATCTCAGCGGGGTCTTCCTCGCCATCGCCCATGGGCTGCCGGCCGGCGTCACGGCGCTGGTCGTCGGCATCCAGCCGCTGCTGACCGCCGCGCTGTCCGGCCCGCTGCTGGGCGAGCGGGTGAGCGGCCGGCAATGGGGCGGCCTGCTGCTGGGCCTTGCCGGCGTCGGGCTGGTGGTGCGGGAGAAGCTGTCGATCGATGTGGAGCATCTGATCGGCATCGGCTATGCCGTCGCGGCGCTGGTCGGCATCACGCTGGGCACGCTCTACCAGAAGCGCCATGGCGGTGGGATGGACCTGCGCAGCGGCACCGCGATCCAGTATGCCGCCACGGCGCTGGTGCTGGCCGTCGCGGCGCCGCTGACCGAAACCATGCAGGTGCAATGGACGGGGGAGTTCCTGTTCGCCCTGCTATGGCTCAGCTTCGTGCTGTCGGTCGGCGCCATCTTCCTGCTGTTCGCCCTGATCCGCCGCGGGGCCGCGGCCAAGGTCGCCAGCCTGTTCTACCTGACCCCGCCGGTCACGGCGCTGATCGCCTGGGTCCTGTTCGGCGAGAAGCTGGGCGTCGTGGCGCTGGCCGGCATGGCGGTGGCGGTCTGCGGCGTGGCGCTGGTCAACCGGAAGTGAGCGAAAGAGCCAAGCGCCGCAAGATTTTTCTGGATCGTCCGGTGGGGCAGCAATCTAATATGTCTGACAAATCGATAAATCCCCCGGGAGGGAAGCGATGGCGGACATGCTCGATTTCGGCAGCTTCGACTACATCATCGCCGGCGGCGGCACGGCCGGCTGCGTGCTGGCCAACCGGCTGTCGGCCGATCCGGACGTCTCGGTCCTGCTGCTGGAGGCGGGTGGCAAGGACAGCTGGGTTTGGCTGCACATCCCCGCCGGCTACCTGTTCTGCATCGGCAACCCGCGCACCGACTGGTGCTTCAAGACGGAGGCGGAGGCCGGGCTGAACGGCCGCAGCATCCATTATGCCCGCGGCAAGGTGCTGGGCGGCTGTTCGTCGATCAACGGCATGATCGCCATGCGCGGGCAGGCGCGCGATTACGACGAATGGGCCGCCATCACCGGGGACGACCGCTGGAGTTGGAAGGAGGTTCTGCCGGTCTTCAAGGGCAGCGAGGATTACTGGCGCGGCGCCGACGAGATGCATGGCGTCGGCGGCGAATGGCGGGTGGAGCGGCAGCGGCTGCGCTGGGACCTGCTCGACCGCTTCGCCGAGGCGGCGCAGCAGGCCGGCATCCCACGCTCCGACGACTTCAACCGCGGCGACAATTTCGGCGTCGGCAGCTTCGAGGTGAACCAGAAGGGCGGCATCCGCTGGAGCGCGGCCAAGGCCTTCCTGCGCCCGGCGCTCGACCGGCCGAACCTGAAACTCGCCATCGAGGCGGCCATCGACAAAGTGGAAATCGCCGACGGCCGCGTCACCGGCGTCCGCTTCACCGTCAAGGGCGAACCGGCGCGGGCGACTTCAAGGATCGAGACGGTGCTGGCCGCAGGGTCCATCGGCAGCCCGGCGATCCTCCAGCGCTCCGGCATCGGCCCGGCGGAGCATCTGAAGGCGCTCGGGATTCCCGTGGTGCTGGACGCGCCCGACGTCGGCGCCAACCTGCAGGACCATCTGCAGCTGCGGATGATCTACAAGGTCGATGGGGTGCTGACGCTGAACAAGCGGGCCGGCAGCCTGTTCGGCAAGGCAATGATGGGGCTGGAGTATGCGCTGTTCCGCAAGGGGCCGCTGACCATGGCGCCCAGCCAGCTCGGCGTCTTCGCCAAATCCTCGGCGGAGATGGAGACGGCCGACCTGGAATACCATGTCCAGCCGCTGTCGCTGGAGAAGTTCGGCGATCCGCTGCACGGCTTCCCGGCCTTCACCGCCAGCGTCTGCGACCTGCGCCCGGCCTCGCGCGGCTGGACGCGGATCACCGCGGCCGACCATCGCGAGAACCCGGCCATCGCCCCCTGCTACCTGTCCGATCCGGCCGACCGGGCGAAGGCGGCAAAGGCGCTGGCGCTGACCCGCCGCATCGTCGCGCAGCCGGCGCTCGCCCCCTACCATCCGCAGGAATACAAGCCCGGCCCCAGCTTCCAGACGGAGGAGGAGCTGGCGAATGCGGCGGGCGACATCGGCACCACCATCTTCCATCCCGTCGGCACCTGCCGGATGGGCGGCAGGGACGACGCCACCGCCGTGACGGATGCAGAGATGCGGGTGCGCGGGGTGCGCGGCCTGCGGGTGATCGACGCGTCGGTGATGCCGACCCTGACCTCCGGCAACACCAACACGCCGACGGTGATGATCGCCGAGCGCGGCGCCGCCCTGATGCGGGCGGACCGCCGCGCGGCGTCGCGGGGGTGATGGAACCGGGTCAACGTAGCGGCATTCTAGCGGCGACGTTTCGTACCGAATGCCCTTCTCCCCTTGTGGGAGAAGGGTTGGGATGAGGGGGGGCGGCCGTAGGCCGTTGGAATAATTAGGTTTGCAACCCCTCACCCCAACCCCTCTCCCACAAGGGGAGAGGGGCTTTCGCAACTGACCGGATCCTGTCGCATTTTCAAGTCACCGCGCGGTGCTGTAGACGCCGTGGATGCCGAATTCCACCGGCTGGCCGGTCAGGTGGCGGGTCAGCAGGGTGGCGACCTCCGCGGCGGCCGGCTTGCCGTCGAGCGCGGCGAGGTCCCGCTGCAGCGCCGTCATCGGCTTGGGCGAAGCGATGGCGAGGAAATGGTCGGCGCCGAAGGGCGGCTCCACCGTCAGCGCCAGCCGGTAGGGGCCGCCCTTGGGGATCTGTGCCGGGTCGTTGCGCTCCGCCAGCGGGTAGAGGTAGTTGACCGTCCCGTCGGCGGCGAGGTTGATCAGGGTGAAATAAGTCCCGCTGTTGGCGCGGATGTCGAGCGAGACCGTCTCTCCCTGCCGGTAGTTGCGGTCGCCCGGTTCCAGAGCCAGGGCCAGCGAGCGATCCTGCGCCGCCGCTTTCACCCGCACCACCAGCGACCATTTGTCGACCACCCCCTGCACCCGCCGCCGGGTTTCCGGGGACATCGGGTCGCCGGCGATGCTGGCCAGCACGTCGCCCATCGAGCTGACCACCTCGCCGGTGGCGCTGTCCCAGACCAGGGCGGGATCGTTCTTGCCGGCGACCTCGATGCCGGAAAGGCCGGCGGCCAGGGTCTTCACCGCCGCCGGCTTGCCCAGGATGCGCAGTGGGATCGGGCCGGCCGCGGGCAGCAGGGACGGCGGCTTCGGCTTGGTGGCGACCGGGTCGATCAGCGGAAGCTCGCCACGGCCGCGCGGCTGGACCTGCGGATGCTGCTTGCCTTCCAGGGCCATGCGGACGGCGCCGCGGATGTGCGTCTCCAACTCGCCCTTGGTGACGATGCCGTCGCCGTCGCGGTCGGCCTGCCCGCGCAACGCATTGGCGAAGGCCCAGCTGAGCGCGCCGCGCGGCTTGCGGTCGATCATCACCTCGGGCGCCAATTCATGTTCGGCGACGGCGGCGAAGAAGGTGACGTTCGGTTGGTCGTCCGCCTCCGCCTGCAGGGCAGCGCGGGTGGGCGGGGGCAGGGCGTCGTCCTCGATGCGGTCGACCAGCGCCCCGCCGATCGTCGCCGCCCGCGTGCCGAGCATGCCGGCGCGGTCGTCGAAGCCGCGGGTCATCGTGCCGGAATGGCAGGAATCGGAGACGAAGATCACCCGGCGCGGGGCGGCTTCCTTCAGCAGAATGGCGATCTCGTCGTCGGTCAGGCGCTGGGCGGTGCCGGGACCGCGCGGGGCGAAGTCCGCCAGCACCAGGAACTCGTCCATGCCGTCGACCTCGCTGCCGCGTACGCGTTCCGGTTGCTGCGCGCCGTGGCCGGCGAAGGTCAGCACCAGGGTCGAGTCGGGGGAAGTTTCGGCGATCAACTCCCGCCACGCGGCGATGATCCGGCTGCGTTCCGCCTCGCCGTCGATGAACAGGCGCAGTTTCCTGACGCCAAGGCCCTTCAGCGCGGTGCTGATGTCGCGTGCGTCGTTGACGGCGCCCTGCAATGGGTTGATCTGCGTGTAGCGGTCGATTCCGATCACAAGCGCCGCGATTTCAGCCCGTGCCGGGCTCGCAGCCGCCGTCAGGACCATTCCGGCGACAAGACCGCCCGTCAGGCCGGCTCCCAGACCGGCAAGAGCCCCTGTGGCCATCCGGCGCCGCATTCTTCCAAACATCATATCCCCCCAGCTCCGAACATCATACCTCTCCCGGGCAGCCGTGCCCCAAAGGCTACAGGCTGGAAAATTGCATAAAAGGCCGCACGAATTGGTAGTAATGCCCTCTTCCGTTACAGTTGTTGCTGTGGCAGCGTGGCGGCGGGTCCTGATCGGCGACGGGGTGCGCCCACTGTGGGGGTGGTGCGGACGGCCCGGAGTTCTGGATCTGATCGAAATATGTCTTGAACAGAAAAGCAAACGGGAATCCAGGTCATGCGAAGCAACCGTGCCAAGGCAAGCCTCGTCTCACTCACCATCGTCGCCATGGCGCTCAGCGGCTGCGTGACCACGCAGACGGATCGCATCGGCGCCAATGATGGCAGCGACGCCTGCTACCAGTACCGCGTCGCGCTCGATTCGACCGGCAACTACTATGCCGAGGACATGCTGAAGGGCGCCGCCATCGGCGCCGGCGTGGGCGCGCTGTCCGGCGCGATCGTCGGCGGCAACGTGAAGAGCGCGCTGATCGGCGCCGCCGCGGGTGCTGCGCTGGGCACGCTGGGCGGCTATTGGAATTCCAAGTCGCAGCAGGGCCGCGACCAGGCGATCCTGGGCGTGATGACCGACCTGGATACCGAGAACCAGAACCTGAGCCGCACCCAGGTCGCTCTTGACCAGCTGGTGAACTGCCGCCGCGCCGAGATCGCGCGCGTCAAGGCCGACTACAAGGCCAAGCGCATCGGCAAGCCGGAGGCCGAGCAGCGTCTGGCGCTGATCCGCGGCCAGCTGGACAAGGATTACGCCATCGCCAGCAGCATCAACCAGAACATCGTCAAGCGCCGTGACGAGTATCTGATCGCCGCCGACAACATCGAGCCGGGTTCGGCCGAGAAGATCCGCACCAAGACCGCGGTCAAGGCCCAGACCAAGAAGAAGCCGGCGAAGCAGACGGCCACCACCCAGGCCGCCCAGGTGGTCGAGCGCACCAACACCGCCTTCGAGACGTCGGAGCGCATCAACGCCACCACCAGCAGCATCCAGCAGATCGCCCAGAAGGAAGCGACGCTGGACGCCGCCTGATCGGCGCTGTCCGATGACCTGACCGGCGGCGGTCTTTCGCAGAGGATGCGCGGGACCGCCGCCGGACGACACCAGTGCAAGCGGAACGGATGATGGCCGGCTGTCTCTCTCGCCTGAACGCGCGCCTGCGGCGCGGCGCTCTTCCCGTGGTCCTACTGGGCGCGCTCATCTGCGGTGTGGCGGGGTCCTTCGCGGCACGGCCGGTGCTGGCGGGCGACGCGTCCACGGGGGCGTTCCTGCGGATCGAGACCGGCGGCCACACCGCCCGCGTCAACCGGCTGGCAGGCGACGCGCAGGGCCGGCTGATCGCCACCGTTTCCAACGACAAGTCCCTGCGCCTGTGGGCGCGCGACGGCGGGGAGCCGTTGGGCGTCCTGCGCGTGCCGATGGAGGCGGGGGACGAGGGCGCGCTCTATGCCGTGGCCCTGTCGGCCGACGGGTCGCTGGCGGTCGCCGCCGGCAACACCGGGTCGAGTTGGGGCGACGGCGTCACGCTCTACCTGTTCGACGTCAAGGCGCAGCGGCTGAAGGCCCGGCTTCCGGGACAGCCGCAGGTGCTGAACGATCTCGCCTTCTCGCCCGACGGGCGCTTCGTCGCCGGGGCCTTCGGCGGCACCGCCGGCATCCGGGTGTGGGACAGCGCCAGCTTCAAGCTGGTCGCCGAGGACACCGCCTATGAAGCGCGGGTGTCGGCGCTCGCCTTCGCGCCCGACGGGCGGCTCGCCACCGCGTCCTTCGACGGCAACGTCCGTCTCTACGACACCGCCTTCAAGCCGAAGGCCAAGCGCAAGCCGGGCAAGGGCATGCCCTATTCGGTCGCCTTCTCGCCGGACGGTGCGTTGCTGGCCGTCGGCTATGCCGATCAGGCGCAGGTCGACGTGCTGGCCGCCGCCGACCTGAAGACGCGCCACAGCGCCAAGGCCACCGGCGTCACCGGCGGCAGCTTCGCCGCAGTCGCCTGGGACGGCACGGCGCTGGTCGCCGCCGGCACCGCCACGGTGGACGGCAAGCGCAACGTGGTGCGGCGCTGGGCCGATGCCGGCAAGGGGGCCTACACCGATACGCCCGCCGCGCGTGATTCCGTGACCCATCTGCTGGCCCTGCAGGGCGGCGGGGTCGCATTCGCCGCCGCCGATCCGGGATGGGGCGTGATCGACCCCGCCGGCCGGCTGCAGTTCGCCCGCATGGGCGACGTCGCCGACTACCGGGACATCCATCTCGGCCGCTTCGGCCTGTCCGACGACGGTCTGGTGCTGGAATTCGGCATGGAGCAGGCCGGCCAGCGGCCGATGCGCTTCGACGTGCTGGCCCGCAGCCTGACCCCGGCGCCGGACGCGCTGCCCGGTTTCGCACGGCCGGTGGGGGAAGGTCCGGGGATCGGCGTTTCCGACTGGCGCAACACCCGCACGCCCAAGGTCAACGGCCAGCCGGTGAAGCTGGACAGCGGCGAATGGGCGCGCAGCGTCACGGTCCTGGGCAAGCAGCGCCGGGTCCTTCTGGGCGGGGAGTTCAGCCTGCGCCTGCTCGATTCCGCCGGGGCCGAGCTTGCCCGCGCCGAGGTGCCGGCCGCCGTGTGGGGCGTCGTCGCGTCGGCCGACGGGCGTGTCGCCGTGGCGGCGCTGGGCGACGGCACGCTGCGCTGGTACGCGCTGTCCGGAGGATCCCGTCCGCTGGAGGAACTGGCGGCGCTGTTCCCGCACCGCGACGGCCGCCGCTGGGTCCTGTGGACGCCGGAGGCCTTCTTCGACCATTCCGAAAGCGGCGGCGAGACCCTGGTCGGCTTCCACCTGAACGACCCGAAGAAGAAGGGCAGCCAGTGGGTCGAGTTCAAGCAGGTCTACCGCGTCTTCAATGCCCCCGAACTGGTGCGCGCCAAGCTGCAGCAGACCGGTCAGGCGGAGATCGCCGCGCGGCTGTCCGCCATCGGCGACATCCGCCTGCTGACCCAGCGCCGCCCGCAGGTGACCCTGCTGGACTACTGCACCGTGCCCGCCGCCAGCCGTGGGCTGGCGCTCGGCACCGGCGCGACGGACGCCGCGGCTGCAGCTCCGGCGGCAGCGTCCACTTCCGCTCCCGCTCCCGCTCCTGCGGCGCCTGTCGGCGCCACCACGGTTCCCACGCCCGCCGAAACCTGCCAACCGCTCGACATGACGCCGGTCAGCCGTGCCTTCGCGCGCGCCAAGGAGCCGGCGCCCACCCCACAAGCGGCAGCGGCGAAGCCGGCACCGCAGGCGGTGCCCCAGGCGATTGCCAAGCCCGCGCCGCAGGGACCGGAGCTGGACATCGCGGCGGAGGAGCCTCGCCTGTCGGTCACGCTGCCCGAGGGGGTCGGGTCGGTGCGGCTGCGCTACCGGCTGGCCGACACCGGCGGCGGCATCGGCTCGGTCGACCTTTTCCGCAACGGCCGCAACGTCAGCGGCCAGGACAAGTCCCGCGCCTTCGCCCGTGCCAAGGAGCCGGCGCCCGCCGCGCAGCCGACCCCGCAGCCCGCCGTTCAGGCCCAGCCTGCGGCCGGTGCCACGCCGGCGGACGCCAACAAGGACCAGACCCCGCCGCCGGAGGAGCGCGTCAGCACCGTCCGCCTTGATCCCGGCAGCAACCGGGTGCAGATCCGCGCCTATAATGGTACGGACGCGATCTATGAACGCTCGCCGCTGGTCGATTTCGTGCTGCCCAAGCCGGCGGTGACGGCGGACGCGGCAACGGCAGGCGGCAAGACGGCCGATGGCGTGACGGAGCGCGCCGCTCCGGCCAAGCCGCGGCTGATCACCTTCGTCGTCGGCATCGACAAGTACCGGCCGGAGGGCACGCAGCTGCGCTTCGCCCGCGCCGACGCCTCCTCCTTCGCCGAGGCGGTGAGCGGCCGGGTTCCCGCCGGTTACGACCGGGAGCAGTCGCTGGCTCTGTCGAAGGCGCTCTATGACGAGCAGGCGAGCCGCGACGCCGTGATCGCCGGGCTGGAGGAGCTCGCCGCCAACGCGAGGGAAGAGGACACCGTCGTCCTCTATCTGGCCGGCCATGGCGTGATCGTGCCGTCGCCGAAGGATCCGTCGGTCAAGCTCTACCACTTCATCACGCAGAACGTGACCGCCGCCACCCCGCAGGCGATCAGCGAGCAGGGGCTGTCGGAGAAGGAGCTGAACCGGCTGGTCAGCGCCATTTCCGCCCGCAACGTGCTGGTGATGCTCGACACCTGCCATTCGGGCGCGGTGTCGGCGGGCACCGTCGACAAGCTGTACCAGGACATGGGGCAGCGCTACCTGCTAGCCGCGTCGTCGGAGCAGGAGGAGGCGCTGGACAGCTATGACGGCCGCAACGGCATCTTCGCCCATGCGGTGCTGGAAGGGCTGAAGGGCAAGGCCCTGCTGCCGGGGGACGAGGCGATCTACAACCTGACGCTCGGCCAGTATGTGAACCGCGCGGTGCCGCGTCTGGCGCGCGAGAAGAAGTGGAGCCAGTCCGCAATCTTCAAGACCGGCGGCAACGAACTGAACCCCTTCCCGCTGGCGGCACCGCAGCCCGGTCAACCCTGAGCGGGCACCCGGCCGGGGCGGGCGCGGCGGCCCGACCATCCGCCGCGCCTACCCCGAATTCGCCGGCTAGAAATGGCTAGATAAAGTTCGGTTAGTTCGTTCACAGTGTTTGCAAAACAGGGGCCGGACCGCTTTCGGGACGGCGCGCGGATTGGGGTGGACATGCAAGGCGGCGATCAGTTTGGCGGCATGCCCGGACCGGAAACGGAACGTACGGTCCTGATGCCGACGCCGGGGGGCCGGCGCGCATCCGGTACGCCCGGTGGCGGGGAACCGCCCGCCGCGGCGCGGGTGGAGGCCGTCGGCGTTCCGGGACCGGCGCTGGCCGGCATCTTCGCCGCCCGCTCGCCGCTTGCCGCCGCCGCCTCGCCGGTGCTGCTGCTGGCGGCGCGGCTGAACGACGTGACCGGTGTTCCGGATCTGGAATCGCTGCGCCAGCGCGTGATCTCGGCCCTGCGCGACTTCCAGCATTGGGTGACGAAGTCCGGCATGGACGCGGCGACGCAGGCGACCGCGCATTACGCGCTCTGCGCCCTGATCGACGACATCGTGCTGAATTCGCAATGGGGCAGCCAGAGTTCCTGGACGCGCCAGAACGTCACCAGCATGTTCCACAAGAACGTTGTCGGCGGCGACCAGTTCTATGAACGGCTCGCCTCCGCCCGGCAGGATCCGGGCAAATACGGCGACCTGCTGGAACTGATGTATCTCTGCCTGTCGCTGGGCTTCCGCGGCCGTTACCGCGTCGCCGGGCGCCAGGACAGCGAGCATGCCCGCATCCGCGAGGACGTCTACAACATCCTGGTCAAGCATCGCGGCTACGCCGACCGCATCCTCTGCCCGAACGCGGCGGCACTGGCGGTGGACTATCGTCCGCCGCGCAGTTCGCTGCCGGTCTGGGTGGCCGGGGCCGGCACGGCGCTGTTCCTGCTGTTGCTGTTCCTGGGCTTGAGCTTCCTGCTGAACGGCGCGTCGGACCGGCTGTTCGCCGGCATGGGCGGCCTGCCGCCGCATGGCGGCGTGGTGATCGAGGCGCCGGTCCCGGTCAAGCTGGCGGAAGCCGTCCCGCCGCCGCCGCAGATCGCCCCGCCGCCGCCGCCGCAGACCACCCAGGTCCAGCGCGTGCGCAAGTTCCTGGAGCCGGAGATCGCCGAGGGGCTGGTCGAGGTGACGGAGGACGCGCTGTCGATCACCGTGCGCATGCGCGGCAGCAACCTGTTCGCCAGCGGCAGCGCCGGCCTGAACGACAAGGTGCGGGGATCGGTGCTGCGCGTCGGCCGCGCGGTGGCGGAGGAGCCGGGCGCGGTGCTGATCACCGGCCACACCGACAATGTGCCGATGACCGGCGGCGGGCGCCTGCGCTTCCCGTCGAACTGGCACCTGTCGAAGGCCCGCGCCGAATCCGTGATGGCGGAGTTCGACCCGCTCTTCGCCGACAAGTCCCGCCTGAAGGCGGAGGGCAAGGCCGATACCGAGCCGGTGGCGTCCAACGACACGCCCGAGGGCCGGGCGGCGAACCGCCGGATCGACATCATCCTCAAGAAGTGAGCGGAGCCACCCCGCACAGGGGCGGTGCCAGCGGCAGCATAAGATCAGGGACAGGGGTATCGGAATGAGTCGGCTGACCGCCATCTTGCTCTCCCGCGCAGTGCTGGGCTTCATCGGGGCGGCCATCGCGGCGGCGCTGATCGCGCTGCTGGCGCCGTTGGCCGGGCTGGAGATGCCCTGGCTGGCCGTGGCCGCCGCCGTACCCTTCCCGATCCTGGCCGTCGTGCTGATCCTGCTGAAACGCCGCGACGCCAAGGCCGAGGAGCGGATGACGGCGGAGCTGACCGGCGGCAGCGACGCGGCCCGCATGGCGGCGATGGACCAGGCCGACGAGGTCGCAGGCCTGCGCAAGACCTTCGCCGACTCCCTCGCCCTGCTGAAGGCCGGCCGCAAGCAGCGGGGCCTGGGCGACGGTTATCTCTACAGCACCCCCTGGTACGTCATCATCGGCCCGCCGGGCGCCGGCAAGACCACGGCGCTGCTGAAGAGCGGCCTGAACTTCCCGCTGGCCGAACAGACCGGGGCCAAGCCGCTGAAGGGCGTCGGCGGCACCCGCCAGTGCGACTGGTGGTTCGCCGACGAGGCCATCTTCCTCGACACCGCCGGCCGCTACACCACCCAGGACAGCCACGAGGCGGTCGACCAGACCGGTTGGGGCGCCTTCCTGAAGCTGTTGAAGGACGCGCGGTCGCGCCAGCCGATCAACGGCGTGCTGGTGGCGATGGCGGTTCCCGACCTCGCCGCCGCCGGGCCGGAGGAGCGGGCGCAGCATGCCGCCGCCATCCGCCGCCGCCTGCGCGAGCTGTACGAGACCCTGAAGATCAAGGCGCCCGTCTATCTGCTGCTGACCAAGGCCGACCTGATCGCCGGCTTCAACGAGTTCTTCCACGACCTGAACCGGGACGAGCGCCGGCAGATCGTCGGCGTCACCCTGCCGGCGGCCGAAAGCGAGTTGGGCGATGCCGGCATGGCGACGCTGGGCAGCGAGCTGGACGGCATCGCCGGCCGGCTGTCCGCCCGCGCCGTCGACCGCATCCAGCAGGAGCATGCGCAGGAGCGCCGCGGCGCCATCTTCGCCTTCCCCTCGCAGCTGGCCTCGCTGAAGGAGCCGCTGCTCGACTTCGTGTCCGCCGCCTTCAAGGCCAACCGGTATGAGCCGGCACTGCGGCTGCGCGGCATCTATTTCACCAGCGGCACCCAGGAAGGCACGCAGATCGACCGGCTCATCGGCGGGCTGGCCGAGAGCTTCGGCCTGCCGGCGGCGCCCTTCCGCGGCGGTGCCGTCGCCGCCGGGCAGCAGCGCAGCTATTTCCTCGGCGGGCTGCTGAACGATCTGGTGTTCCGCGAGGCCAATCTGGTCGGTTTCGACCCGGCGGCGGAGCGTCGGCGCATCTGGGTTCCGCGCATCGCCTACAGCCTGTTCGGGCTGGTCACCGTCGCCGCCACCGCCGCCTGGGTCGCCGGCTATCTCGGCAATGCCGGGCTGATCGACCGCGAACAGCAGGCGGTCGACGCCTATCGCCCGAAGGCGGAGGCGCTGGCCGCCGGCACCGTCGCCGACGACGACATCCGCCGCGTGCTGCCCGTGCTGAACGAATTGCGCGCCCTGCCGGCCGGCCACGAAACGCTGGCGCTGAAGCAGAAGCTGGCGCTCGATTTCGGGCTCTACCAGGGCGACAAGCTGGAGGAGGCCGGCGACGCGCTGTACCGCCGCGCGGTCAACGGGCTGCTGGTGCCGCGCCTGCTGGTTCGGGTGCAGCGCGACCTGCGCGACCGTCTGGTCGCCGACGACGCCCCGGCGGTGGAGGCGCTGCTGCGGCTTTACCTGACGCTGGGCGGCGCCGGGCCGGTCAACGGCGAGGAGGTGAAGGCCTGGACCGCCGGCTGGCTGCGCCGCGTCTCGCCCCCGCCGGGCGAGGACGAGACCAAGGCGCTGCTCGGCCACATCGACGCCGGGCTCGGCGCGCCGGCCGGGCTGCCGAAGGTCAATCTGGACGCCGAGCTGATCCGTCAGTCGCGCGAGGTTCTGGCCCGGACGCCGCTGGCCGCCCGCGTCTATGCCGCCGTCCGCGACGGCGAGGCTGCGCGCAAGCTGCAGGAATGGCGCCCGACCGAACAGGCCGGGCCGGAAGGCGACCGGGTGTTCCGCCGCTCCTCCGGCGCGCGGTTCAGCGACGGCATTCCGGGCTTCTACACGCAGCAGGGCTTCACCGGCGTGATGCTGCCGGCTCTGCCCGGTGCGGCGCGGTCGGTGCGCGACCTCAGCTGGCTGCTCGGCCCCCCGCGTGGGGAAGAGGCCGGGCCGGAGCTGGAGACGGCGGCGCTGACCCTGTACCTGCGCGACTATGCCGGCCGCTGGGACGCTCTGCTGAACGACATCACCCTGGTGCCGGCGGCCAACCCGCAGGCGCTGGGCGAAGAGGTCAACATCCTTTCCGGCCGCAGCTCTCCCCTGCAGAAGCTGCTGGCGGCGGTGGCGAACGAGACGACGCTGCAGCGCGTGCCTGAGGCGCCGGCCGGCGCCTCTCCGGCGGTGGCGGCCGTGGCCGCGGCGGTCGCCGACAGCGGCATCGCCAAGCTGGTCACCCAGATGGTGGACGACCGGTTCCGCCCGCTGAACGACTTCACCCGCAACAGCGGCAATGCCCGGCTGGAGGAGCTGCTGCGCCAGCTGGAAGGCGTGCATGCCGTGCTGGCGCGGCTGTCGCTGGGCTCCGGCAGTGGGCAGAAGCTGTTCGATCTGGCGGCCAACGGCGGCGGCGAGGTGTTCCAGAAGCTCGCCACCGACGTGGCCTACTACCCGCAGCCGGTCCGCCGCTGGACCGAGGAGCTGGTGGAACAGGGCACCGCGCGGACGCTGAGCGGCGCGCGGTCGCAGATCAACGCCGAATGGCAGAGCACGGTGCTGCCCTGGTGCCGCCGTGCGCTCGACAACCGCTATCCCTTCGTGAAGGGTGCGTCGGCCGATGTCGGCATGGATGATTTCGCCCGGCTGTTCGCGCCCGGCGGGCTGATCGACGCCTTCTTCGCCAACCGGCTGCGCCCCTTCGTCGACACGACGAAGGAGCCCTGGCGCTGGCAGCCGTCGGCCGCCGACCTCGGCATTCCGTCCTCGGTGCTGCCGGCCTTCCAGCATGCGGCAATGATCCGCGACGCCTTCTTCCCCGACGGCGGCCGGGTGCCCTCGCTGCGCTTCGAGCTGCGCCCGACCTATCTCGGCGCCGGGGTGGAGCAGGTGGATCTGGACATCGACGGCCAGCGCATGACCTTCGCCCGCAACGCCACGCTGGCGCAGGGGCTGCAATGGCCGAAGCCGGGCGGGGCGGGCGACCTGCGCGTCACCTTCACCGGCCAGCCGACCGAGCCGCCTGAGATGACCCAGCGCACCGGCAGCTGGGCGTGGTTCCGCACGCTGGACGCCAACCGGGGCCGCAAGGGCTCCGTGCCCGACCGCATCCCGTTGAGCTTCGGCGCCGCCGGCAAGTCGGCCAGCTTCGACGTGCGGATGACCAGCGCGGTCAATCCCTTCTCGATCCGCGATCTCAAGGACTTCCGATGCCCGGACAGTCTCTGATGGGAGATGCGGGCTGTTTCGGGAAGCTGCCGGCGCGGGGCGATTTCCTGCTGCGCGGATTGCCCCGCAGCTTCGCCGATCCGTGGCACGACTGGCTGCTCGACGGGTTGCAGGCCAGCCGCGCGACGCTGGGCGAGGGGTGGATGGACCGCTACCTCAACGCGCCGATCTGGCGCTTCACGCTGGAGGCCGGGGGCTGCGGGCCGCAGGCCGCAGCCGGCGTGATGATGCCCAGCGTCGACAAGGCCGGGCGGCAGTTCCCGCTGGCGCTGGTCGCCCTGTTCGCGCCCGGCCGGACCGCCGCCGGGGCCGAAAATGACGTCGCATGGTTCGAGGCGGCGGAGGAACTTGCGCTGTCCGTCCTGACCCACACGCTGGACGTGGAGGCCTTCGTCGGCTCCGTCGCCGCCCTGTCGGTTCCGCAGTTGTCCGATGCGGCGCCGTCCACCGGCGCCCGCTGGTGGACGCTGGGCGGGGAGGGCGTGGCGGAGCAGGGCTTCACCACCGCCGGCCTGCCGCCGGCGGCATCCTTCGTCGATTTCCTGACCGGCCGTGCCAAGGAGGAGGCGTGATGCAGTTCACGCAGGACGACCGCCTGCTGTCGCTGGAAACGCCGGCCGGCCCCGACGTGCTGCTGGTGGAGCGGGTGCAGGGGCGCGAGGCGCTGTCCAGCCCCTTCCTCTACCGCATCGACGCGCTCGGCCCCATCGAACCGCTGGCGGCCGAGACCATCGTCGGCAACAGCGTCAACATCGGCTTCCGCCAATTGGACGGCGAGCGCCACTATGTCAACGGCATCGCGCGCTCGCTGGGCGTCGGTGTGCCGGTGGGGCGCGACCAGCGCTATTACACCATCGAGGTGGTGCCCTGGCTGTCGCTGTTGTCCTACACCAGCGATTGCCGCATCTTCCACAGCCTGGGCGGCGGCGGCCCGATGGCGGTGCCGAAGATCGTCGAGACGATCTTCCAGGAATTCGGCTTCTCCAACTTCGAATTTCGCAGCCTGAGCGGCACTTACCAGCCGCGGGAATACTGCGTCCAGTATAACGAAACCTATTTCGACTTCATCAGCCGCCTGCTGGAAGAAGAGGGCATCTATTACTACTTCGCGCATGAGCGCGACCGGCACAAGCTGATCCTGTCGGACAGCGCCGCCGGCTATGCCAAGCTGTCGCCGGCAACCCTGCGATTCAACCCCAGCGGCCAGTATGCCGACCAGATCGAGCGCTGGGAGCGGGTCTATTCCATCGCGTCGGGCCGCTGGGCGACCAAGGACTACGACTTCCAGGCTCCGCGCACGGCGCTGGACAGCGGCGAGGCGTCGGTCGCCAAGGTGCCGGTTTCGACCAAGTACGAGCTGTTCGAATATCCCGGCCGCTATGCCACGCGCGACGCCGGATCGGCGCTCGCCCGCCGCCGGATGGAGACGGAGGAACGCGGGCTGGAGGGGGTGCGCGGCGTCGGTGCCTGCCGCAGCCTGCATCCCGGCCTGACCTTCGCCCTGACCGACCATCCGACGGCCGCGGAGAACAACCAGCCCGTCGTGGTGGCGGAACTGGAGTTCGACGCCTGCAACGAGGGCTTCCTGCCCGGCGACAAGCGCAAGGCCTCCTACGGCAACAGCTTCCGCGCCCTGCCGGCGAAGGCGGTGGTGCGGCCGGCGCGGCGCACGCCGAAGCCGTCGGTGCGCGGCATCCAGACCGCCTTCGTGGTCGGCCCGGCGGGGGAGGAGATCTACACTGACAAGTTCGGCCGGATCATGGTGCAGTTCCATTGGGACCGACGCGGCCGGTCGGACGAGAAAAGCTCCTGCTGGATCCGGGTGGCGCAGAGCTGGGCCGGGCACCAGTGGGGCATGCAGACGGTGCCGCGCATCGGCATGGAGGTGCTGGTCGATTTCGTCGACGGCGACCCCGACCGGCCGATGGTGATCGGCGTGGTCAACAACGCCGACGCGCTGCCGACCTACGCCCTGCCCGAACACAAGACGCGCTCCGGCATCAAGACGCGCAGCTCGCCCGGCGGGCGCGGCTTCAACGAAATCCGGTTCGAGGACAAGGCGGGCAAGGAGCAGGTCTTCGTCCATGCCCAGCGCGACTACGACCTGCGCATCGGCCATGACAGCCGCACCTCGGTGGCGTCCGGCCAGCATGTGAACGTCGCCGGCGGTCTGTGGGAGTGGGTGGGCAAGAACCACCACGCCACGGTGGACGGCGACCATGTGGAGTCCATCGGCGGCGGGGTGTCGCGTACGGTGGGCGTCGACCTGCACGACAAGATCGGCACCAACTATGCCGTCAATGCCGGGGCGAACCTGTGCCTGGAGGCCGGCGCCTCGCTGACGCTGAAGGTCGGCGGCAACTTCATAACGCTGAGCCCGGCCGGCATCGCCATGAACGGCACCATGGTGCTGATCAACAGCGGCGGCGCGGCCAACGGGCTGAGCGCCTCGCCGGCCAAGCCGGCCAAGCCGTCGCCGGCCGACAAGGACAAGGGCGGGACGATCCCGGCCCCGCCGAAGGCGAAGCTGCCGCGCCCGGCGCAAAGTCACACCCCGAAGACCGCGGCCCAGGCCATGGTGATGCGCAGCGCCGCCGCGTCCAACACGCCGCTGTGCGAGATCTGCCAGACATGAACCAAGGCACGAACCCGGGCATGAATTCAGGCACAGGCAGGGCGATGACGGAGCTTTCCCCCCGCCGGTCCCCGCAGGAGGTGGTCGCCCGCCTTGCCCATCACCTGTGGCCTCAAGGGGGGCAGCAAGGGGAGACCGGCGGCCTCTACATGATCGTCGACGCCGCGCGCGACCCCGGCCTCTATCCCGGCCTGCTGGCGCGGGAGGAGGAGGCCGACATGCGCTCCCTCTACCAGGGCGACACGGCGACCGAACTGGCGGAGGTGGCGCCCTATCTGGTGCGGCTGACGCGCGGCAGCGCCATCGCCGACTGGCTGGTGGGGGAGGGCTGGGGCCGCGGCTGGGGCGTCCTGGTGCTGGCCGGCGACGACATCGACGCGGTGCGCCGCCATTTCCGCAAATTCACCATCGTCAACGGCGAGGGCGGGGCGACCTACCTGTTCCGTTTCTACGATCCGGCGGTGCTGGGCAGCTTCCTGCCGATCAGCGACGAGGCCCAGCGCGCCGCATTGTTCGGCCCCGGCATCCGGTTCATGATGGAGGATGCGGGCGCCGACGCGCTCGTCCTGTTCGAATCGGTGAACGGCGACCTGCGCCGCGTCGAAATCCCGCTGCGGACGACCCCTGGCGCCGACGCGCCCCGAATCCGCTGATCCGAAGGCCGGAGGAGACCGCCCATGCCGCCCGCCGCCCGCCTGACCGACATGCACACCTGCCCGATGACGACCGGCCCGGTCCCGCATGTCGGCGGCCCGATCGTCAGCCCCGGTGTGCCGGCGGTCCTGATCGAGTTCCTGCCGGCCGCGGTGGTGACGGACATGTGCGTCTGCGTCGGCCCGCCCGACGTGATCGTGAAGGGGTCGGCGACGGTGATCGTCGGCGGGCGGCCCGCGGCACGGCTGGGCGACCAGACCGCCCATGGCGGGGTGATCGTGACCGGGGCGCCGACGGTCGTGATCGGCGGCTGACCGCCGGTCGAGAGGGATTGGGCAGCGGGGTGGAGAGCGTGGAATGCTGAGGCTGAGGATCGTTTCGGACCATCGGGCGTCGCTGGGCGGCAATGCCGAGAAGACGCTGCATGGCGGCGACCTCACCGTCGGGCGCGGGGTCGAGAATGGCTGGATCCTTCCAGACCCGGACCTGCTGCTGTCGCGCCAGCACTGCGTCTTCGAAAAGACCGGGGCCGGGTACCGGGTGATCGACACCAGCACCAACGGCGTCTTCCTCAACGGCTCCGACCGGCCGCTCGGCCGCAGCGTCCCGGCGGACCTCAGGTCGGGCGACCGCGTGCGCATCGGCCGCTTCATCATCGAGGCGACGGTGGAGACGCTGTCCGCCCCCAGCTTTACCGAGATCTCCGGCGCCTTTCGGCTGGGCGCGGACAGCTCGCCCGATCCCTTCGCCCCGCCGCCGGCCCCTGCCGCGGCACCGGACCAGTTCGACGAACTGTTCGCCGACCCTGCGGCCCGTTCTGCCGAACACCGGCCCTTCGAACACCAGCCGCTGCGGTCGGAAGAGGCGCCTTTCGATGCCTGGACCGCCTCCAGCAGCGGTGCCGCCGTGCGCGAGCGGGCGGAGGACTGGCGGTTCGGCACCGTGGACGACCATTCCGACCCGCTGAACCAGTCGCTGTCGATCGGCGTCTCCTACC
This sequence comes from Azospirillum largimobile, assembly GCF_977007025.2. Lineage (NCBI taxonomy): Bacteria > Pseudomonadati > Pseudomonadota > Alphaproteobacteria > Rhodospirillales > Azospirillaceae > Azospirillum > Azospirillum largimobile. Next base: position 42,627 of record NZ_CDRMUA020000004.1, read on the forward strand.
AGCCGCCAGCCGCCGCACCGCAGCCGTCGGGCGGCGGCATCCCCGACGATTGGGACGACGACCTCCTCGGCACGCTGCAGCCGGCGGCACCGGCCTTTCCGGACCCGGCCTTCCCCGTCGCGGCGAAGACGGCCCAGCCGTTGCCGGAAGATTGGAACATCGACGAGACGCTGCCCGATCCGGCGGCCGATCCGCTGCCGGCGGAGCCCGCGCCGGTCGCCCGGGCGGCCGAGCCGATTCCGCTGCCCGACGACTCCGTCATCGTTCCCCAGGCCGCGTTCCATGCCGCGCCTCATGTCGTGCCGGCTCCGCCGCCCGTGCCGGTCGCACCCGTAGCGGCTTCCGTTCCCGTCGCCGCGCCCGCCGTCGATGCGGGTGCCGCCGTCGCCGCCTTCTATGAGGGGTTCGGCGCAACGCTGCCGACGGATGGGCTGCCGGACCCGAACGCGATGATGCGCAGCCTGGGCGAAGCGTTGCGCGTCAGCCTGGGCGCGCTGCATGCCTCTCTGCGGGCGCGCTCCCGCTTCAAGGACGAGTTCCATCTGGATCAGACCAGTTTCCGCCCGGCGGGGGAGAACCCGCTGAAGCGCTGCGAGACGCTGGACGAGGCGGTGTCGGTTCTGGCCAACCCGCGCCTGCGCGGCTTCCTGCCGATGGCCGACGCGGTGCGCGAAGCGGCGAGCGACGTGCAGGTCCACCACCTCGCCTATGCCGCGGCGCTGCAGACCGCGCTGAAGCAGGTGGTCGCCAAGTTCGATCCCGGCGCGCTCAGCCAACGTCTGGAGACGCGGCTTCTCGACAGTATCGTCCCGGCGGCACGCAAGGCGCGCTACTGGGACCAGTACGAGACGCTCTACAAGGATCTGGTGGTCGAGCTGGAAGAGGATTTCGACCGGGTGATCGGCGACGCCATCGCCCGCGAATACGACCGCTTCGTGCGTGGTGACTCCGGCGGTGCCCCAGAGGGTGGAAAGCCCGACTGATCCGCCACTGATGCCCTGCCGCTCGATCCTTCCACACCGCCTGCCACTTCTTGAACCGGACCGTATCCCGCCATGGCCCAGATCCTCGACGGCACCCCCGACGACCATCCCGCCGACAGCCACGAGCCGACCGCCGTCCTGCCGGCGGCGACCGGGATCGCAGACCGGGGGGTGGATGCCGAGGCGACGAGGCTGACCACGCCGCCGGTCGCCGCCACTGCGGTTCCCGAACCGTCGGTGACCGCATCTTCGGTTACATCCATGCCGGTTACATCGATGTCGGCCACTGCGGCGTCCGTCTCCGGCGTGGACGCGTCCGCAGGACGGGCATCACCGGCGCCGATCGGGCCGGGCACCCTTCTGAGCCATACCTATGAGGTGGCCGGGCTGATCGCCCGCGGCGGCATGGGCGAGGTGCACCGCGCCCGCCATGTCGACATGAACACCTGGCATGCGGTGAAGGTGATCCGGCCGGAACTGGCGCAGGACGCCAAGATGGTGGAGCTGCTGCGGCGCGAGGCGGCGGCACTGCGCGAAATCCGGCACGAGGCGGTGGTGTCCTACGACGGCGTATTCCGCGACGAGTACGGCCGGATCCTGCTGTCGATGGAGTATCTCGACGGGCCGTCGCTGCAGGAGGTGCTGCAGGGCGGGCCGCTCGACCCGGAAGAGGTCGCCATCCTGCTCGACCGCATCGCCTCGGGGCTGGCGGCGGCGCACCAGCGCGGCATCGTCCACCGCGACATGTCGACCGACAACGTCATCCTGCCCGGCCGCGAGATCGCCAACGCCAAGATCATCGATTTCGGCATCGCCAAGCAGACCGCCGGCGGGGCGGGGACCGTCATCGGCGATGCCTTCGCCGGCAAGTACGGCTATGCCTCGCCCGAGCAGTTCGGGCTGTTCGGCGGGCAGGTCGGGCCGCAGTCCGACATCTACAGCGCCGGTCTGGTGCTGGCCGCGGCGGCTCTCGGCCGTCCGCTGGACATGGGCCGCACGCCGCAGGCGATGATCGAGCGGCGCATGGCGGTGCCCGACCTGTCGGCGCTGGACGAGCCGCTGCGCGGGGTCCTGTGCTCCATGCTGGAGCCGGACCCGCAGAACCGCGCCAAATCGATGACGGAACTGGTCGGCGCGCTGACCCGCCGCCCGGCGGAGATCACGCCCTTCGACGCCACCCCCTTCCCGGCCGCGACCGTCGCGAAGGAGGAGCCGAAGCCGGCGTTGGCCGAGAGGCAGGCGAAGACTGCTCAGACGGCGGCCGAGCCGACGAAGAAGGCGCCCGTCGGACTGATCGCCGGTGGCGTCGGCGGTCTGGTGGCGGCCGGCGTCGCCGGTTTCCTGTTGTTCGGCCAGTCGCAGCCGCCCGCACAGACGGCGACCCAGGCGACTGCCGAGGCGCCCGCCAAGACGCCGGTGAAGGAGGCGTCCGCTCCTGCGGCTCCCGCCACTCAGCCTTCCGCACCGCCTGCCGCGCCGCCCGCCATGACGACGGCTCCGCTCGGCGCGCCCGCTTCCCCAACGCCTGTGGCGCCCGTGAAGGCCGAAACGCCGGCCCCCGATCCGGTCAAGCCCGCGGTCGCGCAGGTTCCCGCCGCTCCGCCGCCGCTGCCGGTCACCCCGGCCGTCCAGACCGTCACGCCGCCGGCTCCGACGCCCGCACCGGCCCAGGTCGTGCCCGCCGCCGTTCCCGCCGCTCCGCCGGTGCCGCCGATCACGCCGGCCGAGGCGCGCAAGAGGGTGGAGGCCGCGGCGGCGGGGTTCACCTGCGCCGGCGTCAGGGCGGTTGAGACGGGCAAGGGCCTGCGCATCGCCGGCTATGTCGGCAGCGACGCCGATGCCGGCGCGCTGAAGGCGGCGATCACCGGGCTTCCGGGCGGTATCGACATCGACGCGCGCGTCGCCGTGCGCCCCTGGCCGCTGTGCGAGGCGCTGGGTGCCGCCGGCCTGCCGGCGCGGGCGGAGGCACAGGGCTCGGACGCGCTGGGGCTGGGCTTCAACCGGCCGTCGATGGTCTACCGCCAGGGCGAGAAGCTGGAGGTCACGGTGACCGCCGGCATGTCGGGCTACCTGACGGTCGACTACATCGACATGGAAGGCAACGCGATCCACATGGTGCCGATGCGCCTGCGCCGCGACGACCGCGTCGATGCCGGCCGGCCAGTCACGCTGGGGATCGCCAAGTCGTCGGCCGACCGCGTCTACACCATCGCCCCGCCCTATGGCCCGGCGATGATCCTGGCGCTGGTGACGCGCGAGCCGCTGTTCCCCGCGGAGCGTGAGGAGGTGGAGCCTGCCGGCGCCTATCTGGCGACCCTGCGCACGGCCATCGCCAAGGCCGAGGCGAAGGGCAACGTCGTCGTCCAGTCCGCCTTCTTCACCACCGTGGCCGAGTAGACCGACCGATGGACAGCGGCGGTCGGCGTCTCGCCGTCATCGGCGGCGCACTGGCGCTCTGTGCGCTGGCGGGCGGGTTCCTGGGGGTGGGGATCGATTGGCTGAGCGGGCCGTCGTTCAACGGACCTCCGCCGATCGTGATCGCGGAGCCGCCGCCGCCGCTTTCCGTTGCAAGCACCGTTCCGGAAGCGGTTCCGGCCCCTGCCGTGCGTCCGGCACTCGCGGACGTGTCATGCCCGCCGAATTTGCCGGCCGGGCCGACGCCGCGCTGCCACAGCCTGCGGGTGCCGTCGGATTGGCAGCGGCCGGACAGCTTGCCGCTCGACCTGTTCGTGATGGTGCTGCCGGCGCTGAACGGCGCGCCCGCCGCCGATCCGGTGGTGGTGCTGGCCGGCGGGCCGGGGCAGGGCGGCGGCGACGATCCGCGCGGCACCGCGGCGATGCTGGCGCCGATGCGCGCCACCCGCGACATCATCCTGGTGGACCAGCGCGGCACCGGCCGGTCGGCCCCGTCCTTGCGCTGCCCCGCGCTGGACCCGCTGCGCTATTGGTTCGGCGGCGTGACGGCGGAGGACGCCGTGGCCTGCCTCGATCCTCTGCGCCGCGCCGGCTACCGGCTGGAGGATTTCGACAGTGGGCAGAGTGCCGCCGACCTGCGGGCGCTGCGCGGCGCGCTGGGGGTGGAACGCTGGAACGTCGTCGCGACCTCCTATGGCGGAGTGCTGGCGCAGGCGCTGCTGCGCGTCGACGGGGCGGCGGTGCGCAGCCTCGTGCTGAATTCCCCGGCGGCGGTGGATGCGACCTGGCTCGACCTCGATCGCTTGACCGCCATCCGGCAGGCCCATCGCCGGATGGTGGAGGATTGCGCCGCCCAGCCCGATTGCGCCCGCGCCTTCCCGCAACTGGGGCAGGCGGTGGAGCGGTTGTCGGCGGCGCTGGAGCGGCAGCCGTTGGAGATTCGTCTGCGCCATCCCGGCACCGGGCGGGAAAGCGACCTGCAGCTGTCCTGGCCGATGCTGGCGACTGTGCTGGCCCTGCGGCTGGGCAGTGCGGACGGGATGGTCGTGATGCCGGCCCTGCTCGACCGTCTCGACCGCGCCGTTGCGCGGAGCGGTGGCGCGAACCGGCTGGAGGATGCGGCGGCACTGTCGCTGGTCGTGCCGCCGGCCATCTGGGGCGTGCTGGACAACCTCGCCTATGGGCTGAACCTGACGGTGGGATGCCGGGAAAACCGTCCGCGCATCGATGCCGCCGCCGCCCGGCGCGCCGCGGCGGACCTGCGCCCGCATGTGGTGGCCGAGGCGGTGGAGACCGATTACGACGCCGCCTGTCCGGCGCTGAATCTGCCGCCTGTCGATGCATCCTTCTACCGGCCGGTCGAGTCCGAGGTGCCGGCGCTGATCCTGACCGGCGCCTACGACACCTTCACCGCTTCGGCGCGCGCAGAGGCGATGGGGCGCAGCCTGCACCGGGCGACGCTGATGTCCTTCCGCGGCATCGGCCATGACGTGCTGGGCGTCAGCCCCTGCGGCCGGGCCGCCGCCGCCCGTTTCGTCGAGACGCTGTCCACCGGCGATGCCGGGGCCTGCGTCGAACGGCTGCTACCGCCGACCTTCGCCACCCGACTGCCCGAGCGGTGACGCCGGCCGCCTCGCTTTTGCGCGCCGCTCTTGCCGCCGCGCTGCTGCTGCCGGCCGGCTGCGCCGCAATCCCTCGGGAGCAGGTGGCGGCGGTGGACGAGGCGGCAGGGGCCGCCGGCCTGCTGCCGCGGCGCTTCTCGGCAACGCCCTTCACCCTGGCGGGTTGGCTGCGGTCCGGCGGGGCGGGGCCGCTGGTGGTCTATATCGAGGGCGACGGCCATGCCTGGAACAGCCCGACCGAACCGTCGCGCGACCCCACGCCCTTCAACCCGGTGGCTCTGTCGCTGGCGCTGACCGACCCGGCGCCGCGGCTGCTCTATCTCGGCCGGCCCTGCCAGTATGGCGGGGTGGCGACCGACGCCGCCTGCTCCACCCGCATCTGGACCTCCCACCGCTTTGCCCCGGAGGTGATCGGCGCCCTCGGCCGTGCCCTGGACGAGGCGAAGCGGCAGAGCGGGGCGGACCGGCTGGTGCTGGTCGGCTATTCCGGCGGCGGGGTGGCGGCGGCGCTGCTGGCGGCAAGGCGCAGCGACGTGGCGGCGCTGGTGACGGTGGTGGCGCCGCTCGACCTCGCGGCCTGGGCGGCGGCGAAGCGGCTGACGCCGCTGACCGGGTCGCTCGACCCGGCGCGAGAGACCGGACGGCTGGCGGTGGTGCCGCAATGGCACATCGCCGGGGGCAACGACCGGGTGGTGCCGCCGGACGTCGTGCGCGGCTTCGGGACCCTTGTCGGCGCGCCGGTGCGGGTGGTGCCGGGCATGGAGCATGACGGCGACTGGCCGGCGCTGTGGCCGTCGCTGCGGGCCGCGTTCCCGGTGTCGCTGGCATCGGCACAAGCCGGGTCTTAACGATTTCACCGCCGGCCCCTGCGGGCGTCCATTGCCAGACGCCGGTGCAAACACTATGATTTCAAAGGTGCAACCCGGGTGTCCGCAGGGGCGAGACCCGTACCGCTTGAGACGATCGGAAGACCCGTATGGACGCTCACGACCTTTCCCTGGACGACAACGGCACCATCCAGGCCATCGGCATCCTCGCCGACGTGCTGGACGGGGTGGAGGGGCCGGGCGGTCTCGACACGGTGCTGGTGTCCAAGGCTCTGCGTCAGGTGATCGCCACCAAGTCGCAGCCGGCCTTCGAATTCGCCTCCCGCGCCTTCAACACGCTGGACCCGTCGGTGCGCCGTCAGGTGGCGGAAAGCGCGGACGAGGCGGCGCACCATGCGGTGGAACTGCGCGGCCGGGTCGGCGGCTTCCTGTCGACCGCCGCGAAGAAGCCGGTTCCCCAGGGTCCGGTGGTCGGCCAGCAGCCGAACTTCATCACCGCGCTGAACCTGCGCTCCCGCCGCCGGCCGAATTCACCGTCCTAAGGGCGCCGTCTTAAACGCGTTTCAGCCGGCCTCCTGCGGCCTCATCTCCTGCGGCAGCGTGTCGAGCAGCGCGCAGTCCCAATAGGGGCGCGGGCCGAAGCGCTGGACCAGGAAATCGACGAACACCCGCACCTTCGGCGACAGGTGGCGGTTCTGCGGATAGACCGCGTTGACCGACAGTTCCGTCGGGATGTGCCGGTGCAGCACGCTGACCAGTTCGCCGCGGGTCAGCGCCTGTCCGCACAGGAAGGTCGGCGACATGATGAAGCCGACGCCGGACATCGCCGCCTCGCGCAGCAGGTCGCCGTTGTTGCTGCGGATCGGGCCCGAGACCCGGACGTTGCGCGTCTCGCCGTCCACCGTGAACTGCCAGACGTCGGGCGTCGGCACGTTGGTGTAGATCAGGCAGCTGTGCCGGGCGAGATCGTCCGGCGCTTCCGGCACCCCGTGCTTTTGCAGATAGGCAGGGCTGGCGCACAGCGCGATGCGGGCCGGGGCCAGCCGCCGGGCGATCAGCGAGCTGTCGCGCAGCCGCCCGATGCGGACCGCCAGATCGTACCCCTCATCGACCAGATCGACCGTGCGGTCGTTCAGGTCCATGTCGATCTCGATGGCCGGATAGCGCTCCAGGAATTCCGCCACCGCCGGGGCCAGATGCATGATGCCGAAGCTGACCGGCGCGTTCAGCCGCAGCCGGCCGCGCGGGGCGGCATGCAGGTCGGCGACTGCCTGCTCCGCCTCCTCCAGGTCGGCAAGGATGCGGGTGCAGCGCTCGTAATAGGCCTGGCCCACCTCGGTCAGGCTGAGCTTGCGGGTGGTGCGGTTCAGCAGCCGCGCGCCGAGCCTGTTCTCCAACTCGCCGATACGGCGGGAGACCACCGACTTCGACAGGTTGAGGCGGTCGGCGGCGGCGGTGAAGCTCTTGGTGTCCACCACCTTGATGAAGGCGAGCATGTCGTCGAGGCGATCCATGGCATTGTTGTACACCCGGAAACAATGAGGTGCCAAGATCCGGCATTACCGGAAGCGCCGCCGCGCCCTATTTCTGGTGTCACCGCCGGGCCGGCACCGGTCGCGGCGGCCCGATTCACCAACCGGATAGGGAGTGGCGACGATGGCGAAGGTTCTGGTCCTCTATTACAGCAGCTGGGGCCATGTGTCGGAGATGGCGCAGGCGGTGGCCGAGGGCGCCCGCTCCGTCCCCGGGACCGAGGTGGCGGTGAAGCGCGTGCCCGAACTGGTGCCGGAGGCCGTCCGCCAGTCCGCCCACTACAAGGACGAGAGCGACGTTCCCGTCGCCACGGTGGACGAGCTTGCCCAGTATGACGCCATCGTCATCGGCACGCCGACCCGCTACGGCAACATGGCCTCGCAGATGAAGAACTTCCTCGACCAGACCGGCGGCCTGTGGGCCAAGGGCGCGCTGGTCGGCAAGGTCGGCGCGGCCTTCACCTCCACCGCCACCCAGCATGGCGGGCAGGAGAGCACCATCCTCAGCACCCACACCGTGCTTCTGCACCTGGGCATGGTGATCGTCGGCCTGCCTTATTCCTTCCAGGGCCAGATGGGCGTTTCGGAAGTGATGGGCAACTCGCCCTACGGCGCCAGCACCATCGCCGGCGGCGACGGTTCGCGCCGGCCGAGCGCGGTCGAGCTGGACGGCGCCCGCTATCAGGGCCGCCATGTCGCCGAGATCACGGCGAAGCTGCACGGTTGACCATCGACGGACAGTGACGAAGGGGAGGGAGCCGTGGGCCTGCTGATCGACGGACAATGGCAAGACCAGTGGTACGACACCAAGAAGACCGGCGGTGCGTTCGTCCGGACGGAGGCGCAGTTCCGCGACCGGGTGTCGGCCGACGGCTCCACCCCCTACGCGGCGGAGGCCGGGCGCTATCACCTGATGGTGTCGCTGGCCTGCCCCTGGGCGCACCGCACGCTGATCTTCCGCAAGCTGAAGCGGCTGGACGAGGTGATCGGCGTCAGCGTGGTCGATCCGCTGATGCTGTCGGAAGGCTGGACCTTCGCGGAGCCGGAACCGGTGACCGGCGCCCGCCGCCTCTACGAGGTGTATCTGCAGGCCAAGCCCGGCTACAGCGGCCGGGTGACCGTTCCGGTCCTGTGGGACAGGAAGACCGGCAGCATCGTCAACAACGAGTCGGCGGAGATCATCCGCATGCTCAACCGCGAGTTCGACGCCTTCACCGACGTGCGCACCGATTTCTGCCCGCCGGATCTGGTGGAGGAGATCGACCGCGTCAACGCCTTCGTCTATGACGCCGTCAACAACGGCGTCTACAAGGCCGGCTTCGCCACTTCCCAGGACAAGTACGAGGCCGCTTTCGACACCCTCTTCGCGGCGCTGGACGGCATCGACGCCAAGCTGGCGACCCGGCGCTGGCTGGTTGGCAACCGGCTGACCGAGGCCGATTGGCGCCTGTTCACCACGCTGGTGCGCTTCGATGCGGTCTATGTCGGGCATTTCAAGTGCAACAAGCGGCGGATCGCCGACTATCCGCACTTGTCGGGCTATCTGCGCGACCTCTATCAGGTGGCGGGCGTGGCGGAGACGGTGAATTTCGACCACATCAAGCAGCATTATTACGGCAGCCACGCCACCATCAACCCCACCGGCATCGTGCAGAAGGGGCCGGAACTGGATCTCGACGCCCCGCATGGACGGGGTGATTTGGGACCGGAGCCACTGGAGGCGTGACGGATCGGCTCCCCGGCGGTTGTCAGAAGGAAACGATAACCGCATGAGGGAGTTCGTCCGATGCGTACAGTTATTCTTGCGGCCGCTGCCGTCCTGGCCCTTTCGTCGCCGGCCCTGGCCCAGAACGGCCAGTCGCAAGGCGGGTGGGGTGGGGCGCTCGACCAGTTGAACCGCGCCGTCAACCCGAACAGCAATTCGCAGGACCGTACGGCCGAGGATCGCGAGCTGAACCGCGACGGCCGCCGCTATGAAGGCTCCTCCGGCAATTCGTCGGGCAACCGCCGCGCCGGAGCCTATGGCGACTATTCCGACCGCGACCTGCGCAACCAGTATGACCGGCTGGGCGAGGAACAGCGCCAGATCCGGCAGAACCGCCGCGCCATCGAGGACGAGATGGAGCGCCGCGGCATCAACCGGTAGGGGAAGCCCTCAGGGCTTGTGGCAGCGGGCCATGTCTTCCGGGTTGCCCATCGCCTCGCACTGGAAGCCGTTGGAGAACTTGAAGCGCAACGGGCCTGTCTTGCGGACGCTGACCACCGGTTTCTTGCCGGTGTCCTGGAACTCCACCCAGGCGGAGCTGTCGAAGCGCGTCTGCAGCCCGTTGCTGAGCCGCACCCGGCCCTGATTGTCCTTGATCACCTGGATGCCGGTGCTGAACAGCAGGTTCGGCCCGTCCTGCTTCGCCGACAGGCCGTTGGTGCAGTTCACGCCCTCCGGCTTCACGGCCACGCACTCGAATGAGTTGGGCTGGCTGGCGGTGAGGACCATCGCATAGACGGCGACTTCCAGAACGTTGAGCGGCATGGGCGTGCACCGGTTCAGTGGCGGCGGGTTTGAAAGAGCACGGGACCGCGGCGGGAAACCGTCCGCGGTCCTTCCGTCTTACGGACCATGTGGTTACGAAAGAGATAATGTCGCGCCTGTGGTCGAATCTTGCGCACTCTGCCGCCTCACGCCGCCCCTGGCCGGCGTGACCATGACCGGTGCGGCGGCCCGGCAACTGGACTTGCGTGCCCTGGACCGGTAGAAGCGGTCCCATCGGCCATGGCTTCGGCCATTTGCTTCAGCCAGAGGGGGCGGGCGCAATCCCATGACGTTCCAACAGCGTTTGATCCTGCTGGTCACCGGTCTGGTGCTGCTGGCGGTGGTGGTGGTCACCACGACGATGGCATTCACCACGCGCGCGGCCCTGACCGAGCGGATCGAGGCGGAGGCGCGGCTGACCGCCGGCCTGCTCGCCCGTGGCGCCGCCCAGGCCGGCGACCTCCCGCGGGAGGTCGATGCCATGCTGTCCGAACGGCTGCTGTCGGAAGCGACGCTGACCGCCCATCTGGTGGCGCTGGCGGAAACGGCGAAGCTGGCGCCCAAGGCCATCAACGACCGGCTGAAGCAGATCGCCGAATCCGGCGGCCCGGACGAGATGTGGGTCACCGACAACCGCGGCCGGGCCTATCTGCACAATGTGCCCGGTCCCGATCCGGTCTTCGGCCAGGATGCCAAGGGCGGGCCGCGCCACGGCGCCTACAGCGGCCTGCTGAACCGCTCGCCCGCCTCGCTGGCGTCGGAGCCGGCGATGGAGAGCGGCCGGCTGATGAAGTTCGCCGGCGTGGCCGGCGTCGACCGGCCGCGCATCGTCCAGGTCGGCGCCGACATGCGGCGCCTGGGAGACCTGCTGCGCAAATCGGGTGCCGAGGGAGCGATCGACGCGCTGATCGCCACCCGCGCGGTGGAGGCGGCGTGGCTGCTCGACCGCGACGGCCGGGTGCTGGCGCGCGGTGCCGTGGTGTCCAACGGGTCGGGAGGTCCGCTGTCCGATGCCGACACCGCCGCGGCCAAGGCGGCGGCGACCGCTGGCGACGTGACGACCCGCGTGTCCGGCGACGGGCTGCTGGCGCTGGCACCCATCCGTTATGCATCCGCCAACGCGGCGGCGGCGGCCGGCCTGCCGGCGGTCGCGGCCGTGCGCGTTCCCTATACCGAGCCGGGGGCGATGCTGGGCCGGCAGCTGAAGATCGGGGCTCTGGTCGGCGTCTTCGTGCTGGCGCTGGGCGTCTATCTCAGCATGCGCTTCGCCCGCGACCAGATGGCGCCGGTGGAACGGTTGAGCGAGGCGGTCAAGGCGGTGGAGGCCGGGCGCTTCAACCCCTTCACCCTGAACGAGGCGGCGGACCGCGACGACGAGTTCGGCCGGCTGTCCCGCGTCTTCCGCCGCATGGCGATGGAGGCGACGGCCCGCGAAGAGACTCTGGACGCGCAGCTGGTCATGCGCGGGGCGGAGCTTGAGACCAAGAGCGAGAAGCTGGCCGCCGCCGAACAGCTGATCGAGGAGGAGCAGCGCGCCGCCCGCGACGTGCAGGCCAACCTGCTGCCGCGCCAGCTGCCGGTGGGACGCGACAGCCAATTCTTCGGCACGCTGGTGCCGGGCCACGCCGTCAGCGGCGATTTCTACGACGTGGTCGAGTTGGACGACCGCCACAGCCTGCTGGTGACCGCCGGGGTGTCGGGCGGCGGCGTGCCGGCGGCCTTCCTGATGCTGATGGTGCGCGCCGCCATCCGCGAGACCGCCCGCCCCGGTGTCGGCCCCGCCGCCATCCTGACCGGCGCCAACGAGCGGCTGTGCGGCGAGAGCCCCTTCAACGGATTCGCCACGGCCTTCGTCGCCATCTACGACCGGGTGGGCGGCACGCTGGTCCATGCCGCCGCCGGGCATCGCGGCGCCTGCCGCGTCACCGCCGAGGGCGGGGTGGAGTTCCTGTCCGCGGCCGGCGGCCCGGCGCTGGGCATTCGCCGCGGAGCTCCCTACACCGAGGCCACCACGGTGCTGAACCAGGACGAGACGCTGTTCCTGTGCACGGACGGCGTCCTGCAATCCGTCGACGGCCAGCGCGAGCCCTTCGGCGAGGAGAGGCTCGCCGCCGCCCTGGCCCACGGCCGCGGCATGTCGGCCCGCGACCGTGCCGAGATGGTGCTGCGCAACGTCCAGACCCATGCCGCCGAAGGGGTGATCGCCGGGGATCTGGTGTGCCTGGTCATGCGGCGGCTGCTGCCGGTGACGGAGGCGGTCGAGGCGGCTTGAGGGGTTAAGGGGTCGCCTGACGGTGCCCCCACCTAACCTCCCCCGCTGGGCGGGGGAGGGACTGCCGCTGCCTTTCCGAATAAGCGCTTATCCCCTCCCCCGCCCAGCGGGGGAGGGTCAGGGTGGGGGCACCGTCAGCCAACACCTATCCTCCCTACTTCTTCCCCCGCGCACCCTCCCGCGCCCGCGACGCCGTCTCCCGCTCCAGCCTTTCGCGCAGGAAGGCCAGCACGGCGGCCTCCTCGCCGCTCAACCCGGCCAGTTCGTCGCGCAGTTCCGCCTCCACCTCGCGCTTCAGCGATTCCAGCAGGTCGCCTTCCACATAGGCGTCCAGGATCTCGGGATGGACGTAGCTCTTGCGGCAGACGCTGGGGGTGTTGCCGAGGCGGGTGGCGACCTGTTCGATGGCGCGGGTGACGTTGCGCTTGGCGCCGGTCGTGTTGTCGAACGACTCGAACTCCCGCAGCGCCATCGCCGCCAGTACGGTGCCGGCCCAGGTCCGGAAGTCCTTGGCGGTGAAATCGGCGCCGGTCGCCTCGCGCAGATAGGCGTTGACGTCACCCGAGGTCACGGCATGGCGCTGCCCGTCCGAATCCAGATACTGGAACAGCTCGTCGCCGGCCACGTCGCGGCAGGCGGCAACGACGCGGGCGAGCCGGCGGTCGCGCAGCGCGACGTTCCATTCCTTGCCCGACTTGCCCTTGAAGGAGAAGCGGACCTCCGACCCCTCGACCTCGGTGTGGCCGTCGCGCAGCGTGGTCAGGCCGTAGCTCTGGTTCTCGCGGGCGTAGGTCTCGTTGCCGACGCGGATCAGCGTGGTTTCCAGCAGCCGGACCACGGCGGCCAAAACCTTCTCCCGCGACAGGCCGCGCCGGCCGAGATCGGCGGTCACCCGCTCGCGTAGCGCGGGCAGCGCCCGGCAGAAATCCAGCATGCGGCCGAACTTGGTGCCCTCGCGCAGTTCGGTCCAGCGGCGGTGGTAGCGGTACTGCTTGCGCCCCTTGGCGTCGCGACCGGTGGCCTGCAGGTGGCCCTCGGGGTCGGGGCAGATCCAGACGTCGCGGTAGGCCGGCGGGATCGCCAGTTTGCGGATGCGCGCCAGCGTGTCCTCCTCCGTCACCTGGGTGCCATCGGGCCAGAGGAAGCGGAAGCCCTTGCCGTAGCGCCGCCGGCGGATGCCGGGGGTGTCGTCGGAGCTGTAGGTCAGCCCGGCACAGGCGGCTTCCTGTTCGGGCGAGGGGGTGTCCGTATCGGACGGAGGGATGGTGCTGTCCATACGGCCATCAACGGCCGGAACGGACGTTGGTTGCCGCTACCTCCTTCGGAGAGGGTTTCTTCGCAGTTGCAAAAACTCTATCCTCGCACAGCCAGATCCAGAAGGGAGCCGCGAGCATGGACCGCAAGCCGGACGAGACGACCCTGACCGCCCATCTGCCGAACCTGGAGATCCAGATCCGCCACCGCGAGGCCGGAGAGGATGGGGCGGAGGTGATCGCCATCCAGTTCCGCGCCACCCCGTCCTTCGACGCGGTCGCCGGCCTGCTCGCGCCCGCGTTGATGAACCCGCTGCTGCTGGCCGGCCCCGCCGGCGGGAAGCCGGGCACCAACCCGTTCGGCACCAACCCGTTCGGCGGCAATCCGATGGCGTCCGCCGCCGGCATGGCCGAGCTGTGGATGGCGCCGATGCGGCTGTGGGGCGAGATGGTGCGGCAGGCGTGGGCGCCCTGGGTTCAGTTGACTCAGCGCCGCTAGGTTACGGCCACTTCACCTCGGGCGGCAGGCTCATCAGGATCGCTTCGGTGTTGCCGCCGGTCTTCAGGCCGAAGGTGGTGCCGCGGTCGTAGAGCAGGTTGAATTCCACATAGCGGCCGCGGCGGATCAGCTGGTGTTCCCGCTGCTCCGCCGTCCAGGGCCGGTTCATGTGCCGGCGCACCAGGGCGGTGTAGCTGTCGAGGAAGGCGGTTCCGACGTCGCGGGTGAAGGCGAAGTCCGCCTCCCAGTCGCCCGAGTCGAGGTTGTCGAAGAAGATGCCGCCGACTCCGCGCGCTTCTCCCCGATGCGGCAGGAAGAAATAGCGGTCGCACCACTCCTTGTAGCGCGGATAATAGTCCGGGTCGTGGCGGTCGCAGGCGGCGCGCAGGCCGGCGTGGAAGTCGGCGGTGTCCTGGTCATCGGGGATCATCGGCGTCAGGTCGGCCCCGCCGCCGAACCAGCCCTGGGTGGTCACGATGTGGCGCGTGTTCATGTGCGTGGCCGGGACCAGCGGTGAGCGCATGTGCGCCACCAGGCTGATGCCGGCCGCCCAGAACTCGCCGGTCTCGGCCGCACCGGGGATGTTGGCGCGGAATTCCGGGCTGAAGATGCCGTGCACGGTCGAGATGTTGACCCCGACCTTCTCGAACACCCGGCCCTTCATCACCGACATGGTGCCGCCGCCGCCCTCGCCGCCGCCATGGTCGGGGCGGGACCAGCTCTTGCGCTCGAACCGGCCGGGGGGCAGGTCGGCGTGGGTGCCGGTCAGCTCGTCCTCCAGCATCTCGAAGGTGGCGCAGATGCGGTCGCGCAGGTCCCGGAACCAGGATGCGGCGCGGGCCTTGCGATCTTCGATGATGCCGGGTTCGGCGGTGGCTTCGGCGGTCATGGCGTTTCCTGTCCGGCGGTCTGCCGCGTCTCTAGGGCTTCCTGCGTTCAATGCAAAACGCAGGAAGCCCTAGCCTTGTGTTTGGCGATCGGATTCACGCTTCAAATCGATGCCGATTTTACGCGATCCGATCTTGTGCGGCGGTCTGCCGCAGGGCCTCACCCAACACCATTGCCGCGCTGACCGCAACGTTCAAGGAGCGGGCGGGCGGCACCATCGGGATCACCAGCCGGGCGTCGGCGGCGTCATGCACCTCGTCGGGCACGCCGGCGCTCTCGCGGCCGACCAGGATGCGGTCACCGGGGGCGAAGCGGAAGTCGGTGTAGGGGATCGCCGCCCGCGTGGTCAGCAGCACCAGCCGCCCGGCCTGCGGCGCTGCACGGTAGGCGGCCCAGGAGCTGTGTCGGACCCAGTCGAGATGGTCCAGGTAATCCATCCCGGCGCGGCGCAGACGGCGGTCGTCCAGCACGAATCCGCAAGGCTCGATCAGGTCGAGAGCCACCCCCAGCCCGGCTGCGAGTCGCATCAGAGTGCCGGCATTCTGTGGAATGTCGGGTTCGAACAGCACAAGGCGCAACGCGGGCCTTGCCTCGAAGTGTTTGTTTTGCATACAAATAGTCCAGCCCCGACACACGCGACAAATTGTCTCCCGGCCAAGGACTTTTCAAGATGTCGACGCGACGGTATACCGCAGCGCAGAAGCTGGAGATACCCACTCCGGACCGATGCGGCATGCCTGAGGGTTTTTCCTTCGGCGGGCGGGCTTGCCGTGTCATGCATAAAAATGGTCCATCGGTCGTCCGGCGCGGGCAAAGGGCGTCGGGCATGCCTTGAGGAGAAACAGGCTTATGGCTCAGACCACGCATCCGCCCGGGACGGGTGGCCACGCGGCCTCCAGCGGCGAGGGGGGTTCCCGCCGCGATTTTCTGTATCTTGCCACCGGTGCGGTCGGTGTCGTCGGGGCGGCCTCGGCGGCCTGGCCCTTCATCGACAGCCTGAATCCGGCGGCCGACACCCTGGCGCTTGCCTCCATCGACGTTGATCTGGCTCCGGTCGCCGCGGGGCAGGCGATCACGGTCACCTGGCGCGGAAAGCCTGTCTTTGTCCGCCACCGCACTGCCGAGGAGATCGAGGCCGCCAAGCAGGTCAACCTGGGCGACCTGCGCGATCCGGCCGCCGACGATGCCCGCGTGAAGAAGCCGGAATGGCTGATCGTCATCGGCATCTGCACGCATCTGGGCTGTGTGCCGCTCGGGCAGAAGGTCACCGATCCGCGCGGCGAGTATGGCGGGTGGTTCTGCCCCTGCCACGGCTCGCACTACGACACCGCCGGGCGCATCCGCAAGGGCCCGGCCCCCGCCAACCTTGTCCTTCCGACGTACGCCTTCACGGGCGATACCAAGATCCGGCTCGGTTAAGCGGCGCAACGGTTCTGGAGACCCCGAGATGGCTCAGGTTCAAGCCACCAAGTTCAAGAATCCGGTCGTGAACTGGATCGACAGCCGCCTGCCGATCTTCACGATGCTGGATCACGAGTACAACCATTACCCGATGCCGCGGAACGTCAACTATCTGTGGGCGTTCGGTGCCATCGCCGGCATCATGCTGGTGATCATGATCGCCACGGGCCTGTTCCTGGCGATGCAGTACTCGTCCCACACCTCGCTGGCCTTCGATTCGGTCGAGCGCATCATGCGCGACGTGAATTACGGCTGGCTGATCCGCTACGTGCACGCCAACGGCGCGTCGATGTTCTTCATCGCCGTCTACATCCACATGTTCCGCGGCCTCTATTACGGCTCCTACAAGGCCCCGCGCGAAATCCTGTGGATCCTGGGCGTCATCATCTTCCTCGTCATGATGGGCACCGCCTTCATGGGCTACGTGCTGCCCTGGGGCCAGATGAGCTTCTGGGGCGCCACCGTCATCACGAACCTGTTCTCGGCATTCCCGATCGTCGGCGACCCGATCGTGACCCTGCTGTGGGGCGGCTTCTCGGTCGACAACCCGACGCTGAACCGCTTCTTCGCGCTGCACTTCCTGCTGCCCTTCGTGCTGCTGGGTCTGGTGATCCTGCACACCGCGGCGCTGCATGTCTGCGGCTCGAACAACCCGCTCGGCATCGACCCGAAGGGCCCGCAGGACACCGTCCCGTTCAACCCGTACGTCACGGTCAAGGACGGCTTCGCCGTGGTGATCTTCCTGATCATCTACGCGGCGTTCGTGTTCTTCATGCCGAACTACATGGGCCATCCGGACAACTACATCCCGGCCAACCCGCTGGTGACCCCGGCGCACATCGTGCCGGAATGGTACTTCCTGCCCTTCTACGCCATGCTGCGCGCGATCCCGGACAAGCTGGGCGGCGTGCTGGCGATGTTCGGCTCGATCGCGCTGCTGGCCTTCCTGCCGTGGCTCGACCGTTCCAAGGTCCGCAGCTGCAAGTTCCGGCCGATCTACCGCCAGTTCTTCTGGATCCTCGCCCTCGACGCGCTGGTTCTCGGCTATGCCGGCGCCATGCCGGCCGAAGGCGCCTGGCTGATCATCGCCCGTATCGGCACCGCCTACTACTTCTTCCACTTCCTGGTCCTGCTGCCGGTGCTGGGCAAGCTGGAACGGCCGAGTCCGCTCCCCAACAGCATCGCGGAGTCCGTTCTGAAGGGCGGGGGCGGCATCGCCGCCGGCGCCCATGCCAAGCCGATGGAGAAGGCCTGATGCGCGCGTTGAAGACTGCTATCCTCTCGGCGGCGCTGGCTCTCGGCATCGCCGGGGCCGCGCAGGCCGCGGAAGGCGTGCACATCCCCAAGCAGAACTGGCCGCACAGCGGCATCTTCGGGACCATCGACAAGGCGTCGGCCCAGCGTGGCTTCCAGATTTACAAGGAAGTCTGCGCCGCCTGCCATTCCATGCGTCTGGTCCCGATCCGCACTCTGGCCGGCATCGGCTTCACCGAGGATGAGCTGAAGGCGATCGCCGCCGGCTACGAGGTGCAGGCCGGCCCGAACGATGCGGGCGAGATGTTCATGCGTCCGGCCGTTCCGGCCGACCGCTTCCCGTCGCCCTTCGCCAACGACCAGGCGGCGCGCGCGTCGAACAACGGCGCCCTGCCGCCCGACCTGTCGCTGATGGCGAAGGCCCGCGTCGGCGGCGAGGATTACCTCTACGCCTTCCTCACCGGCTTCGAGGAGCCGCCGGCCGACGTCAAGCTGATGGACGGCATGAACTACAACAAGGTGTTCCCCGGCCATCAGGTCGGCATGCCGAACATCCTGCAGCCCGACGGCGTCACCTTCGCCGACGGCACCAAGGCGACGGTGGAGCAGCAGGCGCACGACGTGGCGACCTTCCTGACCTTCGCCGCGGAACCGCACCTGGATGCCCGCAAGCAGATGGGCGTCAAGGTCATCCTGTTCCTGCTGGTGCTGGCCGGCCTGATGTATGCCACCAAGCGCAAGCTGTGGAGCACGCTGCACTGAGCCCGACGGTTCGGTGAGGCAATTCGGACCTGGACAGGGCGCCCCTTCGGGCGCCCTGTTTCTTTTGGGGAACGGGTCGTCCGGGCGGCGGACTTGGTGCGGAGAAGACGAATGGTGGACAAGCTGATCGACGAGATCGTCGATTTCTGGTTCGACGAGGCGATGAAGCCCTATTGGTTTCGCAAATCGGCAAGCTTCGACCGGGCGGTCGCCGACACGCTCGGCCCCCATCACGAGGCGGCGGCCCGCGGCGACTACGACCATTGGATGGAGGATGTCGACGGCTGCATCGCGCTGTGCGTCCTGCTCGATCAGGTGCCGCGCAACATGTTCCGCGACGATCCGCGCGCCTTCGCCACCGATGCCAAGGCGCGGGGCGTGAGCGACCATGCCGTCGCCAACGGCTTCGACCTGGAATGCACCACGGACGAGCGGATCTTCCTCTACCTGCCCTATGAGCATCACGAGGACCTCGCCAGCCAGGAGCGGTCGGTCGCGCTGTTCACCGAGCGGGTGGGCGACGAGACCGCGGTGCGCTACGCCCGGCGCCACCGCGAGATCATCCAGCGCTTCGGCCGCTTCCCCCACCGCAACGCCGTCCTCGGCCGTCCCGGCACGCCGGAGGAGGAGGCGTTCCTGAAAGAGCCGGACTCGTCGTTTTGAGCCTCAAACCGGCTGCGGCGCCAGCCAGCGTTCCAGCGCGCCGAGCAGGTCGGCGCGGCGGACCGGCTTGGTCAGGTAGTCGTTCATGCCGGCGGCGAGGCAGCGGACGCGGTCCTCCGGCTGGGCATTGGCGGTGACGGCGATGATCGGGATGCGGGCACGCTCGTCGCCCAGCGAGCGGATGGTGGTGGTGGCAGCCACCCCGTCCATGTCCGGCATGGCGACGTCCATCAGCACCGCTTCGGGCGGCACTGGCGCCTGGGCGACGGCCACCACGGCCTCCGCCCCGCCGGTGGCGGTCTCGACCGAAAATCCCGCCTTGGCCAGCAGCCCGGCCACCACCATCCGGTTGGTGGCGCTGTCGTCCACCACCAGCAGCCTGCCGCCGCGCGACCGGGCCCAATTCATCAGCCGGTCGGCATCGGTGGTGCGGGAGGGCAGGGCGACCGGCATGTCCAGCGTCACCCGCCGCATACCGTCCACCCCATGGTCCATGCCCATCTGAGCCCCCAGGGCCGCCAGCAGGCGGCGGGCGAGTTCGTGGCAGAAGCGATCGCCGCCATGGGGGTCGAAACGGCCGGCCAGTTCCGCCCGCAGGGTCACCCGCTCCTCCCCCACCGGCAGGGCCGACAGGCGGACCTCCAGCCGGCCGGACCCCGGATCGGCGCTGGCGATGGCGCTAGCCGCGAGTGCGGTGAAGAGCGCGCCCACGGTGCCGGCATCGCCGACCAGCCGCGGCGGCGTGCCGTTCAGCACGCTGACGTCCAGCGCGACATCGCGCGCCTGGGCCAGCGCCGCGGCCGATACCGACAGCATGCGGGCCAGCGCCTCCGGGGCGAAGGCCGTCACCCTCCCGCCGGGGGCGTGATGCAGATTGTCACCGTCCATGACCCGCCATTGGCAAAATGCAACGCAGCTTGCAGAGATCGGGGCCGCACATGCCCATGGGCACAGCTTTTCCGATCTTGCGACCCGTTCTCAGCAAGCGGCGGGCCAACTGGGCTCTCCCTCCGGTGGTCCGGTCAGCGGGGTGGGGCATCCGGCGGGTTGAAGAGGTAGGGGACGAAGCTGCGGTGGTGCTCGTTCACCCGCAACTCGCTGCCGATCGGCGGGAAAGCGCGTTGCTGGCAATCGGTGCGCTCGCACAGGCGGCAGTTGACGCCGATCGGCGCCGCCGCCTTGACGTCGGTGATGTCGATGCCGGCGGCGTAGACCAGTTCCGGCGCGTGGCTGGCCTCGCAGCCCAGCCCGACGGCGAACTGGCGCGACGGTTTCAGATAGGCGCCGCCGCGCTTGGTCACGGTGCGGGCGATGCTGATGTAGGTGGTTCGGTCGGGCATCTGGGCGAACTGCACCAGGATCTTGCCGGGCTGGGCGAAAGCCTCGTGCACGTTCCACAGCGGGCAGGCGCCACCGAAGCGGGCGAAGTGGAAGCGGGTGGCGGAATGGCGCTTGGTGATGTTGCCGGCCATGTCGACCCGGACGAAATAGAAGGGCAGGCCGCGGGCCCCCGGCCGCTGCAGGGTGGACAGCCGGTGGCAGACCTGCTCGAAACTGGCGGAGAAGCGGCTTTGCAGCTGCTCCACATCGTGGCGCAGGGCACGGGCCTGGGCGGCGAAGGCGCGGTAGGGCATGACCAGCGCGCCGGCGAAATAATTGGCGAGGCCGACCCGGCAGATCGACCGGGCATCCTCGCTGGAAAACTTCGCCTGATCCACCAGATCGTCGATCAGGTCGCCGAACTCCAGCAGCGCGATCTGGTTCGCCATGTGGAAGGCACGGCTGGAGCTGGTCAGCAGCGCGGACAGGCGCAGCGTGCCGGTCGAGGCGTCGTAGCTGCGCATGGCGGTCTCTCCCGCCTCGTCGGCGACGATCTTCACCCGCACGTCGTGACGGCGCTTCAGGTAGGCGGCGAGTTCGTTCAGCAGCGACCCCGAATGGATCTTCTCGGTGTCCCACAGCCGCTCCGCCGCCTCGTCCAGCGGGCCGATGTAGTTGTTGCAGTAGTGGAAATAGTCCCGCACCTCCTCGTACGGGAACTGCGGGCCGGCGAAGCTGTCGCCCTCCTGACTGCTGGGTTCGCGGTTGGACAGGCTGTCGGCCAGCGACTGCACCCGCTCGTGCAGCTTCTGGTAAGCCTGATGCAGGCTGAGCACCCGGCGGGCCAGTTCGGGGCTGGAACCCACCACGCTGCGCAACTCGCCCGATGTCAGCGGCGCCCCGGCGAACAGGGGATCGGCCAGCGCCTCGCGCAGGTCGGAGACCAGCCGGCTGTCCTCATCCTCCAGGAAGGCGGAGAGTTCCAGTTCGAAGGTGGCGGCGATCCGCATCAGGACCGGCAGGGTCAGCGGGCGCTGGTTGTTCTCCAACTGGTTGAGATAGCTGGGGGAAAGCTCCAGCGTCTTGGCCAGCGACGCTTGGGTCAGGCCGCGTTGTTCGCGCAGGCGGCGCAGCTTGTAGCCAAGGAATAGCTTCTTTTGCATGCGTATAAAATCCCGCCCTATGGACGGCCTTGGAATCCGCCGTTCTTCGCAATCTTAGCAAGCGCAAAACCGCATTTGCAAAGGGCTTCGCAACTTCGCACGTTTTTGCAAAGAGGCTGTTTGAAGCGCTGCGAAGTTTGTGAATAATCCGCGGCGTTCCGGTGAATGATTGCGTCGCTCGACACCGGAGCGGGGACCGTCACTGCGACGCCAAAGATATGGGAACGCCCGATGCAAGACATTCTGGCCAAGTTGGAGTCCAAGCGCGCCGCGGCGCGGCTGGGCGGCGGTGAGAAGCGCATCGCCGGCCAGCACGCCAAAGGCAAGCTGACCGCGCGCGAGCGGATCGAGCTGTTCCTCGACGAAGGGTCGTTCGAGGAGTTCGACATGTTCGTCGAACATCGCTGCATCGACTTCGGCATGGAAAACCAGAAGGTTCCGGGCGACGGCGTGGTGACCGGCCACGGCACCGTCAACGGCCGCCTCGTCTTCGTCTTCAGCCAGGACTTCACGGTCTTCGGCGGCGCGCTGTCGGAAGCGCATGCCGAGAAGATCTGCAAGATCATGGACCAGGCGCTGAAGGTCGGCGCGCCGGTGATCGGCCTGAACGATTCGGGCGGCGCCCGCATCCAGGAGGGTGTCGCCTCGCTCGGCGGCTATGCCGAGGTGTTCCAGCGCAACGTCGACGCCTCGGGCGTCATCCCGCAGATCTCGCTGATCATGGGGCCGTGCGCCGGCGGCGCGGTGTATTCGCCGGCCATGACCGACTTCATCTTCATGGTGAAGGACAGCTCCTACATGTTCGTCACCGGCCCCGACGTGGTGAAGACCGTCACCCACGAGGTCGTGACCGCCGAAGAGCTGGGCGGCGCCATCACCCACTCCACCAAGTCGGGCGTGGCCGATCTGGCCTTCGAGAACGACGTCGAGGCTCTGCTGCAACTGCGCCGCTTCGTCGATTTCCTGCCGTCGTCCAACCGCGAGAAGGCGCCGGTCCGCCCCTGCGCCGATCCGCTGGACCGCGAGGACTTCTCGCTCGACACGCTGGTGCCGGAGAACCCGAACAAGCCCTACGACATGAAGGAGCTGATCCTCAAGATCGTGGACGAGGGCGACTTCTTCGAGCTTCAGCCGGACTATGCCAAGAACATCCTCATCGGCTTCGCCCGCATGAACGGCTCCACGGTCGGCATCGTCGCCAACCAGCCGATGGTTCTCGCCGGCTGCCTGGACATCGACAGCTCCAAGAAGGCCGCGCGTTTCGTGCGCTTCTGTGACGCCTTCGAAATCCCGATCCTGACCCTGGTCGACGTCCCCGGCTTCATGCCCGGCACCAGCCAGGAGTATGGCGGCATCATCAAGCACGGCGCCAAGCTGCTGTACGCGTACGCCGAGGCCACCGTGCCGAAGGTGACGGTCATCACCCGCAAGGCGTACGGCGGCGCGTACGACGTGATGTCGTCCAAGCATCTGCGCGGCGACGTGAACTATGCGTGGCCGTCGGCGGAAATCGCGGTGATGGGCGCCAAGGGTGCGGTGGAGATCATCTTCCGCAGCGACATCGGCGACGCCGAGAAGATCGAGGCGCGTACGGAAGAGTACAAGCAGAAGTTCGCCAATCCCTTCGTCGCCGCGTCGCGCGGTTACATCGACGACGTCATCATGCCGCACGGCACCCGCCGCCGCATCACGAAGGCGCTGTCCATGCTCAAGAACAAGCAGCTCCAGAACCCCTGGCGCAAGCACGACAACATTCCGCTGTGAGGGCCGGCAGCATGTTCGAGAAGATCCTCATCGCCAACCGTGGCGAGATCGCCTGCCGCGTCATCCGCACGGCACGCCGCATGGGCATCAAGACCGTCGCGGTCTATTCCGACGCCGACAAGAACGCGCTCCATGTCGAGATGGCCGACGAGGCCGTCCACATCGGCGCCGCCCCGTCGGCCCAGAGCTATCTGCTGGTCGACCGCATCGTCGAGGCCTGCAAGAAGACCGGCGCCCAGGCCGTCCACCCCGGCTACGGCTTCCTGTCGGAAAAGCGCGAGTTCCAGGAGGCTCTGGCGGCCGCCGGCATCGCCTTCATCGGTCCGGACGCCCACGCCATCCAGGCCATGGGCGACAAGATCGAGTCCAAGAAGCTGGCGAAGGAAGCCGGCGTCTCCACCGTCCCCGGCTATCTCGGCGTCATCGCCGACGATGAAGAGGCGGTGATGATCGCCCGCGACATCGGCTATCCGGTGATGATCAAGGCCTCGGCCGGCGGCGGCGGCAAGGGCATGCGCGTGGCCTGGAACGACGAGGAGGCGCGCGAGGGCTTCCGCTCCGCCACCAACGAGGCGCGCTCCAGCTTCGCCGACGACCGCGTCTTCGTCGAGAAGTACATCCAGCAGCCGCGCCACATCGAAATCCAGCTTCTGGCCGACGGGCAAGGCACCTGCTTGTACCTGCACGAGCGCGAATGCTCGATCCAACGCCGCCACCAGAAGGTCATCGAAGAGGCCCCGAGCCCCTTCCTCGACGCCGCCACCCGCAAGGCGATGGGCGAGCAGGCGGTGGCTCTAGCCAATGCGGTGCAGTACAAGTCGGCCGGCACGGTCGAGTTCATCGTCGATGCCGAGCGCAACTTCTACTTCCTGGAGATGAACACCCGCCTCCAGGTCGAACACCCGGTCACCGAGCTGATCACCGGCCTGGACCTCGTCGAGCTGATGATCCGCGTCGCCGCCGGGGAGAAGCTGACGATCCGCCAGGAGGACGTGCAGCTGAACGGCTGGGCTGTCGAGGCGCGCGTCTACGCGGAGGATCCCTTCCGCAACTTCCTGCCCTCCACCGGCCGCCTCACCCATTACCGGCCGCCAGCCGCCAACCCGCATGTCCGCGTCGACACCGGCGTGTTCGAGGGCGGCGAGATCTCGATGTACTACGATCCGATGATCGCCAAGCTGTGCACCTGGGGATCGACGCGCGATGCGGCGATCGCCGGCATGCGCGAGGCGCTGGACCAGTATTACATCCGCGGCGTCAGCCACAACATCCCGTTCCTGGCCTCGCTGATGGCGAACCAGCGCTTTGTCGACGGGCGGCTGACCACCAACTTCATCGCCGAGGAATACCCGACCGGCTTCCACGCCTCCGATCTGCCGCCGGAAGACCCAGCGGTGCTGATCGCGGTCGCCGCGGTGATCCACCGCAGCCTGAACGACCGGGACATCCAGATTTCGGGCAAGATGGCCGGCAACAAGGCCAAGGTGCGCGACGACTGGGTGGTGGTGCTGGACGGCACCCGGCATCCGGTGCACCTCCATCCGGCGGACGGCAGCCCGCAGCGCATCGGCTACACCGTCGACATCGACGGCAAGCACCACACGGTGTGGAGCGACTGGCAACTGGGCGAGCCGCTGTTCCGCGGCACGGTGAACGGCGAGCATGTCTGCGTGCAGATCGACCGCGTCGGCGTCGGCTACCGCCTGCACCACAGCGGGTCGCAGGCCATCGTCAAGGTGCTGACCCCGAAGGCGGCGAAGCTCGACGCCCTGATGCCGGTCAAGGCGCCGCCGGACATGTCGAAGTTCCTGCTGTCGCCGATGCCGGGCCTGCTGGTGTCGCTGGCGGTGACGGAAGGCCAGGAGGTCAAGGCCGGCGAAGTGCTGGCCGTGGTCGAGGCCATGAAGATGGAGAACATTCTGCGCGCCGCGCAGGACGGAACGGTCGCGAAAATCCACGCAGCCCCGGGCAGCAGCCTGGCGGTCGATCAGAAGATCGTGGAATTCGCGTAACCGTATAATAAGAAGAACAGTACCGAGAGGAAGCGTACCCCCTTGCCCCTCTTCCAATGGTTCATGGGACCGTTGGAAGAGGGTGCATCGGGAGGAAACGCACTGCCAACATTACCTGCGCCATAAGAAGCCCTCAGGAGGCGTCGATGACCGAGTTCCCGAAGAAGACCCTTGCCGATTGGGACAAGCTGGCCGCCAAGGATCTCGGCGCCGACGGCGATATCGCCAAGCTGACCTGGAAGACCCCGGAGGGGCTGGACGTCAAGGCGCTCTACACCGCCGCCGATCTGGAAGGGCTGGAGCTGGACACGCTGCCCGGTTTCCCGCCCTTCACCCGCGGCCCGCGCGCCACGATGTACGCGGTGAAGCCCTGGACCATCCGGCAATATGCCGGCTTCTCCACCGCGGAGGAGTCGAACGCCTTCTACAAGGCCAACCTCAAGGCCGGCCAGATGGGCCTGTCGGTGGCCTTCGACCTCGCCACCCACCGCGGCTATGACAGCGACCATCCGCGCGTCGTCGGCGATGTCGGCAAGGCCGGCGTGGCGATCGACAGCGTCGAGGACATGAAGGTCCTCTTCGCCGACATCCCGCTCGACAAGATGTCGGTGTCGATGACCATGAACGGCGCGGTGCTGCCGATCCTGGCCGGCTACATCGTCGCGGCGGAGGAGCAGGGCGTCAGTCAGGACAAGCTGAGCGGGACCATCCAGAACGACATCCTCAAGGAGTTCATGGTCCGCAACACCTACATCTACCCGCCCGAACCCTCGATGCGGATCATCGCCGACATCATCGAGTACACCTCCCAGCACATGCCGAAGTTCAACTCGATCTCGATCTCCGGCTACCACATGCAGGAGGCAGGCGCCACGGCGGTGCAGGAGCTGGCCTTCACCATCGCCGACGGCCTCGAATATGTCCGCGCCGCGATGTCCAAGGGCCTCCCGGTCGACAAGTTCGCGCCGCGCCTGTCCTTCTTCTTCTCCATCGGCATGAATTTCTTCATGGAGATCGCCAAGCTGCGCGCCGCGCGCCTGCTGTGGTCCTCCCTGATGCAGGAGAAGTTCCAACCGAAGGACGCGCGCTCCCTGGCGCTGCGCACCCATTGCCAGACCTCCGGCGTCTCGCTGACCGAGCAGGACCCCTACAATAACGTCATCCGCACCACCATCGAGGCGATGGCCGCGGTGCTGGGCGGCACCCAGTCGCTGCACACCAACGCCTTCGACGAGGCGCTGGGCCTGCCGACGAAGTTCTCCGCCCGCATCGCCCGCAACACCCAGCTGATCATCGCGGAGGAGGCCGGCGTCACCAAGGTGGTCGATCCGCTCGGCGGCTCCTTCTACATCGAGCACCTGACCCACAGCCTCGCCAACGCCGCGCTGGAGCTGATCGGCCGCGTCGAGGAGATGGGCGGCATGACCAAGGCGGTCGAGAGCGGCATGCCCAAGCTGCTGATCGAGGAGGCCGCCGCCCGCCGCCAGGCCGCCATCGACCGCGGCGAGGAGGTGATCGTCGGCGTCAACAAATACCGTCCGGAGAACCCCGAGGGGGTGGACGTGCTGGACATCGACAACACCGCCGTCCGCGAGGCTCAGATCGCCCGCCTGAAGCAGATCCGCGCCACCCGCGACGAGTCCAAGTGCCAGGAGGCGCTGGCGGCGCTGACCAAGGCGGCCACCGAGAAGACCGGCAACCTGCTGGCCCTGTCGGTGGAGGCCACCCGCGCCCGCGCCACCGTCGGCGAGATCTCCGACGCGCTGGAGAAGGCCTTCACCCGCCATGTCGCCGTCATCCGCTCGGTGTCGGGCGTCTACGGCTCGGCCTATGAGGGCGACGAGGGCTTCAAGAAGATCCAGGAGGAAGTCGCATCCTTCGCCGCCGAAGAGGGCCGCCGGCCGCGCATCCTGGTGGTGAAGATGGGCCAGGACGGCCACGACCGCGGTGCCAAGGTGATCGCCACCAGCTTCGCCGACATCGGCTTCGACGTCGACATCGGCCCGCTGTTCCAGACCCCGGACGAGGCGGCGCGGCAGGCGGTGGAGAACGACGTCCACGTCATCGGCGTGTCGTCCCAGGCCGCCGGCCACAAGACGCTGGTGCCGCAGCTGATCGAGGAACTGCGCCGCCAAGGCGCCGGCGACATCCTGGTGGTGTGCGGCGGCGTGATCCCGCCGCAGGATTACGACTACCTCTACAAGGCGGGCGCCGCGGCGATCTACGGGCCGGGCACCAACATCCCGAAGGCGGCGTCGGACATCCTGGGCATCCTGCGCAAGCAGAAGGCGGCGGCGTGATAGAGCCCGACGATCGGCATGGCTCCTCAGCTTCGGAGGCTTGCGCACACCGCAAGCGAGCGCGTATGACCGAAGCCGAGAAGAAATGCTGGATCGAGGAAAACCGTGAAGCCTTCAAGGCTTACGATGAGTTGGTTGATAAGTACGGCCTCTTTGGCAACGAGTGGCGCGAGTTCTGACGGCAGTCCCCCTCTCCCCCCCGGGGAGAGGGTCGGGGTGAGGGGGATCCGTTTCAAGGATTCTTCAAGCATCGCGCAGTCCCTCACCCGGCTGCTGCGCAGCCACCCTCTCCCGCAAGCGGGCGAGGGTCCGCCCCCCTCACCCGGCCGGCACGGCCGGCCGCCCTCTCCCCAGGGGGAGAGGCGGATTTGCCATTATTCGGCAAATGACCGTCACCGCCGAAACCGACCTCTACGCGCCCGTGAAGGCCTTCCTCGAAGCCCAGGGCTATGACGTGAAGGCGGAGATCCATGGCTGCGATCTCGTCGCCACGCGCGGGGGCGAGCCGCCGGTGATCGTCGAGTTGAAGAAGCGCTTCACGCTCGACCTCGTGCTGCAGGGGGTGGACCGGCTGGCGATCAGCGACAGCGTCTATCTTGCCGTGCCGCAGCCGGGGCGCAAGGCGACCGGCCCGTCGCCGCTGGACGGTGACGTGAAGAAGCTCTGCCGGCGGCTGGGTCTCGGCCTGCTGATGGTCGATCCGGGGCTGGCGGAGGGGCAGCGCGTCGCCGTGCTGCTCGATCCGGTTCCCTACAGCCCGCGCAAGGACAGGAAGCGCACCCACCGGCTGCTGGGCGAGCATACCCGCCGGGTCGGCGATCCCAACCGGGGCGGCTCGACCCGCGTCGCCATCGTCACCGCCTATCGCCAGGACGCGTTGCGCATCGCCCGCATGCTGCGCGACGGGCCGTTGACCGTCGCGGCGCTGCGCAAGGCGGGGGCGCCGAAGGATGTCGGGCCGATGCTGCTGCGCAACGTCTATGGCTGGTTCGAGCGGGTGGGGCGCGGCACCTACGGGCTGACCCCGGCGGGCGTGCAGGGGGTGGAGGCGTTCGCCCATGCGCTGGCGGAGGGGTGACACCCCGCACCGCCAAGCCTATGATCGGCGCCACAAAACCATGAACGCACAGGCTGGAGCCGGCTTTGTCGGACTACATCAGCAATCTCGTCGTCTTTTTCGTCGTCGTCGATCCGCCCGGGCTGGTGCCGCTGTTCATCGCGCTGACCCGCGGATTCGAAGACCGCCACAAGCGCATCATCGCGCTGCGCGGCACGGCCATCGCCTTCGTGGTGCTGGTCTTCTTCGCCTATTTCGGCAAGGTGGTGCTGCAGACCCTGTCGATCGAGATGCCGGCCTTCCGCATCGCCGGCGGCGCGCTGCTGTTCTGGATCGCCTTCGAGATGCTGTTCGCCAAGCGCTCCGAACGCAAGGAGCGTGATACCGGCGAGGCGATGACCGACGAGGACGCCCACGACATCGCCGTCTTCCCGCTGGCGGTGCCGCTGATCGCCGGGCCGGGCGCCATCACCTCCATCCTGCTGTTGATGGACCGCACCAGCGGCACGGTGGCGGGACAGGTCAGCGTGCTGGGGGCGGCGGCGACGGTGATCGGCGGGGTGACGCTGATCCTGCTGGGCGCCGACCGGGTCGGGCGGCTGCTTGGCCGCACGGTGATCCACACGGTCAGCCGGGTCCTGGGCATCGTGCTGGCGGCATTGGCGGCGCAGACGATCATTTCCGGCATCACCGCGGTCTATCCGCCCCACTGACCGGCCGGCCCCAACACTCCGTATGCCCCTCCAATCCCTTGTGCGGTCGGGTTTAAGCCTGAAAGACTAGTCCCCTTTCCACGGCAGTCGCTCACTCTACATCGCCTCTTGCCACATCGGCGCCGGGCACCTGTCCGGCGTGTGCGTTTCCACGCGCCCAAACAAAAAGAGGCGGCGGCCATGGAACTCGATCCATTGATCCTGTCGCGGATTCAGTTCGCGTTCACGATCTCCTTCCACATCCTGTTTCCCAGCTTTACGGTGGGACTTGCCTGCTGGATCGCGCTGCTGGAAGCGCTTTGGGTCGGCACCGGCAAGGGCATCTACCGCAGCCTGTCGGAATTCTGGACGCGGATCTTCGCGCTGTCCTTCGGTCTGGGCGTGGTGTCCGGCATCGTCATGTCCTATCAGTTCGGCACCAACTGGAGCCGCTGGTCCGACACGGTGGGCAACGTCCTGGGCCCGCTGATCCAGTACGAGGTGGTGACCGCCTTCTTCCTCGAGGCCGCCTTCCTCGGCATCATGCTGTTCGGGCGGGACCGGGTGCCGCGCGGCATCCACCTGATGGCTGCCTGCCTCGTGGCGCTGGGCACGCTTCTGTCCACCTTCTGGATCCTGTCGGCCAACAGCTGGATGCACACGCCGGCCGGCTTCGAGATCCGCGACGGCCGCTATTTCGTCACCGACTGGTGGCAGGTGGTGTTCAACCCGTCCTTCCCCTATCGCCTCGCCCATATGGTGACGGCGATGTTCCTGACCACCAGCTTCGTGGTCGCCGGCATCAGCGCCTTCTATCTGCTGACGCGCCGCCATTTCGACCATGCGAAGCTGGGCCTCAGCATGGCGCTGGCGCTGATCACCGTGCTGGCGCCCTTGCAGATCTTCCTGGGCGACGAGCATGGGCTGAACACGCTGGAACACCAGCCGGCCAAGATTGCGGCGATGGAAGGCAATTGGGAGGGCGGCCCGCGCGCGCCGCTGATCCTGTTCGGCATTCCCGATGTGGAGAAGGAAACCAACCACTGGGAGATCGGCATCCCGGCGCTGTCCAGCCTGATCCTGACCCACGACTTCAACGGCAGCGTTCCCGGCCTGAAGCAGTTCCCGGTGGACGAGCGGCCCGACCCGCGCATCATCTTCTGGACCTTCCGGCTGATGGTCGCCATCGGCTTCCTGATGCTGACGGTGGCGGTGGTACATCTGGTGCTGCGCTTCCGCGGCCGTCTGTACAGCAGCGATTGGTTCTTCCGCGTGCTGGTCGGCTGCATGCCGATCGGCTTCATCGCCATCCTGTCCGGCTGGTTCACGACCGAGATCGGGCGCCAGCCCTGGGTCGTCCAGGGCCATCTGCGCACCGCCGATGCGGTGACGCCGTCGCTGACGACGGAAGCGGCGCTGATCTCGCTGCTGTCCTTCGTCGTCGCCTACACCATCATCTACGGCGCCGGCACCTATTACCTGATCCGCCTGCTGCGCATCGGCCCGACACATGTGCATGACGCGCCGCAGCCGCCGGAGGCGCAACGGCCCAAACGGCCGCTGTCCGCCACCGACCAGTCCATCGAACCCGCGGAGTGAACCCCATGCAGGAGATTGCGGAAGGAAGCATTCTGACCCTGATCTGGGTTGGGATCGTCGGCTTCGCGGTGTTCATGTATGTGCTGATGGACGGCTTCGACCTCGGCATCGGCATCCTGTACCCGTTCGCACCGACGGAGGAGGACCGCGATACCATGATGAACACGGTGGCGCCGGTCTGGGACTTCAACGAGACTTGGCTGATCCTTGGCGGGGCGGGGCTGTTCGCGGCCTTTCCCATCGCCTATGCCGTGGTTCTGCCGGCGATGTACATCCCGCTGCTGGTCATGCTGATCGCGCTGATCTTCCGCGGGGTGGCGTTCGAATTTCGGTTCAAGGCGCGGGCGGGCCGGCATTGGTGGAACCGCTCCTTCTTCTTCGGCTCGCTGCTGGCGACCTTTGCGCAGGGGGTCATCCTGGGCTCCTTCATCCAAGGCATCCCGGTGGAAGGAAGGCAGTTCGTCGGCGGCATGCTGCACTGGCTTTCCCCCTTCTCCCTGTTCTGCGGGGCGGCGCTGGTTGTGGGCTATGCGCTGCTGGGGGCGACGTGGCTGATCTGGCGGACCATCGGGCCGCTGCAGGACTGGTGCTATCGCATGGCGCGGCGGCTGATGCTGGTGGTGCTGGCGGGCGTCGCCGTGGTCAGCCTGTGGACGCCCTTCCTGCTGCCGCAGATCGCGGAGCGCTGGTTCTCCATGCCGAACATGATCCTGCTGTCGCCGGTGCCGATCGTCACGGCGGTGCTGGCCTTCGCCCTGTGGCGGGCCATCGACAACAGCCGGGAGGTGGCGCCCTTCGTGCTGTCGATGGCGCTGTTCGCCTTGTCCTACCTCGGCCTCGCCATCAGCCTGTGGCCGCACCTGATCCCGCCCGGCGTCACCGTGTGGGAGGCGGCCAGCCCGCCGGAGACGCAGGTCTTCCTGCTGGTCGGCATGGCGTTCCTGATCCCGTCGATCCTGGGCTACACCGCCTATTCCTATTGGGTGTTCCGCGGAAAGGTGACGGGCAGCTTCGGTTACCATTGAGCGGAGGAGGCGCCCCGTCCTAAAACGGGCCGGATTTCGAGGCAAGCGAAAGGGTTGGGGCCATGGATATCGACATCAGCTTTGCCGAGGCGATGCTGCGCCGTGGCGCCGGCCTGCTGGAAACCGGACCGGAGGAAGCGGCAAGCGATCCCTTCGCCGTTGTGGCTCGGCTGCTGGCTGCCGCCGCGGCGACCGACGCGCCGCTGGTGGTGCTGAGCGAGGGCGGCAGCCACCCCGCCCTGTTCGACGAGGCCGCCCGCCGTGCCGGGGAGCCGCTGACCGCCCGGCTTGCCGGCCTCGCCGCCACCCGTCAGGGCGAGCGCGCCACGATGTATGAATTCGACGGCACCGGGCCGCTGACCGGCAACCGAATCGTCGCCGCCCTGCTGCGGCCGGAGGATCGGCCCGACCTGCTGCATGTCTACATCGCCGTCGGCCGGCTGCGTGGGGGAGAGGCGCAGATCACCGTGGCGCCGGCCCTTTTGCGATTCGACGCCGCGGCGTTGGCCCAGACGCTGGGGCTGCTGGGCGATGCGGTGTCGCGCAGCCCGAACGCCGCCACCGCGGCGCTGGCCCACGCCGCGGCCATCCTGCCGATGGAAGGGCATGAGCAGGGCGGCATGCCGGCGGCGCTGCTGGACCTCTACTGGCATGCGTTGACGCTGGCGTCGGTGCGAGCGGATGGCGGATTGGCGACGATGACGCCGGAGGGGAGTGCGTGAGGGGGGCTATTGCCACCGTAACCCAATGCTATCGGAACTGTGTTTCTGACAACAATGTATCCGCCCCAAATGCCCTTCTCCCCTTGCGGGAGAAGGGTTGGGATGAGGGGTGCGGCGGCCAAAGGCAGCGGAAATCAATGACTTGCAACCCCTCACCCCAACCCCTCTCCCGCAAGGGGAGAGGGGCTTCGGCTGCGTGGGCCGGCCAAATGCAAATGCCATCAAGCGGACGGGGCAAAGTCTCCTCCTTTGCAATTCATTTGAAACTCTTTCCCCTGCTGCCGATCTGGTGACAGAGTCGACGTCGGTGAAATACTGCGTCACATCGTCACCAGTTCATCGGGAGCAGCCATGCGCCAGCGCCTCCGCTTCTATCTCGGCGACGAGCTTCGGGAGATCGACGCGGTCGATCCGACCCTGACGGTGCTGGACTGGCTGCGGCTGTCGGAACGGCGGGTCGGCACCAAGGAAGGCTGTGCGGAGGGCGATTGCGGCGCCTGCACCGTGGTGGTCGGGCGGCTGGACGGCGACACGCTGCGCTACGAGGCGGTGAACGCCTGCATCCGCTTCCTCGCCACGCTGGACGGCTGCCGGCTGCTGACGGTGGAGCATCTGAAGGGACCGGACGGCGCGCTGCACCCGGTTCAGCAGGCGATGGTCGATTGCCACGGCTCGCAATGCGGATTCTGCACGCCGGGCTTCGTCATGTCGCTGCTGGCGCTCTACCTGAACGAGGACCGACCCGACGGGCAGCGGATCGACGACGCGCTGGCCGGCAACCTGTGCCGCTGCACCGGCTATGAGCCGATCGTCCGCGCCGCCCACGCCATGTACGGGATCGGCGACCGTCAGAGCGACCGCTTTGCCGACCGAGAGGCTTGGGCGGACAGGCTGACGGTCCTGCGGGACGAGGAAATCCTCAGCGTCGGGGCCGGTGGGCGCCGCTTCCTGGCACCGGCCACCATGCCGCAGCTGGCGCAACTCCTGCTCGACAATCCCGGCGCCACCATCGTGGCCGGGGCGACCGATGTCGGGCTGTGGGTGACCAAGTTCCAGCGCGTGCTGGCGACGGTGATCTATACCGGCCGGGTCCGCGACCTGCGGCGGATCGAGGATCGCGGCGACGCGCTGGTGATCGGGGCCGGCGTGACCTACAGCGACGCGGCGGAGCGGATCGCCGCGCTCTATCCCGATTTCGGCGAGCTGATCCGCCGCATCGGTGCGGAGCAGGTGCGCAACATGGGCACCATCGGCGGCAACGTCGCCAACGGCTCCCCCATCGGCGATACGCCGCCGGCGCTGATCGCCTGCGGCGCCACCCTGCGCCTGCGCCGCGGCGGTGAGACGCGGGAGCTGCCGCTGGAGGATTTCTTCATCGAATACGGCAAGCAGGACCGCCGCGAGGCTGAGTTCGTGGAGGCGGTGATCCTGCCCAAACCGGCGGCGGGCGTGCGCTTCCGTGCCTACAAGATCGCCAAGCGCTTCGACCAGGACATCTCCGCCGTCTGCGGCGCCTTCCGCCTGACGCTGGACGGCGAGGGTAGGGTGGCCGACATCCGCATCGCCTTTGGCGGCATGGCCGGCACGCCCAAACGCGCCAGCGGGGCCGAAGCGGTGCTGCTGGGCCGCCATTGGACCGAGGAAACCGTGACCCAGGCGATGGACGCATTGGCCGGCGACTACACGCCGCTGAACGACTGGCGGGCCAGCGCGGGCTATCGCTCCATGGTGGCCGCGAATTTGCTGATGAAGCTGTATGTCGAGACCAGCGACCCGGCGGCGGACACCCGTCTGGTCGGCGACCGGAGGCTTGCACATGCCTGACGTGACGACCCCCATCGCGCCCGCCGCCACTCCGGACCGCATCCAGGGTGCCGTCCATGACCCGCGCCGGCACGAGAGCGCGCACAAGCATGTCAGCGGCGAGGCGGTCTATGTCGACGACATCGCCGAGCCGGCCGGGCTGCTGCACGTCTATCTGGGCCTCGGCAGCCGGGCGCATGCGCGCATCCGCTCCATCGACCTGTCGCCGGTGCGCCAGGCGCCGGGCGTGGTGGCGGTCTTCACCGCAGACGACGTGCCGGGGGTGAACGACATCGGCTGCATGGGCAAGCATGACGAGCCGCTGTTCGCCTCGACCCTGGTCGAGCATGTCGGCCAGCCGATCTTCGCCGTCGCCGCGGAAACCCGCGATCAGGCCCGCCGCGCCGCCAAGCTGGCGGTGGTCGAGTATGAGGAACTGCCCGCCGTCCTGACCATCGCCGCCGCCCGCGACGGCACGCGCACGCTGGTCACCCCGCCGATGACGCTGCGGGTCGGCGACGCCGATGCGGCGCTGGCCGAGGCGCCGCACCGGGTGGAGGGGCGGCTCGCCATCGGCGGACAGGAGCATTTCTACCTGGAAAGCCAGATCGCCATGGCGGTGCCGGGCGAGGACCAGGAGGTGCTGATCCATGTCTCCACCCAGCATCCGACCGAGGTGCAGCACATCGTCGCCCATGTTCTGGACGTGCCGGACGCCGCGGTGACGGTGGAGGTTCGGCGCATGGGCGGCGGCTTCGGAGGCAAGGAGACGCAGTCGAACCTGTTCGCCGCCTGCACCGCGCTGGTCGCCAAACGCACCGGCCGCGCCGCCAAGCTGCGTCCCGACCGCGACGACGATTTCCAGGTCACCGGCAAGCGCCATGATTTCGAGATCGACTACCGCGTCGGCTTCGACGACAGCGGGATGATCCAGGGCGTGGACATGCTGTTTGCGGCACGGGCCGGCTATGCCGCCGACCTGTCGGGGCCGGTGACCGACCGTGCGCTGTTCCATGCCGACAACGGTTATTTCTATCCGGCGGCGCGGCTGGAATCGCTGCCGCTGAAGACCAACACGGTGTCCAACACGGCATTCCGCGGCTTCGGCGGCCCGCAGGGCATGGTTGCGGCGGAGCGGGTGATCGACGAGATCGCCTTCGCGCTGGGCAAGGACCCGCTGGAGATCCGCAAGCGGAACCTCTACGGCACCGATCCCGAGAGGGACGGCCGCAACCTGACGCCCTACCACCAGACCGTCACCGACAACATCCTGCCGGACTTGATCGCGCAGCTTGAGGAAAGCAGCGGTTATTGGACGCGGCGGGAGGAGATCCGCGCCTTCAATGCCAAGAGCCGCATCCTGCGCAAGGGGCTGGCGCTGACGCCGGTGAAGTTCGGCATCTCCTTCACCGCCAGCCACTACAATCAGGCCGGCGCGCTGGTCCATGTCTACACCGATGGCAGCATCCAGCTGAACCATGGCGGGATCGAGATGGGGCAGGGGCTCTACACCAAGGTCGCCCAGGTGGTGGCGGAGGAGTTCCAGGTCGACATCTCCACCATCCGCGCGACCGCCACCAGCACCGGCAAGGTGCCCAACACGTCCGCCACCGCGGCGTCGTCGGGCTCCGACCTGAACGGCAAGGCGGCACAGGCGGCGGCCCGCACCATCAGGGAGAGGCTGGTCGCCTTCGCGGCGGAGAAATGGGGTGTTGCGCCCGAGGCGCTGCGGTTCGAGCGCAACCGGGTGCTGGTCGGCGACAGCGACATGAGCTTTGCCGAGTTGGTGCGCGCGGCCTATATGGCGCGGGTGCAGCTGTCGGCCACCGGCTTCTACAAGACGCCGAAGATCCATTGGGACCGCGCGGCCGGGCGCGGCACGCCGTTTTACTACTTCGCCTATGGTGCGGCTTGTGCCGAGGTGACGGTGGACACGCTGACCGGCGAGTATGTCGTCGACCGGGTGGACATCCTGCATGACTGCGGCCGATCGCTGAACCCGGCCATCGACAAGGGGCAGATCGAAGGCGGCTTCGTCCAGGGCATGGGCTGGCTGACCATGGAGGAGCTGTGGTGGGATGGGCAGGGCCGCCTGCGCACCCACGCGCCCAGCACCTACAAGATCCCGGCCTGTTCGGACCGTCCGCGCATATTCAACGTCGCGCTGCTGGAGAATGCGCCGAACCGCGAGGACACCATCTTCCGCTCCAAGGCGGTGGGCGAGCCGCCCTTCATGCTGGGCATGTCGGTGTTCCACGCGCTGTCCGACGCGGTGGCGAGCGTCGCCGGGCACCGGATTTGCCCGAAGCTGGACGCGCCCGCCACGCCGGAGCGGGTGCTGGCGTGCATCGCGGGGCTGCGGGAGCGGGTGCGAAATGGCGGCGAATGCCCCCTCCCTAACCCTCCCCCGCCGTTGGCGGTGGAGGGAACTGCCGCCGCCTCGCAAGAGGCCCCCTCCACCGCCGAAGGCGGGGGAGGGTCGGGGAGGGGGCAAGACACCTTGCCATTCTCCCCCGAACCGGCATGACCTCCCTCTCCACCACCCTCTCCGACTGGCTGTCCCAGGGCGCCTCCGCCATCCTCGTCACGGTCTCCGAGGCGCGCGGCTCCACCCCGCGGGAGGAGGGGGCCGGCATGCTGGTGGGGCGGGAGGCCTGTGCCGGCACGGTCGGCGGCGGGCGGCTGGAATGGACCGCCATCGCCACCGCGCGCCGGATGCTGGAGGACGGCACTCACCTTGAGACGCTCGACCTTCCGCTGGGGCCGGCGACCGGCCAGTGCTGCGGCGGGCATGTCGTGCTGTGGCTGGAGCGGGCCGACGACGGTACCGTCGCCGCGTTGCAGGAACGGGAGAACCGGGCGTTGGACGCGCGGCCGACGCTGCTGCTGTTCGGAGCCGGCCATGTCGGACGGGCCATGGCGACGGCCTTCGCGCCGCTGCCGCTACGCCTGCAGTGGATCGACGGCCGGGCGCAGGAGTTTCCCGAGACGATACCCGCGGGCGTGGAGCGTATCCTGACCGACAGCCCGCTCGACCCGCTGGCGGGGGCACCGGCCGGGGCGGGCTATCTGGTGCTGACCCACAGCCACGCCCTGGATTTCGAGATCGCCGAGGCGGCGCTGCGCCGGGGTGATGCCGCCTATGTCGGCATGATCGGTTCCGCGACGAAGCGGGCGAAGTTCGAGCGCTGGTTCCGGGCGCGCGGGCGGGACATGCACGCGCTGGAGGGGCTGACCTGCCCCATCGGTGCGGCGCTGACCGGTGACAAGCGGCCGGAGGTGATCGCGGCGCTGGTGGCGGCGGAACTGCTGGTGGCTTTTGCGGTTCCCTCCCGTGTCTCCCTCTCCCCCCCGCTCACGCGCAAACTTCGTTTGCGCTGACGCGACAGGCGGACCTCCGGTCCGCCGACAGCGGGGAGAGGGTCGGGGTGAGGGGGAGCCGCTTCGAGGATTTCTTCGGCTGCGCCGAACCCCCTCATCCTAACCTTCTCCCCAGGGGGGAGAAGGAACTGTGGCGGGAGAGGGTGTTTGTCACCCCATCGCCTCGGCGCCCGACACCAGTTCGATCAGCTCATTCGTGACCTGTTCCTGGCGCAGGTGACGCGCCGTGGCGGTCAGCTCGTCCAGCGTGGTTTCGATGTTGTGGCGGGCCGTCATCATGGTGGTGAGACGCGCGGCGTTCTCGGCGGCGAAGCTCTCCATCGCGGCGTCGGCCAGCAGGGCGAAGACATATTCGTCCACCAGCCGGGCGATCAGGTCGCGCGGCGGCATGTTGATCAGCGGCGGCACCGTCCGGGCGCCGTCTTGCGGCAGGCCGAGCGGCAGCAGGGGGCGGCGAACCAGCTCCGGCGGCGCGCCGGCGTTGGTCCGGCCGTAGAGCAGCTCCACCCGGCCCAGCCGCCCGTCCGCCGCCGCCTGGTAGAGCGCCTCGGCGATGCGCCGCGCGGTGGCGGTGACGGCATCGGTGTTGGTCGCCATCGCCGTGGCCCAGGCCGGCTGACGGCCGCGTTCCTCCAGCAGGGCGGCGCCGCGCGACCCCGCCACCCACAGCGCGTAGCCCGGCGGTGCCGCCAGCGCCGCATCGACCAGCTTTTCGGCGAAGGCGCCGACGAAGCCGTGTTCCGGCGCGAACAGCACCCACGCGCAATGGCCGTGTCCGTTGACGGGCCAGTGCGGCGGCGCATCGTCCAGCAAGGCCGCGGCCTGGGCCAGCGCTCCGGCGATCACTTCGGCATAGGCGCGGGTGCCGGCCAGCGTGCCGAGCGCCTGCTGCAACCGCATCGCGGCGAGCGAGCGCATGACGTCGGTGACCGATTCCAGATCCTGCACGCTGGCCCGCCGGGCCTCGACCTCCGCCAGCCGTTCGGTCATGGCGCCGCTCCGGTCAGGCCCGAGACAGCCTGCGCGATCAGGTCGCGCAGCGCCGCCTTGGTGGCGTCGTCCAGCGTCTCGCCGATCCTGGGCGGGTGGGCGGCGACCAGACCCGCCAGCGCGGCCTGAAAACGCAGCACCGCATCCAGCGGCAGCCCGTCCAGCGTGCCGTCGGCCAGCGCCAGCAGCTGCGCCGCCTGGACCGCCAGCGGGCGGGGCGACAGGTGCCGTTGCGCCAGCAGGGCCCGCATGCGCCGGCCATGCTCCACCGCCTTGCGCGTCCGCTCGTCCACCAGGCCGCCGAAGCGGGTGAAGACCTCCAACTCCAGGAACTGGGCGTAGTCGAGCCG
Source organism: Azospirillum largimobile (assembly GCF_977007025.2). Lineage (NCBI taxonomy): Bacteria > Pseudomonadati > Pseudomonadota > Alphaproteobacteria > Rhodospirillales > Azospirillaceae > Azospirillum > Azospirillum largimobile. Next base: position 81,766 of record NZ_CDRMUA020000004.1, read on the forward strand.
CAGCGGTTCGGCCAGCGTGCGCAGGGCCGGCGGCTGTGCCTTGCCGCCGACGCGCGACACGCTGCGGCCGATGTCCACCGCCGGCTTCTGCCCCTCGTAGAACAGCTTGGCGTCGAGGCAGACCTGCCCGTCGGTGATGGAGATCAGGTTGGTTGGGATATAGGCCGACAGGTTGCCGCCCTGGGTCTCGGCGATGGGCAGCGCGGTCAGCGACCCGCCGCCCTTGGCGGGCGTCAGCTTGGCCGCCCTTTCCAGCAGGCGGCTGTGCAGGTAGAAGACGTCGCCCGGATAGGCCTCCCGCCCCGGCGGGCGGCGCAGCAGGAGCGACAATTGGCGGTGGACCGCCGCATGCTTGGTCAGGTCGTCGACGATCACCAGGGCGTGCCGGCCGCTGTCGCGGAAATGCTCGGCCATGGTGAAGCCGGCATAGGGCGCCAGCCATTGCAGGCCGGGGGCGGAATCGGCGGCGGCGATGACGAACAGGGTGCGCGCCGCGGCGCCGCCCTGGCGCACCGCCTCGATCGCCGCGCGCACGCCGGACGCCTTCTGGCCGACGGCGACATAGACGCAGAACACGTCGCCGTCAGTCTGGTTGAGGATGGCGTCCACCGCGATGGCGGTCTTGCCGGTGGCGCGGTCGCCGATAAGCAGCTCGCGCTGGCCGCGGCCGAGCGGGAACATCGCGTCGATCACCGCGGTGCCGGTCAGCAGCGGTTCCGACACAGCCGCCCGCTCGGCGATGGTCGGAGCGGGCCGCTCCACCGGCTCCCACCCATCGGCCTCGATCGGCGGACCGTCGTCCAGCGGGTTGCCGAGCGGATCGACCACCCGCCCCATCAGCCTGTCGCCGACCGGCACGCGCAGGACCGTTCCCGTGCCGTGGACGGTGCCGCCGGCCGCGACCTGCGTGGCATCGCCCAGCAGAATGCAGCCGATCCGGTCATCCAGATCCATCGCCAGCCCGGCCACGCCGCCGGGGAACAGCAGCAGCTCGTCCACCCGCACGTCGGGCAGGCCGGAGACATGGGCGATGCCGTCGCCGACCGACTCCACCCGCCCGACCGATTCCAGCCGCGCAGTGGTATCCAGCCCGTCCAGCCGGCGCAACGCGCCCGGCATCCAGGCGTCGAGCGCGTCCTCAAGCGACGGGGTCGGCATCGGTTCTTGCGGAGTCATGACGGGTCATCTCCTCCTTCGCCTCGGCCAGCGTCTGCTTCCAGCTGCGGCGGACGACGCTGTGGGCGAAATGCAGCTCCACACCGGCGATCAGCGACGGATCCTCGGTCAGTTCCAGCGCCACTGGCCGGCCCAACGCGGCTGCCAGCCGGCCGCGGGCATGGGCGGCGTCCTCGTCCGGCAGCGGACCGGCTGCGGTGAGACGCACCGGCACCGGATCGGTCCCATCCGCCAGGGCTTGGCGCCGGGCGGCAGGAAGCGCCTCCACCGCCGCGCAGGCCTCCTCCAGCAGGGGACGGGTCAGGGCGCGTGCCGGGGCGTCGCGCAGCAGGCGGGTCGCCAACTGGGTGCCGAGATCGGCGGCGTGGCGCTGCAGGGCGCCCAGCGCCTGCGCCCGCTCCTCCGCCAGCCGGGCGCGTGCCTCCTCCAGCGCATGGTCGGCCTCGCCTCGCGCCCGGTCGAGCAGGGCGGCGCGTTCGGCCTCCGCCTCTGCGCGGGCGGCGGCGATCAGGCGGTCGCGTTCGGCCGGCAGGGTTGCGCGCTGGTCCTCCAGGGCCCGGCGCGCGGCTTCGGCGGCTTGGCGCGCGGCCTCGGCGTCGCTGCGGACGCGCTCGGTGGCGGCCTGCCGCTCGGCGATCACCGCCAGGACCGGGCGGTAGAGGAAGCGGCGCAGCAGCCAGACCAGGATCAGGAAATTGACCGCCTGGAGCAGGATCGTCCAACCGTCGATGTGCATGACGGGCTCCGGAATTGCCGCGGTCAGGCGAAGGGGTTGGCGAATAGCAGCAGCAGGGCGACGACGAGGCAGTAGATCGCCATCGTCTCGATCATCGCCAGACCGACGAACAGGGTGCGCGACAGGGTGTTGGCGGCTTCCGGCTGGCGGGCGATGGCCTCCATCGCGGCGGCGACGGCGCGTCCTTCCGCCAGGGCCGGCCCGATGGCCCCGACCGAGACGGCCAGCGCGGCGCCGAGGATGCTGATCGAATGGACATCCATGATTCCTATCCCTTTTCTATTGTTCCGACCGCGCCGCCGATGAAGACCGCGGCCAGCACGGTGAAGATGTACGCCTGCACGAGGCCCAGAAGCAGTTCCAGCGCCATCAGCGGCACCGGCACGAACAGGCCGGCCAGCGACAGCACGATGGCGATGACGAACTCCCCGCTCATGACGTTGCCGAACAAGCGGACCGACAGCGAGAAGGCGCGCGTCAGTTCCGACAGGATGTTCAGCGGAAGCAGCAGTGGGGTGGGGTGGGCGAAGCCCTTCAGGTAGGGCCACAGGCCGCGCCTTCGGATGCCCAGTGCCTGCGACGCCAGCAGCACGACCAGCGCCAATGCCGCCGCCGTTTCCAGAAAAGCGGTCGGCGCCTTCAGCCCCGGCACCAGCCCGGACAGGTTGGCGACCGCCAGATAGAGGAACAGCGTGCCCAGGAGCGGCAGGAAGGGCGTGGCGTCGGCCTGCATCGTCTCGCCGATCTGCCGGCGCAGGGTCTCCACCACCAGCTCCAGCACGGTCTGGACGCGGCCCGGCCGCTCCACCCGCAGCCGCCGGGTCGCCAGCGCGGCGCCCAGCACCATCGCCGCCATCAGTCCCCAGGTGACGACGACCGGCAGGGTGACCGGGACCGGTCCTAGCAGGAAGACAACCGGCGTCGTCAGGGGGGAGTCCGTCATGGCGTTCCCGCCTCCGCCCGCTTTTCGCGCCGGACCACGAGGCTGCGCGCCAGCTGGAATCCGGCCAGCATCGCCAGCAGCGCCTCCGCCCCGCCCCACAGGGCGGCGATGGTGAAGCCGGCGGTGGCGGCGGCCAGCCGGAGCAGATAGAGCGGAACCGCGCGCCGGACCCCGCCGGCCACATAGAGCCGGGCGGTCGCAGCCAGACCGCGGAAGAACAGGGTTCCCAACGCCAGCCCCGCCAGCGCCCCGGTCAGAATGGGAAGAAGATAGGGGGCGGTCATCACCTCAGCGCTCCTGCTCGATACGGTTCCAGGCGAGCCATCCGCCGAGCACCACGCCCGCGAACAGCAACGCCGCCGTCCAGAAAATCCCGCCGCCCGCCCGTTCGTCGAGCCAGCGCCCGGCGAACAGGCCGGCCAGCGTCGGCACGATCACCAGCCAGCCCAGCGCCCCGATCAGGGCGAGGTTGCGGCCCATCGGCCGTTCGCCCTCCCGGGTCCAGCGCTCCCGCCGTTCGCGACGGCGGCGGACGCTGCCGGGAAGCGGATCCTGCCCGTCGCTCATGGCGCCTCCTCCCCGCCGTCGGGAGTGGGGGCGAAGGGGCCGGAGGGCCGGCGGTCGGGACGCAGATAGGCGAGGATGTGGCGGATCGCGGCCAGATGCATGCGGCGGGCGCCGCTGCGCGCCTCCCCTTCCTCCTCGCGGTTGCGGCGGAAGCGGGCGAGCACGTCGCGTTCCAGGGCGTGCAGGTCGTCGCCGACCACCGCTTCGCGCGTCGCCACGGCGATCCGGGCGCCGTCGCGGATGGTCAGCACCCCGCCGCGCACGGCGCAGTGGCCTTCGCGCCCGTCGGCGGTGCGCCAGCTGATGACGGAGATCGCCAGGGCGGTCAGCAGGTCGGCATGGCCGGGCCAGACGCCGAAGGCGCCGCTGGCATCTTCCGCCCGGAGGTGACGGAGGCCGGTGAGGCGCGCGGCGACGGAGGTGGGGGTGGTGACGATGAGGGAGAGTTCGCTTGTGCGCCCCGGCTTGAGTCCCCTCTCCCCCCTGGGGAGAGGGTTAGGGTGAGGGGGATACGTGGCGGGACCTTTGGGAAAATCCCGCAGTGCATCCCCCTCACCCCGACCCTCTCCCCGGGGGGGAGAGGGGGATATCCCCGAGATCGTGCTCATGCTCCCCTCCCGGCGCGGTCGCGCTCGCGGACCTGGTCCAGGGTTCCGGTCATGAAGAAGGCGCTTTCGGCCCAGTCATCGCCCTCGCCGTCCAGGATGGCGCGGCAACCCTTCAGCGTCTCCTCAAGGGGCACGCTGACGCCGCCATGGCCGGTGAAGGCCTCGGTCACCAGAAATGGTTGGGTCAGGAAGCGCTGCAGGCGGCGGGCGCGGCGCACGGCCAAGCGGTCGGCGGTGCTCAGCTCCTCCATGCCCAGCAATGCGATCACGTCCTGCAGTTCGCGGTAATGGGCGATGGTCTTGCGCACATCCTCCGCCAGACGGTAATGCGCCTCCCCCACCACCAGCGGATCGAGCAGGCTGGAGGTCGAACTCAGCGGATCCACGGCCGGATAGAGCCCTTCCGCCGCCATGGCGCGCGACAGCACGATGGAGCTGTCGAGATGGCTGAACAACTCCGCCACCGCGGGATCGGTGAAATCGTCGGCCGGGACATAGACCGCCTGGATCGCCGTCACCACCGCGCCGGGGGTGGAGGCGACCCGTTCCTCCAGTTCGGCGATCTCGCTGGCCAGGGTCGGTTGATAGCCGACTCGCGACGGCAGGCGGCCCAGCAGGCCCGACACCTCCGCACCGGCCTGGACGAAGCGGAAGACGTTGTCCATTAGCAGAAGCACGTCCAGCATTTCCTCGTCGCGGAAATGCTCGGCGATGGTCAGCGCGGTCAGGCCGACGCGCCAGCGCGCGCCCGGCGGCTCGTTCATCTGGCCGAAGACGAGCGCGGTGCGGTCGAGCACGCCGGAGCGCTTCATCTCCTCCCACAGCTCCTGCCCCTCGCGGGAGCGCTCGCCGATGCCGGCGAAGACGGAGATGCCGGTGTGGCGCTCCACCATCTTGCGGATCAGCTCCATCACCAGCACGGTCTTGCCGACCCCGGCGCCGCCGAACATCGCGGCCTTGCCGCCGCGGGCCAGCGGGGCCAGCAGATCGATCACCTTGATGCCGGTCTCCATCAGGTCGCGGCGCGGGCTGCGCCGGGCCAGCGGCGGAGGCGGGCGGTGGATCGGTGCGCGCGGCGTGTCGGGCGGCAGGTCCGGCCCGTCGTCGCGCGCCAGCCCCATCACGTCGATCAGCCGGCCCAGCACCGCCTCGCCGACCGGGGCGGTCAGCGGGCCGCCGGTGGAGCGGACCGGCGTGCCCCGCCGCAGGCCGGAGGTGCCCTGCAGTGCGATGGCGCGCAAGGTGGCGCCGTCGAGATGGCTCTGCACCTCCGCCATCAGCCGTTCGGGACCGTCCCACAGAATCTCCACCGCGTCGAACAGCGGCGGCAGGGCCGTTTCGGGAAAGCGGATGTCGATGACCGACCCGCGGACCGCCACGACCCGGCCCGGAGCCGAGTCGGATTCCGGGGCGGCAGGTGGGGCGGCGGGCGGATCGGCGGACGGTCGCGCGGAGGTTTGAACGGACATGGTCACTCCGGCCGGTTGAGTGGGACGGGAACCGTGAAAAATGGTGGCGGTTGCGGCAGTACCGCGGCAGAGCGACTGCATCGAGGCCCCACCCGACCTTCCCCCGGCGGGCGGGGGAAGGGGCGCCCGGATGCTCCCGTGGATTTCTCCCGTGGGGCGGCGCCGTGGGGGGTGGAGGGCAATGCGTCAACCAGATCGACCACCGGATCCCAGCATAGCCCCCTTCGTTGCGTTGCGGCATTGCGTCAAATCAAACCCTGCCCCTATGGAATCGCCCGGCCGGGCTCCTGCGCTGCCGGGAAGCCATCCGGGAGGCCATCAGCCTGGATGGTGATGGCGACGCGGCGGTTGCGCGCCATCGAGACCGGGTCGGCGCCGGTGGTGAGCGGCCGGGTATCGGCGAAGCCCACCGCCGACAGCCGGTCCGGCGGCAGTCCAAGCTCGATCAGCCGCCGCACCACGCTGGCCGCCCTGCCGCCCGACAGCTCCCAGTTGGAGGGGAAGCGGCGGTTGCCGATCGGCGTGGAGTCGCTGTGCCCCTCCACCACGATGTCGCCGCGGGTGGCCGCCAGCGTCGGGGCCAGCCGGCGCAGCAGCCCGTCGCCGCCCGGCGTCAGCTCCGCATGTCCGGGTGCGAAGAGGATGCCTTCGCCGATGACGATCCCGACCCGGTTCTGCCGCACGTCGACCGCCACGCTGCGCGGCACTCCCAGCCCCGCGAGGGTCTCGCGCCAGCGCTCCGCCACCCGGTCGGGCGCCGTCACCGCGACTTCGTCATCGTCCAGGCGCGGCCGCGGGTCGGGCGGCGCGGGATCCGTCGTCGGTACGGGCACCGGCTCATCGAACAGGGGCGGGAGCGCCTGGGGGGCGTGAAGGGCCACGGCTGGGGTTTCCGGCTGCGGCGTGGTCGGCAGCTGGTCCTTCAGGCTGGTGATCGCCAGCAGCATGACGAACACCGACAGCAGCAGCGTGACGAGGTCGGAGTAGCTGAGCAGCCAGATCTCCTGATCCTCCTCCGCGCCGGCCTGCGGCAGGACGTTGCCGGCTCCTATGCCGGCCGCCCAGGTGGGGGAGGCGAGATCCTCCGCATCGTCCGGCGCGAAACCGCCGTTCTGGGGCCTGTCGTCACGAGGTGCCATGGAGTTCGTCCCCGCGCTCGCGCACGAATTCGGCCAGCGCGTCGGCGATCACTGTCGGCGAGCGGCCGAGCCGCACCAGGATGATGCCCTCCAGCAGCACGTTCAGCATCGCCACCCGCCGGGCGGTGCGCTGCTCCAGCTTGATGGCGATCGGCTTGAAGACGAGGTTGGCCAGCACGACGCCATAGAGCGTCGCCACCAGCGCGACCGACATGTGCTCGCCCACCTGGGCGATGGTGGCGGTGCCCAGCTGTGCCATCATGCCGATCAGACCGACCAGCGTCGCCAGAAGCCCGAAGGCGGGGGCGAGGCCGGCCAGCGTGCGGAACAGGCGGGACTGCACCGATTCCCGCTCGATCAGCTTCTGGATGCGCCAGTTCATCACATGCAGGATGTCGTTGACCGGCGTGCCGTCGGCGATCAGCTGCAGCCCCAGCCGCAGGAACGGGCTGCCGGCCCTGGTCCCCTGTTCCTCGGCCCGCTGGATCTGGCCGCGCTGGTAGAGCCGGGAGAAGGCCACCAGCTCCGCGATGTCGGCGGCGATGGACTCGTCGTCCCGGAAGATGGTGCGGAGGGCGGCGAGAGCGGCGCGCAGCTCGCTCGCCCGAAAGGCCATCAGGGCGGAAACGGCGATGCCGCCAGCGATGATGACCGCGCCGGTCGGGTTCCACAGCGCTTCCATCCCGTGGCCTAGGCCGATGTAGGACAGCAGGCCGACCGCACCGAGAAGGCCGACGGCCGTCGCATTCAGCAGGCGGGCGGGGCGGGAGGACGCCGCAGAGGGTGCGGGCTTGGTGGCCGCTTGGCCGGGCGTTTGGATGGACATCCGACGCCTTCGTCGTTCATTGGCATTTTAACTATTAGGAACCCGTAATGACCGGCTGTCAATCGGGGGCGGCGGGTGCTGCGCCGCGAAGAAAGCCCTTCTCCCCTTGCGGGGCGGGATCGGCCAAACGCCAACGGCGTTTTGCCGACCCGCGGGTTGGGGTGAGGGGCTTTCCAAATGATCGGCTCATTGGAAGCGGCAGCGTCCTGCGGCGGTCAGCCGCGCCCGAACAGGCGGCCGAGGAGGCCGGGGGGTGGGAGCTGGGTGGGTTCTGCTGTTTCGGATGAGGCGGGCTCTTCCGGTTCCTCCGCCACGGGGGGCGGCACGCTTTCGCTCGGGTGCCAGGGTGTGGCAGAGGCGGCATCCGCCGCGCGGCCCTGGAACAGGACGACCCCGGCCGCGTGGCCGGTTTCCAGCGCCGCCGGCTCGTCGCAGCGCCAGAGGACCAGCCGCCCGGCGCCGAAACGCTCTACGGCGGCGGTCAGCAGTTCGAAGGCGCCGGAGTCTCCGCGAATCCACTGTGTCTTGATGAAAGCCGGCTCCAGCCCGCTGAGATCAAGCCCGGCCAACGCCGCCAGCGGCACATGGTCCAACGCCACCGCGAAGCCGGCGTCGGCCAGCCTTCCGGCCGCCGCGACCACCCGCGCCGGGGCGAGGGAGAGTTCCCAGCAGGGAAGCTCGGCGGTGATCCGGCCGCGCATCTCCGCGGGGATGGCGCGCGCCAGTTCGTCGAAGCCGTCGTCCAGCACGGTGGCGGTGTGCAGGTCGATGGTGAAGGGGCGGGGATCGCGCCTGCGGTCGCGGGCGATATGGCGCAACAGCCCGCGGTCGAGCCGCACCGCCACCTCGTGCCGCAGCCAGGAATCGCGGCGCAGCGACAGGGACAGCCGCGATTCCAATTCTTCCAGCGATATGGCCAGTTCGGTGGTGACCACCGCCGCGCGGGCCTCAGCAAAAGACCAGACCGGCTGTTCGCGGACGATGCTGTCGATGTCGGCGCCGTGCAGGACCCGCTCCACCTCCAGCAGATGGGCGAGCGCCGCGGTCGGCGCGCGTTCGGCCGCTTCGCGCAGGGCCGCGGTGGCATCGTTGGGGAACAGGTCGGCGAACAGGCGCTCGGCTTCCGTCGCCATGTCGTAGTGGGCGGTGCGGAGCGTGCCGAAGCCGTGCGACAACAGGGTGTGCGCCAGCGCTCTGGCCCCGGCGTCGAGCAGCGGAGCGGCTTCGGCCGGGGCGAGGATCAGCAGGCGGGGGCCGGCGAGCCGGAACACCTCGCGCGGCTGGCTGCCCAGCCAGCTTTCCAGATAATGGTCGAGTGTCATGGCGAAACGCGGATCGCCGCCATGCTCGATCCCGCGGAGATCGGCCAGCAGGGCGGCCAGCGGCTCCGGCGACGCCCGCAAGTTTTGCAGGCGTGCCAGAGGCGTATGTCCTGCCACGTCCGCCATCGCCCCATGCTCCCGACCGTTCATGGCGGAAGTGTCGCGCCGGGCTGTGCCGGTCGCAAGGAGCGATGACGCCGCGGGGTGGTGTGCCTCAGACGCCGATCAGCCCATGATCTCGAACTTGATGCCCTGGGCGAGCGGCAGCGCGGAGGAGTAGTTCACCGTCGCGGTCTGGCGGCGCATATAGGCCTTCCACGAATCCGACCCGGATTCGCGGCCGCCGCCGGTCTCCTTCTCGCCGCCGAAGGCGCCGCCGATCTCCGCACCGCTGGGACCGATGTTGACGTTGGCGATGCCGCAGTCGGACCCGGCGGCCGACAGGAAGCGCTCCGTCTCACGGATGTCGGTGGAGAAGATGCAGGAGGACAGGCCCTGCGGCACCGCGTTCTGAAGCGCGATGGCCTCGTCCAGCGTGTCGTAGGTCAGGACATAGAGGATCGGCGCGAAGGTCTCGTGCCGCACCACCTCGGTCTGGGCCGGCATCTCGACGATGGCCGGGGTGACGTAATAGGCGTTGGGGAAGCGGTCGGTCAGCGTGCGCTCGCCGCCGGTCACCGTGCCGCCCTCGGCCTTTGCGGACTCCAGCGCGCGCTGCATCGCCTTGAAGGCGTCGGCGTCGACCAGCGGACCCATCAGCACGCCGGACTCCAGCGGGCTGCCGATGGAAACCGAGGCATAGGCTGCCTTCAGGCGCGGCAGCAGCTGGTCCTTGACCGAGCGGTGGACGATCAGCCGGCGCAGCGTGGTGCAGCGCTGTCCGCAGGTGCCGACGGCGGAGAACAGGATGGCGCGCAGAGCCATGTCGAGGTCGGCCGACGGCGCCACGATCATGGCGTTGTTGCCGCCCAGCTCCAGGATCGAGCGGCCGAAGCGCTCCGCCACCACCTTGGCGACCTCGCGGCCCATGCGGGTGGAGCCGGTGGCCGAGACGATGGGGAAGCCGGGGTGGGCGACCAGCGCCTCGCCGATCTCACGCCCGCCTTGGACGACCTGGGACAGGTTGGCCGGCGCATCGCCGAAGCGGGCGACGGCGCGGTCGAAGATCACCTGGCAGGCGGCGGCGGTCAGCGGGGTCTTCTCCGACGGCTTCCAGACGACCGGGTCGCCGCAGACCAGCGCCAGCGCCGCGTTCCACGACCACACCGCCACCGGGAAGTTGAAGGCGGAGATGACGAGGCAGGGGCCGGCCGGGTGCCAGGTCTCACGCATGGAGTGGCCCGGACGCTCCGACGCGATGGTCAGGCCGTAGAGCTGGCGCGACAGGCCGACGGCGAAGTCGCAGATGTCGATCATCTCCTGCACTTCGCCCAGGCCTTCCTGGTAGATCTTGCCGGCTTCCAGCGAAACCAGACGGCCGAGATCCTCCTTGGCGGCGCGCAGCTCCTCGCCCAGCAGGCGGACCAGCTCGCCGCGGCGCGGGGCCGGCACCGAGCGCCACGCCTCGAAGGCGCGGGCGGCGTTGGCGACGATGTCAGACACCTGCGACGGCGCGGTCTCCGCCACCGTGGCGAGCGTGGCGCCGTCCACCGGCGAACGGGCGGTGAGCCCGGCTCCGCTGGAGGTCAGGCCGAAACGGGAGAGGATGTCGCTGTGCTGCACCGGGGTGGCTCCTTGGGTCTGTATAGAACTCCCCCTCTCCCCCCTGGGGAGAGGGACGGGGTGAGGGGGATGCGTCGCGGGACGTTTGCGAAAATCCTGCGGTGCGTCCCCCTTACCCTAACCCTCTCCCCAGGGGGGAGAGGGGACTTGAGTGGTGGGAGGGTTAACTCACTTCCCCTTTCCCGCCGCACGGATCTCCGAAAGGGTCCGGCTTGGGGTCAGGGCTTCGGGGTCGAGCTTGATATGGATGATCGCCGGCAGGCCGGACGCGCGGGCGCGTTCGAAGGCCGGGGCGAACTGGTCGGTGGTCTCCACCGTCTCGCCATGGCCGCCATAGGCGCGGGCGAAGGCGGCGAAATCCGGATTCTTCAGCATCGTGCCGGACACGCGGCCGGGATACTCGCGCTCCTGATGCATGCGGATGGTGCCGTACATGCCGTTGTCGACCAGCAGCACGATGACGGCGGCGCCTTCCTGCACGGCGGTGCCGAACTCCAGCCCGGTCATCTGGAAGCAGCCGTCGCCGGCGAAGCACAGAACGTCGCGGGTGCGGTGCTGCAGCTTGGCGGCGATGGCGGCCGGCAGGCCGTAGCCCATCGAGCCGCAGGCGGGCGCCACCTGGGTGCCGAAGCGGCGGAAGCGGTGGAACCGGTGAATCCAGGTGGCGTAGTTGCCGGCGCCGTTGGTGAAGACGGCGTCATGCTCAAGCCGCTCGTCCAGCCAGGCCATGATGCGGCCCATCTGCACATCGCCGGGAATGGCGTCCGGCGGGGTGCTCCAGGCCTCGTAGGCGGCGTGCGCCGCTTCGGCGCGGGCGGCCCAGGCGGGCTTGGCCGCGACGGTCAGGCCGGCCATCGCCTCAAGGAAGGCGGCCGGGGTGGCGACCATGCCCAGGGTCGGGCGGAAGACGCGGCCGATTTCGTCGGCACCGGGATGGATGTGGACGACCGATTTGCTGGGATCGGGGATGCCCAGGAGATCGTAGCCCTGCGACGGCACTTCGGAGAAGCGGTCGCCCAGCAGGATCAGCAGGTCGCTGTCCCTGACCAGCGCCGTCAGCTTGGGGTTGATGCCCAGCCCGATGTCGCCGGCATAGAGGGGGTGGCAATGGTCGAACAGCATCTGGCGGCGGAAGGTGACCGCCACCGGCAGCGACAGCCGCTCGGCGAAGCCTTGAAGGGCCGCGACCGCCTCCTCCGTCCAGCGGGAACCGCCGACGACCAGAAGCGGCCGTTCCGCCTTGCCCAGCAGATCGCCGAAGGCAGCCAGTTGGGCGGGGGTGGGGGCGCTGTCCGGCGCGACGGCGCGCGGGGCTGCCGCGACGTCCGCGGTTTCGGTCAGCGTGTCTTCCGGCAGGGCCAGCACCACCGGGCCGGGCCGGCCGGACATCGCGGTGTGGAAGGCGCGGGAGATCATCTCCGGCACGCGGTCGGCGCTGTCGATCTCGGCGACCCACTTGCACATGCCGCCGAACAGCTTGCCGTAATCGACCTCCTGGAAGGCGTCGCGGCCGCGCATGCCGCGCTCGATCTGGCCGACCAGCACGACCAGCGGGGTTTCGTCCTGCTGGGCAACATGGATGCCGGAGGCGGCGTTGGTGGCGCCGGGGCCGCGGGTGACGAGACAGACGCCGGGGCGGCCGGTCAGCTTCGCCTGCGCCTCCGCCATCATCGCCGCGCCGCCCTCGTGGCGGCAGACGACCATCTCGATCGGGCTGTCGTGCAGGGCGTCCAGCACGGCGAGATAGCTCTCGCCCGGCACGCCGAACACCCGCCGCACGCCCTGCGCCTCCAGCGCTTCGACGATCAACTGACCACCGGTCTTCATCGCGATGCCGCCCCGCCCTGCCTATGGGAATCTTCTGGATCTCCAGATTACCGACCGTGCCGTGCCGCGCGCCAGGGCGCAAACGACTTTCTTTCCACACGTCATGAGCTTTGGTAATGAAGCGGTCATGGATCTGCAGCGCCGCCTCCTCCCCTCCATGAGCATGCTGACCGCCTTCGAGGCGGCGGCCCGCACCGGCAGCTTCACCGCGGCGGCGGCGGAACTGTCGCTGACGCAAGGGGCAGTCAGCCGGCAGGTCAAGGCGCTGGAGGACCAGATCGGCACCGCGCTGTTCACCCGCAAGGGCCAGCGGGTGGCGCTGACCCCGACCGGCGCGCTCTATGCCGATCCGATCCGCGATGCGCTGCGCCAGATCGCGGCGGCCACCGTGCGGACCATCGCGGCGCCCAAGGGCGGCGTGCTGAACCTCGCCATCCTGCCGACCTTCGGCACGCGCTGGCTGGTGCCGCGGCTGCCGGCCTTCCAAGTGGCCCATCCGCAGGTGACGATCCATTTCACCACCAAGCTGGCGCCATTCGACTTCCGCCTCCACGACCTCGACGCCGCCATCCATTACGGGTTCGGCGACTGGCCCGACGCCGTCTGCGACCATCTGTTGGACGAGGAGGTGCTGCCGGTCTGCTCGCCCGCCTTCCTCGCGGCGCATCCGGTGGCGGAGCCGGCGGATCTGCCGTCGCTGCCGCTGCTGCACACCAGCACCCGCGCCGACGCGTGGAATGAATGGCTGTCGGCCCAAGGCCTTGCGCCCCGTCCCGGTGCCGGCATGGTGTTCGAACAGTTCGCCACGACCGCCCAGGCGGCGGAGGCCGGTCTGGGCGTGGCATTGCTGCCGACCCTGCTGGTCCGCGCCGAGCTGGAGGACGGCACCCTGGTCCCGGCCATCGACCGGCCGCATCGCAGCGCGCGGGCCTATTACCTCGTCCACCCCCGCGGCAAGGCCAACCACCCGCCCTTCGCCGCCTTCCGGCAGTGGCTTCTGGCGGAGGCGCGCGGATGTGCGGTATGATACGAGCGCTTTTCCACGCATGGTTGGGCTGATTCTGTTTCGAGGATGGTTGAATGGCTCCGCGTGTCTCGGTTCTGCTACCAGCCTGGAACACGGCGGCGTATGTCGAGGAGGCCGTGGAGTCGATCCTGGCCCAGACCTACGGTGACTTCGAGCTTCTGGTGCTGGACGACGGATCGACCGATGGGACCGCCGACCGGGTGCTTGCCATGAGGGATTCGCGGCTGAAGGTCTTCCGCAACCCCGTGCAGTTCGGCCTGTCGGGCATCCTCCATGTCGGGCTGGCGCTGGCGGAGGGGGAATATGTCGCGCGCATGGACAGCGACGACATCTCGGCGCCCGATCGCTTGGCGCTGCAGGTGGCGGTGCTAGACAGCCGGCCGGAAGTGACGGTGTGCGGTTCCGATCTGGAGATGTTCGGCGACGCCACCGGGGCGAGCGATGCCCCCATTGCCGATTGCGACATCAAGGCGCTGTTCCTGGAAGCCGCGCGGAACATCTACGACCCGACCGCCGTCTTCCGCCGGGATTTCGTGATGGCGCACCGGATCCGCTGGAATCAGGCCTATGTGTCGGGCGGTGATCTTGCCTTCTGGATCGACTGCATGCGGGCCGGCGCCATTTTCACCAATGTGAAGAAGCCGCTGCTGCGCTACCGCCGCTATCCGACGGCGCTGTCCCGGAACGCCGCCGCCACGGCGTCGGCCATCCATCGCATCCGCAAGGGGCTGATCGCCGATTTCTATCCCCATCTGACCCAGATGGAGGGGACGGCGCTGGCCAACCTTCTAGCCGGCGCTCCGCCAGGCGGCGGCAGCTTCAGCTTTCCGTCGCTGTGCGAGGCGGTGGCCGCCGCAACCAAGGCGAAACGCTGGACCGAACCGGTCTTCGGCGAATCGCGATCGGTGCTCGACCAGATCGTCGACAACCGGGTGCTGCGATTCCAGCAGGCGATCCTGCGGCAGCCGTAAGCCTCCGTCACCCCGCCGCTACCGCCGCGATGGTGCAGCGGCGGCATGGCGCTGGACGGCAAGGCCGGCAGCGCCGAGCCTTGAGGCAGCCGGATCCTACGGGACGGTCCGCTCCAGGAAATATTCCATCTCCTGGATGATGCCGCTCTGGGCGGCCCACAGGGCGGCCTGGGTGCGGTTGCGGACGTTGATGGTCTGCATGATGTGACGCACGTGCAGCTTGACCAGATCCTCGGTCATCAGCATTTCGCGCGCGATCTCCTTGTTGCTGCATCCGTCCATGATCAGCTTCAGGATGCGTGCATGGCGCGGGTAGAGGCCGGGATAGCCCAGAAGTTCGGATTCATGCTGGGTTACCGACCCGTCCTCGCCGCCGCGGCGGAGTGCCGTGGGCGAGAAATAGTCGAAGCATTCCTCCGGCACCACCGGTTCGCCGGCATGGATCAGGCGCAGGGCCAGGACGAAGGCGGCGGGCGCCATCCGGTTCAGGAGATAGCCGCGCACGCCGAAACGCAGCGCCATCCGCATGTGGTGGGCCGAAAACTCGTCAGCGATCATCGCCAGCTTGGCGTCCTCGCCGTACCAGCTGCGGAAATTCCAGGCGTCGGTCTTCAGCGAGGCGAGATCGAACAGCACGATGTCCGCAGTCCGTTCGCCGGCCCGCTCGGTGCCGCCGTTGCCGGCCGGAGGTTCCAGCGTGACCACCGCTCCGCCGGCGGAGAAGCCGCCGGCATAGCGGTCGCCCGCTCCGTTCGCCCGCCCGTTCCACGCCGTCTTCGGGGACAGCCCCGTGGCAAGCCGGCTTTGCGGATCGATGACCTCGAAGCAATCATCCAGGATGTTCAGGATGGATTCACGCAGCAATCGGCTTTGATTGTGGACAATCACACGAATGCGATCGGGCATGTCCGTCTCCCCCAGGAATGGACGATATGGCGGGCAGCATCATCGCGCGGCCGGACCGCAAGGGCTCCTCCCCCGGACGCTGTACGGTAGGGCGGCAAGGGCGGCGTGGCGATAAAGGCTGCCGGTTTCTCTGTCCGGCGATTTGCCCTCGGCTCCCCGTTCGAGCCGTCGCGCTTGCTCCGTCGATTGCCGCCGCGCTGAACCGGCGCGATGTGCGAAATCGATGGACGATGCACGTTGTATCGGTCGATGCGTGTTCGTCCAATCGAATTTAGATCAAACTATGATCCGGCACTCACGGAGTTGTCTCCATCACTTTTGGAAGGCTTCTAGGTTCAGAGGGAGAGAGTTTCATACCGGCAGGAGAAGCCCGGCCCCGAAAGGCGAACAGTAATTGGGCTTTCTTGCACTGGATATGGGAAGTGATAACCCCGTCAAGTCACGGGGAGCGCCAGTGGATGACGAATTGTGGAGAGGGGGCTTAGACGAACTGGCTGAAAGAACGCGTCAGTACTGCAAGAGAAACATTTTTAAAAAGCAATTTCAATTAGAAACTGCGACTTTGAAGGCTGTTCCATTACCGCCCATCTGCGAAGATAATATAGACTCTTAAACAGCCGCCGCCAGTCGGAAAATTCAGGCGCCGGAAAAAAGCGGGGACGGAGCCCCGCCGAAGCGGATCCCCGTCCCCATCCCGAACCGTCCGGTTCAGCCTTATGCCGCCCTCTTACGCCACCATGTCCTGGGTGATGGCGTAGACGCCGGTATCCCAGCGGTCGATGGTGGTGTCGAAGCTGCCCATGCCGTTCACCACGTCGAAGCTCTGGGTGGTGTTGTGGATCAGGTCCTGGACCGTGTAGTGGCCGTTGGCCAGCTGCAGTTCCACATGGGTCGCCACCGACTTGCGCGCCGCGGTGTCGTTGAAGTCCACCCGGTCGGACGCGACCACGATCAGCCGGTCCTTCTGGTCGTAGAAGCCGTAGCCGGTGATCTGGGCGTCCGGATCCTTGTCGGTGAAGGTCAGCGGGTGCCTGTAGGTCAGCGCCTCGTCGCCGATCAGCACCGGGGCCTTGGCCTTCAGGGCGGCGATCTCCGCATCGCTGAACAGGTTCTTGCCGTTGTAGGTCGCCTGCGGGATGATCCAGGCGCTGGGCGCGCTGGCCTTGGTCATCGCCGGCAGGGCGGCGTCGCTGACATAGTAGCCGAAGGTCACGCCGGCATCATGCAGCTTGGTGATCGGCGTCAGCAGCTCGCCCAGATAGGCGTTGCCGATGGAGTTGCCGGCCGGTTCCAGCGCGTTCATCGCCTTCTCGGCATTGGCGCTGTAATAGAGCGCCGGTCCGAAGGGGCGGGTCGGCACGATGTCGCGCAGCATGTCAAGCCACGGCTGCTTCACCTCGCCCCAGTCGTGATAGCTGCGCGACCACTGCTCCGCCGCGCGGCGCACGCCGCCCTGGTCGTCGGCGATCATCGTCCAGCCGCTCTGCAGCCAAGTCTGTTCCAGGCGGCCCCAGCCCAGCTCCTCGCGCGCCGTGCCGGTGAGGCCGGTGTAGAGGCTGTTGACGGCGCCCCAGTAATCATCCTCCGACGAGGACATCATGTGGCCGAAATGGGCATCCGGCGCGCGGGCGGCGTGGATGCCCAGCATCGCCTGCTCGTAGGAGGCCGGCGCCTGCTTGTGCTGCATCTCGAAGCGTTCGAGCGTCTGCACGTTGAACAGGATGTCGTCCTCGTTCATCTTCTCGGCGATCACCCGGGCGTCGACGCCCGCGAATTCGCGCATCGCCGCCGGGGTGAAGGACACCTGCGTGGTCAGCCATGCCGCCTTGCCGGTGTTCTTGACGACGGCCTCGTCCAGCGCCTTCCAGCTGTCGGCCCAGCCGTCGACGAAATAGTCCAGCCACTTGGTCGGATGGTTGGCGACGATGTAGTCGGCTTGCTGCGCCAGGGTGGTGCCGGAGACCTTGATGCCGGTCTTGGCGCTGAATTCCGCGATCATCCGCGTGTTGAAGAAGTCCATCACGCCGGAATGCGGGCTGCCGTCGAAGAAGTCGGCCAGCTCATAGCCGCGGGTGCCGGTCAGGGCGGACAGCCGGCCCAGCTTGTCGGCCATCCAGTCGCCGTAATGGGCGGTGCCGCCGGTCCAGCCGGCCGGCGCGTCCTTGGCGTCCAGCGGCATCAGCGGGCTGACATAGCCCCAGCCATAGGGGTTGCTGCTGTCGGAATTGAGGATGTTGCCGTCGGCGTCGCGTCCCAGATACTGCTGGTGCGCCTTGGTCCAGGCAACCCAGGCCTTGTGGCCGCCGAGATTGGCGAACTCGCCGCCGGTCTGCGAGTATTCGAAGGTGTCCTCCCACAGCTGCAGGCCGATCAGCGGCATGACCCCGTCGGCCAGATGGTCGGCGGCGACGTCGCGCGTCTCCTTCAGGTGGGTGGAGCTGGCATAGTCCGGCACCGATTCCCAGAACAGGTGCTGCGGTGCCAGACCGCGGTCCGCGCCCCAGGAGATGGCGGACACGTCCGACTTCAGCGGCGGGCGGTCGCTGCTGACCCCGGCGCTGGCGGTATGCTCGTTCTTGGGCAGCGTCGTGGTGGGGGCCGGCGTGACGGGCGCGGTCGTGGTGCCGCCCAGCATCGTCTTGGTGACGGGGACGCTCAGCGTGCCGTTCCACCACAGCCCCTGCTGGCCGGCGATGACGTCCTTGCCGTCCAGCGCGCCGCGGTCATAGGTGACCCCGGCGGCGGTGGAGGAGACGCTGTGGCCGTTCACCACGACGGAGCCGACATAGAGGCTGCGGTCCTGGCCGTTGACGACGGCGTCGTTGTCGTACTGGACCTGGATCTTGTGCGCCAGGGCCGGGTCGAGGTCGACCGTGAACTTGTAGGCGGTCTGGGTGGTGGCGGACACCTTCGCCTCGCCCACCATCTTGCCGTCGGCGAGCAGCTTGAAGTGCGGCGGCACGCCGCCGGCGCTCTTGCCCCAGGCGTTGACGACGACGCTGAAGGCCTTGGTCGCGGCCGGCTCGGCGGTGATCGCGTCCGGCGCCGGGAACAGGGTCGCCGGCAGCGGGACGTTCAGCGCGCCGCCCCAGTACATCGCTTCCTGGCCCTTCACCACGTCGCGGCCGTCGACCATGCCCTTGTCGTAGGTCACCGACGGGTCGGTCACGGCGATCGGGGTGCCGTTCACGGAAACGGCGCGGACGAACAGGTTGCGGTCGGCGCCGCCGGCCATCCCGTCGTTGTCGTAGACGAGCTGCAGGTTGTGCGCGGTGCCGGCGGCGACCTTGGCGCTGATGGTGTAGCGCCCGGCACTGCTGCTGCTCACCGTCGCCTGTCCGATGGTCGCGCCGTCCAGCTTCAGCGCCAGATGCGGCCAGACGCCGCCGGCTTCCTGACCCCACGCGTCGATCGCGAAGGTGACATCGATGAGATTGGACCCGGTGATCGCCATCGGCACGACTCCCATTAACCAAAGATTAAGCAAGTACAAGGTCGGGGTAACTGGATCGATTGGGTTACCCTGTTCGTTCGGAAGTCTTGACAGGTCATCGCGACAATTTGGAGAGTCAAAGATGGGACATGTCTTTGACTCATCTTTGACTCTTCCGAAAATATCGATTTGGCTTTGGCCATTTCTTCGGCTGTTGAAAGACTTGGGGCGGCAACGGCAGACTTACGCCTGTTGAGCGCAATCGGTCTCTTTCGTTTGTTTGGTGTGCGCGGCGGCTCCGTGGTCCACTCCGGAGTGAACCGCCGCCGATACCGTCGATACAGCCGAGCAGGGGAAGCGCGATGCGCGTTGCCGTGGTCACGCAGAAGATCGTCCGCCATGACGGGCAGGGACGGGTGAATGCCGTCGTCGTGGAGGAGCTTCTGCGCCGCGGGCACGAGGTGGTCGCCATCGCGACGGAGGTGGCGGACGAACTGGCGCGCCATCCCAGCCTGCGCTGGGTGCCTGTCGATGGCGGCGGGGTGCCGACGCAGCTGGCCAAGGACCAAATGTTCGCTTGGCGGGCGAGCCGCGCGCTGGCGCGGGCAAGGCGGGCGGGGATCGACCGTGTGGTGGTGAACGGCTTCGTCAGCTGGGCGCGGTCGGACGTCAACGCCGTGCATTTCGTCCATTCGGCCTGGATGCGCTCGCCCACCCATCCCGTGCGCAAGGGCCTGTCGCCGCTGTCGCTGTACCGGGCGCTCTACACGCTGCTGAATGTCGGCTTCGAGCGCTGGAGTTTCCGCCGCGCCGGCCGGCTGGTGGCGGTGTCGCGCACGGTGGCGGAGGAACTGCGCCGGGACGGCATCGATCCGGCCCGGCTGGCGGTAATCGACAACGGCGTCGACGTGGCGGAATTCCGGCCCGGCACGCCCGACCCGGCGCTGTTCGGACTGCCGCCCGGCCGTCCGGTGGCGTTGTTCGTCGGCGACGCCCGCAGCGACCGCAAGAATCTGGATGGCATCCTGCGCGCCCTGGCCGAGGTGCCGGACCTGTCGCTGGCGGTGGTGGGGGACGAGCGCGGCGGTCCCTTTCCGGCGCTGGCGCGGTCACTGGGGGTGGAGGAGCGCGTGCGATTCCTCGGCCACCGGCGCGACGTGGCAGCGCTGATGGCGGCGGCCGACCTGTTCGTCTTCCCGACCCGCTACGAGCCCTTCGGGCTGGTCCTGCTGGAGGCGGCGGCGAGCGGCCTGCCGGTCGTCACCACGCGGCTTGCCGGCGCCAGCTGGCTGCTGGAGGACGGGGCGGCCGTCGTGCTGGACGACCCGGATGCGCAGGACGCTCTGGTCGCGGCGATGCGCCGACTGGCCGCCGATCCGGAGGAGCGCCGCCGCATGGGCGAAGCCGGCCGCCGCATCGCCGAACGCCACGACTGGCCGGTGACGGCGGGGCAGTATGTGGATCTTCTGGAAGCGATGGGGCCGCTGGCCAGTGGAGTGGGGTTGAGCGGCACGCTGGTCAGGTCGACGTCCTGAGGGGGCGGTCCGTAGCTTGGCGACCGTCGCCCTCTTCCGGGGCGGGAGAGGGAGCCATACGCGACCGCCTTACCTGACCTCCAGCCGCAGATCGACCATCACGCTGTCGCTGCCTGCCGGTGCGTCCGCCACCGCGATGCCCACGGCGGCGGTGGGGCCGGGGGCCGGGTCCACCCGGTGCGGCATGGCGGCGGCGGGGCGCAGGACGGTTCCCATGCGGATGGCGCCGCGGCTCTTGCCGACCGGGGCGGTACCGGTGGTGGCGATGGGGACGACGCCGCCGGGAGATGCGGAGGTGAGGGCGACGCCGTCCGCCGGGTGGTCCGGCTCCAGACGGCGGACGCGGTCATAGTCGCGCTGCACCAGATTGCCGGCATCGACGCCGCCGGTACCGACCTTGCGAAACTCGCCGGAACACTCCATCGCCTCGAACCGGTTGGCGCGGCAAGTGCCGGAGACCGACAAGGCGGGGGCGAGCCCGTCGCGGCCGAGGCGGATCAGGCGATCGGCATCGTCGAACCGGTTGCCGACGGCGCTGGCGGCGACGATGGCGGCCGTCCCGATGTCGGCGGCGCGGTCGTTGGTGCCGTCGCCGAAACTGGCGGTGCCGCCGGTGAACTGGTTGCGCTCCAGCGAGCGCACCACGATCAGGCCGGTCGCCGGCTGTTTCGGCAGCCGGTAGCGGGGCAGGAGCGAACCGCTGCAGCCGATTAGGCTGTTGCCGTACATCTCCGCCGCCGGGCCGTGGATCCAGCCGTTGCCGCAGGCCTCGAAGGCGCAGTCCAGGAACTTGTTGTTCGACAGGAAGGTGCGCTTGGGCGGGCCGTCCTCCGCCAAAATTCCGTAGGGCGAGAAGCCGAAATGGCAGGAGATGAAGCTGGAATGGTCGATGCCGTTCTCCGGCGCCACGGCGATGGAGGCCAGCGTGTTGCCGGCGAGGTCGGTGTCGAGGAACAGATGGTCGCCGAAGCTCTCCGTCCCCGCCGACCAATAGGCGCCGATGTGGTTCTTGGTGAGCTGGCAGGAAATCAGCGAGGAATGGTCGCGCCACACATCCACCCCGGCCTGGAAGCCGAACACCCCCACCCGTTCCAGCACGAAGCGGGAGGTCAGGGCCACCCCGCCCATGCCCGGCGGCGGGTCGCCCGGCCGGTTGCCGGGCTTCGGCCCCTGCAGGCTGAGATGGGCGATGCGGCTGCGCTGGTAGCCGTCATCGTCGCGCGCCGCCATCCGGCTGCCCGCGCGGATGCCGAAGCGGCCGGGGCCGAGGTCCTCCGGCCAGGACAGCAGCGAGGCGCGCATGCCGGCGCCGACGATCTCCACCTCGTTGAAGGCCTCGTCATAGCGGTCGAGGTTGGGCAGGACGATCTCGCCGTCCAGCCGGTAATGGCCGGGCGGCACCATCACCGTCCCGCCATGGCCAGACCGCGACAGCTCCAGCACGGCGCCCTGCAGGGCGGCCCAGTCGCATTCCTGGTCGAGCGAGCGGACATGCGGATGGACGCGCCGCGCCGCCTCCAGGCTCTTGTAGCGTTCGGACAGCGGATGGCTGCGCCCGTCGCCGATGGCGCCGCGATCGCGGATGGACAGGGCGGGACCGGGTGACTGCGATGACGGCGACGGTTCGGGTCGGGGGCGCAACGGTTTGTCCTGTGCGGCCGATGCTGCGGCGGGAAAGGCCAGCGCCGCGGCCAGCAGCAGGCGCCTGCCGATAAGCCTGACGAATGGGGGAGGGGGCGTCATGGCGCGCAGGCCCGCGCCGCGCCCAGCGGCGGGCTGGTGTCGAGCCGTGCCATCGCCGCCAGTCCGCCGCTGAGGGCGGCGCGGTAGACTTCCTCCACTCGGTCGAGATGGCGGTCCAGCGTGAAGGGCGCCCGCCAATAGTCGGCATGGGCGGTGCGGCCCATCCGCGCCACCTCGCCGTCGTGGGAGAGCAGGCGCAGGCAGCGGGCGAGGTCGGCGTCGTCGCCGCTGCGGAACAGGAAGCCGTTCTCGCCGGTCCGCACCGCCTCCGCCGCCGCGCAATTGTCGCTGACGATCACGGGAACGCCGTTGGCAAGCGCCTCGTAGGCGGCCAGCCCGAAGGTCTCGTACCACAGCGACGGCACCACCAGCGCCCGTGCCCGCCGGACCTCCTCCAGCACAGCGTCGGGCGGCAGCCAGCCGGCGAGTTCGGCCTCCGGGTTCAGGCGGCGGACGGCCTCGGCCTCGTCGCCGTCGCCGACGAAGCGCACCGGGATGCCGGCCTGCGCCGCCGCCTCGGCCAGCAAGGCGGCCCCCTTCTCGCGCGACAGGCGGCCGACGAACAGCACATGGCGGTTGTCTGCGACGGGAGCAGGGTCGCGGTCGCGGATCTCCGCCGCCACCTCCACCGGGTTGGGGATCGGCAGTGTGATGGCGCCGGGGGGCAGATGCGGCGCGATCACCGCGCGCTGGCGGTCGCTGAGCGTCACCAGCGCCATGCCGCCGGTGAAGCCGCCGGCCAGCGCGCCCGCCGCATGACGGGCCGCCCGCCACCATTTGTGATGCCGGGCGCGGGCGTCGCAGTCGGTGGCGAGGCAGCCAGCCGACAGCGCCCGGTGCGGGCAGTTGACGCCCTCAGGAAAGACGAAGAAGGCGCCGTTCGGACAGAGCGGGAAATAGTCGTGCAGGGTCAGCAGCACCGGCAGGCCGGAGCGGCGGCAGACCGGAAAGACGCTGGGCGACAGCGCCTTGGCCCAGCCATGGATGTGGACCACCGTGTCGTTGGCCGGGCAGCGGGCCAGCAGCTCGTCCAGCGCGCGCGCCGACTCCCGGTTCCAGATGCCGCGGAGCGCCGCCTGCACACGGTCGGCGTTGCCCTTCAGGTCCGGCTGTTCCAGGCAATGGACGGTGATGCCGTCGATCAGAAGGGCGGGATCGACGGGCGGCACGGCGGTGAAGAAATGCACCCGGTGGCCGCGCTGCGCCAGTCCGACCGCCCCGGCGATGGCGACCTTGGCCAGCCCGCCGCTGGGGTGGGCGTGGTCGCACAGGATGACGATGGTGCTCATGGCAGTGGGCTCATGGCAGTGGGCTCATAGCGGCGGGCTCATTGCAGGGCGTCGCGGTAGACGGCGGCGGTGCGGGCGGCGATGACCGGCCAATCGAAGCGGGTGCGCACCAGCGACCGGCAGGCGTCGGCGTCGGGCAGCCGGCGGACGCCGGTCAGCGCCTCCGCCAGGCCGATGCCGATGGCGCGCGCGTCGGTCCCCGCCAGAACGAGATCGCCGTCCAGCCCCTCCACCACCTCCGGCAGGCCGCCGACGGGGGTGACCAGAACCGGCGTGCCGGAGGCCAGCGATTCAAGAGCGGTCAGGCCGAAGCCCTCCAGCGCCTGCGAGGGCATGACGCACAGGTCGGCGGCGCGGTAGGCCAGCGGTAGCTGCGCGTCGGGCACGAAGCCGAGAAGCCGCACATGCTCCTCCAGCCCCAGCGCGCCGATGCGGTCCTGCAGCGCCGCCGCTTCCGGCCCACGGCCGGCGACGACCAGCAGCGCATCCGGCACCCGGCGGCGCAACTCCACCATGGCATCCACCAGGGCGGTCAGCCCCATGCGCTTGACCAGACGGCGGACCGTCAGGATGACGGGACGCCCCTGCGGCCAGCCCAGCCGCGCCCGCGCCTGCTGCCGGCTGTCGGGAAGGTCGTAGCGGTCCGCCTCGACGCCGCCCGGCACCCGGTGGATGCGGTCGGGCGGCACGCCGTAGCGCTCGGCCAGGATGGTGCCGAAGGAACGGGACAGCACGACGAAGCGGGTGGCGCGGTGATAGACCAGCCGTTCCACCAGGAACTTCAGCCGCACCGACAGGGCGCCGGCCCCCTCCGCGGCGCTTTCCAGCGCCCAGGGACCGTGGAAATGGACGACCAGCGGCCGGTTGCGCAGGGCGGGCAGCGCGCCCACCGTGTTCAGCGCAAAATGCGAGGCGACGAGGTCGGGCGCCTGCCGCCGCAGCGCCGCGGCGATGGCGGTGCGCGCCGCCGCCACGCGGCGCGGCAGCGAGGCGGTCGGCGGCGCGAAGCTGTCGATGCGGGCGCCGTTGTCCAGCGTGGCGGAGGTGTTGCCGAGCACCAGCCCGGAGAACGCGATGCCCTGCTGCGGCAGGTGGCGGGCGAGGTGGTAGAACATGTTCTCCGCCCCGCCATGGGTTTCGGGGAACCAGCCCAGCCCGAGCTGGAGCACGCTGGCCTCCCGCATCTCCGCGGGGAAGGTCAGGCTTCCGTCCATCGATTGTCCTCCTGGGGCTTTTTCTCCTGGCGTTGCTCCGCTGGGAGCGCCGCCGGTTGCGGGGCGGGCTGGAGGCTGGCGAGCCCGTAATTCTTCGCGGCCATGCCCATGCCCAGGAAGAACCAGAAGCCGACGCCCGTGACCTTCACCAGCGTGTGTTCGAACACCATGCAGCCGAGGATCGTCAGGGCGGCGGTCTCGGCACAGCGGGCGAAAGGATCCGGCGGGGCGCCGCCACGGCGCAGCAACCCGACCATCAGCGTGACGATGCCCGCGACATAGCCCAGCGTGCCGGGCCAGCCCAGCTCGTAGGGGACGCGCAGGATGCCGCTGTCGAAGTAGGCCATGGCGCCGAGATGGCCGTCCTCGTTGGTCAGCTTGGTCGCGGTGTCGACGGTGCCGAGCCCGGCGCCGCGCACCTCCGTCAGCGCCTGGATCAGGAAACGGCCGTAGAATTCCTGCCGCTCCTGATAGCTGCGGTCGTTCTCCATCGAGTTCAGCGTGTCGAAGCGCTTGACGATCGCCTGATTGACCATCGGCACGCTGAGCAGCGGCAGGGAACACAGCACCAGCCCGCAGCCGACCGCCACCAGCCGCAGCCGGTGCCGGCCGGGCATGGTCAGCAGAAGCCAGACGAAGACGAACAGCCCGGCCAGCCACGCGGCGCGGACGAGGCTGAGCAGAAGCGACCCCAGCGCTAGGGCGCCGGCGATCGGCACCAGGATGCCGCGGGCCGCCGGCAGCACGGCCAGCCCGGTCACCAGCAGGAAGGCCAGCGGGCCGGAGCTGTTCAGCGTGCTGAACACCCGCACCTGCATCGGCAGCGGCAAACCCTGGTTGGTCATGCCGACATTGATCAGCCAGCGCGCATCCCAGGGCGGCATCACGAAATACTGGATCAGCCCGTATCCGCCGACCAGCGCCATCCCCAGCACGAAGGCGCGCAGCACCGCGTCGCGGATCTGTGGGTAGATCGGCCAATGCAGGGCGACATAGAGGCCGAGCGTCACCGGCACCAGCCAGTTCAGCAGTGCGAAGGTCGCCGCCGCCATGCCCGCCTGGGTGACGCCGTTGACATAGGCGTAGAACAGCCCGATCATCACCGGCACGAAGCCGAAATAAGCGCGGTAGCGCAGCATCGGCAAATACTGCGCGATCACCAGACAGGTCATGGCGCCGACCGCGAAGGGCGTCACCATGACCGGGCTGATCACGCTCCATCCCGCCTGATAGTCGACCAGCCGGCGCACCTCCGGCGTCAGGAACCACAGCCACCAGGTGAAGGCGGCGAAGCGGGCCGGATCGCGCGTCACCAGCAGGGCACCGGTGGCAAGCGCGCCGATCGGAAAGATGATCTCCAGCAGGCCGGCCTTGCCCATCAGCACCGGCATCGCCACCACGAACCAGAAAAGGGCGGGGGCCATCTTGGCGACGGACGGCAGGCCGTCCCCACCCTGCTGGTGACCCAGTTGGGTCTGGTCGATCCCCGCAGCGGCGCCGGCAGTGGCAAAGGTCATGCCGGCGACTCCCGCCAGTCGCGCATCCCGGCCAGCCGGCCACGCAGGGTGGCGCGCAGCTTCGCCCCGGCATGCCGGTCGCCGCGCAGGGCGAGCCGCGCCCATTGCACGGCACCCGGAAACTCGCAGGTGCCGACCAGGAAGGCCCAGGCGGCGAAGGCCATGCGGTTCGCCGGGTTGAAATGGGCCATCAGGGCGATGGTGTCGTTGTAGGTCGCGTTCTCCTGCGCCAGCGGATGGAAATGGTCGGATCCGCGCTGGTCGATGTCGAAGCGGACGGCCGGGAAATGGTCGACCGCCACCAGCGGGTCGTAGACCAGCCGCCAGCCGCGGCGGGACAGCCGCAGGCAGAAATCGACCTCGTTGCGGACCTGGGCGCCGCTGCCGCGCAGCCGGGTGTTCAGCCGTTCGTCGGCGATGGCGGCACGGCGGAAGCTCCAGTTGGCACCCTTCAGGACGTCGACGTCCTGCGCCGGGCCGACGCCCAGATGGTGGTTGCCGATGACGCGGCCGAACCATTGCAGCCGGCCGACGACCTGCCTCTCGCCGGTTTCCGGCACGCCGTCGTGATAGACATGGTCGCGTCCGCCGACGCCGCCGATCCTGGGATCGGTACGGTACCAGGCCTCGATGCGCTCCACCCAGTCGGGATGGGGGACCGCGTCGTCGTCGGTGATGGCGACGATGTCGGCGCGGGCATGGTCCATGCCGCGGTTGATGGCCGCAACCTGTCCCGGCACCTCGATCTCGACGACCTGCATCGCCAGCGCGCCCTCGTAGCGGCGGGCGACCTCGGCGGAAGCGGGGTCGGTGTCGCGCACGGTGACGATCACCTGGGCGGGTGCCAGGGTCTGCCGGACCAGCCCGTCGAGGCAGCCGGCCAGTTGGTCCGGCCGGCGGTAGGTCGGGACGATCACGGTGACGCCGAGGCGCTCGGTCGCATCGGGGTCGACGGGGACCAGGACGCTGGGACGGGAAACGGCCGTGGGGCTCATGGTCTCGCTCATGCCGGGGCCAGCTCCCGCCCGCGGGCGCCGTGGACAGCGGCCCGTGCCGGGGCCAGCGACGGTTCCTCGCCGTTCATCCAGCTGTCGATGGTCTCGCGCAGCCGCGTCTTGAACACGGCCCGGTCGAAGCGGGCGGCATAGGCCTGGATGACGGCCGGGTTGAAGCGGCGTTCCTGCGCCTCGAACCGCTCCACCGCCTCGATCAGCGCCTCGGGCGTCTGCTGGTCGAAGAACAGGCCGGACAGGCCGTCCTTCACCGTTTCGGTGGCGCCGCCGCGGTTCAGGGCGATCACCGGCCGGCCGGCGGCCATCGCCTCCACCGGCACGATGCCGAAATCCTCGTTGGCGGTGAAGACCAGGGCGCGGCAGGCGGCATACTGCCGGTCCAGCTCCTCGGCGGAGCAGTGGCCGAGCAGTTCCACCGTCGGTCCGGCCATCTGCTTCAGCCGGCGGAACTCCTCGCCCTCGCCGACGACGACCAGCTTGCGGCCCATGCGGTTGAAGGCCTCGATCGCCACGTCGGCGCGCTTGTAGGACACCAACTGGCTGACGAACAGGTAATGGTCGCCGGGCGGCTCGGCGGTCGCGAAGCGGCGGGTCTCCACCGGCGGGTTGATGACGGTGGAGTCGCGGCGGTAGACCCGCCAGATGCGCTGGGCCACCGTTTCCGAATTGGCGATGAAGCGGTCGACCCGCGCGGCGGTCGCCAGATCCCACTGCCGCAGCCGGTGGATGGCGTATGGCATCAGCGGCCGGATGACCGGGCCGGCCGACGACAGATAGTCGTGATAGCCGCTCCACACGTAGCGCATCGGCGTGTGGCAGTAGCAGACATGCAGCGCGTCGGGCCGCGTCAGCACGCCCTTGGCCGGGCCGGATTCGCTGCTGATCACCAGGTCGTAGGCGCTGAGGTCGAGCTGCTCCAGCGCCAGCGGCATCAGCGGCAGGTATTTCTGGTACATCCGGTGGGCCATCGGCAGCCGGTCGATGAAGGTGGTGGTGACCCGGTGGCTGCGGATGACGGGAGAGATGCGCTCCGGCCGATAGACGTGGGTGAAGACGTCGGCCTCCGGATACAGCTCGCACAGGGCTTCGATAACCTTCTCACCCCCGCGCATCCCGACGAGCCAGTAATGGACGATCGCGACTTTCATGGTGGGTTCTCCGGCAAGGGGCAGGCCTTTGCGAAAGGCTGGAAATCGGCCGCTCAGGCGATGCGGCGCAGGCGGTAGGAGCGGCCGCTGGGCGGGCGGGCGCCATATTCGAGGTTCGCGTGCTCGCGGGCGTTGACCATCGACAGCACCGCCCCGCTGACCCGTCCGCCGACCTGCCGCACCTGCTTGATGCCGGCCCCGGCGAGGCTGGAGGCGGTGCGCGCCCAGCGCACGACATAGAGGATGCGGTCGGCCAGCGGCGCCAGGATCAGCGCGTCGGACACCGACAGCACCGGCGGCGTGTCGAGCACGATCACGTCGTAGCGTTCGGACAGTTCGACCAGCAGCGACAGCATCGCCTGGGAACCGAGGAGGGTCTGCGGCCGGTCCACCGGCCGGCCGGCGGCGATCACCGCCACCCGGCGGCGCTCGTCCAGATGCACCACCTGGTCCAGCGTGGCGTCGCCGTCCAGCAGGTCGGTCAGGCCCTTGGGCGGCCGGCCGTTGCCCAGCAGGCGGTGGACGTTGGGCCGGCGGGTGTCGCAATCGACCACCACCACGCGGCGGCCGGCTTCGGCCAGGAAGGCGGACAGCGCCACCGCCATCGTCGTCTTGCCCTCGCCCGCGACGGAAGAGGTCAGCATGATGACCTCGCCGCCCTTGGCGGTGGCCGTCTCGGCACCGGTACGGACCAGCCGCAGCCGGGCGCAGAGCCGCCAGACCGCTTCGGCGAAGTCGCCGCCGCCGGTCTCCGCATAGGGATCGCGGGCGGCCTCTCCGTTGCGTCCCCGCTTGGCGCGGCCCAGCAGCGGCACGATGCCGACCGCCGGCAGGCCCAGCAGAGCCTCCACCTGATGGGAGCTGTAGACGCCGCGCTGCCCCATGGTGCGCACCAGCGCGATGCCGGTGGCGATGGCGCCGCAGACGACCGCGGCCAGCCCGGCCAGCACCGTCTTGCCCGGCCCGACCGGACCCGTCGGCACCGAGGCGGACGACACGATGCGCACGTCCGGCGTCATCTCCAGCGCCTGGAGCACCTGGGTCTCCTTCAGGCGGGTGACGGCGCGGCGGTAGTTGTCGTCGGAAGCATCGGCCTGCCGCTGCAATTCGCGCAGACGGACGTCGGCCTGGAGGGTGTCGAAGGATTCGGTGCGCAGACCCTCCAGCCGCCGGCTGAGGTCCTGGATCTTGGCGACCTGCTGTTCCACTTCGCCGCGCAGGCCGCGGACCACGCGGTCGACCTCGGTGGCGAGCGACGCATTGAGGTCGCGCAGTTCGGCGGCCGGACGGGTCAGCGCCGGATGGCGGTCTCCATACTGGGCGCGCAGCTCGGCCAGTTGGGCGCTGAGCGCCGCCTGGCGCTGGCGCAGGCCGGTGATCAGCGGATCGCCGCCGATGTCGGTGCCGGTCAGCGATTCCGGGTTGCCGGGACGAACGGCCTGCAACTGGCGCAGCCGGGCCTGGGCGTTGGCATGGGCGGTCCGCGCCTCCGCCAGCTGGGCGTTGAGGGCCGACATCTCCTCGTTCACCAGCGGGGCGTCGCGGCCCTTCACCATGCCGGTTTCAGACCGCATCGCCTCGATCGCGGCGCGGCCGGTGGTGGTCATGTCCTGGCGCAGCTCGTCCAGCCGGCTCTGCAGCCATTCGCTGGCACGCTGGGTGGCATTGCGCTTCGCCTCCACCTGGAGGGCGATATAGGCGTCGGCCACCGCGTTGGCGGCGCGGGCGGCCAGCTGCGGATCCTTGGCCTCCACCGTGATGCGGATCGCGCGCGACTGCACGCCGGGGCTGACCCGCAGGTTCTTCTGGAAGGCGTCGATCAGGCGGGCGCTTTCCACCTCGGCCGCGTCGCCGGTGGGGGCGGCGGGGCGGGGCGGCGGCGTCAGCATGGCGGACAGCGGCTCCGGCAGGGCGCCGGCCACGTCGATCAGCAGGGCGCGGCCGTCCTCCAGCAGCGGCGTGAGCGGGCCGGGCTTGTCGGCGGTCGCCGCATATTCCGGTTCCTGCCCCAGGTTCAGCGCCTCCACCACCCGGCGGGCGAGATCGCGGGACCGCAGGATCTCGACCTCGGTGTTGACGGTGTCCTGATAGATGCCCATCGGCTCCGACACCGAAGGGATGTTGATGACCCGGTTCGGGTGCGGGTCGATCACCACCACGGTGGACGCGCTGTAGAGCGGCGTCATGGAGTTGATCAGTAGCACCGCCGGCAGCCACAGGACCGCGGAGATGCCCAGGATCAGCCATTTCTGGCGCCAAAGTGTCTGAGCCAGCCGCTTGACGTCGACCTTGTCGGCGCCCGAACCGACCGGCGGTGCGACCAGACCGGAGGCGAAACCGGCCGCGCCGGATGGCAGGCGGTGTTCCGGTGCTTCCATGGGCTGAACTCCTCTATCTCGACTGACTGTGCGCGGGAAAGACCGATGGGTGGAACGGGCGGCGGCTCAGCCGACCTCGGCCGGGTCCTTTGCGGCCTTGGAGACGGCGGTGCCGGAGCCGGCGGCGTTGGAGGCGGCGATCTCTTGCGCGGCTCCGGACGTGCCGGACGGCTGGTCCGGCGGCGGAACCTGTCGGGGATGTCCGGGGGTCCGCTCTCCCGTCTTCGCCTCCGCCTCCGCTTCCGCCAGGATGCGGGCGTAGCGGGCGACGGTGTTGGGCGTGACGTTGACCAGCTTGCCGGTCCCGCCGCCCCCGGCGACGAGCTGGGCGACCTGGAACAGCGCGCGGCCCTTCTCCAGAACCTCGCCGGGCAGCATCCACAGGATGGAATCGATGTTGGAGGCGAGCCATCCCGGCTTGCCGCCGCGGGTCAGCCGGCGTTCGGCCGAGCGGACCTGGGCAGTGTTGCGGATGGTGTAGAAGGGCGACCAGCCGTCCCAGTCGCCGGCGGTGAAGGGCAGGGCGACGAAGTCGCCGTCCACCAGGGCCGGCGCCGCGCTGCCGAAATCGGCCTTGGTCCACATGTATTCGAAGCCGGCGGACTGTACGGCGGCGGCGATGTCGGGCCGGACCGGGCCGGGTCGGGCGTCGTCGTAGGGGCGCCACGCCTCGTAGAAGCGGTCGAGCCGGTAGCGGCGCAGCGCGTTGCCGATCAAGCGCCGGGCGTCCATCGCCGGGGCGGCGGTCCGGGGCGTGTTGGGCGCGGTGCGCGGCGCGGCGGCTCCGGTATCGGCATTCTCCGCACTGGAGGCCGGCGTTTCCGACGGGCGCGGGCGGGGGGAGATGCGCAGGACCGGGCGGCCTTCCTCCCAATGAAGGCGCGGCGTGCTGCCGGGCACCAGGGGGGAGTCGACCAGCGGCCACCAGCCCCGCGGCATCAGGCCGGACGGCAGCATGGTCGCCACCTCCGCCCGCGCATCGGCCAGCAGGCGGGCCAGTTCACCGGCCTGCATCTCGCCCTCGGCACAGACGCCGCGGCCGGTGCTGCCCAGCAGAAGCTCCACCCGGCCCAGCACGCCGCCGCGCTCTTCCGGCACCGCCAGCAGGGCGAGGTCGGCGGGGCTGGACTGGGTCAGGCTGTCGACCGTGACCACGAGGCCGCAGCGCAGGCCGGTCGCCGCCACCAGATCGAGGATGCGCGGGATGCAGTGTAGCTCGCGGATCATGCCCGACCACAGCACCAGCGTGGTCAATACCCGCCCCTCATCCGCCCAGCGGCGCAGCGTGGCGTCGTCGGGCTCGTAATCGGTGAAGGGCTGCGGCGGCTCCTGGATGCGCAGCGGCACCGCGGCGGCGCTGGCGAAGGGCGGGTCGGGATCGACGATCTGCAGGCCGCGGCCGAGCCGGCCCAGCGCGAAGAAGTCGTGGTCGTCGAACTGCCGGCCATAGACCGGGTCGGCCCCGGCGCGGATCAGGTCGGCGGCGCGGTCGATCACGTCGGTTTGCGGCCGGCCGTAGAGCGGGAGCAGGCGCTTGGCCGCCGCCATCGGCAGTTGCGCCGCGATCAGGTCCGGGTCGCCCAGCAGGGTGCCGCGTCCCCACTCCACATGGCGGTGGGCGAGGCCGGCGCTGAAGCTGGCATAGCTTTCGCCGGCCACCTTGCCCTCGACGGCGTCGAGGCCGCCGGGGAAGTGGCGGGCGCGCACCGGGTCGACGCAGAGCCCGACGAAGCGCCGGGCGCCCAAGGCTTCCAGCCGCTCGCGCAGGGCCACGTCGGCGCTCACGTCGATGCCCAGGCGCGGCTCGGCCAGCAGGCGCGGGTAAAGGAAGGGAGCGGCGACGATGCCGAGCGGGGTCTGCGGCGCCATGTCCAGCACCGCGACCTCGTCGGGCAGCGGCTGCTCCAGCAGGCGGAAGGCGGCGTCGTAAAGGGCGGCGGGGTCGGTGCTGCGCAGGGCGCACTCGCCGCCGGCTTCCACCACCGGCCACAGCGGCGAGGCGGGATCGCCCAGCGCCACGACCCGGTAGCGGGTGGTCAGCCACAGCGCATGGTCCAGATGCCGGCCGCCGGCCATCAGGCTGCCGGTGCCGGTCGCCTCGGTGCGGTTGCCGTCCTCCCAGCCGCCGAAATGGCGGCCGCTGCGGCGGCCGTCATAGTAGAGGTCGAAGGTCCAGCCGGCGCGTTCCGCCGCGGCGGCCAGCACCGGCGCCATGGCGACGCGGTGCGGGTCGCCGCCATGGGCGAGGAAGAGGAGCAGGGACGGTTTCGTCACGATGCGCGTCCCTCCGGCCCGTTGCCGCCGCGCTTGCACCACCACAGGTGCCATTTCGCCACCCCCGGCGGTCCGAAGTGATCGGTCTTCTGCAGGGTCAGGCCGGTCGCGGCGATGGCCTTGCGCATCTCCGGCGCCCAGTGGTGGCGGACCAGCGCCTTCCATTCCGGCAGGACGCCGTGGCAGCGCATGGTCGCCAGCAGCCGGTCGGGCCGCCAGCGGTAGTAGCGGGGATAGGCGATCACCCAGAGGGGGTTGGCATTGGTGGTGTCGCAGGCGATCCGGCCGCCGGGCTTGACCACCCGCTTCAGCTCGCGCACGCCGGCCTCAAGGTCGGGCAGGTGGCAGAGCAGGTCCATGGCGATGACGAGGTCGAAGCTGTCGTCCGGGAAAGGCAGCTTGCGGGCGTCGGCCTGCTGCACCGCCAGGGCGGGGAACCGCTCCTTCGCCTCGGCCAGCATCTCGTGCGAGATGTCGACCAGGGTCACGTCGTGGCGTTCGGCGAAGGGGCCGGTGATGCGGCCATAGCCGCCGCCGACGTCGAGGATGCGCATCCGCGGCGCCCGCTCCAGCTCCGCCGCCACCGCGCGCCGCTTCTCGTCATAGATGCGGTAGAAGGGGGTGGTCGGGTGGTCGGGGCGGAAATGGCGGCGGTAGCCGTTGTTGTAGATGCCGGAGCTGGCGGCCTGCGTGCGCTCGGCCTTGGCATGCTCCAGCAGGCTGGCGACCTGTGCGGCCACCGTGTCGACGTCGAAGACCTTGGCGCGTTCCAGCCCGGCATCGGCCGCCGCCTTCAGGCCGGCGGGGTCGGCCAGCCGGGCGATCAGCATGTCGCGCAGCGGGGCCGCTTCGCCCGGCGGGACCAGCCAGCCGGAGCGGCCGTTCTCGATGATCTCGGGGAAGCCGCCGCAGTCGCTGGCCACCACCGGCACGCCCAGCGCCATCGCCTCCACCACCACGAAGCCGAAGCTCTCCCACAGCGAGGGAACGACGGCCAGTTCCGCCCGCGCCACCACGGCCAGCGCGTCTTCGCGCGGCAGGGCGCCGGTGAAGTGAACGCGGTCGGCGACCGGGGCCACGTCGCGGCGGAACTGGTCGATGACGGCGGCGCTCGCCGGATCCTCGCCGCCGACCATCACCAGATGCAGGTCGGGGTTGGCGGCCAGCACGGCGGGGATGGCGCGGCCGAGGGCAGCGATGCCCTTGCGCCCTTCCAGGCGGCCGAAGAAGGCGATGAAGCGATTGGGCAGGGGAATGGGCGGCTGGCCGGCGCCGGCGGCCTTCACCGCGGCGAGGTCGATGCTGTTGGGGATGACCTGGATCAGCTCCGGCGCGATGTGCCAGTAGTCGGCGACCCGGCGGGCGATGGCGCGGGTGGAGGCATAGATCGCGGCGCTGCGCTTGGTCTGGTCGCGCTCCAGCGCGTTCAGCAGGTGGGTGTGCGGACCCCAGCTGCCGGTGTTGGTGTCCACCACCAGGCCGGTCGGGGTGGCGAGCCGCGTCACCACCGGGATGGTGCTGAAGCGGGTGAGCCACCAGGCGTCGGCATCGAACTCCGCCGCATGGACAACATCGGGATTGAAGGAGCGCACGGCGTCCGCCAGACGGCGGTTGGTGCGGAAGCGGTCAAGCATCGGCTGGATCCGCGGGCCGGGATCGACGCGCTGGACCGTCACCCCGTCCTCGATCGCGGTGCCGGCCGCAGGACCGCCGGCCTTCCACGGAGTCACCACCTGCACCGCATGGCCCAGCCGGGTCAGCGCGCGCGCCATCGTGTGGGTGTGGGTGGCGATACCGCCGAGCTTTTCGCCGGGCGGATATTCGGGCGTCAAGAGCGACAGTCGCATTGTGGGTTTCCTCAAATTCCGGGTTCAGGCTTTTCGCCGGGTTATTTGCCGGCCGGGCTATTTGCCGGTATGCCCGGCCGCGGTGGCGGCGGCCGGCGGCGGCTTGTTGAGCAGGTGGCGCGGCAGCGAGGCGAGCAGCGCCGGGTCCGGCAGGAAGGCCCGCCAGGGCAGCCCGGTCGCCCGCCGGTAGAGCGCCGCCGCGGCGACGAACACCAGCGCATAGGCGACGGTGGACACGACCGCCGCCGCCAGGATCCCGCCGCTGCGCAGGAACAGCAGCAGGCCGCCCACCGTGACCACCATGCCCAGCAGGTTGGCGAGGGTGGCGGTGAAGGGCCGGTTCTCGGCATAGAGGCCGTTCAGCAGGATCGACGCCGCGGCATAGAGCACCGCGCCCGGCAGCAGCAGCCGCAGCGGCAGGGCGCTGTCGGCGAAGGAGGGGCCGTAGACCAGGCCGATGGCGATGTCGGCGAACAGGAACAGCCCGCCCCCCAGCACCCCGCCGACGGCGAAGGTCGCCTGCAGGCTGTTCAGCACCAGATCGCGTCCCGACCGGCCGCGCCGGGTGGCCGCCGGCATCACGACGGTGGCGAGCGCGCTCGACAGGTTGACGATCAGCCAGGACAGGCTGGTCGCCAGCGCATAGAGCCCGACCTGCGCCGCCGGCAGGAAGGCCGGGATGATCAGCAGGTCCAGCCGCTGGGTGATGACGCCCCCCACGACGTCGCCGTGGGTGCGCATCGCATACCAGGCGGTGCTGCGGCCGAGCGCGATGTCCGGCCGGCCGATGCCGTGGCGCCGCAGAAGAAGCAGCAGGGCGGCGACCAGCACCAGCGTGCTCATCGCCGCCTGGGCGATCACCGCGGTCTCGACCGTGAACAGGCCGATGGCCCACAGCACGGCATAGGAGACGGCGACCCCCGCCGGCTGGAGGAAGTTCAGCGCGTTGAAGCTGCGGAAATCCTGGTCGCCGAGGACCAGCCCCATCGTCAGTTCCGACAGAAGCGCCAGCGCGATCATCGGCAGGTAGAGGCGGGCCAACTCCAGCGTCTCAGCCGGCTGGGCCGCCAGCAGGGTCGGCAGAAGCAGGTAGCCCGCCAGCACCGCCGCCGCCGCGACCGGCAGCAGCATCAGTGTCCAGGTGGTCAGCAGCCGCCCGCCGGCCGACGGGTCGCGGGACAGTGCATAGGTCACCGCCTTGCCGCAGCCCATGCCGAACAGCCAGCCCAGCAGTTGCGCCGTGGTGAGCACCGCGGTCAGCGCCCCCCGGCCGTCCGGCCCCAGAGTGCGGGCGACCAGGACGCCTGTCAGCAGGCCCAGCCCCATCGTGGCGGCGGTGACGAGAATGGTGGCGACGCCATCCCGCGCAAAGCTGCGCCGGGCCGGTGCTGCCGCCGCAGACTGACCGGTGGAACCATTTTGCATTACGCTCTCACCCCCGTTGGTGTCCCCTGAAGCGTCGGTCCCGCGTCATCCCGGCGGCGTCGCGGCTCTTGTCCGGGATTCGGCGCCGGCCCCTCCCCCAAGGCTGCGGCGATGGGCATGTGCGGTGGACAGTTCATCCCTTTCGGTGGCCCGGATGTTCAGACAAGGAACCGGTCACACCGGGTCCTGCGCGAAGATTGCTGGCGTTGCCAACAAAGATTCCGCTGATCTCGATTATTTTCTCGTGAAGAAACAAACTCTCTCCGACAGCGTTATTCAGTCTTGAGCGGGTTTGTTCTTTCGCATTTGCACATCGAACGGTAGTGGGAGACCGCGGCGATGGTCAACGCCGCTTTCGGAACTGTTCTTCCAACACACCGCAAGGGTATTTTTTATTGGGCGTTCGTTGGGGATTTATCGGGGTCCTGACGTATCTTTCGGATCCCGATTATCGGCGACGCCAATTTTAAAGCGGTGGGATTACCCCGAACCAGGGCAGGCCGCGCACGGTCGGCGAAGCAAGCGCGCCGCCGCGCTCCGCCCCCAGGGTTGGGGAAGCGGTGAAATGGAACCTTCGATCCATGTCCGAAGTGCCGACTGGCAACAGCGAGCGGACGCTCAGTCCGCGTCAGTCAGCCGGGGGGCCATCCCAAGAACCATCCTGGCGGCGGTGGACCCGCGTACGATGCAGGTGCCGCCAAGAACGAGGCGTCGGCTGGGCCGGTCCGGTTCCTCCAGCCGTTCGAACAGCAGGGTCATGGCGGACCGGCCGATGTCCTGCACCGGCTGCTCGATCACGGTCAGGCCGGGTCCGACCAGCTCGGTCCAGGGCTCGTTGTCGAAGCCGGCCACCGCCAGCCCGTCCGGGATCTGCAGGCCGAGCCGGCGGGCGGCCTTGACCACGCCCATCAGGAACAGGCTGTTGCTGACGATGAAAGCCTCCGGCCGGTCGGGTTCGGCCATCCACTCCACCACCGCCTCCTCCGCCGCGTCCGCATAGGGCGCGAGGAAACGGGCGGCGGGCGTCAGGCCGCGGGCGGCCATGGCGGCGCGATAGCCGTCGTGACGCTCCTGCCCGGTGGTGCTGGTGTTGCCGAACAGGCCGGCGATGCGGCGGTAGCCCTGGGCATGCAGATGCTCGACCAGCATCGCCGCGGCGCGTGGGTTGTCGAGCACCACCGCGTCGTGCCGTCCGGTCGGCGCGTTGCGGTCGATCAGCACGACGGGGAAATCCAGGTCGAGCCCATCCAGCCGGTCCAGCGTGCTGCGCGTGGGGGCGAAGATCAGGCCGGTGATCCGCTCCTCCTGCATCAGGCGGAGGTACAGTTCCTCCCGCTCCGGATTCTCGTCGCTGTTGCACAGGATGACGCGCATGCCGGCGCGGTAGGCCGCATCCTCCACCGCGCGGCTGACCGCGGTGAAGAAGGGGTTGCGGATGTCCGACACCACCAGCCCGATGGTCTGCGAATGCTGGGAGCGCAGCCGCCGTGCCGACAGGTTGGGGCGGTAGCCGGTGGCGCGCACCGCGTCTTCCACCCGCTTGCGCAGCGCCTCGCTGACCGGGCCGCTGCCGAGCACGCGCGACACGGTGGCGACCGATACCCCGGCGGCCAGGGCCACATCCTTGATGCTGGCGGTTTTTCCCGAGACGCTCATGTGCAGACCGATCGTGTGGCGGATGCCCCGAAAGAGGGGGTGCAACCTTAGCGGCGCCGGCCGGTGATGACCAGAGCGCGGCAAATTTTGACGAGCTTACTGAAAACGTTTCCAGTACCTTCGGCTGAACATCCCCCATTTTCGTGCGGCTGACAAGCCGTTCATCCGGAAAAGTCCATATGCTGCAACGCAACAAGCGTTGACAGCTGAACTGTAATCGTTTTCACTTGCTCTCAAGAGACCACACAAGAACATGCGGAGGAGACGGTCGCCATGGCCACCGACACGCACCCCCTTAGCCTTCCCCCGGATCTGGTCCGCCTGGGCGCCGCCCCGGCCGGGAAGGAGGCGGCGATCCGCGAGGCGGCGCAGCTTCTGATCGCTGCGGGCTGCATCGATCCCGCCTATGCCGACAGCATGATCCGGCGGGAATCGGTGGCGAACACCTTCCTCGGCCATGGCGTCGCCATCCCGCACGGCATGGTGGACGACCGCAATCTGGTCCGCCGCAACGGCATCGCCATCCTTCAGGTGCCGGACGGCGTGGTGTGGAACGACGGGCAGACCGCCCGGCTGGTCGTGGCGATCGCCGCGCAGTCCGACGCCCACATCGCCATCCTGCGCCGCCTGACCCGCCTGATGCAGGACGAGCAGCGGCTGGGCGCGCTCTTCACCACCACCGATCCGGCCGATTTGGTCGCCGCCCTGTCTGACGAGTCCGCGATGCCGGCGGCGGCCGCGTCTGAGGCAGGCGATCTTGCCGAGACGTTCGAGTGGGTGGTCGATTACCCGACCGGCCTGCATGCCCGCCCGGCCGCCGCCTGGGTGGAGACCGCCCGCGCCGCCGCCGGCCGCGTCCGCATCCGCCATGGCGGCGAGGTGGCCGACGGCAAGACGCTGGTCGCGCTGCTGCAACTGGGCCTGCGGCCCGGCGACCGCATCACCGTTTCCACCGACGGCCCGGATGCGCGCGCCGTGTTGAACCGTCTGCGCGCGACCATCACAGGCTTGAGCGCGCGGGAGAAGGCGGACGCCGCCGCCGCGGCGCGCAAGGCGAAGGCCGTGCTGCAGGGTTGGACGCCTCCAGCCGCCACCGGTCGCGAGATGCCGGTGGTCGCCGGCATCGGCGCCAGCCCCGGCCTCGCCATCGGTCCGGTTCATGTGATGCCGAAGGCCGACCTGACCGTGCCCGACCGTCCGGCCCCGCTGCTGGAGGGCGGCAACCGCCTGCACGAGGCGCTGAACCTGACCCGCCAGCAGTTGAAGGCTCTGGCCGACGACACCGCCCGCCGGCTCGGACCTGCCGAGGCCGGGATCTTCGGCGCGCAGGCGGAGCTGCTGAACGACACCGACCTGATCACGTTGGCTTGCCAGCTGATGGTGGAGGGGCATGGCCCCGGATGGTCCTGGAACGAGGCGGTGGAACGCAGCGCTGCGACGCTGGCCGCCAACCCCAACCCGGTGCTGGCCGGCCGCGCCGCCGACCTGCGCGATGTCGGCCGCCGGGTGCTGACCCGTATCGACCCCGACCTGCGCGGCGGCTCGATCCGCGACCTGCCTGACACCCCCTGCATCCTGGTCGCCGACGATCTGTCGCCGTCCGACACCGCGGCGCTCGACATGGGCCGCGTCATCGGGCTGGCGACGGCGCAGGGCGGCCCGACCTCCCACACGGCGATCCTGGCGCGCACGCTTGGGTTGCCGGCGATGGTGGCGGGCGGCGGTCCGCTGACCGGGCTTGCCAACGGCACCACCGCCATCCTCGACGGCCAGTCCGGCCGCCTGTACCTGGACCCGTCCGAAGCCGACCTCGCCGCCGCCCGCGGCTGGATCGAGGAGCAGCGCGTCAGGAAGGCCCAGCAGGAAGAGCGGCGCGGCCTGCCGGCCCGCACCCGCGACGGCCACACGGTGGAGATCGGCGCCAACGTCAACCGGCCCGATCAGGTGGCCATGGCGCTGTCCCAGGGGGCCGAGGGCGTCGGCCTGATGCGCACCGAGTTCCTGTTCCTGGAGCGCGGCGACGCCCCCAGCGAGGAGGAGCAGTACGAGACCTACCGCGCCATGCTGGAGGCGCTGGACGGCCGGCCGCTGATCGTCCGCGCGCTCGACATCGGCGGCGACAAGCAGGTGCCGCACCTGCAGCTGCCGCATGAGGAGAATCCATTCCTCGGCGTGCGCGGCGCCCGCCTGCTTCTGCGTCATCCGGAACTGCTGGAACCGCAGCTGCGCGCCCTCTACCGCGCCGCCAAGGGGGCGAAGCCGGGTTCGCTGCTGATCATGTTCCCGATGATCACCACCCTGCGCGAGATCGAGGCTCTGCGCGCCGTCTGCGACCGCCTCCGGGCGGAGCTGGACGCGCCGGCGGTGCCGCTGGGCATCATGGTGGAGGTGCCGGCCGCCGCCATCCAGGCCGACGTGCTGGCCCGCCATGTCGATTTCTTCTCCATCGGCACCAACGACCTGACGCAGTATGCGCTGGCCATCGACCGCCAGCATCCCGAACTGGCGGCGGAGGCCGACAGCCTGCACCCGTCGGTGCTGCGCCTGATCCGCATGACGGTGGACGGCGCCGAGAAACATGGCCGCTGGGTCGGCGTCTGCGGCGGCATCGCCGGCGACCCGTTCGGCGCCGCCCTGCTGGCCGGCCTCGGCGTGCGCGAGCTGTCGATGACCCCGCGCGACATTCCCAGCGTCAAGGACCGGCTGCGCGACAGCGACCTCGCCGGTCTGCGGGATCTCGCCCGGCGTGCGCTGGACTGCGAATCCTCCGACGAGGTGCGGGCGCTGGAGGGAGGTGCGTCATGACGAAGCCGGTCGTCACCGTCACCCTGAACCCGGCCATCGACCAGACCATCACGGTCGAGGCGCTGAAACCCGGCAGCGTCCACCGGGCCAAGGCAGTGCGCCACAATGCCGGCGGCAAAGGGGTGAACGTCGCCAGCTGCCTTGCCGACTGGGGCACGCCGGTGGTCGCCACCGGCCTGCTCGGCAGCGGAAACGCGGCGCCGTTCGAGACGATGTTCGCGGCCAAGGGCATCGCCGACGCCTTCCTGCGGCTGCCGGGAGAGACGCGCGTCAACATCAAGATCGCCGATCTCGCCGCCAACGACACCACCGACATCAACCTGCCGGGGCTGAGCGCCGATGCAGGCGCTCTCGACCGCGTGCGCCAGACGGTGCTGGGGCTGGTGGAGCCGGGGACGCCGGTCCTGCTGGCCGGCAGCCTGCCCGACGGATTGCCGGCGGATGCCTATGCCGGGCTGACCGCCGACCTCTCGGCGGCCGGCGCCCGCGTGGTGCTGGACAGCAGCGGGGCGCCGCTGGCTGCGGCGCTGGCGTCCACCGGCGCGCTGCCCCACTGCATCAAGCCGAACCGCCATGAGCTGGAGGATTGGGCCGGCCGGCCGCTGCCGACCGATGCCGACCTGCTGGAGGCGGCGCGCGGCCTG
Source organism: Azospirillum largimobile (assembly GCF_977007025.2). Lineage (NCBI taxonomy): Bacteria > Pseudomonadati > Pseudomonadota > Alphaproteobacteria > Rhodospirillales > Azospirillaceae > Azospirillum > Azospirillum largimobile. The sequence goes on from NZ_CDRMUA020000004.1 coordinate 122,926, forward strand.
CAGCGGCGCGGCGTGGCGGTGGTGGTGGTCTCGCTGGGGGCGGACGGCGCGCTGTTCGTCAGCGGTGAGCGCGCGCTGCACGGGCGGCTGCCGCCGGTGACGGCGCTGAGCACCGTCGGGGCGGGCGACGCGATGGTTGCCGGCCTGATCGCCGCCTTCCAGATGGATGGGGGGCTGGAGGATGTGGCGCGCCTGTCGGTGGCCTTCGCCGCCGCCAAGCTGGGCTGTTTCGGCCCGAACCTGCCCGATCCGGCAACCGTGCGGTCGCTGGTGGCCCAGGTGGCGCTCAGGTCGCCCGATTGATTTCCGCCGCCGGACGGCATCGGACGAGATTCAACACAGCGGACTCAACACAGTGACAGGGGCGGGACCGAACCCGTCAGGAGGAAACAATGGCGAACCTGTTGGCCGTGATCGCGGCGGGCGACCTCACCACCCAGGCCGTTCTGGCGGCCGAAGCCCTGCGCAAGGCCGCGACCTCGCTGGGACATGGCATCCAGGTGGAGATCCGCTCCAGCCTCGGCATCCAGTCCCCGCTCGACCCCGCGGCGCCGCCCAAGGCTGATGGCGTCATCCTGGTCGGCAGCGGCGACCTCGACGAGGGGCGCTTCGCCGCGTTGAAGCGCAGCAGCGCCTCGCTCGACGAGGTGCTGGCCGGCCCGGCCGCGGTTCTGGAACGGGCGCTGGGCGCCGCTTCGGCGGCACCGTCCGCCGCGGGGCCGCGCCGGATCGTCGCCATCACCTCCTGCCCGACCGGCATCGCCCACACCTTCATGGCGGCCGAAGGCATCCAGCAGGCGGCCACCGCGCTGGGCCACAAGGTCCGGGTGGAGACACAGGGGTCCGTCGGCGCGCGCGACACGCTGACCGACGAGGAGATCCGCGACGCCGACCTCGTCCTGATCGCCGCCGACACCCAGATCGACCTCTCCCGCTTCGCCGGCAAGCGCGTGTTCCTGAGCGGCACCAAGCCCGCCATCAACGACGGCAAGGCCCTGGTCACCCGCGCTCTGGCCGAGGCCAAGCCGCATGGCGCCCCCGGTGGCGTTTCCGGCGGGGCTTCCGGCGGCGCGACCCAGCTGGTCGATGCGGTCGCCGCCGGCAAGGCGGAGCGGTCGGCCCAGCGCACCGGCCCCTACAAGCACCTGATGACCGGCGTGTCCTTCATGCTGCCCTTTGTGGTGACGGGCGGACTGCTGATCGCGCTCGCCTTCGCGTTGGGCGGCATCTACGTCTATGAGGAATCCAACGCCGGGACGCTGGGCTATGCCCTGTTCCAGATCGGCGCCAAGGGGGCCTTCGCCCTGATGGTGCCGGCGCTGGCCGGCTACATCGCCTATTCGATCGCCGACCGCCCCGGCATCGCCCCCGGCATGGTGGGCGGCATCCTGGCCGGCAGCATCGGCGCCGGCTTCCTGGGCGGCATCGTCGCCGGCTTCATCGCCGGCTACGGCACGGCCTTCCTCAACCGGCACATCAGGCTGCACCGCAATCTGGAAGGCTTGAAGCCGGTTCTGATCCTGCCGCTGCTGGGTTCGCTGCTGACCGGCCTGCTGATGATCTACGTCGTCGGCACCCCCGTCGCCGAAGCCCTGGCCTGGATGAGCGCCTGGCTGAAGGGCATGCAGGGAAGCAGCGCCATCCTGCTGGGTCTGCTGATCGGCGCCATGATGGCCTTCGACATGGGCGGTCCGGTCAACAAGGCGGCCTACGCCTTCTCCACCGGCCTGATCGCGTCGCAGGTCTACACCCCGATGGCCGCCGCCATGGCCGCCGGCATGGTGCCTCCGCTGGGTCTGGCGCTGGCCACCAAGCTGTTCGCCGACCGCTTCACCGCCGAAGAGCGCGAGGCCGGCAACGCCGCCGCCGTGCTGGGCATCGCCTTCATCACCGAAGGCGCAATTCCCTTCGCCGCCCGCGATCCGCTGCGCGTCATTCCGGCGCTGATGATCGGCGCCTCGCTGACCGGTGCCATCTCCATGGCGATCGGGGCGGAGCTGAAGGTTCCCCATGGCGGCGTCTTCGTGCTGCCCATCCCGAACGCGGTCACGCATCTGCTGGGCTATGTCGTGGCCCTGGTGGTCGGCACCGTCGTGACGGCCCTGGCGCTGCGCCTGTTGAAGAAGCCGGTGGCCGCCGTGGCCGTGCCGAAGCCGGCGGTGCAGGGCGCGGGCGCGCATGCCTGATCCCGGCCTTTTCTGACCGTTTCCTCTCGGGCGTCCTCCCGAAGCCTTGCCCCTCTCCGCCCCGCGCGGAGAGGGGCTTTCTTTTTGCGGTAAGAATCCGCGCCAGCTTTCGCCGCGCCGTCCGTGAGACCCGTCACGACATCGCCCGGAGTGACGACCCATGCTCGACGAAAAGCCCGATGTGATGCTGGGCAACATGCTGCTGCATGTGAACCTGCTGGCCCTTGGCACGCTGATGACCAAGATGATGGCGGAGATGTTCCGCAGGGACGAGGACCCGGCCGCTAAGGCGGACGAATGGCTGCGCCTGTTCGAGGCGACCGCCGCCCAGATGACCTTCGCCGGCGAAACGCCGGAATGGAGCGACCTGACCGCGCAGGAGTTCCGCGATATCCTGATGCAGCACATCCACCGCGCCCGCGCCATGGCCCTGGGGGAGGCGTGCGACCCCACCGCCTATCTGCGCCATCACGGCTGACGCCGGTGGAAGTGTTCATGTTGCGGACAAGAGAAAAGCCGGCCTCTTAAGAAAAGTTGCACGCCCGCGCAGGAGTTCATCGCCGGCACCGTACCAACGAACAGACGCGGCCCGAATGCCGCGGGACGAGTTCATTGACGGAACGGCGACGACCATGGACGGGAACGCGACACGGCGTACCGACAGCTTGCTGCGTCTTGCGGTCCAGCACCACAATGCCGGACAGATGGAGCGGGCGGAGCGGTTTTACCGCGAAATCCTGCGGATCGACCCGTCGCACGGCGACGCCGCCCATCTGCTCGGCCACATCGTCTTCCAGGACGGGCGCCGCACCGACGCCACCCGGCTGTTCGACACGGCAGCCCGGTCCAACACGCTGGTCGGCTCCTACCATCTGGCACTGGGACAGGCGCTGATGGAGGAGGGACGGGTGGACGCCGCGCTCGCCAGCGCCCGCCGCGCCCTGATCCTCAACCCCGACGACGCCGACGTGCGGTGCCTGCTGGGCTCGATCCTTGGGAAGCAGGGGCGGCCGGCGCCGGCACTCCGCTGCTACCGCACCGCCGCGCGGCTGGTGCCGGGTGCCGCCGAACCACGGATGGGCATGGGCAGGGCGCTGGAGGATCTGCGGCAGGCCGGCGCGGCACTCGGCTGCTACCGGCTGGCGGCACGGATGAGGCCGCAGGACGCCGCCATCCGCATCACGCTGGCGAATGCGCTGCGCCGCTGGGGCCAGCTGGCTGAGGCGGCTGCCGCTTATCAGGAGACTCTGCGGCTGGGCGTCGACAATGCCTCGGTCTGGGCCAATCTCGGCGCCACCCTGCAGGGGCTGGGCAGGCTGTCCGATGCGGAAACCGCTTATGTCCAGGCTTTGCGGCGCCAGCCGGACCATGCCGAGACCCGCAACAACCTGGGCCTGCTGCTGCATGCGCAGGGCCGCCACGCCGGTGCGCTGGAGTGGTTCCGCGCCGCTCTGGCGCTCGATCCCGGTCATCTGCCGGCGCTGGTCAATCTCGGGCTTGCGGAAGCGGCGCTCGGCCGCTCCGACCGTGCCGAGCGTTGCCATCGCCGCGCCATCGCCCGCGAACCCCGGCAGGCCGAGGCATGGAACAATCTCGGCAACGCCTGCAAGGCGCAGGGACGCCGTGACGAGGCGGAAGCGTGCTGGAAACGCGCATTGGCGCTGAATCCCGTCTTCGCCGACGCGCTCGGCAACCTCGGCGCGGATCTTTCGGACAGCGAGGATTTCGGACCGGCGGCGGTGAAGGTGCGTCGCGCCATCCGGCTGCTGCCGGGGCATGCGCCGCTGCATGCCGTGCTGGCCTATGCGCTGAATGGCGCGCAGAGGACCGCCGAGGCCGGGGCCGCCTGCCGCCATGCGCTGGCACTGGGGCCGGCGCTGGCCGATCCGCTCTGCACCCTGGGGCTGGCGGAGCAGCGGCAGGGACGTGCCGATGCCGGCCGCTGGTTCGGGCGTGCGGTCGCCGCCTCGCCCGGCCATGCCCTGGCCCGCTTCAACCGCGGGCTGTTGTCGCTGGAGCGTGGGGCGCTGAACGACGGCTGGGCCGACTACGCCTTCCGCTTCAAAGCCGGTCGCGTGCGTCCGGAGCGGCGCTTTACCATCCCGGAATGGACCGGCCAGCCGCTGGCCGGCAAGCGCCTGTTCGTCTGGCGCGAGCAGGGGGTGGGGGACGAGTTCCTGTTCGCCTCCTGCTATCCCGACCTGATCAAGCTGGCGGGGACCGTGGTGATCGAATGCGAGCGCCGGCTGGTGCCGCTGTTCGCCCGGTCCTTTCCCAAGGCCACCATGCGCGCCGGGCAGCCGTCCTGCGGGCTGGTGGAGGCGGAGACGGTCGACTGCGACTATCACATTCCGGCCGGTTCGGTCCCGCGCCTGCTGCGGGACCAGCTGTCGGCCTTTCCGACCCGGTCCTGCTGGCTGTTCGCCGACGGCGGCCGCGTCGCCGACTGGCGGGAGCGGTTGGACGGCGCCGGCGACGGCCTGCGCGTCGGCATCAGCTGGCGCAGCCAGGTGATGACCGCCGACCGTCGCGGCGCCTATCTGCCGCTGGACGCCTGGGGCCCGGTCTTCGCCGTTCCCGGCGTCACCTTCGTGAACCTGCAGTATGACGACTGCCGGCGCGAAATCCTGGAGGCGGAGGGTCGGTTCGGACAGCCAATCTACGGCTGGACCGGTTTGGATTTGCGCGATGATTTCGAGGAGACGGCGGCACTGGTCTCCGCGCTGGACCTCGTCATCGCGCCCGCGAACTCCGTGGCGGAACTTGCCGGTGCGCTGGGAGTGCCGGTCTGGCGCTTCGGCAATCGTGACTGGACGCAGCTCGGCACCGCCGGGCGGCCCTGGTATCCGTCGATGCGCCTGTTCCAGCCGCTGGGCGGCCAGGGGCTTGAGCAGGCGATGGAGCGCATCGCAGGGGAACTGCGGCGGGTGGCCGGGGGCTGACCCGGCGAGGAAATGCTACATCAGCCGCGTCGGCTGATCGCCATCCTCATCGAAGCCGCGCTCCGACGGCGGCAGGCGGAAGGCTGCGGCGAAGATGCGGTCGGCTAGGCCCGGCGGGGGACGATCCTCAGACCGGCCGAGCGCCAGTTCCATCGTCACCATCTCGTCCAGCATCGCCTGCGCCTTGACCGAACGCAGAAGAAGGCGCCGCGCGTCCCGGGCCACATCGGCGGGCCAGAGGGCGAGGTCGCCTCCGTGGCGATCGAGCCGATCGCGAAACTCCTCATCCGTCATCGAAGGAATCCCTGGCCGCCTGCGCACTGGCGCGCAGCAGCAGCCGGAGCTGCTGGCGCGCGCGTTTCAAAAGGGATTCTACAGCACCTATGCTGATTTGCATAACGCCGGCGATGTCGGCGTTGCTCAAATTCTCATAATAAAACAGCGTCACGGCGGCGCGCTGCTGCGGAGTCAGCTTGTTCTGGGCGTCAAGAAGGCGGGCGGCGACCTGCCGGCGGTGAATGGTGCTGACGGCATCGGGAGCGCCGTCCGACGGCTCCGCCACCGCATCCAGATCCTGGCCGACCGGCCGGCGCTTGTGGTCGATGCAGCGGTTCACCACCACCCGGTAGAGCCAGGTGGTGAAGCGGGCCCCGCCGTCGTCGGTCCATTGGGCGCGGCGCTGCCAGACCTGGAGGAAGGCATCCTGCACGACATCCTCCGCCTCCGCCTCGTTGCCGGTCAGGCGGCGGGCCAGCGCATAGGTGCGCTTCAGGTGACGGTGGACCAGGCGCCGGTAGGCCGTCTGGCTGCCCGACCGGATTTGCGCCATCAGCGCCTCGTCCGGATCCTCGTCCAGGGGAATGATGGCGCCGGCGGCACGCCCTTGCGTCACCTCGCCGGACATGACCGATCCGTGATCGGGGCGCCCGCAGTCGTCCGGCCGGCGCCTGGCATCAAGCCGAGAGTCCGCCATGAGCATGATCCATCGTTCTCCCGACGACGGATGCATGCAGCCCTTTGGCCGGGGCACCGACGACAGTGGATGGCCCGCCGCGTTCTGCGGCGATGGCCTGCCAGGCCTTCAGCATGAAGGATGTCTGGCTGATCAGTGACTCGCAGGCCGCAACCGGATCCTTCCGGCTGGCGGCGGCGCCCGCCTGTGCGATCAGCCGGCGGTAGAACCGCCGGAGCGTCCAGGCGATATCCTCATATTTGTCGAAAATTAGAATGGAATCAAGGCCGGCGAACACCATGACGGCGCGCTGGATGGCCGCATGATGGTGGTCGAAGCGGCGTGCGGCGGCGGCGTCGCGTGCGGCGTGCAGGTGGATCATCGCCCGCTCGTAGAGCCGCACCACGGCGACCAGCGGCGGCACCGTGCTGTTGGCGACGGCATAGGCGTTCAGGGCTTTCGAATAGGCGGAGTTGCGCATGGCGCCGGATCCTCGTGATGGGGATGAGGTCTGCCCGATGGAGCCCCGACCGGAGCCTCCCAAGTCAGTCGTCATCGTCGTCGCTGTAGGTCAGCTGCTTCAGCAGCAGCGCCGCGGTTTCGGCGGCGGCCTCCAGCCGGGCGTAATATGCGGTCAGCGTGCTGCGGTAGGTCTCCGCCCTGGTGCGGATGTCGTCCGACCGGCTCTGCAGCGTCGTGTCCTGGGCTTCCAGGTCGTCGACGGCGGTCGCAAGGTCGCTGTCGTAATCGGCCGCCGCCGCATCGATGGCACCGTACAGCTTGTCCGCCAAGCCTCGCGAGAAGTCGACATCGACGCCGCCGCTGCCGCCGGTATAGACCAGCACGATGCCCTGGTATGCGGTGCCTTCGGCACCGATGATGCGGTTGCCGCTGACGGTGAACAGATCGCTGTCGCCGTTGACCGACGCCGATGTCAGCGTCCCGTCGTCGCCCCTGACGATGTCGAGCGTGAAGGACAGCGACGACTGCGTGGTCTCGTAGCGCAGCAGCGACAACTGGCTCGACGACGAGGTCATGGTGAGGCCGAGCAACTGCTGCACGGCGTCGACGTCGCTGGTGAGGATGCTGTTCAGCGTGTCCTCGTCCAGCTCCAGGTTGTTGGAACCGTCGAAGGTGATGCCGAGCGCGGCCAGCGACAGCACGGTCCCGTCGTCGGTGGTGATGGAAGTGTTCAGCGCGCTCGACACCGAATGCGTGATCTGGCGGAGCAGGCTGTCGGCGAACAGCGTCGCGTCCTCGCTCGCCTCGCCGTCCGAGGTGGTCGACTGCTGGGTGAGTACGAACTCGCGGTAGGCGTTGTAGGCATCGACGAAATCGGTGATCGCGGATTTGATCGACGACAGGTCGGTCGAGATCTCCATGGAGACCGCCGTATCGGGGCTGGCGCTGTACAGGTTCAGCGTCACGCCATCGATGGCGTCGTCGATGGTGTTGGAACGGCGGGTGACGGTGACGCCGTCGATCTCGACGATCGCGTCCTGGACCGCCACCAACTCGTTTTTTATCGCGCCGTCGCCGTCGGTGAGGCCCAGGGAGGACAGCACCCCGTCGCCGCCGTCGGTCAACGTGATCTCCTCGCCGGTGTTGTCGGCGGTCAGGATCAGCCGATAGCTGCTGTCGCTGACCTGCACGATGCTGGCGGTCACGCCGCTCGTCGACTTTTGCGCGTTGATGGCGTCGCGCAGGTCGGTCAGGCTGTCGTCGCTGTCCATGGAGATGGTCACGGCGGTGCCGTCCGCCGCCTGCAGCGTGAAGCTGCCGGAATAACCCAGCGCGTCGGTCTTGCTGCCGGTGCCGTCGGCGGCGAACTTGTGCCTGGTGGCGATCTGCTGCACCACCACCGAATAGGTGCCCACCTCGGTACCGTCGTCCACCGTGGCGCTGAACACGTCATCGTCGCCGATATAGGCGGCGCGCTGGCTGAACAGGTTGCTGGAGGCGCCGGTCGATTTGCTGCGGTTGCGCAGACCGTCCAACGACTCGTTCACCGTCTGCAGCAGATTCTGCAGGTCCGTGTAGGCGGTGATCTTCGCCTCGTTGGCGGTGATCTTGGTGTCGATCCGGTCGGCCTTCACCAGTCGCGCATTGACCTTCGCCTCGATCAGCAGGGAATAGTCGATGCCCGTCCCGGAATCGGTGGAGGTCAGCGCCGAGTATCCGGTGCCGGCGGCCGTCGTGCTGGTGGTGCTGGTTGTCGAAGTGACTGTGGACATGGCGGTGGTGATCCCCCCGATGCTTCACCGTCGCCGGCCGGCGGCACCCTGCGCGTGCATGAAGCCGTGCCGAGCGCGCCGGACCGGCGACCACCGAACCGTCGGCGAACCGTCAGCGGAGAAGGGAGAGCAGGTTTTCCGGCATCGAATTCGCCTGCGACAGGACGGCGATGGCCGCCTGTGTCAGCACCTTCTCGGAGGCGAGCTGCGACTGCTGGGCCGCGACGTCGACGTCCATGATCGCGGACTGCGCCGCCTCGGTGTTCTCGATGGTGGTGTCGATCATGTCGCTGCGGAACTCGAAGCGCGAGATCAGCGCACCGACATCGGCACGGGCGTCCGACAGGCTGGTCACCGCGGTGTCGAGCGCCGTCAGCGCGGCGGCGGCGGTGGCCGAGGTGCCGACATCGAGCGTGTTGATGCCCAAACCCGTCGTGGTCACGTTGCCGATGGTGACCGTAATGTTGTCGGTGGCGGTGGTGCCAACCCGGAAGTTGACGCCCGACGCCCACTGCTCGGTGCCGTCGAGCAGCGATTCGTCGTTGAATCGGGTGCCCGACGCGATGCCGTCGATTTCGTCCTGCAGCTGCTGGAACTCGGCGTCGAGATAGGCGCGCTCGTTGTCGGTGACCGAACCGGAGAGCGACTGCGTCGCCAGCGAGCGCATGCGCTGGACGATGTCGGAGATGCTGGACATGCCGCCATCGGCGGTCTGCAGGATCGACGAACCGTGCGAGGCGTTGGTCGCCGCCTGGTTCAGCACCGTGATGTCCGACTGCAGCGAAGTGCCGACGGCGAGGCCCGCCGCGTCGTCCGACGCCTTGGTGATGCGCGAGCCGCTGGCGATCTTGGACACCGAATCCGACTGGTTTTCGGAGTTGATGTTCAGATAGCGAAGCGCCGAATTGGAAGCCGTGTTGGTCGTGATGACGGGCATGATCTGGTCTCCTGATCGAACCGGGGCCGTTTCGGCGACCCTCACAGGGACTCACGGCGGACGCGGCGAAAGCTGGCGGGGTTTTTCGATCGGGCCAGCGCTTTTTTGCGCGCCTTCGCGGCGGTCACAGGTAGTCGGACAGGCTGTTCTCTTCGAGGATCTTCATCAGGCTCATGGTCGCTTCCAGCGAGGCCTGGAGCTGGGACAGCCTGGTGGTGGACTCGGCCAGGTCGATGCTGCGGATGTCGTCGACCTGGGTCTGCAGCACCAGCTGCTCGTCCACATGGCGGTCGATGGTGTTCTCCAGCGACGCGCTGGCGGCACCCAGCTTGGCCTGGACGATGGTCAGCCCGTCGGTCGCATCGGATGCCAGTTGCGTCGCTTCGGCCAGCAGGTCCTCGTCCACCGGATCGGTCGACATGCCGGCGATCAGGCTGAAGGCGCGCAGGGCCTTCTCAAAGGCCGGATCGTCGGCGGTCACCCCGTAGGACAGCACGAAATCATCGGCCGCCTGATAATGCGTGACGGTGGAATCGCCCTGGTAATAGCTGGTGTCGGCGCTCGACGGGTAGGTCTGGGCAGTGTAGCTGTCGAGATCGACCGCCGTCTGGTCGGTGCGCCCGCCGGCGAACAGGTAGCGGCCGTCCTGCCGGGTGTTCATCAGCCCGGCGAGTTCCTCCATCAGCTGGGCGGCTTCCGCCACCACGCCTTCGACGCCGGCGGCGTTGTCGCCCTGCAGCCCGGTGATCAGCGCGCCGAGGCGGGAGGTGAGGTCGGTCATGCTGCCGACCGCGTCATACATCGACTGGATGCGGCCGTTCACGACCTCGCCCTCGTCGATATACTGTTCCAGACGGCGGTAATGGCTTTCCAGATTGACCAGCCGGCTGCTGTCGGTGGCGATGCCCTTGTAATAGGTGGAGTTCAGGCCGGACGCCGACCGGATCTGCTCGGCCGCCACCTTGGCCTCGGCCTTCAGCATGTACTGGACGAGCGTGTTCTGATGGTTGTAGGTCGCGACCCGTTCCATCGCGGTCTCCTTTACTGAACCATGTCCAGCGCCGTGTCGAACATCTCCTGCAGCGTCTTCATGACCGCGGCAGCGGCCTCGTAGGCGGATTGCAGGGTGGAGATCGCAGCCGTCTCCTCGTCGACGTTGACGCCGCTCCGGGACGAGAAGGTCGTCTCCAGGCTGGTGGTGTAGGTTTCCTGGCTATCCAGGGCGGTGGCCGCCTTCTCGGCGAGCGTGGCCGCTCCCTGGATCACGGCGCCGGCATAGCCGGCGAAGGTGGTGCTGCGGGCGCTCAGGCTCCCTGCGGCATCGAAGGCGTAGCCGGTGGAGTAGGCCACCGACAGGGCGCTGGCGACCGACCCCTCGCCGCTGGCCAGCACCGTGTCGCCGGCGGTCAGGCCGCTGGTGGAGGACAGGGCGCCGGTGGCGAGCAGGCTGCTGTCCTCGGCGATGCGCGTCGCCACCTTGATGTCGGAGGCGCCAGTGCCGGTCAGCAGGTCGTTCAGTCCGTAGGCGTCGGAAAAGGCGCCGGTCGTCCCGTCATTGGCGTCGCCGCCGAGCGCGATGCCGTTGCTGGAACTGTCGGCGGAGATCACAAGCTTGCCGTCGGCGGAGATCGAGGCGGACGCGGTGCTCATCGTGTTGATGGCGTCCACCACGTCCTGCAGCGTCGACATGGTGGACAGGTCGATGTCCAGAACCTCCGCCGCCGTGCCGCTGCTGTCGGTGACGGCGACGCGCAGCGTCCCGCTGGTCACCGCCAGCGCATCGCCGGCCGACACCGTTTCGGTTCCCGTCAGCGTCTGCGGCGCGGGATAGGAGGTGCCCTGGTTCTGAATGGCGTTCATCGTGTCGATCAGCGTCGTCGCCAGCTCGTCCAGCGCCGCCTGCTGGGCGGGCAGGTCGCTGTCGCGCAGCTGCACCAGCGCGCCCAGCGAGCCTCCCAGCAAAGAGCTGGTGATGTCCACGCCGTTCAGCATGATGCCGTTGAAGCCGCTGCTGCCGCTGGCGCTGTAGGCCGTGCAGGCGCTCACCGACGAGGCCGCCGTGTAGGACAGCTCGTGCACCGCGCTGTCGAGCAGCGACTTGCCCGACGCGGTGGAGATGCGCATCAGCCCGCTGTCGTCGACCTGATAGGTGACATCGAGGTTCGAGGCGAGGCTCTTCAGCGCGGTGTTGCGCTGGTCCTCCAGGTCGGTGACGTTCTGGCCCAGCGCCTTGCCCCGGACGATTTGGTCGTTCAGGTCGTCGATGCTGTTCAGCGTCTCGTTGATGGTGTCGACGGTGGTGGCGATCTCGTCGTCGGCCTGGGCGCGCAGCGACTGGATGGTGGAGGAGGTGTTGCGCAGCGTCTCCGCCAGATCGGACAGGTCCTGAACGGTGGCCGCCTTGGCGCTCTCGCTTGCCGGGGAGGTGGCGAGCGTGCCCAGCGTGTCGGCCAGCGCGTCGATCATCGACCTGATGTCGGTGCCGGTGCTCTCCTCGTCCGCCGTCACGCTGCCCAGGGCCGACTGCATCTGGTCGAGGTAGCCGTCGCGCGTTTCGGCATAGCCGAGGTCCGACTGCGCCGACACGATGGTCTTCAGCAGATAGCGGTCGACGTTGCTGGAGACGGAGGTCACGTCGACGCTGGAGATGCCGGTTCCCGTGTCGCGGGTGATGGTCGAGGACGTCTTGCGGGTGTAGCCCTCGGTATCGGCGTTGGCGACGTTGGAGGAGGCGACGGCCATCCCGACTTCGGACGTGCGCAATGCCGATGTGGCGATGGAACTGGCGACGCGAAGCGACATGGCGCGGCCTCCCTCTCCTTCGTTGCGGTGTCAGACCGTCACGCCGACGGCGTGGCCGGTGGTGCGCTTCGCCACCCTTGCGCCGCACCGCGCGCCGGGACCGTAGGCGACGCCGTAGACGCCGGCGGGGGCGGTGGAGGCGGCGCGCAGGGCGGCGCCGATGGCGCTCTGGCGGGCACGATGAACCTTGATCTGCGCCTCCATCACCCGCATGCGGGCAGCCAGCGTCGGCAGCACCTGCCCGGCGGCGGCCTTGGCCGCGCCGCGCACGGCCGGGGCGACGCGCTTGCTGCGCGCCTGGGCCAGCGCATCGGTCAGCCGGTCCTTCCAGGCCATCAGCAGGGTCTGCATGTCGCCCGCCGCCAGCAGCGCGTCGCGCGGCCGGCCTTCGCGCACCGCCGCCTCCGCCCGCGCCGCCGCGCGATCCAGTTCGACGACGAAGCCCTCCAGAACCACCACCGCGTCGACGCGCAGGAAGATCGTGGGCGTGTCCGGAATTGCGGATGCCGTCCGCGGTTCAGCCTTCGTCAGCTTGAGCTTGGGCGTCTCGGAATTCGCCGTTTCGGATTTCGCCGTTTCGGATTTCGGTTGGGCGGGCTTGCGCAGGGTGTGCTTGAGCGCCATGGCGTAGGCTCCGGGGTGTGGATGTCAGGTTCCACGGCGGGAGAGGGAAAAGCTGGCGCGGAATTTTCGGGAGGAGGGGCGGCGTCGACTGCCCTTACCGCCGCGCCGCCAACGCCTTGCCATAGGCGCTGACCGCCGCGCTGGCGGCCCGGCCACGGTGGATGCGGGCGGCGAGCGCACGCTTTTCGATGCCCAGCCGGTCGATCAGCGCGATGAGGTCGTCGGCCATCGCCAGCCGCTCGGCCCGCGTGCTGCTGCGGGCCAGAAGCGACCGCGCCTGCACCGTGAGCCGGCGGTGTTCCAGCAGCAGGCTTTCGGCGTGGGCGAACCCTTCGTCCGGTGCGGCGGCCATGGCGTCACCGCTTCATCGAGATCAGCGTGTCCAGCATGTCCTGCGCCGTGGTCATCACCTTGGACGCCGCGGAATAGGCCTGCTGGGCGACGATCATGCGGCTGAACTCGTCGGTCAGCTCGACGGTGGAGCTTTCCAGGGACCCGGCCTCGATGTCGCCGGCCTTGCCGTCTCCGGCGGTGCGCAGCTGGTAGCTGCCGGACTCGTAGGTCTGGGTGAAGGTGGTGCCGCTCTCGCTGTCCAGCCCGTCGGCATTGGCGAAGGTCGCGATCGGGATCTGGTAGATCGCCCGCGTTTCGCCGTTGTCGAAGGTGGCGCGGACCACGCCTTCGTTGTCGATGGTGGTGCCGGTCAGGGAACCCGGTTCGTAACCGTCCTGGGTCGAGGTCCAGTCGCCGATCTCCGGATCGTCCTCGCCGGACGCATATTGCGTCAGCCCGTCGGTGCCGTCGGCGGTGCCGAGATCCATCGAGACGCTGCTGTCGCCGGCGCCCGTCGTCCATCCGGTGACGGAGAAGGCGATTGCGGAGGGATCGACCGCCGTGCCGTTCTGGGTGGCGCCGGCCAGCGACCCGTCTTCGTTGAACTCGATCGTGATCGGGAAGCCGGAAATGGTGCCGGTCGTGGTCGTACCGTCGTCCGAGCTGACCGGGTTGGACGCGCTGACCGACCATGTGTTGTCGGCGGTCTTGCTCCAGGTCATGGTGACGGAGTGGCTGTTGCCCAGCGCGTCGAACATCTCGACGTCGGAGGTGAAGCTGTCGCCGGTCTCGGCATCGGACGGCAGGTTGGCTTCGATCCCCAGGGTGGAGGTTGCCTTCGGCGTTCCCTTGATGTTGGACAGGTTGATGGATTCCAGGCTGTCGACGGAGGTCTTGTTGCTTGCGCTCACATTGCCGCTGTCGTCCAGCTTCCAGCCGGAGAGATAGTAGCCCTCCGAATTCACCAGATACCCGTCTGAATCGGTGCTGAAGGAGCCGTTGCGGGTGAAGTAGGTCCCGCCGTCCGCCGTGTCGTCCGACACCACGAAGAAGCCCTCGCCGTTCACCGCCAGGTTGGTGGTGACGCTGGACGTCTCGATCTCGCCCTGGCTGCTGATGCTTCGGGTGTTCGATGCGATGACGCCGCCGACCTGCTCGTCGACCGTGGTGGTCTTGTTGATGTAGGAGGTGAACTCGGTGACGGTGCCCTTGAAGCCGGTGGTGCTGGAATTGGCGATGTTGCTGGAGATGCTGGCGAGCGCCTTGCTCTGGGCGGTCAGCCCGGACGTGGCGCTGTACATGGCGCTGGTGATGCTCATCGCGGCACCTGTCGTCTGGTGTTCGGGGAGGGGAGGGGAGGTCAGGACACCGACAGCACGTCGTCGGCCGACACGCTGACGCCGCCGACGCTCAGCACCGCGGTGCCGGACGAGCTGTCGACCGAGGTCACGGTGCCCTTGAACCGCGTCGTCGTGTCGATGGCGTTGCCGTTGGCGTCGAGCGCGGTGATCGACAGCGTGTAGGTGCCGCTGCTGTAGCTGCTGCCGTCGGTGCCGACGCCGTCCCAGGTCACCTCATGGGTGCCGGCGGCGGTGGAGGAGCTGACGTCGCTGTAGACCGTGTTGCCGCTGGAATCGGTGATGGTCAGCTTGACCGAGGCGGCGGTGGACTCCAGGTCGTATTCCCAGGTCGCCTCGCCGTCCTGCAGCGGGGTGGTGGAGCCTTCCGCCTCGACCGTCTGCCCGTAGTAGTTGATGGCGCTGCTGGTGGAGCCCAGAGCGGAGGTCAGGGAGGTGCTGAGGTCCGACACCGTGCTGGTCAGCTCGTCGATCTTGTCGCCGATCGACATCTGCTGCTCCAGCGACGCGAGCTGGACCAGCTGGGTGGTGTATGTGCTGGCGTCGACCGGGTTGGTCGGGTCCTGGACCTCCAGCTGCTTCAGAAGCAGGGTGAGGAAGGACTGGTAGTTTTCGACCAGCGAGCCCGAAGAACTGCTCGTTGAGGAACTGTTGGACGAGGAGCTCGTCGTGGCCGTCAAGGTTGTAGAGCTGACAGAATCGACCAGCATCGCCTTCTCCACCCAATCGCGGCCCGTTCGCGGAATCCGGGCGGGATTTCGCGGCGGTTCGGGCCGATGTCGTTCTGGAATGGGCGACGGTCAGGCGCCGCCCCGTTCGTTCTGTGGCTATCCACGGAACGCCCGGCGAAAGCTGGCGCGGTTTTTTCGGGGAAAATGCGGCTGCAATAAAAAGCCCCGGCGGGAGGTGAGTCCGGCCGGGGCGAAAAGGCAGGTGAGACGACGATGACTGCAGGAAAAACGGATACGAAACAGCCGTTACGGGAAAACCGTCAGCAGGCGTGGCGCAGATCGGATCGACCGGGGGAGGTCGCCGGCCGATGCGCCGCGGTGACGGGGAAGGCCAGAACCGACGGGCGGCCATCGGACACCCGAAGGGCATCCGCAGGCTCCCGGCCGTTCAGCAGCCACTGGTAGGCGGCGGCGATGGCGACCCGGTCGCGGCCCTCGGTGAAGAGGACGCGCAGGCCGGTGGCCGTCTCGCTGGCGCCCGTGCCGCCGCTGCGGCGGACCGCATCGCACAGCGCGTGGCCGAGCCGGAGGTCCGGCACCAGAACCGCACTGAACCCGGCCTGGGCCAGGACCGACGCCAATGCTCCCAGGTGGGACGGCGGCAGGGGGGACTTGCCGACCTCCCGCAAATCCAGGAACAGGCGGGAGCCCGTGCCGGCGCCGGACAGCACGTTGCGCAGCGTCCCGAGCCAGGCGGAGGGGGGAGCAAGAGGAAGGCCGGTGCAGGCGACGGCGTGGAGACCCCAGTCGGTGGCTGCGACGGTGATGTCCTTCATGCTCTTCCCCTTCGATCAGGTCCGGGCCGTTTCAGGACCGCTCCGCCGGTTCCGCCGCCTGGGGGGACGGGTGGGGGCCGGTGGAGCGGCTCCGTGGGAAGAGTATAGGGAAGATTCCTAACAATCGGTAACACAAACTAGTTTCGGGGCTGTAATCCATATTCCGGATTCAGCATCCGATCGGCTGTCCGTCCGCCGCCCGTTGCAGCAGCAAAGTGGACGGGCGCCATTGCGGTCCGCCGATGTCCCGGTGGTAACGCTGCACGGCTGCGGCGATTTTGCCCAGCCCTTCGCGGTCGGCCCAGAACAGCAGGCCGCCGCGCCAGGACGGGAAGCCGTAGCCGTGCAGCCAGATGGCGTCGATGTCGACCGGCCTTGCGGCGATGCCTTCCTCCAGGATCTTGGCGGCTTCATTGACCATGGCGTAGAGGCAGCGTTCGCGAACCTCCTCGTCGCTGACGGCACGCGGGGTGATGCCGCGGCGGCGGCGGTCCTCCTCGATCACCGCCGCCACCTCCGGATCGGGAATGGGGGTGCGGCTGCCGGGTTCGTAGCGGTAGACCCCGGCGGAGGTCTTCTGGCCATACCGGCCGCGTTCGGCCAGCACGTCCAGCCAGTTGGGCGCCTGCGCCTCGGGATCGCCGGCCTTGCGGCGCTCCTCGCGGATGCGCCAGCCGACATCGATGCCGGCAAGGTCGGTCATCGAGAAATGGCCGAGCGGGAAGCCGAACTCCGTCAGCACGCGGTCGACCTGCTCGGGGCTGGCGCCCTCCTCGACCAGAGCCATCGACTCGCGCCCGCGCTGGTGCAGGATGCGGTTGCCGACGAAGCCGTAGCAGACGCCGACCGCCACGCCCACCTTGCCGATCCGCCGCGCCAGTCCTATCACCGTCGCCAGCACGGTGTCGGAGGTGCGGGCGCCGCGCACCACCTCCAGCAGGCGCATGACGTTGGCCGGGCTGAAGAAATGCATGCCCAGCACGTCCTGCGGCCGGCCGGTCGCCGCAGCGATGGCGTCGACATCCAGCGTCGAGGTGTTGGTGGCGAGGATCGCGCCCGGCTTGCAGGCCTCGTCCAGCATCCGGAAGATGGTTTGCTTGACCTCCATGCTCTCGAACGCCGCCTCCACCACCAGATCGGCGTCGGCGAGGTCGCCATAGGACAGGGTGGGGTGGATCAGCCCCATCCGCTCCTCCACCTGCGCGGCGGTCAGCCGGCCCTTGCGGGCGGTGGATTCGTAGTTGCGGCGAATGGCGGCGGTGCCGCGGTCGAGCGCCTCCTGCGCACTGTCCACCAGCACCACCGGAATGCCGGCATTGGCGAAGCACATGGCGATGCCGCCGCCCATGGTGCCGGCCCCGATCACCCCGACCTTGCGGATGTCGCGCGTCGGCGTGCCGGCGGGCAGGCCGGGGACCTTCGCCACCTCGCGCTCCGCGAAGAAGGCGTGGATCAGGCCGGCGCGCTGGGGCGAGTCCATGCAGGCAAGGAACAGTTCCCGCTCGCGCGCCGTGCCTTCGGCGAAGGGCAGGGTGACGGCGGCCTCCACCGCATCGACGATCCGGTGGGGAGAGAACAGGTGCGGCTGACGCTTCGCCAGTTCCGCCCGTTTGGCTGCGAACAGGGCGGGATCGGTGCCGGCGATGCGGTCGGTACGGGCGCTGACCGGCTGCGGCATCCGCCCTTCCGCGAGCAGCCGGCTGGCGGCGCGCAGACCGGCATCAAGCGGCGAATTGCCGTCCTCCACCGCATCGACGAGGCCGATGGCCAAGGCCTCCTCCGCGCTCACCGGGTCGCCGGTCAGGATCATGTCGAGCGCCTTGGCCGCGCCGATCAGCCGCGGCAGCCGCTGGGTGCCGCCGGCGCCGGGCAGCAGGCCCAGCTTCACCTCCGGCAGGCCGAGCTTGGCGGATCTCAGCGCGACGCGGACATGGCAGGCCAGCGTCACCTCGAGCCCGCCGCCGAGCGCCGTACCATGGATGGCGGCGATCACCGGCTTGGCCGAGGCGTCGAGGCGCGCCACCACCTCCGGCAGGGTCGGCGGTGCGGACGGCTTGCCGAACTCCCGGATATCCGCCCCGGCCATGAAGGTGCGGCCGGCGCAGACCAGCAGAAGCGCTTCCGCCTCCCCATCGGCGAGCCCCGCCTCCAGCGCCGCCACCAGCCCGCTGCGCACGCCATGGCCGACGGCGTTCACCGGCGGATAGTCCACGGTGATGACGCCGACGCGCCCCTGGCGCGCGTACTGGACAGGATGGGACGGAACCGCTTCAGTCTGGGCCGGGGACGGCATCGGCGCTCTCCGAAAAGCCTTGAATCAGGGCACATCGGCCCGCGGACGGTCAGTCTAGCAGACCATCCGGCGAATTCAAGTTTTCGGAATATAGTTTTGCTATACGAAATTTACTGTCATTGCGGGGCCGAGATCCGCATGACGAAGCCCGACGGCTTGTCGGTCGCACCGAAGGGGCCGGCGACCTTGTTGGCGACCGGGGGCAGGCTTTTCAGATAGACGGCGATGGCGCGGGCGTCCTCGTCGCTGAGCGCGGCGAAGGACATCCAGGGCATGGCCGGCGCCAGCATGCGCCCGTCCGGCCGCTTGCCGGTGCGGATGGCGGTGACGATCTGCTCCTCGGTCCAATTGCCGATCCCGGTCTCCTTGTCGGGGGTCAGGTTGGAGCCGTGGAAGACGCCGAGGCCGGGGATCTCGAACCCGACATCCGAGCCGCTCAGCGCGCGGGCGAGGTCCGGCTTGCCCAGCAGATGGCCCGGCGTATGGCAGTCGCCGCAGCTGATCACGGTGACGAGATACTTGCCGCGGGCGACCGCGTCGTCGGCCAGGGCAGGACTTGCGAGGGTCGCGGAAAGAAGCAGGGCGGACAGGGTCTGGCGGATTATCGGGGTGTGCTCCGGGGAAAGGAATATGGCGGGGTATCGGGCGCGGCGTCAGCCGCCCATCTGCGAGCGGACGGCCGCGACGATGGCGTCGGCCTGTGGGACGAAGGCCTGCTCCAGTGGGAAGCTCGCCGGGGCCGGGGCGTCGGGGCCGGTCAGGCGCAGCACCGGCGCGCGCAGGCTGGTGAAGGCCTTCTCCGCCACCAGAGCCGCGATCTCCGCGCCGACGCCGCACAGGCGGCTCGCCTCATGGACCACCACCAGACGGCCGGTCTTGGCGACGGAGCGCAGGATGGCGGCCTCGTCCAGCGGCTTCAGGCTGCGCAGGTCGATCACCTCTGCGTCGATGCCGGCGGCGGCCAGCGTGTCGGCGGCGGCCATGCAGGTGCCGACGGTCTTGGCGTAGGACACCAGAGTCACGTCGCGACCCTCGCGCCGCACCGCCGCCTTGCCCAGCGGGATGGCGTCGGCGTCCTCCGGCACCTCGCCGGTGCTGTAGCCGAGCGCGATGTCGGCGAAGACCAGCACCGGGTTGTCGTCGCGGATCGCCGATTTCATCAGCCCCTTGAAGTCGGCGGGGGTGGAGGGCATGACGATCTTCAGGCCGGGGCTGTGGACGAACCAGCTCTCCACATTGTGGTTGTGCTGGGCGCCGACGCCCCAGCCGGCGCCGGTCATCGCCAGCACCACCATCGGAAATCTGAACTGCCCGCCGGAGATGTAGCGCAGCTTGCCGGCGCTGTTGACGATCTCGTCCATGGCATAGCAGAGGAAGGGGGCGAACAGCAGGTCCACCACCGGGCGCAGGCCGGTGGCGGCGGCCCCGGCGGCGGTGCCGGCGATGATGCCCTCCGCCAGCGGGGTGTTGCGGACGCGGGCGGCGCCGAACCGCTCCAGCAGGTCGCGGCGCTTGGTGGCGACGCCTTCGCCGAAGATCATCACGGTGGGGTCGCGCTGCATCTCCTCGGCCAGGGCGGCGGAGATCGCGTCGTTGACGGTCATGGTGGTCATGATTGCTGGCCTCCGCTCAGGCGTAGACGTCTGTGGTCAGGGCGTCGGGGCCCGGATAGGGGCTGGCGTCGGCGAAGGCGGTCGCGGCCTCCATCGTCGCGCGGACGCGGGATTCGATGGCGGCGATGCCGTCGGCGCTCAGGCGGCCTTCGTGTTCCAGCTTTGCCCGAAGGCGCAGGATCGGGTCGCGGTCGCGCCAGTGGGCCAGTTCGGTCCGGTCGACATAGGCTTGGTCGTCGGGCTCGAAATGGCCGCGCAGGCGGTAGGTCATCGCTTCCAGCAGGAAGGGCTTGCCGGTGCGGCGGATGCTGTCGATGGCGGTGCAGGCGGCGTCGAACATCGCCAGCGGGTCGTTGCCGTCGACCACGGCGCTCTCCACCCCCAGGGCCGCGGCATGGCCGGCGATCCCGTCCGCCAGCATGGTTTCCTTGCGGTGGACGAAGGCCTGCCACTGGTTGTTTTCGCAGACATAGAGGATCGGCAGCTTCCACACCGCGGCGAGGTTCAGCGATTCCTGGAAACGCCCTTCGGTGGCGGCGCCGTCGCCGAAGAAGCAGGCGACGATGCCCGGCTTGTTCAGCATGCTGCGCGACAGCCCGACACCGGTCGCCAGCGCCAGCTCGCCGCCGACGATGGTGGAGGTCAGCACGACGCCCAGATCCTTGGCGGAGATGTGCAGCGACCCGCTTTTGCCGCCGCAATAGCCGTCGCGCTTTCCCATCACCTCCGCCAGCATGCGGCCCGGATCGGCACCGCGGGCCAGCAGATGGCCGGCGCTGCGGTGGTTGGTCAGGATCAGGTCGTCGGCAGTCAGTGCGGATACGACACCGACGGCCGGCGCCTCCTGTCCCACCGAGGTGCAGGTGCCGGCGGCGCGCCCGCGGCCATGCAGGTCGATCAGCGTCTCTTCATAGGCCCGGATCAGCATCATGCGTTCCAGGGCCTGGACGGGGTCCAGTGGATGAATGCTCATGGTGGTCTCCCTGAATTCGGAGACCGGTCGGATGCGGGGATTCTTCTTTGCGCAAGCGGCAAGGCCTGCCGCGATGTTGCATTCCGAACGGTCCGTGTTCGGAAACGACCATAGGCATGCTAATCGAACTTCGGGTACTAACTGTTTCTTACCGGAATGCTAAAAGATCATTAAGTGTCTCGGTCGATATAATTATCTGAATTATATCGATTTTTCAGCGCCGCGACCAGCGTGTCAGCCATCCGGCCAGCCGGTCGAACCCGGCATCGATCACCACCGCAAGTGCGGCAACGATCATAGCGCCCTGGATGACGTAGGCTTGGTTGGAACCGTTCAGCCCGACGATGATGGGAAGGCCGAGGGTCTTGGCCCCGACGGTGGAGGCGATGGCGGCGGTGCCGACATTGATGATGACGGCGGTGCGCACGCCGGCCAGGATCACCGGGGCGGCCAGCGGCAGCTCCACCTTGAACAGCACCTCCGCCGGTCCCATGCCGAGACCGCGGGCGGAATCCAGCACCGCGGGGGAAACGCCGTCCAGCCCGGCGACCGTGTTCTCCACCACCGGCAGCAGGGCGTAGAGCGTCAGCGCGATCAGCGCCGGTTCGGGGCCGAAGCCCATCACCGGCACGGCCAGCGCCAGCACCGCCACCGGCGGGAAGGTCTGGCCCATGGTGGCGACGGTTTCCAGAAGGCCGCGGAACTCCCGCCCCCAGGGGCGCGTGACGGCGATGCCGGCCCCGCCGCCCAGCAGGATGGCGGCGAGGCTGGAGAGGCCGACCAGAATCATATGGTCCAACGTCAGGCGGACGAAGCTTTCCGCCTCGTAGAGCGGGCGGTCGAGGCCGGGGTAGAGGGTGGCGAACAGAGGCTTCAGCGATGGCATGCCCAGCACCAGCGCCACCAGCGCCACCAGCCCCAGCATCAGCCGGTCGGTCAGGAACTCCCGCGGGGCCATGCCGGCGACTGTCATGCCGCCCGGTCCGGCAAGGTTCCATCGGACGTGGGACGGACGAGGTCGGACAGGTGCAGCACCCCGGCGGGCTGGCCGTCGCCGTCCACCACCGGAAGCCGCTCGGCCCCGCGGGAGACCATTTCCGACAGGGCGCGGTGAAGCGGGGTTTCGGACGGCAGCGGTTCGCCGCCCACGCGTTCCTGCGGACGGGCGCGGTCGCCGGCCGTCTCCACCGCCAGCCGCTTCAACCCCCACTCCTCCCGCCCCACGAGGTCGCGCACCAGCGGGCTGGCCGGGCGGGTCAGGATCTCCAGCGGGGTGGCGCACTGGATCAGGCGGCCATGGTCCATCACCGCGATGCTGTCGCCCAGCCGCAAGGCCTCGTCCATGTCGTGGGTGACGAAGACCACGGTGGTGCCGGTGCGGCGGTGGATGGCCGACAGTTCCGCCTGCAGGCTGGCGCGTGTGATGGGATCGAGCGCGCTGAACGGCTCGTCCATCAGCAGGATGCGCGGCTCCGCCGCCAGAGCGCGGGCGACGCCGACGCGCTGCTGCTGCCCGCCGGACAACTGGTGCGGATAGGCGGAGCGGTAGCGGCGCGGGTCGAGGTTCAGCAGTTCCAGCAGTTCCGTCACCCGGTCGCGGATGCGCACCTTGGGCCAGCCGAGCAGGGCGGGGACGGTGGCGATGTTGCGCTCCACCGTCCAATGCGGGAAGAGGCCGACCGACTGGATGACGTAGCCCATGCGGCGGCGCAGTTCCTCCGGTCTCAGGGAGGCAATGTCCTCGCCGTCGATGCGGATCGCGCCCTCATCCGCCGGGATCAGGCGGTTGATCATGCGCAGCACCGTCGATTTGCCGGATCCGGACGGGCCGATCAGCACCCGGAACTCGCCTTCCGCCACGGTGAAGGACACGGTGTCCACCGCCGTCCAGGAGCCGAAGCGCTTGGTCACGCGCTCGAAGTCGATCATGGCGCACTCCTTCCCGGCGAAAGGCCGATGTGGCTAGTGGCGGCGGCGATGCCGATGGACAGCAGGGCGTCGGCCGCCACCGCCAGCAGGATGACGGGAACGGCCCCCAGCAGCACGAGGTCCAGCGCGTTGGCGAAAAGCCCCTGGAACATGATGGCGCCCAGGCCGCCGGCACCGATCAGCGCCGCCACCGCCGCCAGCCCGACCGCCTGCACGACGGTGATGCGCAGGCCCGACAGGAAGACCGGCAGGGCCAGCGGCAAGTCGACGCGCAGGAAAATCTGGCGCGGCGTCAGCCCCATCCCCCTTGCCGCCTCGCGCACCGGGGCGGGCACGCCGTCGAGACCGACCGCGGTGTTGCGGACGATGGGCAGCAGCGAGTAGAGCGTCAGGGCGATCACCGCCGGCAGCGGCCCGACCCCGCTGATCCCGAAGCCCGGCAGCAGGGCGCCGAGTGCGGCCAGCGGCGCCATCAGCAGCCCGAATAGGGCAATGGACGGCACCGTCTGCACGACGTTCAGCACCGGGAACACCGCGCGCCCGACCGCCTCCACGCGGTGCGCCGCCACGCCCAGCGGAATGCCGACCAGCAGCGTCGGCACCAGCGCCGCCGCCACCAGCATGGCGTGGCGCAGCACGGCATCGGCGAAGACGTCGCGGCGGTTGGCGTATTCCTTGAGGATCGACAGCGCGTCGAGATGGCCGGTTGCCAGTTGCAGCGCCACCAGAGCGGCGACGGCCCCGCCGACAGCCAGACGGCCGACGGCACCAAGCCCCATCCGCCGCGCCGCGTCGACCGCCGCCAGCAGCCCCGCCGCCGCCATGACCCAGAAACCCGAGGCGAAGGAGGCGCGCGCCGCCGCCGAGGCCCCCTGCGCAAGGGCAGTCGCGTGGTGTCCCGCCAGCCAGACCAGCCCGACTGCGAACAGCCCCCCCGCCGCCACGGTCAGGCCGAGCCCGAAGCGTGTCGGCCGCAGGAACGGCGTCGCCAGCAGGACCAGCCCCGGCAGCAGGACGGCCACGCCGCCCAGACCCTGCACCGCGGCCCACAGCGGCACCGGCCGGCCGGACAGCAGCCGGTTCGGGGCGAAGCCCAGGAAGGGCAGCGCCACGGCGGCAACGGCCGCGGCCAGCACCATCAGCAGGGCGACGCGGTTGTACAAGGGAAGCCGGAAGGTCACGTCACCGGCTTACTTCAGGAAGCCCTTGGACTTCAGGTAGTCGGTGGCGACCTGCTTCTGGTCCTGTCCGTCCACCGAAATCTTGGCGTTCAGGCCCCGCAGCGTTTCCGCGTTCAGGCTGGCGAAGACCGGGTTCAGCAGGTCGGCGATCTTCGGATTTGCCGTCAGCACCGATGCGCGGACGGTCGGCGCCGGCTCATACACCATCTGTGCGCCCTTGGTGTCGGCCAGCACCACGAGGTCCAGTGCGGCAATGGCGCCGTCGGTGCCGTAGACCATGGCGGTGTTGACGCCGGAAGTCTGCTCCGCCGCGGCGCGGATGGTCGCGGCGGTATCGCCGCCGGCCAGGATCAGCATCTGGTCGGGCTTCAGCGCGAAGCCGTAGGTCTGCTGGAAGGAGGGCAGGGCGGCCGGGCTCTCCACGAACTCGGCGGAGGCGGCGACCTTCGCCTTGCCGCCGCCGGAAACCCACTTGGCGAAATCCTCCATCGTCTTCAGCTTGTTGGCGTCGGCCACGTCGCGGCGGACGGCCAGCGCCCAGGTGTTGTTGGCGGGGGCCGGCTTCAGCCAGACGATGCCGTTCTTCTCCTGGTCCATCTGCCGGACCTTCTCATAGCCGGCGCCGGCATTCTTCCAGACCGGATCGCTGTCCACGTTGAAGAAGAAGGCGCCGTTGCCGGTGTATTCGGGATAGACGTCGATCTCGCCCGACAGCAGCGCGCCGCGCACGATCTTGGTCGGGCCGAGCTGGATCTTGTTTTCCGTCGGGATGCCGTTGGCCTGCAGCATCTGCAGGATCATGGTGCCGAGCAGTCCGCTTTCCGCATCCAGCTTGGAGCCGACGCGCACCGCATCCGCCGCCTGCGCCGCCCCGGCGATCAGGCCCAGCGCCAGCGCCGCCGCACCCATCACGGCACGGCCCCTGTTGAACAGTGTGAACACCCCTGATCCTCCCCCGGTAAGCTTTGGGAAAAGGATGGGCGACAGCCTCGCTCACGGCAAGACGCGCTTTCCGACTGTCCGGTCCCGGATATGAGATTCAGCCTAATCCGGTGAGGAACCTTCCATCAGTCGATGCTGTTGAGCGGGAAATTGCGACAGGAGGATCGGATGTCCCAGGGCGACAAGGACAAATACACCGACAAGCAGAAGCGCAAGGCCGAGCATATCGAAGAAGGTTACGAAAAGCGCGGCGTGTCCCACGACGAGGCCGAGCGGCGCGCCTGGGCCACCGTCAACAAGCAGGACGGCGGCGGCAAGAAGGGCGGGTCGGGGGGCTAGCTGCGCGGTAGCTCTCCGCCTCAGTCGTTCAGGAACGGATTGTACAGCCGCTCCTCCCCGAAGCTGGACATCGGGCCGTGGCCGGGGATGAAGGCGATGTCGTCGCCATAGGGGAACAGCTTGTCGCGGATGGACGCGATCAGGTCGGCGTAGTTGCCCTTGGGGAAATCGGTGCGGCCGATAGAGCCCTGGAACAGCACGTCGCCGACGATGGCGAGCTTCGACGGCCGATGGACGAACACCACATGGCCGGGGGTGTGGCCGGGGCAGTGGCGGACCTCCAGCGTCTGGTTGCCGACGGTCACCGTGTCACCCTCCGCCAGCCAGCGGTTGGGCGTGAAGGAGCGGACGGGCGGAAAACCGAACATCTGGCTCTGCATCGGCATGCCGTCGATCCAGAACTGATCATCGCGGTGCGGTCCCTCGATCGGCAGGGACAGCTTGTCGGCCAGATCGGCGACGGCGCCGGCATGGTCGATGTGCCCATGGGTGACCAGGATCTTCTCCAGCGTCACGCCCTTGGCCTTCGCGGCTGCCAGAATGCGGTCCAGGTCACCGCCCGGATCGATGGCGGCCCCCTTCATCGTCTCGGGGCACCAGAGTACCGTGCAGTTCTGCTGGAACGGGGTGACCGGAACGATGGCGTACTGCATGTCCTGTCCTTCTGCGCTTCTTGGGTAACGGGTCGACGGAGGCCGCGCGACCTTAACGCGCCTGCGGCGGCCGTCGCAAACCATTCGCGCAAAGCCGGTCGCATTGGGCGACGATTCTGGCTAAGGTCCGCAAGTCCGGCCGGGTGTCACGCCTTTGGGTGGAATACCGGGCCGGCACCAAATGTTAACCACCGAAGCTTTAGATCGGTGCGGTCCCACCAACCGCCGCCGCAAATAATACGGACTCCGCCGGAATGCTGTCGCAGAAAGCCAAATACGCGTTGCGTGCCCTGATCATGCTGGCGGAGAAGGACAATGGCGATCTGATCCTGATCGCCGACATTGCCGAGCGCGAGAACATCCCGCGCAAATTCCTGGAAGCGATCCTGGTGGAGTTGCGCAAGGAAGGACTGCTGTTCGCCAAGCGTGGCAAGAGCGGCGGATACCGGCTGGCCCGGCCGGCGGCGCAGATCACCTTCGGTGAGGTGATTCGCCTGATCGACGGCCATCTGGCCCCGATCCCCTGCGCCAGCAAGGCCTCCTTCCGGCCATGCGAGGACTGCATCGACACGGCGACCTGTTCGGTCCGCTGGCTGATGGTTCAGGTCCGCGACGCCACCGCCGCCGTGCTCGACAACCAGACGCTGGCCGACGCGCTGCGCCATCGCCAGTCCACCGGCAACATCGCCGCCAACTTCGACATCTGACGCTGCGGACCTCCGGCCTCCCATCCAGAATTCGCGTTTGAGGCGATGTTCCCGCGCCCCTATGGTTGGCGGGACCAACATGGCTTCAGGAGGGTTCGGGATGTCTGGAGAGAAGGTGGCCGTCGTCACGGCCGGGGGCAGCGGCATGGGGGCGGCCTCCGCGCGCCGCTTGGCGGCCGACGGGTTCAAGGTCGCAGTCCTGTCCTCCTCCGGCAAGGGCGAGGCGTTGGCCGTGGAGTTGGGCGGCATCGGGGTGACCGGGTCGAACCAGTCAGGCGACGACCTGAAGCTGCTGGTCGACGCCGCGATGGAGCGCTGGGGCCGCATCGACGTGCTGGTCAACAGCGCCGGGCATGGCCCGCGCGGGCCGCTGCTGGAGATCAGCGACGAGGACTGGCACCGCGGGCTGGACGTCTATTTCCTCAACGTCGTGCGGGCGGTCCGGCTGGTGGCGCCGATCATGGTGGCGCAGAAGTCGGGCTCCATCGTCAACATCTCCACCGCCTGGGCGTTCGAGCCGAGCGCCATGTTCCCGACCTCGGCCGTCGCGCGGGCCGGTCTGGCCGCCTACACCAAGATCTTCGCCGACCAGTACGCGGCGGACAATGTGCGGATGAACAACGTCCTGCCCGGCTGGATCGACAGCCTGCCGGCGACCGAGGAGCGCCGCGAGAGCGTGCCCATGCAGCGTTACGGCAGCAGCGACGAGATCGCGGCGACGGTGGCCTTCCTGGCGTCGGCGGGAGGCGGCTACATCACCGGACAGAACATCCGGGTCGACGGCGGCCTCACCCGGTCTGTTTGAGCGCTTCAGGCCTTTTTGATACGAAAAAGGGCCGGCAAAGCGCCGGCCCTTCCTTCTTGGGAACTCCCCGTCAACTCAGTCGGCGCCGCCTCAGTCGGCGAACGGGTCCGTCATCAGGATGGTGTCGTCGCGTTCCGGGCTGGTCGACAGCAGGGCGACCGGGGCCTGGATCAGCTCCTCGATGTGGCGGACATACTTGACCGCCTGGGCCGGCAGCTCCGCCCACGAGCGGGCGCCGCGGGTGGTGTCCTTCCAGCCTTCGAAGGTCTCGTAGATCGGCTCGACGCGGGCCTGGGCACCGGCGTTGGACGGGTAGTAGTCCAGTTCCTTGCCGTCCAGGCGGTAGCCGACGCAGACCTTGATCTCGTCGAAGCCGTCCAGCACGTCCAGCTTGGTCAGGGCGATGCCGTCGATGCCGCCGGTCTTGATCGCCTGGCGGACCATGACGGCGTCGAACCAGCCGCAGCGGCGCTTGCGCCCGGTCACCACGCCGAACTCCTTGCCCTTCTGGCCGATCAGTTCGCCGATCTCGTCCTTCAGCTCGGTCGGGAAGGGACCGGAGCCGACGCGGGTGGTGTAGGCCTTGCAGATGCCCAGCACATAGCCGACGGCGCGCGGGCCCATGCCGCTGCCGGCGGCGGCGTTGCCGGCCACCGTGTTGGAGGAGGTGACGTACGGATAGGTGCCGTGGTCGATGTCCAGCATCGTGCCCTGGGCGCCTTCGAACAGGATGCGCTTGCCGGCGCGGCGCAGCTCGTCCAGCTGCTTCCAGACGACCGCGGCGTAGGGCAGCACCTGCGGCGCAATCTCGCGCAGCGGGTCCAGGATGTCGGCCGGGGTCATCTCCGGCGCGCCCAGCGCGCGGAACAGCGCGTTGTGGTGGGCGAGCAGGGCATCGACCTTCTCCACCAGCACGGCGTCGTCGGTCAGGTCGCACAGGCGGATGGCGCGGCGCGCCACCTTGTCCTCATAGGCCGGGCCGATGCCGCGGCCGGTGGTGCCGATCTTGCCGGCGCCCTTGGCCTCTTCGCGCGCCTTGTCCAGCGCGCTGTGCACCGGCAGGATCAGCGGCACGTTCTCGGCGACGATCAGGTTTTCCGGCGTGACGGAGACGCCCTTGTCCTTGATCGCGTTCACTTCGCGGATGAAGGCCCACGGGTCGAACACGACGCCGTTGCCGATGACCGACAGCTTGCTCTGGCGCACCACGCCGGACGGCAGCAGGCTCAGCTTGTATTCGACGCCGTTGATCACCAGCGTGTGGCCGGCGTTGTGACCGCCCTGGAAGCGCACCACCACATCGGCCCGGCTGGACAGCCAGTCGACGATCTTGCCCTTGCCCTCGTCGCCCCACTGGGCGCCGACCACCGCAACGTTGGCCATCTCTCGTCTCCGCAAAACTTCGATAAGGAACCGCTCGACCGCCCGATCCGCCGCAGGGCACCATCCGCGCGGCGTGGGGGTCCGTTCACCCTAAAACCGGATCATCCGACCGGCTTGACGTCTCCGCCGGCCAGCCAATGGCCGCACTGAAGCCGCTTGGCCTCGGCGACCGCATCGGCCACCGGGGCGAGCCCGGCCACCGTAACCCAACCCTCGGCCCGCAGCCTGCGCGCCGATTCCCAGCCGGTGCCGTGCGGCACATACACGCGCCCCGGCGCCTTGGCCGAGGGAACCGCGCGCAGCAGCGTATCCATGTACAGCGTGAAGCCGGTCGCCGGCTCCCCGCGATCCTCTCCCTGCGCCCCGGCGCGGTAGCGCCCGCCCTGGCCGAGTTCACCCGCAGCGCGGGAGAACAGGGTGAAGCTGAGGCCGGTCTGGTATTCGAAGCCGCGATGCTCGACCAGATCGACGGTCACCGTCAGGTCGGGCATCGCCGCGCGCAGCAGGGCCAGCGTATCGGTTAGCCGGCGGCGGTCCTTTTCGGCCCCCTCCGGCAGCGGCAGGGCAGCCAGCGCCTGCATGGCGCGGTCGGCAGGACCCGACGCGCTCATCAGCGATTCCAGCAGCGTCGCCGCCGGTCCGCCGACGGCGGCCACCGCGGCGGCATCCTTGCGGTCGAGCGCGGAGCGCAGCTGCCGGATCTCGTCCTCGCCGAGGCCGAGCCCGGCGCAGATGCGCGACACCATGGTGGGAACGCAGAGATCGACCGACAGGTGCGGCACGCCGATGGCGGTCAGCGCCTGTACGGCGAGCAGGACCACCTCGGCATCCGCCTCCGCCTCGAGCGCGCCGATCAACTCGACGCCGACCTGGGTGAACTGGCGTTCGGGACGCAGCTGCGACCCCTTCACCCGCAGCACCTGCCCGGCGTAGCACAGGCGCAGCGGCCGTGCCTCGTTCTTCAGGCGGGTGGTGGCGATGCGGGCGATCTGCGGGGTGATGTCGGCACGCACCGCCATCATCCGCTGCGAATGCGGGTCCATCAGCCGGAAGGTCTGCTTGGACATCGCCGCACCGGGTCCGGAGAGCAGGTTCTCCTCGAACTCCACCAGCGGCGGATCGACGCGGCGGTAGCCCTGCGCGGCGAATTCCGCCAGCAGGCGTTCGACGGCGGCCGCCTCGTGCGCCGCTTCGGACGGCAGCACGTCGTGCAGTCCGGCGGGGAGCAGGGCGGAACTCAATGCGTCGGCGGGCATGACCAGCGTCGTCTCGTTTCAGGCAGGGAACAGGGTGCCGCGGCGAATGTCGGACACACGGGGCGGGCTAATACCCGACACCCGCGCCGCATGCAAACGGAAAAGCCCCGCACTTCGGCGGTATCTCCCCTGCGCAGGTGGTGCGGATAAGGAAAGCCGCGGGAATCTATCGGCTTTTACCGGACAAAGTGTCGCTGCGGATGTCGTGGGGGAATGTTGCGGTCAGCCGGCGTCCGCCGGTCCGGACTCGTCATCCAGCACGCCCGGCAGGTCTGTTTCCGGCCGGCCGGCGGACGCCATCGCCGGCGACACCACGGCGAAGCTGCTGCCGTCGTTCTTCCGCCGCACGACGGTCAGCGGGGTGCCGACCACCAGGAAATGGATGATCTCGGCGATGTTGGTGGCGTGGTCGCCGATGCGCTCCAGGTTCTTCGCCATGAACAGCAGATGCGTGCAGGGCGTGATGTTGCGCGGATCCTCCATCATATAGGTCAGGACCTCGCGGAACAGGCTGGTGTAGAGGTCATCCAGCTCCTCGTCGCGTTCCCAGGCGGCGATGGCCTTGTCCACGTCGCGCTCGATATAGGCGTCCAGAACCTCTTTCAGGATGGCTTCGACCAGCCGGCCCATGCGCGGGATGCCGGCGGCCGGACGCACCACCGGCACCTGGGCCAACGCCAGCGACCGCTTGGCGACGTTGGCGGCATAGTCGCCGATGCGTTCCAGGTCGGCGGAGACCTTCAGGGCCGACACGATCTCGCGCAGGTCCTGGGCCATCGGCTGTCGCAGGGCGAGCAGCCGCACCGCTTCCGCGTCGATGTCGCGCTCATAGGCGTCGAGCCGGGCGTCGGCCTGCATCACCTGGGAGGCCAGCCCGACGTCGCGGCGCGATACCGCCTTCACCGCGGCCTCCACCTGCGCCTCGGCCACCCCGCCCATCTGGGTCACGAGGTTCGACAGGCGCTGGAGTTCCTGCGCGAAGGAGCGGACGATGTGTTCGGTGCCCATGATCGGTCGCGACGCCCCTTTGATGCCCGTCCCGACCGCCGCGACCGGATCGGTCGCCTGGGCGCGGGACGCGTACAATAACGTTGGCTGATGACTCCGGAATGGCGGGTTCGTTGCGAATTTATGACAATCTCGCGCCGGTTGTAGGGCCGGCTTTACTGGCAATGGGATGTCGGGCCGACGTATTGGATTTGAAGTAACTCGGTAACTTCGCTAAAGGGTACACAGCCATATTGAATCCGTCCGCAACAGGTATGCCCCGTTGCATTGACCGGGAGGCCGTTTCCATGTCCGTCGCGTTCCAGATGCCCGTCCGCGCGCTTGCCGCCGGTGCCCTGCTGCTGCTGGCCGCATCTCCGGCTGCGCTCGCCGCCGATCCGGCCCCTGCTGCCGCCGCCGGTGCCTCTCCCACCGCGCTGGTGGAGGATGTGTCGGACGGCGTCGACGGCGTGCAGCCGATGGATTATCTGGCGGCCGGCCGCACATTGGCGCTGAAGTCCGGCCAGACGCTGACGCTGAGCTATCTGGAATCCTGCGTGAACGAGACGATCACCGGCGGTTCGGTGACGGTCGGTGCCCGCGAGTCGGCGGTGCAGGGCGGAACCATCGACCGCCACACGCTGCCCTGCGACGGCGGCAAGCTTCTGCTGGCCTCGAACGAGGCGGGCAAGGCGGGGGTGACCGTCTTCCGCAGCGCGCCCATCGCCCTGCCGGGCATGAAGGCGCCGCTGCCCAAGCCGGACCTCACGCTGTTCAAGACCCATCCGGTGCTGATCCTGTCCGCTCCCGGTCCGGTCACCATCGACCGGCTGGACATGCAGGGCATCGCGCTGACCACGGTCAACGTTCCCGGCACGACGCTGGACACCGCCAAGCAGGGCACTGGGCTGGAACCCGGCGGCCTCTACAAGGTCTCGGCCGGGCAGAAGTCCTTCGTCGTCAAGATCGACGACAAGGCGGTCGCCGGCGGCGGCCCGGCTCTCGGCCGCCTGATCCGTTTCTGACCGGCCGGACGTGAGGCTGCCGACGATGAAACTGCCCCGGCGCGTGAGGCTGGTCCTGCTCGGCGCCGTCGCACCGGTCCTCGCCGGGCTTCTGGCACTGGCAGCCTCCCCATCCCTGCAGGGACCGTCGATCGACAGCCTCTATTGGTTGCGCGAGCATCTGCACGGCCCGCGGCCGGCGCCCGACCCGTCGCCGGTGGTCGTGGTCGGCATCGACGAGGAGACCTACCGCCGCCCGCCCTTCGCCGGCACGCCGCAGGCGCTGTGGGGGCCGCGGCTGGGTACCGTGCTGGGGGCGATGCTGGACGGCGGGGCGGCGGCCATCGGCCTCGACCTTGTCCATCCGACCTCGGTCGAGACGCTGATCCCGGGCTTCGAGCGCGACTATCTGCTGACCCTGCGCCGCGGCGGCAAGGACGGCCGGCTGGTGCTGGCCAAGGTGCAGCACCAGAGCGACCCGCTGATGCCCTACCGCGGCTACATGATCGCCGCCGGGGTCAACAACGTCCGTTCGGTCAATCTGGTCGAGGATCCGGACGGCGTGCTGCGCCGCGTGCCGCTGACGTTGGCCGTGACCGGTCCCGACGGTAAGCAGAAGGCCGAGCCGGGCATGGCGGTGGAGGTGGCGTCCCGCGCGCTGAAGGCGCCGCTGGAACGGGGGGCGGACGGCTCCGCCACGCTCGCCGGCTACCGGCTCCCGGGCGGGGAGGGCAACCGGCTGCTGGTCAACCACGCCACGGTGCCCGGCGCCATCCCGACCTATTCTCTTGCCGACCTGTTCGCCTGCGCCGAAGCCGGCAAGGTCGACTATTTCGCCAAGCATTTCAAAGGCAAGGCGGTGATGGTCGGTACCGTGCTGGATGTGGAGGACCGCAAGCTCTCCTCCAACCGCTGGGTGACGAAGCCGGAAGGGCTGAACCTGCCCGACCGCTGCGCCCTGCCGGTGATGAGCGACCTGTATGTCGCCGGCCGCACCCGCGACAGCATCCCCGGCGTCTACATCCACGCCGCCGCCATTTCCAACCTGATGACCGGCGATGCGCTGGCCGAGGTGGGAAAGCCGATCTCCGCGGCGCTGGTCCTGCTGCTGGCCGGGCTCGCCGCCCTGGTAACGCTGGCCGCCCGCCCGCCGGTGGCCGCCGCGGGCCTGATCCTGCTGCTGGCGGGCTGGAGCGGCGTGGCGGTCGAGCTGTTCCAGGCCGGTCTGGTCCTGCCTTATCTGCAGGCAGCGCTGGCGGCGGTGCTGGTCTTCCCGCTGGCGCTCGGCTTCCGCTTCGCCGTGCTGGACCGCGACCAGCGGCGCATCCGCAACGCCTTCAAGCTCTATCTGCCGGGCTCCCTCATCGACGACATGATCGCATCGGGCCAGTCGCCAAGCCTGGGCGGCGAGGAGCGCGACCTGTCGATCCTGTTCTGCGACATCGCCGGCTTCACCAAGATGTCGGAGGGCATGGAGCCGGAAGCCCTGGTCACCGTGCTGAACCGCTATTTCACCGTGATGACCGACATCATCGAGGCGCATGGCGGCTTCGTCGACAAATACATCGGCGATGCCGTGCTGGCGGTGTTCGGCGCCCCCTATGCCATCGACAACCATGCCCGTGCTGCGGTGGCGGCGGCGCTGGCGATGCGTCAGGCGATGGCGGACGACCCGACCTTGCTGGCGACCTCCAGCGGGCGCGGCTCCAACCGCATCGGCATCGCCACCGGTCCGGCGCTGATCGGCAACATCGGCTCGCCCCGCCGCTTCAACTACACGGTGATGGGCGATACGGTGAACCTGGCCTCCCGCCTTGAAGGGGCCAACAAATACTACAACACCGCTCTGATGGTCAGCGGCGAGACCGTGCGCCACCATGGCGATCCGGAGACCTTCCGCGCCCTCGACATCGTTCAGGTGGTCGGCCGCAGCGAACCGGTCGAGGTGTTCGAGCCGCTCTCCGAGGCCCGCCGCGCCGATCCGGAGGACCGCGCCCAGCGCGCCGCCTACGCCGCGGCCCTCGACCATTGGCGCGCCGGCCGCTTCGAGGCGGCGGCATCCGGCTTCCGCGCGTTGGTGGCCGGCGACGGCGCCGCGTTGGCGATGCTGCACAAGGCGGAAAAGCGCGTCGGCCATCCCGCCGAACCCGGCTGGGCCGGCGTGACCGCGCTCACCGACAAGTAGCTTTCAATCAGCCCTGAAGCAGCCCTTCCCAGGACCGCGATCTCCGCCATGCCCCGTTCCGTTCCCTGTTCCGCCCTGCGCCTTGCCCGCCTGTCCGCCCTGCTGCTGGCCGGCGCCGCCGTTCCGCTGCCGGTGCTGGCGCAGTCGGTTCCGCCGGTTCTGCCGCCTTCGCTCGACCCCAACCGGCTGGAGCAGCGCTTCGAGCGTCCGGTCGTGCCGCAGTCCGTCCCGGAACTCGAGATGCCGGAGCCGGAAAAGGCTCCGCCGCCCCGCGACGCCGAGCGCATCACGCTGACGCTCAGCGAGATCCGCATCGACGGCAACAGCGTCTATGACGCCGACAGCCTATCCGCCCTGTGGCGCGACAAGCTGGGCAAGCCGGTGACGCTTGCCGACCTCTACGCGATCCGCGACGCGATCACCGCGCGCTATCGCAACGACGGCTATGTGCTGTCGCAGGCGGTGGTGCCGGCCCAGCGCATCCGCGACGGCATCGTCCGCCTGCAGGTGGTGGAGGGCTATGTCAGCGACGTGGTGGTCCAGGGCGAGGCATCCGACCGGCTGGACCTGCTGCGCCGGATGGGGGAGAAGATCAGGGCCTCCCGCCCGCTGCGCATGGCGGACATGGAGCGCTACGTCCTGCTGGCCGACGATCTCCCCGGCGTGGCGGTGAAGACGGTGTTGGAGGCTTCTCCCGACACTCCCGGCGCCTCGCGCCTGACGCTGGCCCTGGAGCGCACGCCCTTCAACGGTTTCCTGTCGCTCGACAACCGTGGCACCCGCTCGGTCGGGCCGATGCAACTGACCGGCGTCGCCAGCGTCGAGGACCAGCTCGGCCTGTTCGAGCGCACCACCGCGCAGGGCATCGTCACCCCGCAGGTGCGCGAACTGCGCTTCTTCGACGTGAGCCAGCTGGTGCCGGTGGATGCCGAGGGAACGACCATCGAGTATGGCGCCCGCCGCTCCTGGTCGGAGCCGGGCGACAGCGTGCGTCCGCTGGAGCTTTACAGCCTGACGAGTTCCGCCCGCATCGCGGTGGCGCATCCCTTCATCCGGAGCCGGGCGCAGACCCTGCGGGCCGGCGTCAGCTTCACCATCCGCGACAGCCGCACCGATGTGCTCGGCGACAAGCTCTCGCAGGACCGTCTGCGCATCGTTGCCGCCAATGTCTCCTACGACTTCGCCGACGGATGGGGCGGCACGAACCTGCTGACGGCGGAACTGTCCAAGGGCCTGGACATCCTGAACTCCACCTCCTCCGGCAGCGCCAACCTGACGCGCAGCGGCGGGCGCAGTGATTTCCGCAAGCTGCTGGTTTCGGCCCAGCGCAACCAGCCGCTGGACGACTCGCTGATCCTGGCGCTGTCCGGCGAAGCGCAATACAGCCCCGACCAATTGCTGTCGTCGGAGGAATACGGCGTGGGTGGCAAGCAGTACGGCCGTGCCTTCGATCCGTCGGAACTCACCGGCGACAGCGGCTTCGCCGGACGGGCGGAGCTGCAATATATCCTGCCGGTGCAGGAGGAGGGGCTGGATTACGCCGTCGCCTATGGTTTCAGCGACTACGGCGCGGTCTACAACTATGAAGGCGGCACGCGCCATGGCCGCCGCTCTCTCGCTTCGGCCGGTATCGGCCTGCGTTTCGGCGTGTTCCGGCGGATCGACGGCAGCGTGGAGGTGGCGAAGCCCTTCATCGCCACGCCCCTCGGCACGCAGGACCGCGCCCCACGTGTTTTCTTCACCCTATCGACGCGGTTCTGATCGAAACAAGCGCAAATGGCCGTGCGGAGGGCCCGTCAGGGTCTCCGCACGGCATTGCTTTTCCGGCAGCGGCCTGCTGTCAGATCAGTTCGACGCGTTGCGCGACCGGCGCATCTTCCGACCCGACGGCCAGATACCGTACGTCTTCGCCGTCGGCGACGATGTCCAGGCCGGACTGACGCAGGGTGGCGCGGTCGAAATAAACGGTCGCCCCGTCTTCCCACGGTTCGATCAGGCCGGACTGGCTGTCCAGGTTGTACCAGCGCACGGTGCCGTAGGCCATGGTGGCGGGCCCGGCGGGCTCGACTTGACGCTCGCGGCGTTCGCGCTGCGGCTTGGGCGCACGGACGAGAGGCTCGCCGCCATCCTCGGGCTGGGCCGACGGCTGGATGGCCGAGGCGGTGGGGCGAGGCGGTCGCTGGTTGCGGGCCCGCGGCGCCGGCGGGGTTTCCGGCGGCGTCGCGGAGTGGATGGCGACGACCTGGGGACCCTTGGCGCCCTGGGCCAGATCGCAGACGACCGTCGTGCCCTCGACCGGGTTGGGCAGGGAGGCGGCAGCCAGGACCGAAGCGTGCAAGAAGGCCTCGCCGGACCCATCGGCAAGGCGGACGAACCCAAAACCCTTTTCCGGCTTGAACCACTTTACCGTCGCGGTGACGTTCGTCGCGGTGACGTTCTTCAACTCTTCGCTCAAGACAGGTCCCTTTCACGTCCTGTAGGCCGGGGCGGGCGGTCCTGACGCTGAACTGGGCGCGGCTCCGCTGAATGACCAAGAACAAGACCCCGGCGGGCACAAGCTTATCATAAAATTCCAGAAAATGACCAGCGCGGTGATGCCCTGTAATGCATCCGCGATGGACACCGGAGGCGGGCTGTCCACATGCACACGTACAACGGGAATCCCCGGTAGGGATGTTTGGGTGATCACCATGGTTGATCATTGCAAACAAAACCGAACATGAACCTCTCCAAATTTGAATAGGGTATCGGGGCACAAGAAACCGATCTTGCAGAGTGCACCTGTC
This sequence comes from Azospirillum largimobile, assembly GCF_977007025.2. NCBI lineage: Bacteria > Pseudomonadati > Pseudomonadota > Alphaproteobacteria > Rhodospirillales > Azospirillaceae > Azospirillum > Azospirillum largimobile. Next base: position 159,837 of record NZ_CDRMUA020000004.1, read on the forward strand.
CTTCAGAGGTACTGAGCACGTAAATAAAATTTTAACTAAAAAAATCGACTTATGCCTCCATCAGAACGGAGGATTAACTGATGCCGACCACCGACCAGACCGCTTTCTTCGTGTCCACCAAGGGCAATGACAGCTGGTCCGGGCGGCTCGCCGCTCCCAACGCC
>NZ_CDRMUA020000004.1:165000-497500 GCF_977007025.2 Azospirillum largimobile
TGCATGCTTTAGACCCGAAACCTGATGATCTAGCCATGGGCAGGTTGAAGGTGCGGTAACACGCACTGGAGGACCGAACTCACGCCTGTTGAAAAAGTCGGAGATGACCTGTGGCTAGGGGTGAAAGGCCAATCAAATCAGGAAATAGCTGGTTCTCCGCGAAAGCTATTTAGGTAGCGCGTCGGATATCACCTGCGGGGGTAGAGCACTGGATGGGCTAGGGGGGCGCGAGCCTTACCAAACCTAACCAAACTCCGAATACCGCAGAGTGCAGTCCGGCAGACAGACGGTGGGTGCTAAGGTCCATCGTCGAGAGGGAAACAGCCCAGACCGCCAGCTAAGGTCCCCAAATCACGGCTAAGTGGGAAAGGATGTGGGAAGGCCATGACAACCAGGAGGTTGGCTTAGAAGCAGCCATCCTTTAAAGAAAGCGTAATAGCTCACTGGTCTAGTTAAGCCGGCCTGCGCCGAAAATGTATCGGGGCTCAAGCCGTGTACCGAAGCTGCGGATGTGATCTCATGATCACGTGGTAGCGGAGCGTTCCGTAAGCCTGCGAAGGGTGTCCGTGAGGCCGCCTGGAGGTATCGGAAGTGAGAATGCTGACATGAGTAGCGACAAACAGTGTGAGAAACACTGTCGCCGAAAGTCCAAGGGTTCCTGCGCAAGGTTAATCCACGCAGGGTGAGCCGGCCCCTAAGGCGAGGCCGAAAGGCGTAGTCGATGGGAACCACGTTAATAATCGTGGGCCTGGCGGAGGTGACGGATGGGAAAGCGTGTATGTCCTTATCGGATTGGACATGCTGTGGACCCGTTCCAGGAAATAGCCCCGCCGTATAGACCGTACCCCAAACCGACACAGGTGGACTGGTAGAGTATACCCAGGCGCTTGAGAGAATGGTGTTGAAGGAACTCGGCAAATTGCCCTCGTAACTTCGGAAGAAGAGGGCCCCGTTGTGGCGCAAGCCATGGCGGGGGGCACAGACCAGGGGGTAGCGACTGTTTACTAAAAACACAGGGCTCTGCGAAGCCACACAAGGCGACGTATAGGGTCTGACGCCTGCCCGGTGCCGGAAGGTTAAGAGGAGAGGTGCAAGCCTTGAATTGAAGCCCCGGTAAACGGCGGCCGTAACTATAACGGTCCTAAGGTAGCGAAATTCCTTGTCGGGTAAGTTCCGACCTGCACGAATGGCGTAACGACTTCCCCGCTGTCTCCAACACCAACTCAGCGAAATTGAACTCTCCGTGAAGATGCGGAGTTCCCGCGGTCAGACGGAAAGACCCCGTGCACCTTTACTACAGCTTTGCAGTGGTGCTAGGGACTTCATGTGTAGGATAGGTGGGAGGCTTGGAAGCCTGGGCGCCAGCCCGGGTGGAGCCAACCTTGAAATACCACCCTTGAAGTCTCTGGCATCTAACCGTGGCCCGTGATCCGGGTCCGGGACCCTGCATGGCGGGTAGTTTGACTGGGGCGGTCGCCTCCCAAAGTGTAACGGAGGCGCGCGATGGTGGGCTCAGAGCGGTCGGAAATCGCTCGTCGAGTGCAATGGCATAAGCCCGCCTGACTGCAAGACTGACAAGTCGAGCAGAGACGAAAGTCGGCCATAGTGATCCGGTGGCTCCACGTGGACGGGCCATCGCTCAACGGATAAAAGGTACGCCGGGGATAACAGGCTGATGACTCCCAAGAGTCCATATCGACGGAGTCGTTTGGCACCTCGATGTCGGCTCATCACATCCTGGGGCTGGAGCAGGTCCCAAGGGTTCGGCTGTTCGCCGATTAAAGTGGTACGTGAGCTGGGTTTAGAACGTCGTGAGACAGTTCGGTCCCTATCTGCCGTGGGTGTCGGAGTTTTGCGAGGATCTGTCCCTAGTACGAGAGGACCGGGATGGACATACCTCTGGTGCACCGGTTGTCACGCCAGTGGCATGGCCGGGTAGCTAAGTATGGACGGGATAACCGCTGAAAGCATCTAAGCGGGAAACCCACCTCTAAACCAGAGCTCCCTTGAGAGCCGTGACAGACCATCACGTCGATAGGAGGCATGTGGACGGGCAGCAATGCCTGAAGCTAAGCCTTACTAATCGCTCGATCGGCTTGATCTCGACCCCACATTACCGCGCCATGCGCAGCAGCAAGCCTGCTTGTTAGGCCCTGCTTGACGCAACACCGCCAGTTCGATACATCCTCACCCTCACTTGCACTGAACAGCGATACGCTTCGGAAGCGTCGGTCTTGAGCCTTGGTGACCTGGTGGTCATGGCGAGGTGTCAAACACCCGATCCCATCCCGAACTCGGCCGTGAAAAGCCTCCGCGCCAATGGTACTGCGTCTTAAGACGTGGGAGAGTAGGTCGCCGCCAGGTCACTCAGGCTCAAGAGACGCCAAACCAAAGCAAACACGCTGGCATCGTCACGAAATCCATCACCCCATACCGAGACATCCGCGGGGTGGAGCAGCCCGGTAGCTCGTCAGGCTCATAACCTGAAGGCCGCAGGTTCAAATCCTGCCCCCGCAACCACCATTACCGAACGCACCTGTTCGCGAAGGCCGGCCGCTCCCGCAGCGCCGGCCTTCGGTGCGTTTGCGCCTAGGCCGAGACTGAGCAGCGCCACCAGATCACCCTCCAGCGTGATCTCGACCCCTCGGGCATTGGCTGTGCCGAAGCGCACCGCCACCCGTTCGATCAGCGGGCGCAGCCGGTCGCGTGCTTCGATCCGGTGCTCCGGGTTATCCAGCGTTGCCGCCAAATCGGCGATCCGCTCCCGGTACAGGGCAGCCAAGTTGTTGGGCAGTTCCACAAGCGGTGGGGGAGGGGAGGCCAGTGCCGCTTCCAGTGATTCGGCCTTCCCCTCCAACTCCACCATCAACCGGTGCAGGCGCTCGGTCAGCCGACCCTGGCGGGCGGTGGCATCCAGCCCATCCAGGTCCTGGCGCACCTTCCTCAATTCGGCTTCCATCCGCCTCTGTTCAGCGGTCTGATCCTGCCCATCCGTCCGAACCGCCTCGCGAAAGGCGGCGATGAAGGCCGCCACCATGTCCTCCTGCATCAGCCGATCGCGTAGGGCGTTCAGCACCGTGTCCTCCAGCACACTCCGTCGGACGCTGCCCTGATTGGCGCAGGAGGTGGGCGAGAGCTTGGCGGTGGTGCAGGCGAGATAATCACGGCCGGCGTTGCTGAGCGACGTGCCGCAGCCGGCGCAGACCGCGAGGCCGGTGAGCAGATGCTGGCGGCGGTGCTCCCACGGACGCACATCGCGGATCGCGCTGGATGCTGCGCCATTCCGGATAGTCAGCAGCCGCTGCCGCACTCGGTCCCATAGGTCCTGCGGTACGATGGCCAGTTCCGGCCAGGGGACGCGTACCCAATCGGACTCGTCGTTGAGGCTGGCGACGCGCTTGGCATCGTCGGCCGGGTTGCGGCTGAAGCTTTGACGATTGAACACCAGCACGCCGGTGTAGAGCGCGTTGCGCAGAATGCCGCTCGCCCGCTCACAATGGCCGCGGATGGTGGTGTCGCGCCAGATGCCGCCGCGCGGGCCGGGGACGCGACGCTCGTTCAGGTCGCGGGCGATCTGCTTGGGGCTGCGGCCACCGGCGAAAGCGATGAAGATGTCGCGGACCACCGCCGCCTGCTCTTCGACGATCTCCCAGTGCCGGTCGACCAAGGTTCCGTCGTCCGCATAAACCTTGACGACCCGGTAGCCGTAGGCGAGTCCGGCGATGATCTCGCCCCTGCGGACCTTATCGAGGATCGAGCGCCGGGTTTTGAATGAAACGGCCTCGAGGTAGAGGGCGTTGGAGATGCCGCTGACCGCGACGTGGATGTTGCTGACCTCACCCTCGGCCAAGGTGACGAGACGGACGCCCCGGTGCTTGAGCCGTTTGAAGAGGGCATAGCTCTCTTCCGGGTCACGGGTGAGGCGGTCGAGTGCCTCGGCGAAAACGATGTCCACCTCCCCAGCATCGACGACGCGCAGCATGGCCTGATAGCCATCCCGCGCTTTGGTGGCCCCGCTGATCATCGCGTCGGTGAATTCACCGGCTACCTCCCATCCCTTGGAGGCAGCGAAGTCGCGGCAGAGCGCCAATTGGGCGTAGATGGAGGAGGGGTCCTGCTTTTGGTCCGAGTAACGGGCGTAGATCACCACCCGGTCACCGATGGTGCCGTTGCACCGGCCGGAATTCGGCTTGCGTCTCATGAAGGCGTGTCCTTTCAGGGGCGAGGGAGGTCAGGAGGGTGTCGCGGCGAGGACGCCGATCATGATCGTCAGACAGACCAAGGCGATCAGCAGCAGCAGCCGGAGGTGGGTGACGCCGCGGGAGGAGCGGCGGAAGCGACGGGCTTCGGTCCGGGCGATCAACATCACCAGGTCCAGCAAGGTCTCCTCGACCTGCTGAAGGCGGTTGTCGGGTTCCGATCGCTTGGTGGAGGCGGGAGCGGCGGGGTCGGTCTTGCTGAGGGACACGGGCATGGAACGCTCCTGCGATGGCGGATCGGAAACCAATCCGATCCGGCTGCAGGACAGCGTGCCGCACCCGCCCTCCTCATGGTCTCCGCGTTCGCCTCGGAGGAACGTCCGAACGCAATAAAGATGTTGACGCCGCTGAAAAGGCCGGTCGTTGGCGTGTTCGTTCCCCCTCACCAGCCGGGATCGTGCGACAACAGCATCATGATGCCGGCCCAGCCGGACTGTCTGGTGCCGGACGCAGCCGTTCATGAGGTCCGGTCGAGCCAGTCCAACTGGCCGGCGACTGCTTCGTCGTTCAGTCCAGCGGCGGCAAGCAGGCCGGCCAATCGCATGCGTCCGTGAGCACTATGGGTCAGCTCAAGGATCCGCCTGGCCTGCCGCTCAGCGGCCAGCTGCGACAGGCTGATGTCCACCTCCCCGAACCCGGCGGCCGCGAGTGCTGTGCGAATGTCCTGGAATACAGCAGCGACACGGGGCGGATAGGTCAGAGGATCGGGGGCGGTGGTGCTGTAAGTGACGACGACCTTACCGAAGCGGATGATCCTCCATGGCAGAATGCAGGGAAAGGGCGCGTCATCGATCCGAACCCACAAGCGGCCATCCTCGACATGCGGGCTGATAGCGACGATGAAACCCTGCGGGACCACGGCCTGGACGACGCGGAGAGCCGCTTCCCGATCCGCGGCGGTGTAACAGCGGGCCATTCTGGCGCCTCCCTATTTGACTCTACGCCCCCGGCGCGGCCAGCGAGGTGGAAGCAGGGTCAAATTCGCGGCGGGGGCGAGAAATTGTCGCCGCCGTCGCAGGAAGGAGCTTGGGTCCTGGCAGCCCGCAGGATCGGGATGTGGCATGGTTGGGTGGTCCATCGTTTGGCTACCCCTTGTTCTATTCGTGTAGGCTGAGCGTGGCGGTCGATACCGTGACGGCTCGGCCCTCCTCGTCACGGCGGATCGCCTGCTGGACGTCGACCTTCATCGTCAGGCTGACGCTGCGGGCCACGGTCATCGCCCACTCGAGGAACTCCGCGGCATCCGCCAAGTGGCGGCGCATCTGCGTGTAACAGTCGCATTGGCTCCCCAGCGGCTGCCATGGCCGCGGCGCGTCTCGCCGGGCCGCGACGATCAGGAGGTGGGCGCTATCGAGCGCCTCGGCGATCACTCCGAGGGCGCAACGGTTATCGTCATCACCGACCTGATCACGCCAAACCGCCAGGTCGGCGGTCACGACGGGGACAAGGTCGCAAGTCTCAGTGACCAGTTTTGCCCGGCGTGTGGGGTTCGTTTTTAAGAGCTGCGCCTCCAAAGCATTAATGGTGCCAGGGAGGGGATCGGCGATCACCGCGGTTTTGCTCGGCGGGGTCGTGAGATCGGTCGATGTCATGAGAAACCTCTGGAGCTGGAATGGAATGGTATGGAAGGGGATAATGGGCCGGTGTTGGATGCCGGTGCCGACCAGCCGCAAGGTTCCGCCGACTGTGCGTCATGGCGGAGCAACATCGCGGTCCCGCACTTAGCCGTTGCAAGAACCGCCGAACTGGTCGCGTCGCGTGCGACGACCACCACATGGTTGGCTTCTATTGAGGGGTGCAGCCGCCGGTCATTGGGTTCGATCGAGCCAGTCAAGTTGTGCGGAGATAGCCTCTTCGTCCAACCCGGCTGCGCCAAGCAGCTTGGCCAGCGCCATCAGTCCGTGGGCGCTCTGGCTCAAAGCAAGGATTTGGGCAGCCTGCCGTTCCGCAGCGGCCTGAGACAGGCTGATGTCCGCCTCCCCGATCCCGGCGGCGGTGAGTGTCACGCGGATGCTCTGGATCACCGCGGCGACACGGGGCGGGTAAGTCAGAGTGTCGGGTCCGACGCTGTAGCTGAGGAAGGTTCCCCAGCGGATTATCCGCCGAGGCAAGAAGGCGGGGAAGGGCGCGTCATCGATCCTAATCCACAATTTGCCGCCCTCGACATGAGGGCCAATGCCGACAGTAAAGCCTTTCGGCACCTTGGCCAGTACGATGCGGAGGGCCATCTCCCTGTCGGCGGCGGTGTGGCTCCTGGCCATGGACCGGGCGCTCCCTCTTCTGTTGGTTTTGCATCGCCCCCGGTTCGGCCAGCGGGGAGGCAGCAGCGTCAGATACGTGTCCAGGTCGAGATAGTGTGGCCGTCGCCGCATAATTGTGATGTGGCAGCGGCGGCACAGTGTGTAGCTTTCGGGATCGCCGGGCGGCCCGACAAGGAGCCAGTTGTCCAGACCGCTACGGTCCTGATCGTGCCAGATGCCGCACCGAGCGCATCGACAAGAATCGGCGATCGATGGCACATGTTTCATCACGGATGGCTTCGTCCGGCGCGTCCTCATGGGCATTTTCCCCGCTCTTCGACGGCACAATCCATGCAAGTTGAAGAACCGAACTCTGGAAGCAAACGTGCGACCGCCATCGCCCTGTTGCTGACGCCGAGAGTCCGATAGACCGCGGTAAGATGTATCTTGACGGTTCCTTCGCTCATCCCAAGGGTGGCGGCGATGATCTTGTTGCTGTGGCCGCGTGCAAGTTCTGCGGCAACCTCCCGCTGTCTTGCCGTCAGAGTGAGAGCAGGGGCCGGTATGCTGTGAAATACCTTGTTTTTATCTGGATTGATTGCCGCTGCTGCTGGCCAACAGCTGCAGCCGGCAAGAGCCAGCTGGATCATGCTGGCGCACAGTTCCGTCGTTTCCGCCCCGGTCAGCAGCCCGTGGGCACCGGCGGCTCGCAACTCCGCCAGTCTGCTGGGTCCGCACACCCCGGCAGCAAGGAGAACTCTGGCCTGTCTTCGCTCGACCAGCGCCGCCACCGGCTCGATGGTCAAGCCAGGCGTGCCGGTATGCACCACAAGGAGATCCGTTCGCGGTCCGGACATCGCTGCGTCGATGCTACCGTGAGCTTCGATGGAGCCAATGGAATGGACTCGGCCGAGAAGGCTGACCAGGCCCCGCAGGGCAAACCGGTCGCCAGCGACAATGACCGCAGTCGTTCGCGTCGGCGATGCGCAATCCTGGGGAGCAAGTGGCGTTGTGTTGGCTGGGGTGGGGGGACTGAGATCTGTGTCGGGCATCGCTACCTCATTTCGAACGGGAATTGACTCAATGGCAGGTGTGGGAAGAGTGGAGCAGGTCAGTCGGCGCCGTGCGGCGCGTCATCCGTGCCGTCGATCCGGGCGATCAGGTCGTGGGCTTGGTGGATCAGCCAGACCGGCGCGTAGCCGGGGTCATCGTCGGCGCGGTCGATAAGGGCCGCCGCTTGTGCCCGCGCGATGTCGACGTCTCCGGCCGCATGGTGGTGGAGTGCCGCACGCAACAGCAGGTCGGGGCGGCCGGTCGCGGCGCAGTCGCGCTCAGCACGTTCGGCGATCCGACGCAGTCGGGCAATGCGGGCCGCGGCGGGTTCTACGGGCGGTTGCATGAATTTCATGGAATGGGTCCGGTATGATCGACGGGATGGCGTCCGGATGGACCGCGGCGCCGCATAGGGCGGCCGCGGTCCGGCCGGATGCCATCCACGCTCCTCGGTAGTGGTCATCATCTCCGGTTCAGGAGGTCGGATGGACATTGGCGCTGTTTCCCACCAGTCCGCCCGCGTACACGCGGGTGGGTGGTCGTGGGGGCCGGCTCCCGCCGGTCGTGCGGCGGTTCAGCCGCCGATGGCGGCGACCATCCCGCGCAGGCGCTTCACCGGTTTCGGAAAGCCGTCGGTTCACACCAGTGGATCGGTTGCCACACCTTACGATCGGCACCGTCAACTCGTTGGCACCTGCGAAGGTGGCGGGCGCGGTTTGGTTTGACCAGGAATATGCGACGGGTGGGGTGATTACGCGGCCAAGGGTGCGCCGGCCACCTCGGCCCAGGCGGCGAAGGCCTGAGCGCGGGCGGCGCGGTACTCGGAGGCGGTGAGGTGATCGCGGTGGAGGTGGACGAGGTTGTTGATCGGGTCGTGAATGGAGAGGAACCGCTGGACCTGCCGGGGTGATTTGAAGCGTTTCATCTGCCGCTCACGTCGTCGTGTCGGCTGATGGGAGTTCTCGGCCCGATTGTTGAGGCCCTTGTGCTGGCGGTGCTCGCAGCCCAGCTTCAGGTCCCTCTTGGCCCCGGCGTATGATTTCAGCTTGTCGGTGATCAGCACCCGCGGCGCCCGAGCTTGCTTCTTGAGCAGCTTGCGCAGCAGACGCTTGGCGGCCTTCTTGTCGCGCCGGCTCTGCACGAGCACGTCGAGGACGAAACCGTCCTGATCGACGGCGCGCCACAGGTAGTGCTTCTTGCCGGCAATGCTGATGACGACTTCATCCAAATGCCACTTGTCGCCACGGGCGAGGCGGCGCTGGCGGATGCGGGAGGCGATCTCCCGGCCGAACTTCAGGCCCCACTGGCGCACGGTTTCGTGGCTGACGGTGATGCCGCGCAGCGCCAGCATCTCCTCCACCATGCGCAAGCTCAGCGGAAAGCGGAAGTACAGGTACACCGCGTAGCTGATCACCTCACCAGGGAACCGATAGCCGGCGTACATCGGGTCGGGGCGCGTCGTCATCCCAGCCCTATACCGTCACCGCGCCCGCCCCGCCAAGCCAACTTGACGATGCCTGGAGGAGATGCTGGCGCTGCGCGGCATCACCGTCAGCCACGAAACCGTGCGCCAGTGGGGCCTGAAGTTCGGCCGGGAGATCGCCTCCCGCATCCGCCAGCGCCGCCTCGCCCGTGGCGACAAGTGGCATTTGGATGAAGTCGTCATCAGCATTGCCGGCAAGAAGCACTACCTGTGGCGCGCCGTCGATCAGGACGGTTTCGTCCTCGACGTGCTCGTGCAGAGCCGGCGCGACAAGAAGGCCGCCAAGCGTCTGCTGCGCAAGCTGCTCAAGAAGCAAGCTCGGGCGCCGCGGGTGCTGATCACCGACAAGCTGAAATCATACGCCGGGGCCAAGAGGGACCTGAAGCTGGGCTGCGAGCACCGCCAGCACAAGGGCCTCAACAATCGGGCCGAGAACTCCCATCAGCCGACACGACGACGTGAGCGGCAGATGAAACGCTTCAAATCACCCCGGCAGGTCCAGCGGTTCCTCTCCATTCACGACCCGATCAACAACCTCGTCCACCTCCACCGCGATCACCTCACCGCCTCCGAGTACCGCGCCGCCCGCGCTCAGGCCTTCGCCGCCTGGGCCGAGGTGGCCGGCGCACCCTTGGCCGCGTAATCACCCCACCCGTCGCATATTCCTGGTCAAACCAAACCGCGCCCGCCACCTTCGCAGGTGCCAACGAGTTGACGGTGCCGGCGTTCGAGAAGGAACAGGCGGCCCAGTGCGGCTACTGCATCGCCGGAATGCTGATGCGCGCCCAGGCCCTGCTGGACCGCAATCCCGATCCGGACGAGGCGCAGATCCGCGCCCACATGCAGACCAACCTCTGCCGCTGCGGCACCCACATGCGCATCCTGCGCGCCATCCGCCGCGCCGTCGCCATGCGCAAGGGCGTCCAGTCGGCGCAGGAGGTGCGGCCATGAGTCCCGTCCTACCGCCCCTCTCCCGCCGCGGCTTCCTGACCGGCGGCGCCCTGGTGGTGTCCTTCGCCGTCGCGCCCAAGGCCTTCGCCCAACTCGCCGGCGGCGGCGAGGGTGGCACCGGCCCGGCCATCGTGGCGCCCGACCTGAAGGGCAGCCTGAAATCCACCCCCTGGCTCGACGCCTGGATCCGCATCGACGCCGATGGCCGGATCACCGTCTTCACCGGCAAGGTGGAGTTGGGCCAGGGCATCCGCACCGCGCTGATCCAGGTCGCGGCGGAGGAACTGGACGTCCCGCCCGCCGCCGTCACCCTGGTCACCGCCGACACCGAACGCACGCCGGACGAGGGGCTGACCGCCGGCAGCCATTCGATGCAGGACAGCGGCACCGCGATCCAGAACGCCGCCGCCACTGTGCGTATGCTGCTGGCGGCCGAGGCGGCGCGGGGTTGGGGACTGCCGGCCGACCGGGTGGCCACCGGCGGCGACGGCAGGCTGCGCGCGCCGGACGGCCGGACCCTGCCCTATGGCGAAGTCGCGGCACGGCTGTCGCTGCATGTGCAGGCGGTGCCGGATGCACCGCTGCGCCAGCCGTCGGACTACCGCTCGCTGGGCCGGGCGCTGCCGCGGGTGGACATCCCGGCGAAGCTGACCGGCAGTGCCGCCTATCTGCACGACATGCGCCTGCCCGGCATGTTGCATGCCCGCGTCGTCCGCGGTCCCAGCGTCGGCACCAGCCTGCTATCGCCCGATCTGGACGCCGTCGTCCGCATGCCGGGCGTGGTGAAGATCGTCCGGCAGGGCGGCTTCCTGGCGGTGGTGGCGGAGCGGCAATGGACGGCGATCCAGGCTTTGCGCCACCTGCAGCGGGCGGCCTATGCCCGAACACAGTCGCCGCTGCCGACCCCATTGCCGACGGACGGCACCGGCGACGCAGTGGCGGCGACGCTGAAGGCGCTGCCGGCCCGCGACATCCCGATCATGGACACCAGCGACCCGGTGGGACCAGCCGCCCGCAGTGTGAAGGCGCGCTACACCCGCCCCTGGATCAGCCATGGCTCCATCGGTCCGTCCTGCGCCATCGCGCAGTATGTGGACGGCACGATGACGGTCTGGACCCACAGCCAGGGCACCTTCGACGTGCATCGCGTCGTCGCCGAACTGCTCGGCCTGCCGCCGGAGAAGGTCCATGCCATCCATGCGGAGGGTGCCGGCTGCTACGGCCAGAATGGCGCCGACGACGTGGCGGCGGATGCGGCGGTCATCGCCAAGACCCTGCCCGGCCGGCCGATCCGCCTGCAATGGATGCGCGAGCAGGAGTTCGGCTGGGAACCGCTCGGCCCCGGCATGATGACGGAGCTGGAGGCGTCGCTGGGCGTCGACAACCGCATCGTATCGTGGCGCCATGCGGTCTGGAGCAACCCGCACAACAACCGGCCGGTCGGAGTTGGCGGCGTGCTGGCCGGCGGGGAGGCCGACCCGCCCTTTCCCGCCCCGGAAGGCAAGCCGATCCCGATGCCGGAGGGCGACGGCAGCCGCAACTCCAACCCGCTCTACAGCTTCGCCAACACCCATGTCGTCTATCATTTCCTGAAGGACATGCCGGCGCGCGTCTCCGCCCTGCGGTCGCTGGGCGCGCATCTGAACGTCTTTTCCATCGAATGCATGCTGGACGAGCTGGCAGGCGGGGCCGGGATCGACCCGCTGGCGCTCCGCCTTGACCATATGAAGGACGAGCGGGCACGCGACGTGATGCAGGCGGCGGCCGACCGCTTCGGCTGGCGGGAAAGACCGAAGGGAGATGGCCGGCGCGGCTGTGGCATGGCCTTCGCCCGCTACAAGAATCTGGGCGCCTATTGCGCGGTGGCGATGGAGGTGGAGGTCGACCGCGAGACCGGCCGGACGCTGGTCCGCCGCGCCGTCGCCGCGGTCGATTGCGGCCAGCCCGCCAACCCCGACGGCGTGCGCAACCAGATCGAGGGCGGGCTGGGGCAGTCGCTGAGCTGGACCGGGCATGAGGCGGTGCGCTTCGCCGCCGACCGCCGCGCCAGCTTCGACTGGAGCAGCTACCCGATCCTGCGCTTCGACAGCGTGCCGGGCTCGGTCGAGGTGGTGGTGATGGACCGCCCCGGCGCTCCCTTCCTCGGCACTGCTGAAGCGGCGCAGGGGCCGTCCGCCGCCGCCCTGGCCAACGCCATCGCCGACGCCACCGGAGTGCGCCTGCGCGACATGCCGCTCAGCCCCGAACGGCTCAAGGCCGCGCTCGGTCCCGTTTGACCGGGCGCTATATTAAGGGAAAAAGCCATGAAGACTTTGCGTGTGAGGATCGTCGGCGGTTCCGTCGGCGGTCTGTTCGCCGCCGCCCTGCTGCGGCAGGAGGGGCACGACGTCCGCCTCTATGAACGCTCCAGCGGCGGGCTCGCTGGTCGCGGTGCCGGGCTGGTGGCGCAGCGCGAGCTGTTCGCCCTGCTGCGCGCCGTGGGGTGCGAGCATGTGGCCCATGTCGGCGTCGTCGCCCGCGAGCGCATCTTCCTCGACCGCGCCGGCGAAATCCGCCACCGGCAGGCGATGCCGCAGATGCAGATCTCCTGGGACCATCTGTACGCCACGATGCGCAGCAAGGTGCCGGACGAGTCCTACGCGCTCGGCCGCACCGTCCTAGGGGTGGAGCAGGATGACACGTCCGCCGGCCTGCGCTTCGACGACGGCAGCCGGGAGGAGGCCGATCTGGTTATCGGCGCCGACGGGCTGGGTTCCATCGTCCGTTGCGCCGTGGCGGGCAAGCGGTCCGCCAACACTTATGCCGGCTATGTCGCTTGGCGCGGGCTGGTGCCGGAACGCACCCTGCCGGCGGAATCCGCCATCCTGCTGGACCGCTTCGCCTTCTACGACATGCCGCGGTCCCATACGCTGGGCTATCTGGTGACCGGCCCGGCTGCGGAAACGGAGGTCGGAGCCCGACGCTACAACTGGGTCTGGTACAGACGGGTGGAGGCGGCCGATCTGCCGGCGGTGCTGACGGATGCGGATGGACGCCGCCATTCCTTCTCGCTGGCGCCGGGCCAAGTGCCGCAGGCGGCGGCCGATCGGCTGCGGCGGGACGCGGCCGACCTGCTGCCGCCCCCCTTATCGGCGGCGGTCGCGGCGGAGCCCCGGCCCTTCCTGCAGGCCATCTTCGATTACGAGGCGCCGGCCATGGCGAAGGGCCGGGTGGCGCTGCTGGGGGACGCCGCCTTCGTCGTGCGCCCGCACACCGCCATGGGCGTGGCCAAGGCGGCAGGCGACGCCATGGCGCTTGCCCGACAGCTGTCCGCCCACGGCGAGGTGGAGGCCGCCCTGCAGGCCTATCACGAGGAACGCCACCCCGCCGGCACCGCCATCGCCGCCTACGGGCGCCGCCTGGGCGCCATGCTGGAGTGAGCATCATACCAACGAATAGCGGCCGCAAGACCATGGCTGGGGTCGGGCGAAACGAGCGTCCGATTCAGCGGCGCCCCACCGGATTCAAATTCCTTGCATACCGTTCCATGCAGGGAGTCACCCGATGCTTCAGCCCGCCAGCCGGTCCCGTTGCAAAGTCTGGCCGGGGGTGATTGCACCCCGGGTTCGGCACCTTTAGGCAGCAACTCCGAACAGAGCGGCGACAAAGGCGGCTTGGGCCGGCATGTCATTGGCGGGAATGGCGGCGACCTGCCCTTTGCACACCATCACCATGATCTCGTAGCCCGCGATCGTCCAACGCGCGCTGTAGAAATTTTGGAACCCGAGCCCGGACCGGACCAGCCGTTTGATCCGTCGGTGACCCTGTTCAACAATATTATTGAGGTACTTGAATTGGCGCAGCTTGGTGAAGCGCCACAGCTCGCCTCCCTTCTTCATTATCTTGGACGCACTCGGGTAGGCAGCGTTCTTGTCCACCGTGAGGGTGCGCGGGTTCACGGTGTGCGCCTGCTACAGCGCCTTGCGGAAGAAGCGCCGGGCGGCCGCGGCATCGCGCTTGACGCTGAGCAGGAAGTCAATGGTGTGCCCGCGCGCATCGACGGCGCGGTACAGAGACATCCAGCGCCCCTTCACCTTGATGTAGGTCTCGTCTACCCGCCAGGAGCCGGTGGTCCGCCGCAGGTGTAGGCGCAGGCGCTTGTCCAGTTCAGGCGCGTAAGCCTGGATCCAGCGGTAGAGCGTGGTGTGCTCGACCGTCACGCCGCGGTCGGCCAGCATGCGTTCGAGGTCACGGTAGCTGATCGGAAATTGCAGGTACCAGCGCACCGCCCACAGGATCACCTCCGCTGTGAACTGCCGGCCCTTGAACAGGCTCTTCCCGCTGCGCATCACTGTCTCACCCCGGCCGCTGAAAGGGGCCGGGGTTTTACCCGATCTCCGCCCGCCGGCAAAGTTTGCAACAGAACCGATCCAAGGCCACCTCCTCTTTGGCAGCCTTGAATCAGATTTCAGAAGCCAGGGGAATCCCCTTTCGTTCCTCGAATGTCAACGGGCCCTAGTTCGCCGCAAAGCAGTAGAGCAGCCCAGCACCGCCAGTGCCTTTCAGCGCATCCTGGCTGCAGCCGCCGCGGGAGGCATGCGACGAGTTCCAAGACTTCGCCGGCGGCTCCTCATTCAGACCGATGCGGTCATGATGACCAACCATGGCAGCACCCTCGGCGCCGCTCCTGGTCCAGTTGCCGCAGGTCATGTCCTGCCCGGTGGGAAAGGCGGTGCCGTCCGGCTGCGACCCGGTCAGGATGTCGTGCGTGTTGGGCTGGTCGCCGCGGCCGTTGATCGTTTCACCCTTCTCGTTCAATGCAGTCTGCTTGTTCAGGCTGTTGGTTCCGTGCAACTCCTCAATCGTGCGGGCGATCACCTCCCCCTTGGCGTTCTGCCAGGGACCCCTTCCGATGCGGTCACGCGCGTTGACCGCCGGCTGGCTATCGGCGGCTTGGGTGCTGAGATAGGCGCGCCATATGCGGTTGCCGGCGCCGGCAGCCTGGGCGAGCCGCTGACAATGTTGGTCGGCGCCAACCAATCCGCCGAGATCGGCCCCCTTGCCGGCGCCGACGCTGGTGATGAAGAAGGTCATGGTAGAAGAGTGGGCCTGCTGCGCCGACGCGGCAGCGGGAACCGCCAACAGAAAAGTGGCCGCCGCCACGATCCGGAAGCTCGCACTGATCATGGGTTTCCTCCGTTGCTGTTGATTGTGTCGCCAGGATGCACTGTGCTGGCCGAGCCAATAGGAGGAAGACGCTTCGGCAGGGCGTTTCATTCCCATGACGTCGGTGTGAAAATCGCGTGGTCTGTGATCGAGGCGAACTGCATGTAAGGGATCGGCCTCTGATGGAGTCCTGGGTGGCTGACGACGCGGCACTGTGTAGGCGCGGTAACCTGACGATCTGGGTGAAGCCCGAGGAGATCACCGCCTGGACACCGTTCGCGCCTGGACTTCGGCCGACCATGGCGGCGCAGGCAGAAGGCCTGATGTGTTCCCTCATGCGCCTGCTCGGCCTTGAGTTCGGAACCCGCAGGCCCCCATAAAACAGGAGTCGCCAAACCATCCGTCCTTGTCATAGTATACATCCCATATCTGTCCTACGTCACGCTAGGGGCGCCGCTGGATTTCAGCAGGTGCTCGACGTGATGGAACGGGCCGGAGCAATGGCGCTCCAATCAGGGTCGGCCGCCCTGATTGGGGCTTTTTTGTTTGAGTTTCCACCGGAATGCCACCGGATAGCCAAGGCTAGGATTAGGGCGTTAGCGCGACGAAGAGGTGGATGCAGATGGATTGTACCCCCAAGACCGCTGAACCGTGGCGGGTCGGCGTATTGTTCTCGCAGACCGGGGTGACGGCCGGGATCGAACGCACCCAGCTCCAGGGCACCCTGATGGCAATCGAGGAGATCAATGCCGGTGGTGGGGTCAACGGTCGGGAGATCCTGCCGATCGTCTGCGATCCGCGGTCCGATCCGGCGCTGTTCGCCGCTCTTGCCGAGCGGCTGATGACCGAGGAGCGGGTCAGCGTCATTTTCGGCTGCTACATGTCGAGCACGCGCAAAGCGATCCTGCCGGTGGTGGAGCGGCGCAACGGGCTGCTGCTTTATTCGACCCTTTACGAGGGATTCGAGTGCTCACGCAACGTCGTCTATACCGGCG
Source organism: Azospirillum largimobile (assembly GCF_977007025.2). Classification (NCBI taxonomy): domain Bacteria; kingdom Pseudomonadati; phylum Pseudomonadota; class Alphaproteobacteria; order Rhodospirillales; family Azospirillaceae; genus Azospirillum; species Azospirillum largimobile. The sequence continues at coordinate 181,127 of NZ_CDRMUA020000004.1, forward strand.
CCGCACCCAACCAGAACGGCCGGCAACTGGCCGATTATTTGACGCGGGAGTACGGCAGCCGCGTCTACATGGTGGGGTCGGACTACATCTATCCCTATGAATCCAGCCGGATCATGAGGGAACTGGTGCTCCAGCGTTCAGGCAAGATCCTCGCGGAGAAGTACCTGCCGCTGAATGCGACGCAGAAGGCGTTCGCCCCGGTCATCCGCGACATCCGGCGCAAAGAGCCAGACTTCATCTTCTCCACGGTGGTCGGCGCCGCCACCGCCCACCTCTACCACGCCTATGCCGAGGCAGGGTTCGATCCGGCACGGATGCCGATTGCCAGCCTGACCACCAGCGAGGCGGAAATCAGCGACATCGGCGTCGCCGCCTCGCGCGGGCACGTCACCGCCGCTCCCTATTTCGATTCCATCGATAGCGAGGCGAACCGCCGCTTCGTCGCGCGCTACCGCGATCGGTTCGGGGTGCATGAGCGGACCAATGCATCGTGCGAGGCCGCCTATTTCCAGGTCCACCTGTTCGCCCAGGCTTTGCGCATCGCCAACTGCATGGACACCGACCGGCTGCGCGACGCCATCTTCGGGCAGGAGTTCGATGCGCCCCAGGGGCGTGTGCGGATCGATCCCGACAACAACCACACCTACCTTTGGCCGCGCGTCGGCCGGGTCAATGCGGCCGGCCAGTTCGAGATCGTCGCGGAATCGCCGGTGGCGATGAAGCCCGATCCTTATCTGGTGGATCACAACGTTGCCGACGACGCGGACATCCGCTGGCGGCGGCAGGCCACGGTCTGACTGCAAACGGGGCAAGCGCTGCATGTCGATCAATCTGCTCCGCGACATCCGTTCCTTTCGCGTTGTGGTCATCCATCCGCAGGATGCTGAGGCGGAGGAACTGTTGCGCCAGCTCCAGCGGATCGGCTGCCAGGCCCGGGCCGAATGGCCGCCGCCCAAGGACCGTCCCAGCGGCGTCGATCTGATCTTTCTCGACATGACCCAGTTGTTGTCGGGACAGGGACGGCTGTCCTGGTCCACCGCCGACGAAGGACCGCCGATCGTCGCCGTGCTCGACTACGAGAGTCCGACCGTGCTGAAGGCCTTGGTCGATTACGGGGTGCGCGGCTTCGTCAGCAAGCCGATCCGCGCCTTCGGCCTGCTGACCACTATGTTCATGGTCCACCGTGCCGCGGAGGGGGAGCGTGGCATGCGCAAGCGCCTTCAGAAAGTCGAGCAGCGGCTGGACGGCATCAAGAAGGTGAGCAAGGCCAAGGCGATCCTGATCGAGCAGCGGCGGATCACCGAGGAGGAAGCCTACCGGTTCATCCGCGAGCGCGCCATGGCCCGGCGGACGACGATCGAGGCGGTCGCCGCCGCCATCATCGACGCCAGCGAAATGCTCATGGCAGAAAATTCGACTCGCTGATCATTTTTGATATTGACGGTAAGGCGACGGGATGTGCATCTTACTGAGCAAGTGAAGCAAATCGCTCGAGTCCGCCAATGATGTCGGATTGACGAGCAGGCGATGGTGCCCCGGAAGGTGTGAAAGCCTTGTTGGGGTTTTTTGTTTTTGAACCTAACGTACCGACGCGCACTCCGGCACCACAGATGCGAAGGAGGCCGATGGGCAGGTTTGTGCAGGGATAAATCTGATCGTTCAATCTATACGGATCGGTGCGACGCATTTCTTGTCGCGCAATACTGTTGCTTTGCTTGGCGCCTGATCCATTCGGGGCCAGGAAAAACAATACTGCATAATCAGCGCCGCCATTCGTTGAATATTTTAAAATTTGATCATTCAATTTGAGAACGCACCAGGCACACCCCGCCGATGACGCCGGGAGATGCGCCGAGGCAATGAAGCCCCAGCAGGCCGCCAGCCTGGGTGGGGCTTTTTTTGTGCGCTCTCCTGTCTGTGCCGAAGAACCAGCAAAAACAGGCAAACGAGGAGGAAACACGTCATGACCTTCACACGGCGTAATTTTCTGAAATCGACGGCCGTCGCCGGGGTGGCCGGATCGGTCGGTTTCCCGCACATCTGGATAAAGGACAGCGGTGTCGCCTGGGCGGCAAACGGCGAGATCAAGGTCGGCGTTCTCTTCTCGCTGACCGGCACCACCGCGGTCGTCGAGAAGTCGATGCACAACGCCACCCTGATGGCCATCGACGAGATCAACGCCGCCGGCGGCATCAACGGGATGAAGCTCACCGCTGTCGTCGAGGACCCGGCCTCCGACCCCGCCACTTTCGCCGACAAGGCCAACAAGTTGGTGCTGAACGACAAGTGCGTCAGCGTCTTCGGCTCTTACACCTCCGCCTCGCGCAAGGCGGTGCTGCCGGTCTTCGAGAAGCGCAAGAACCTTTACTGGTACCCGACGCTCTACGAAGGCCGCGAGTGCTCCAAGAACGTCATGTACACCGGGGCGGTGCCCAACCAGCAGCAGAAGGAGTTCATCCCCTGGCTGGTCAAGACCTTCGGCAAGAAGTTCTACCTGATCGGCTCCAACTACATCTACCCGAAAGAAGAGAACAACGTCTGCAAGATCCTGCTGAAGGAGCTGGGCGGCGAGGTGGTCGGCGAGGAATATGTGCCGCTCGGCCATTCGGAATTCGGCTCGGTGCTGAACAAGTTCCGCGAGACTAAGCCGGACGTGATCTTCTCCACCGTAGTCGGCGACAGCGTGATCGCGCTGCACAAGCAGTACAAGGCGGCGGGTTTCAATCCAGACAAAATGCCGATGGCCAGCCTGACCACGTCGGAGGTGGAGATCGCGGCGATGGGCGGCGAGTACGCCGCCGGCCACTTCACCTCCGCCCCGTACTTCATGGGCCACCAGTCCAAGGAGAACGCGGCCTTCGTCGAGAACTACCAGAAGCGCTTCGGCAAGGATTCGGTGACGCACTTCGTGTCGGAGGCGGCGTATTTCCAGATGCACCTGTTCCGCAAGGCGGCGGAGACGATCGGCAAGGGCGACATCACCCCCATCGCCATCCGCGACGCAACGGCGGGCCTCGAGATCTTGGCGCCGCAGGGCAAGGTGAAGGTCGATGGCGACAACCTGCACTGCTACCTGTGGCCGAAGATCGGCCAGGCCCAGGCCGATGGCCAGTTCAAGGTCATCCAGCAATCGGCGGATTGGGTGAAGCCGGAGCCCTATTGGGCCTATCCCGGCCAGAGCTGCACCAAGGATGGCCTGAAGGGTGCGTGAGCAATAGGAACGGGCAGGGGAGGGCGTCGCCCGACACCGTCCCCGTCGGAGGGGCTTATGGATATTTTCTTCGGTCAACTCTTCACCGGGCTCAGCATCGCCTCGATCCTGCTGCTGGTGGCACTCGGCCTTGCGATCATCTACGGTGCGATGGGGGTCATCAACCTCGCCCATGGCGAGTTCGTCATGCTGGGTGCCTACGGAACCTGGTTCCTCCAGTCCCAGTTCGGCCTTCCGCTGATCCCCTGCCTGCTGCTGGTGTTCTTCATGGTGGCGGCGGCCGGCTGGGTGGTCGAGAGCACGGTGGTCCGCTTCCTCTACCACCGGCCGCTCGACACCATCCTGGCGACATGGGGCATCGGCATCATGCTGCAACAGGCGGTGCGTCTGTCCGCCGGGGCTGAGCTGCGCTACGTCCAGACGCCGGAGTTCCTGTCCGGCAGCATCGACATCGCCGGAGTCGGCATCCCCAGCTACCGCCTGTTCATCCTGGCGCTGACCGCCGCCCTGCTGGCGCTGACCTGGTTCCTCATCCAACGGACGGAGTTCGGCATGAAGCTGCGCGCCGTCACCCAGAACCGCGAGATGGCCAGCTGCTACGGCATCAACAGCGCCAGGGTCTACAGCCTGACCTTCGCCTTCGGTTCCGGCCTTGCCGGGCTGGCCGGCGCGCTTGTGGCGCCAATCAAGAGCGTCGCGCCGGACATGGGCACCAACTTCGTGGTCGATGCCTTCATGGTGGTGGTGGTCGGTGGCGTCGGCAGCCTGATCGGCACGGTGGTCAGTTCCGGCCTGCTCGGCAGCGGCACCGCGGGCATCGCCTTCCTGCTGAACGACACGCTGGCCAAGGCGCTGGTCTTCCTGGCGGTTGTGGTCCTGGTGCGCTTCCGTCCGCAGGGCCTGTTCGTCGATCAGCGGCGCCGGTGAGGAGGGAGTGGCGATGACCAGTGTCCAGTTCCCCGATGACCAGCCTGCCAACCTTGGCCAACCAGATCTCCGCAACGGGGCAAGTCCCCCGGCCAGTCCCGTCGCCCGGAGTCCGCTTATGTCGAAATCGACCCTGTCGCGCAGCAAGCCCTACGCCCAGTTCGCAGCCTATCTCGTGTTCTGCGCCGTCATCCTGGCGGTTCCCAGCTTCGTCACCGACGCCTTCCTGCTGAACAAGTTCGCCCGCTATCTGGCGCTAGGCCTCGCGGCTGCCGCGCTGGCGCTCAGCTGGGGCTATGCCGGCATCCTCAATCTGGGGCAAGGGGTCAGCTTCGGCATCGGCGCCTATGCCATCGCCATGCATCTGAAGCTGAAGACCAGCCCAGTCCACACCGGGTCGGCCGGCCTGCCGGACTTCATGGTGTGGAACAACCTCGATCACCTGCCCTGGTTCTGGCAACCCTTCCATTCCAGCCTGTTCGCGGTGCTGGCCGGTGTCCTGGTTCCGGTGGTGGTGGCGCTGCTGCTCGGCTCCTTCATGTTCCGAGCCCGCATCGCCGGGGTCTATGTCGCCATCATCACGCTCGCCATGCTGGCGGTGGTCAATCTGCTGTTCATCGACCAGCAGGCCTACACCGGCGGCTTCAACGGCATCACCGATTTGGCGTGGCTGGAGGTCGGCAGCATCACCTTCGATCCCTACAGTCCCGCTTTCTATTATCTGTCCGCCGGGGCGTTGTCGCTGTGCCTGCTGCTCGGCCTCGCCTTCACCCGCAGCAAGGCCGGGCTGATCTTCCAGGCCATCCGCAATGACGCCGACCGCGTGCGCTTCTTCGGCTACGACGTCGCCGCTTATCAGTCGCTCGCCTTCGCGGTGTCGGCCGGCATGGCCGGGCTGGCCGGCATGCTCTACGCCATGGTGCTTGAATTCGCTTCGCCCACCTTCATGGGGGTGTCGCTCAGCCTGTCGATGGTGATCTGGGCGGCGGTCGGCGGGCGCGGCTCGCTCTTGGGGGCCGCCATCGGCGCCATCCTGGTCAACTTCATGCAGGGCAGCCTGTCCGAGAGCTTCCTCGACACTTGGCAGCTCATCCTCGGCGGCATGTTCATTCTGGTCGTGGTCTTCCTGCCCAACGGCTTGTCGAGCCTGATCGGCATCCTGTCAGACCGCCTGACCCGCCCGTCCCGTCCCAAGGCGGACGCCGCCCTTACCGATGCGCCGCATGCCCGCCACACGCTGAGCTGAAGGAGACGACCGACATGGCCTATCTCGAACTCCACGGCCTGGAAGTCAGCTTCGACGGCTTCAAGGCGGTCAACGGCCTGGATCTGACGGTCGAGCGCGGCGAGCTACGCTGCCTGCTGGGTGCCAACGGGGCCGGCAAGTCCACCACCCTGGACCTGATTTGCGGCCGCACTCAGCCGACCGGCGGGCGCATCCTGCTCAACGGCCAGGACATCACCCATGCGCCGGAATATCGGCGCGCCCGTCACGGGGTGGGCCGCAAGTTCCAGGTGCCCAGCGTGTTCAAGGAGTTGACGGTGCGCGAAAATCTGGAGGTGGCGCATTCCCGGCACCCCGGCCCGGCCCGGACCGTCCGCCTGTTCCCCGGCCTCCGCCCAAACCGGCGCATCGCCGAGGTGCTTGAGATCGTCGAATTGACGGACGAACTGGACACCAGGGCCGCCTTCCTGTCGCACGGTCAGACGCAATGGCTGGAGATCGCCATGCTGCTGGTCCAGGACAGCGCCCTGATCCTGATGGACGAGCCGACCGCCGGCATGACCATCCAGGAGACCGGCAAGACTTCGCGCATCTTCCAGCGGCTGCGCGGCAGGCACACGCTGATCGTGGTCGAGCACGACATGGGCTTCGTCCGCGAGATCGCCGAGACCATCACCGTGCTGCACCAGGGCAAGCGCCTTTCCGAAGGATCGATCCACCATGTGGAGAACGATCCCAAGGTGCGCGAGGCCTATCTCGGAAGCGGGGGCATCTCCCATGCTTGACATGACCGACGTTTATTCCTTCTACGGCAGCAGCCCGGTATTGCAGAACGTCAGCTTCGCGGTGCCCAAGGGCAGTCTGCTCAGCGTGCTGGGCCGCAACGGAGTGGGGAAGACCACGTTGATGCGGACCATCATGGGGCTGACCGACCGGGTCACCGGCTGGATCGGGTTGGGCGGCAGCGACATCCGGAGCGAGCCGACCTACCGCCGCGCCGGCCTCGGCATCGGCTACGTCCCGCAGGGGCGCGGCATCATAGGCAAATTCACCATTCGCGAGAACATTCTGATGGGCACCTTCGCCCGTCCGGATGGCAAGCGCGAGGTCCCGCCCCTGGTATTCGAGATGTTCCCCTATCTGCGGGACAACCTGAACCGGAAGGGCGGCGACCTGTCCGGCGGGCAACAGCAGCAGCTGGCGATCGCGCGGGCGTTGGCCGCAAATCCGCAGGTCCTGCTGCTGGATGAACCGACCGAGGGCATCCAGCCCAACATCGTAGAACAGATCCAGGGCGTGATCATGACCCTGAACCGCCAGTACGGCATCACCGTCGTGCTGGTCGAACAGAATGTGACGTTCGCCCGGCAGGCCTCCGACATCTTCCTGATGCTCGACAAGGGGCGGGTAGCCGCCCACGGGCCGACGGAGAGCCTGACCGACGAGCTGGTGCACCGGCACATGGCCGTCTAGGCCACAGTTCCGGTCCCATTCCTCTCAACCCCGAAACACGGGTTCGCCGTCCCGCCACGCAGCGGGACGGAACGCCCTCTCCTTGTCCATCCACAGACCAAGTCATCCACTGACCAGGAAGGAAACACACCATGTTGCACGGCGATATTTCCAGCAGCAAGGACACCGTCGGCGTCGCGGTCGTGAACTACAAGATGCCGCGCCTGCACACCAAGGCCGAGGTCCTCGACAATGCCCGCAAGATCGCGGAGATGGTCCAGGGCATGAAGGTCGGCCTGCCGGGCATGGATTTGGTGATCTTCCCGGAATACTCGACCCACGGGATCATGTACGATTCCAAGGAGATGTACGAGACCGCCTCGTCGATCCCCGGCGACGAGACGGAGATTTTTGCGGACGCCTGCCGTAAGGCGAAGGTCTGGGGCGTCTTCTCCCTGACCGGCGAGCGGCATGAGGAGCATCCGCACAAGGCGCCCTACAACACGTTGATCCTGATGAACGACAAGGGCGAGATCGTTCAGAAATACCGCAAGATCATGCCGTGGGTCCCGATCGAAGGCTGGTATCCCGGCAACTGCACCTTCGTCACCGACGGGCCGAAGGGGCTGAAGATCAGCCTGATCATCTGCGACGACGGCAACTATCCGGAGATCTGGCGCGACTGCGCCATGAAGGGCGCCGAACTGATCATCCGCTGCCAGGGTTACATGTATCCGGCCAAGGAGCAGCAGGTCATCATGTCCAAGGCAATGGCCTGGGCCAACAACACCTACGTCGCGGTGGCGAACGCCGCGGGCTTCGACGGGGTCTATTCCTACTTCGGCCATTCCGCCATCATCGGTTTCGACGGCCGGACGCTGGGCGAGTGCGGTACCGAGGAGAACGGCATCCAGTATGCCCAGCTCTCCACCTCGCTGATCCGCGACGCGCGCAAGAACATGCAGTCGCAAAACCACCTCTTCAAGCTGGTCCACCGTGGCTATACCGGCAAGATCAACTCCGGCGAGGATTCGAAGGGCGAGGCGGCCTGCGCCTACAGCTTCTACCATGACTGGATCAACGATCCGGAAGGAACCCGCGCACGTGTCGAGGCGATGACCCGCGGCACCGTCGGCACGGAGGAATGCCCGATCGACGGCATCCCCAACCCGGAAACTGCACTGCATCGCTGAACGACCGGGGTCCGTCCGTCTGATTTCCCGGAGGATCCGGTGGACGGCGCGGCGGGCGAAGGGGGACGCCCGCCGCCTCTCTCCGAAGCGAGACCATTCACCGCGACAACTCATAAGGAGACGCGCCGATGGCGCTGGACGCACACCGGATTTCGGAGGAGCCCTATTACCGGCCGGTCGCCGGGGAGGTGGCGCTGTTCGAGGCCGCCTATGCGGCGCGCATGCCGATGATGCTGAAGGGCCCCACCGGCTGCGGCAAGACCCGCTTCATCGAGCACATGGCATGGCGGCTCCGCCGGCCGCTGGTGACGGTGGCCTGCCACGAAGACATGACCGCGTCGGATCTGGTCGGGCGCTTCCTGCTCGATCCCGGCGGCACCGTCTGGCACGACGGGCCGCTGACCCAGGCGGTGCGGCACGGCGCCATCTGCTATCTCGACGAGATCGTCGAAGCCCGCCAGGACACCACCGTCGTCATCCACCCGCTGACCGACGCCCGCCGCATCCTGCCGCTGGAGAAGCGCAACGAACTGGTCCAGGCACATCCGGACTTCCAACTGGTGATCTCCTACAACCCCGGCTACCAGAGCGTCCTTAAGGACTTGAAGGAATCGACCAAGCAGCGCTTCGCCGCCATTGAGTTCGGCTACCCCGGCGCCGCGGTGGAGGCGGAGATCGTCGCCCATGAGTCCGGCGTCGATGCCGACACCGCGGCATTGCTGGTCCGCATCGCCGCAAGTTCGCGCAACCTCAAGGGCCACGGGCTGCAGGAGGGGGTTTCCACCCGCATGCTGATCCATGCAGGCCGGCTGGTGGCGCAGGGGATCACCCTGGAGACCGCCTGCCGGATCGCGCTGGTCCTGCCGATCACCGACGACGCCGATGTGCGGGATGCCTTCTCCGCCGCCGTGTCGGCGGCAATCGCCTAATCCATCCCTCTTTTGGGGAGAGCGAACTAGACCGGAGGCCAAATGCCCGACGACCAGTCGCGCCAATTTCCCGCCGAAGCTGCCTTCTACTCCGTCGAGCGCCGGTTGGTCGCCTATCTGGTCGCCCTGTGGCGGTTGCGGGTGCCGATCCGCCATGCCAAGCCGGATGCCGCCGGCAACCCGCCGCGGCGGGTCAGCCTCTCGGACGGGCTGATCTGGATGCCCGGGACCTTCCGCGGCGTCGATGGTCGCCGTTCCGGCGCGCTGTTCCGCGCGGCCTTGGTCCACGCGGGGGCGCATCTGCGCTTCACCGGCCCGCGTTTTCCAGCCGCCGGGCTGAAGCCGCTGCAACTGGCGCTGGTCTCGCTGATCGAGGATTCCCGGGTCGAGCATCTGGCGATGCGCGAGCATCCTGGCCTGCTGCGGATCTGGCGGCCATTTCACGTCGCCGAACCGAATGGCGCCGGCACCGCACCCGCCCTGATGGCGCGGCTGGCCCGTGCGCTGATCGACCCTGACCATTGCGACGACGACGCTTGGGTGGCCAAGGGCAGGCGCCTGTTCTTCGAGGCGGAGTCCGAGTGGCACAGCCCGGCGCTCAGCCGCCGGATCGGCGGGCTGCTGGGCAACGACCTCGGCCAGATGCGGGTGCAGTTCAATTCCAAGGATTATATCGTCGAGCCGGCCTACCGCGACGACAATCTCGGCCTGTGGGACCATGGTGAGGCGCCGCCAATCCCGCCCAGCGACGCCGAAACCGTGTTCGAGGCCTTCCGCACCGAGCAGGAGGAACGCGACCAAGGCCGCCCCGACGATCAGGTGGGGGAGGGAGCCACTCCGGCCAGGCTGTCCGCCACTGACGTCCCCGCCCGCGCGGTGGGGGAGGAGGAGATTACCGCCCCGCCGCTGCGCTACCCGGAATGGGACTACCGCGTCGGCATCGACCGTCCCGATTGGGTGGTGCTGAACGAACGCCGGACCGAGCCCGGCGACCCCGCCGTTATCGCCCGCATCGTCGAGCGTCATCAGGCGACCGCTGACCGGCTGACCGCGCTGGTCCGCTCGGCCAAGGTCAGCCGACCGGTGCGGCTGCGCCGGCAGCCGGAGGGCGACCGCATGGATCTGGACGCCTGCATCGACGCGATGGTCAGCCACCGCCGCGGCGAGGCTCCCGATCCGCGGGTGCATGAGGTGCTGGTCCGCCGCAACCGCGACCTGTCGGTCCTGCTGCTGCTCGACGTCTCCGCCTCGACCGACGATCCTATCGCCGGGGGCGGACGCAGCGTTCTGTCCGTCGAGCGGGAGGCCGCGACCCTGTTCGCCCAGGCACTGGACGAGTTGGGCGATCCCTTCGCCATCCATGCCTTCCGGTCCAACGGGCGGCAGGATGTCAGCTATTACCGGATCAAGGCATTCCGCCAGCCTTACGATGCCCCTGCCAAGGGGCGGATGGCCGGATTGAAGGCCGGCCTGTCCACCCGGCTCGGCACCGCGTTGCGCCATGCCGGACGTCTGCTGGAACAGCAAACGACCCATCGCCGCCTGCTGTTGGTGGTGACCGACGGAGAGCCATCGGACATCGACGTCGCCGACCGGCGCTACCTGCTGGACGACGCCCGCCGCGCCGTGCTGGGGCTGGCGTCGCGGGGGATCGACTGCTTCGTGATCGGGCTTGATCCTCAGGGCCGCGATTACCTGACCCGGATGTTCGGGGCACGCAACGTCATGGTGATCGACCGCGCCGAAAAGCTGCCGGAGGTGCTGCCGACCTTCTATCTGCGGCTGTCGACATGAGAAGCGGTGTCCAGTACTCTTCTGCTGATGCCTCTGCGGGAAACCGTCTGGTGCGGGTGTGGCTGCGATCCGCGCAACCGCCGGCATGGCGTCGGCCAGCCAAGGGGAGCCGGCTTGATCCGTTCCTCGGTCACCTGCGACAGCGTTGGGATGACGGCCGCCACAGCGCCGCTCAGCTCTGGCGGGAGATCGAGGCCCTAACTTCCCCGGTCAGCGGACACTGGCTCGGATCCGGGTACGGCCTCCGCGACAGGCCGTATGAAGCGCAACGTCAGCGGTCTGCCGCCACGCCCTGAGCAACCAGGGCTTTTTCAACCGGCAGGGGCGCCCACGCCCACTTGGTTGACCACGGTCAAGACTCACGGACCTGATTTCTCCGATGCTTCCGACGTCGGGATCCACACGGCTCCCGGTCTCAATCTCGAACAGGAAGACCCTCATGGCGAAGCTTCTGGACGGCAAGGTCGCCGTCGTTACCGGCGGTAGCAGCGGCATCGGCGCATCCATTGTCGAACGCTATCTGGCCGAGGGCGCCAAGGTCGCCGTCTTCGCCCGCAGCGCCGGGGCGCTTCAGGATCTCGCCGCACGGAATCCGGACCAGGTGCTGGCCGTGCCTGGCGACGTCACCGTGCGCGCCGACCTCGAGCGTCTGGTCAAGGAGACGATTGAGCGCTTCGGCGAGGTGGACGTGGTGGTGCCAAACGCCGGCATCGCCAAGGTGGTCTCCTTCGCCGACAGCGACGAACAGGCCATCGACGAGCAATTCTCGGTCAATTTCGTCGGGGCGCTGCAGACCGCGCGACTGTTCCTGCCGCACGTGCGCCGGGGCGGCTCGATCGTCTTCGTCACCACATTCCTGGTGCAGGTTGGCTTCCCCGGTCTTGCGATTTACAGCGCCAGCAAGGCGGCGCTGACCTCGGCGACCAAGACACTGGCGGCTGAGCTGGCACCGCAGGGCATCCGGGTGAATGCCGTCGCCCCCGGCCCGATCGCCACACCGATCTGGAGCAAGGTTGGCCTGCCCGAGGACGCGCTGGGCCAGGTCGCCGCCACCGTCACGGCCCGGTTGTTCCCCGGCGCGTTCGGCGCCCCGGAGAGCATCGCCGACGCGGCGCTGTTCCTCGCCTCCGATCAGGCAAAGAACATCTACGGCCAGGAGCTAGTGGTCGACGGCGGCTATACGGTCGGATGAGAAGCGCTTCAGCCAGGGCCGTCGCCGGTCGGCGGCGCTGGGCACAGCGCCAGCTTGTAGCACGGAGGTGGCGCAGTTTGAAGAGGCCCGGCTTTGGCACACAAATCGACGCGTGGGCGGAGTTCACCGGCGGCCAGTGGTGATCAGGCGACGTTGCGGGTGGTCGGCATGCCCAAGCTGGACATGATGTTCATGACCTGGTTCCGTCAGGTGTCGCGCCAAGCCTGAGCTGACGGCCCGATGGTCAGCAGGAGGACGCCATGAAATTCGCGGCGGCGATCATGTCGCGCAGGGCGGCGACCTGCTGGACATGGATTGCCCGTCGCTGGGCCTCTGGGATGTGTTGGTTGTGCCGGGTTGCCGGGCACAGGAAGTTGCGGACCTCGTCGTGGGCTCGGCAGAACCGGTGTGCACTGGTGGAGAACTTGAATCCGCGCGTCGGCCGGGTACGGCCTTTCACCCCGCGTTAAGCTTGTTCCATATGGTTGTTATTTCATCCGTTGAACTTCGACGTGCGGTGCTCGACGTCGTCCTCGAAGACCTCGGGGAAGGCCGGCGGGTAGCTGGCGGACTTGTCGGTGGTGATGGTCTCCGGCATGATGCCGGTCACCTCAATGGCCGAGCGGAAGAACGCTTCGGCGGCAGCCTGGTCGCGGTTGGCGCTGAGATGGACATCGACCAAGTGAGCATCGCTGTCGATGGGGCGGTACAGCCACTGCCATCGCCCGCCGACCTTCAGGGACGTCTCATCAACGAGCCAACTACGGCCGATCTTGCCCCCGCGTCGCTGGCGCAGGGCACCGGTGAGCAACGGGCCCAGTTTGGTTTCCCCGTCACGCACCGCCTCGTGCGAGAAGACCAAGCCACGCAGGAGCAGGATTTCGGTCAGATCGCGCAGGCTCAGCTTGAACCGGAGGCGCCACAGCACGATCAGGAAGACGACGTCGGAAGACACCTGCAGGCGGTTCAGCACCGAGCCGGTGCGCTCGTTGAAACCACGCCCACCCTCCTGGCAGCGGAAGCGGCGGTAGCCGTGGGCCGTCCGGTCCGAACTCTCCGGCGTCGCGGTCGAAGAGCAGCGTAGGCAATGCATCGGTCGCCTCCGGAATGAATGTGATCCTCTACGTCAGACCTGCGCCGTCAAACAAGCTGGCGCGAAGGCTCAGAACCTGTTCATAGACGTCATGCTTCCGCAAGGCGCCGAGGCAGGCCCATGCGGTCAACCCACGCACCATTACCGTCGACAAGAAAGCCGCCTACCCCAGCGCGACTAAAGCGATGAAGAAAGACAATGAGCTGTGGCGCTTTGCCAAGATGCGGCAAGTCAAATATTTCAATAATATCGTTGAACAGGATCACCGCCAGGTCAAGCGGTTGGTCCGGCCGGGGCTTGGGTTCAAGAGCTTCCACACCGCGCGCCGGACGACCGCGGGCTACGAGAGCCTGGCGATGGGTCGCAAAGGGCAGATCGCCGCCATGCCCGCCAACGACATCTCGGCCCAGGCCGCTTTCGTCGCCAACCTGTTCGGGGTTGCCGCCTAAAGTTGCTGAGCCGGGGCGCGATCACCCTCGGCCAGCCTTTGCAACGAAACCGCTGGTCGTGCCAGACAACATCACGCTGGTACCGCTGCCGCCCTACAGTCCCGAGCTGAACCCGGTCGAAAACACACCGGCAGGGAACCTCTGAAACGACGGTTCTGTTGACACCACGGCTGGGGCATGAGGCTCTTCATGCTCTGGCCGTCTGGATGGCGCGACATCATGAGCAGTTCAAGGCAGGAAGCGATCCAGTGGCTGGAACTGCCGCCCGACCGGCGGCGGCGACTGATCGTGCTGGTGGCCAGCCTGATCCGAAGCCGCCTGGTTGCGGCCCAGGAGGCCAGTGATGAACCAAGATTCGCCTCTAACCGAGCCGCCGTTCCCCGACAAGGTCCGATCCCGCCATCGTGATCGGCAGGCGGTGGTCTATGTCCGCCAGTCAACCATGCGGCAGGTCGAGCGGAACCAGGAATCGACCCGCCTGCAATATGCGCTCGCGGAGCGGGCTTGCCGGCTCGGATGGCGCCGCGAGCAGGTGATGGTCATCGACGATGATCTCGGGCGCTCCGCCGTCTCCACCTTGGACAGACCCGGCTTCCAGCGCCTTGTTGCCGAAGTTGGCCTCAACCATGTCGGCCTCGTGCTCGGCATTGAGGTGTCCCGACTGGCGCGCTCGTGCCGCGACTGGCACCAACTGCTGGAAATGTGCGCGCTCTTCGACACCCTGATCGGCGACGCCGATGGGATCTACGACCCGTCCATTTACAACGATCGTCTGCTGCTGGGGCTGAAGGGCACGATGAGCGAGGCGGAGTTGCACATCCTGAAGGCCCGCATGCTCGAGGGTCGGCGTGCCAAAGCCGCGCGTGGCGCCTTGGTCGTGGGCTTGCCGCGTGGTTTCGTCATCCGACCGTCCGGCGAGGTTGCCCTCGATCCGGATGAGCAGGTCCAGGCCGCCGTCCGGCTGGTTTTCGCTGTGTTCGAGCGTCGGCGCTCGGTGAACGGGGTGCTGCGCTATCTGGTCGAGCATGATCTCAGGCTCCCCGACCGCATCCGAACGGGACCGCGCAAGGGTGAGGTGCGCTGGAGCCGTCCCAACCGGGCCACCATCGGCGACATGCTCCATCATCCCGCCTATGCCGGCGCCTACGTGTATGGCCGGCGGCGACAAGATGCCCGACTGCGGCAACCGGGCAAACCCCACAGCGGCCGGCGCCTCGTGCACGATCCCGCCGCGTGGACGGTACTGCGCCGGGACTGCTGGCCGGCCTATATTGACTGGAACACCTTCGAGCGGAATCAGGAGCAGATGGCTGCGAACCGCTCCCGACAGAATGGCGTTCCCCGCGGTGGACCGGCTCTCCTCGCGGGGCTGGTGCGGTGCGGCCGATGCGGGCGGCGCATGTCCATGAGCTACCGCGACGGGGGAACCGAGGCGCGCTATCTGTGCTGCCAACTCCAGACGACGTTCGGTGGACCGCGCTGCCAATCGGTCAGCGCCCGACCGGTGGACGCGCTGGTCGCCGCTCTGATGCTCGAGGCGCTTGCCCCCTCGGCGATCGAATTGAGCCTCCAGGCCGCCGAGGACCTCGAACTCGAACGCGAGCAACGGCACCGGCAATGGCGGCTTCGGCTCGAGCGCGCCGATTATGAGATGACATCGGCGCGACGGCGCTACGAGGCCGTGGACCCGGAAAACCGTCTGGTTGCCCGCACCCTGGAACGGGACTGGGAGGCGGCCATCGCCGCCAGAGATGCCGCGCAAGCCGAGCATGACCGAGCCTTGGCGCGGGAACCTTTGCGCCTGAGCGAAGCCGAAAAGCAGGCGGTGCATCAGTTGGCCGCGGACGTCCCGGCGCTGTGGAGAGAGGCCACGACCACAGCAGCGGATCGGCAGGCGATCGCACGGGCCATGCTGGACCGGGTGGTCATCCGCGTCGAGGAGGACACCGAATGGGTCCGGGTCGAATGCCACTGGGCCGGCGGCGTCCAGACTCACCATGAGGTCACGCGCCCAATCCGCCGTTTCAAGCAGTTGAAGAATTATGAGCGGCTGATCGCCCGCTTGAGCGAACTGCGCGGTGAAGGGCGAACGGCGGAGGTGATCGCCGAGGTTCTGAACACGGAGGGCTGGCGGCCAGCGAAACGGGCGATGTTCAACGCGCCCATGGTCCGCCGTCTGCTTCAGCGGCACGGGATCGCAGCCCTACGACCAATCTGGTCACAGGACGTGCCGCGAGGCGCGGAGGACGAGTTGACCCTTCAAGAGGTTGCCGAACACCTGGGAGTGCATCGCCAAACGGTCTACGGCTGGCTCCGACGCGGACGCATCAAGGGCCATCTGGCACAGGTCGGCGGCCAACGGATTTGGCTTGTCCGCTTGCGGGATCTCCCAACTCAGGACGCCTCCGTTACCGGCTGAGCCCTTCAGCAGGAACCCAACAGAGAGAGGTCCCATGGCAAAACTATCGAGCGCGTCTGGCTGTGCCTGCGCGAGCGTTTTCTGTCCCACCGGCTCCTGGACGACTACGAGGCCGTCGTTCAGGCCTGCTGTAACGCCTGGAACGCCCTCACCGCCAGACCAGAGCGCCTCCGCTCCCTCATAAGCTATCTGTGGTTCCCATGTGTCAATACCTAGGCGCGGCGGTATGTAGTTCCGTCCTCTGCTCAGGTGAACCAGTAGCGCGTGAGGTGGAAGAACAGCGGCGCCGAGAACACGATGGAATCGAGGCGATCGAGGACGCCGCCATGACCTTCGATCATCGTGCCCCAGTCCTTGACCCCGAGATCGCGCTTCATCGCCGACAGAACGAAGCCGCCGAAGAAGCCGGCGATCACGATGAGCAGCGACATGCCCGCCGCCTGGAGCGGCGAGAAGGGCGTGATGACATGCAGCCCGGTGCCGACGGCGACGGCGCTCAGCCCTCCGCCGACCAGCCCCTCCACCGTCTTAGACGGGCTGATGCCGGGCGACAGCCGGGTCTTGCCCCACAGCTTGCCGAAGACGTACTGGAAGACGTCGCTCAACTGCGCCACCGTCATCAGGTACAGCAGCAGCAGAGCGCTGGGCAGCTGGTATCCGGGGATGTCGAGCCACAGCAGAGCCGGCGCATGGCTGGTGCAGTAGACGGCCAGCATCAGCCCCCATTGAGCCTTGGCGGTGCGGGTCAGAAAGTCAGTGGGGTCGGCGCCCAGCACCGACAGCGACGGCAGCGCCATGAACACGTAGACGGGAATGAAGATCGAGAACAGCCCGTACCAGCCGATCCCGATCAGCCAGTATTGCAGCGGCACGACCACGAAGAAGGACAGGAACAGCCCGGCATGGTCGCCGCGCTTGGTCGGCGTCAGCGTGATGAACTCGCGCAGGGCCAGATAGGAGAGAAGGGCGAACAGCACCAGCGTCACCACGTTGCCCAGCAGCATCGCCGCGGCGAACAGCGCCACCATCACCCACCAGGAGCGGATTCGGGCGTTCAGGTTACGCACGGTGTCGTGCCCGGCCGGCGTCCGCACGCGATGGGTGAGGACGGCGCCGATCAGGGTGGCGACGACCAGCAGGCCCAGGGCGGCGCCCGACAGCCAGAGGAACAGCGGTTCGGTGGTCGTTAAGAAGCTCGTCACTGCGGACATCACGCTGCTCATTGGACGGTCCCCTGGCCGGAAGGCGATGACTTGGAACGGGGGTCGGGCTGCGGTTTGGGCTGGGACAGCGACACCAGCGCCTCGCGCGCCCGCTTCAGGAATTCCGCCTTATCCTCCCCCGCGACACGCTCCAGCGGCAGGCCGAAGCGCATGGTGCAGATCAGCGGCACCAGCAGCGGCATGCCCTTCGGCATCACGCGGTGCAGATTCCCGATGAAGACGGGCACCAGTTCGGCGGCCGGCACTCGTTGGGAGAGATGGTAGAGGCCGCTCTTGAACGGAGCCACGGTGCCGTCGCCGCGCGTACCCTCGGGGAAGAGGATCAGCGACTGTCCGCTTTCGAGCACCGCCGCCATGGCGTCCATCACCTCCGCAGTCGCCTTTCCGGTGCGGTCGACCAGCAATGCATTCAGGCAGCCCACCGCCACCGCACGACGCAGGGCCGAGCCGCCCCAATAGTCGAGCGCCGCCACCGGATGCGTGCGCGCCCGCAATCTTTCCGGCAATGCCGCCATGACGGCGAGCGTGTCGAGATGGCTGGTGTGGTTGGCGAAATAGATGCGCGGAGCGTCCGTAGGCGCACTGCCTTCCCAGCTCGCGTGGGCGCCGACCAGCAGGCGGGTCAATCCCAGCAGGCCGTGGCGGAGCGCCGGTTGGAGAAGAGGGATCATGACCGGGCCTCCGGATGACAAGCTTCCAGATGTTGGGCGTTCAGATGCTGTGCTTTCAGGCGGCGGGCGATGCCGAGCGTGCGCGTCGCGACGGTGAGCAGGCTGCCGCCCATGATGATCCAGGCCGCCGCCAGCAGGCTGACCCTCGTCCCCCACAGCGCATGCTCGACCGCCTGGGCGAGCAGGGCGACGGTGAGGGCGGCCATCCGTCGCTGCTTGGCCATCACGCCGCCGAAATCCTGCGCCAGCCCCAGGGCGCCGCCGAAGGTGCGGACATAGGCGGTCATCATGGCGGCCAGCGCCGCCGCCCAGCCGAGCCAGGGCAGGCCGGCGGCGTAGCCCAGCGGCACTAGAAAGGCGGTGTCGGCGACGCGGTCGGGGATCTCGTTGTAGAGCGCACCGACCGCCGATCCTTTGCCGCCCTCCACCGCGACCATGCCGTCCAGCAGGTTGCACAGCAGGCGCAGCTGGACGCAGAACGCGGCGCCGATCCAGGCCAGGACGCCGCTATGCAGCAACAGCGCGCCGCCGCTCCCGGCCCACACCGCAGACAGCAGCGAGATCTGGTTGGGTGTCACCGGTGTCGTGGTCAGCCACGCCGCCAGCCTCTGCGCCCAGCGGGCGGAGCGGGTCGCGATCGGGCGCCGGTCCCCGGCGGGATTGGTATTCGTGGTGGTGTTGGTCTCCATCACACGGGCTCCTTGGCGATGGCTTCGGCGGCGAACTGGGTCACGGCCGGATAGTCGGTCTTGCCGGTGCCCAGCAGCGGGACGGCGTCGATGTGCAGGATGTCGCGCGGGATGGCGATCTCGGGCGCTCCCCGGGTCCGCGCCGCCGCGACCAGAGCATCCCGGGACAGCATGGCGCTGGTCGTCACCAGCACGATCCGCTCGCCGCGCCTGGCGTCGGTCAGGGTGACGGCGGCATGGGCGGCATCCGGATCGGCGAGGCTCGCCACCTCCTCCACGAGGCCGAGCGGGATCATCTCGCCGGCAACCTTGGCGAAGCGCTTGACCCGGCCGACGATGCGGATGAATCCGTCGGCATCAATCTCGACGATGTCGCCGGTGTCGTGCCAACCGTCGGCCGGCGGCTGGATCACGCCGGGGCGGTCGGCGTGCAGATAGCCCTTCATCACGTTCGGCCCGCGCACGCGCAGCCGTCCGCCGCCATCGACGCCCGGCACCGGCACCAGTTCGGTCTCGATGCCGGGCAAGGCCTGTCCGACGCTGCCGGAACGGAAGCGGGCCGGGGTGTTGACGGCGATCACCGGTGCGGTTTCGGTGGTGCCGTAGCCCTCCAGCAGATGGACGCGCAGCCGTTCGGTGTAGACGCGCCGCGTCTCGTCCTGCAGCCGCTCGGCCCCGGCGAAGACGAGGCGCAAGGAGCGGTAGTCGTACGGGTCGGCGGACCGCGCCCAGGCGTTCAGGAAGAAATCGGTGCCGAACAGGACCGTGGCGTTGGTCTGGTAGACCAGTTCCGGGATCAGGCGGACATGGCGCGGGTTGGGGTAGAGCACCGTCTTCACGCCGTTCAGGATCGGCAGCAGCATGCCGCCGGTCAGGCCGAAGGAGTGGAAGGTGGGCAGGCAGTTGAACACCACGTCCTGCCGGTTGAAATCTACCACCGACGCCACCTGCGCCATGTTGGCGAGCAGATTGCCGTGGCTGAGCGCCACGCCCTTCGGCGGCCCCTCCGACCCGGAGGTGAAGAGGATGGCGGCGATGTCGTCGCCGCTTCCCTGCGGCGGCAGCAGGCGCTCCGGCGCCACCAGCGCCGCCAGGGCGCACAGCTTGTCGCCCAGCCGCAGCCCGCGCTTGACGTCTTCCAGATGGATGATGGCGTGGTCCACGGCCAACGCCTCGACCAGGGCGCCGAGACGGGCCTTCTCGATGAACTGGGCGGAGGTGACGATCCGGCGCACCCCGGCGGCGCGGCAGGCGGCCTTCACCGCCTCCGGGCCGGCGGTGAAGTTCAGCATGGCCGCCGGCCGGCCATGGGCGGCGAGGCCAAAGAACACCGCCGCGGTCGGCGATGCCGTCGGCAGCAGCACGCCCACCGGCTCGTCCGCCGCCGTGTCCTTGGTCAGGATGCGGCCGAGCACCAGGGCGCGGGCCGCAAGCGCGCGGTAGGACAGGGTGGAGAAGTCGCCGTCCTGGACGGCATCCTCCCGCGCGCCGGTCTTGGCCCGGGCGTCGAGCAGGGCCAGCATCAGCGTCTCGGGTCGCGGGCGCGCGGCGAAGACGCTCTCCGTCATCACCCGCGACAGCCAGGACTTCAGGGCGGCGCGCCGCTTCTTGCCGACCAGACCGACGACGTCGGGGGTCGACACCGGCGGCAGCACGGTGATGGTGATGCGCGGGAACAGGCCGAGCCGCAGCCGGCCATGCATGCGCGACAGGACCGAACGCTGGGCGCCCTCGATGGAGACCGGCACCACCGGGCAGCGCGCCTTGTCGGCCAGCATGCCGGGGCCGCCGTTGATCTTCATCAGCGACCCGGTGACGGTGATCCTCCCCTCCGGGAAGACGCAGACCTTGTCGCCGTCGGCGAGTGCACGGGCGAGGACGCGGGTGCCCAGCGGGTTGGTCGGGTCTATGGTGACATGGTCGGCGATCGCCAGGAACGGCTTGACCAGGGGGTGCTTGGCAATGTGGGTGTCGACCGCGAAGCGCATGCCCGGCAGGAAGGCAGCGAGCAGCGCCCCATCGAGGAAGGACTGGTGGTTCGGCGTCACCACGGCGGCACCGTCGAGCCCGGCCAGATGCTCCGCCCCGCGCAGCTCGACGCGGAAGCACAACCGGAACAGGCCGCGCAGGACGGCGCGCATCAGCGCCTGCGCATCGACGGCGAGCGCCATCACCATGGCGGCCAGCATGCTCGCACCGCCCAAGGAGGCGACCGCCAGCGGGGAGGAGCCCAGCGCCAGCATCGCGGCGGCGACGGCCGAGCCGGCCACCATGTAGAGCGCATTGACCACATAGGCGGCGGCGATGACGCGGGCGCGTGACCCAGCCGCCGCCCGGTGCTGGATCAGGGCATAGAGGGGAACGGCGAAGGCTCCGCCGGCCGCGGCGATGACGAAGAGGTCGGCCAGCAGCGGCAGCGCCCAAGGTTGGGCCAGCAGCGCCAGCGCCGACAGCGGCTCCGCCGCGGGGGCGGCCGGCGTCAGCAGGGGCAGGAGGGCGCCCGCCAGCGCGGCGACCAGACCGGCCAGGGCGGCGCGGCCGGCGTCGGCGGTTGACGGTGTGCGGCGGCTGAGCCCGGCGAGCACCGAGCCGACGGCCACGCCGATGGCGAACACCGCCAGCAGCAGGGTGGCGCCGCCGCTGTCGGTTCCCAGCGTCTCGCGGGCGATCGAGGGGAACTGCGCCATCACCACCGCGCCGACGCCCCAGAACACTGAAATGCCGTGGATTGCCCGCATCGATGGCCTGTCGCCGGCGACCGAGCGCAGCACCCGCATCGTCACCGACAGCGGATTCAGCCCGACGCGCACCGCCGGGTCTGCGTTGCCGGCGCGCGGGATGAACAGCGACGCGGCCAGACCCAGCACCGCAGAGGCGCCGAGCAGCCCCGGCACCGCCCAGGGGTGGAGCAGGGCGAGCGAACCCCCGGCGATGGTCCCCAGCAGGATGGCGACGAAGGTCCCGGCCTCGACCAGACCGTTGGCGGCGGTCAGCTCGGACGGGGCAAGCAGGTCGGGCAGCAGGCCGTATTTGACCGGTCCGAACAGCGTTGAATGGGCGCCCATGCCGACTAGCGCGATGATCAGGACGGGCAGGTCGGCGGCGACGATGCCCCAGGAGGCCACGGCCATGAGACCGATCTCCGCCAGCTTGACGGCACGGGCGATCACCGTGCGGTCGTAGCGGTCGGCCAGCTGGCCGGCCGTGGCCGAAAGCAGCAGGAAGGGCAGAGTGAAGGCGCCCGCCGCCAGCGTCGAGATCATCGCACCGCTGAGCGCGCCGGCGCCGGAGACGCCATACACCGCCAGCACCGCGATAGCGCCGCGCAGGACGTTGTCTCCGAAGGCGCCGAGGAACTGTGCGAGGAACAGCGGCAGGAAGCGCCGCGAGGCGAGAAGGGCGGAGGCGCTCATCGGGCTGCTCCGGTTGTGGAGATCCCGCTGAGGATCGCGTCGGCGATGGTCCCGGCGAGGCTGGAGAGCGGCGCCGTC
The DNA here is from genome assembly GCF_977007025.2 of Azospirillum largimobile. NCBI lineage: Bacteria > Pseudomonadati > Pseudomonadota > Alphaproteobacteria > Rhodospirillales > Azospirillaceae > Azospirillum > Azospirillum largimobile. The sequence goes on from NZ_CDRMUA020000004.1 coordinate 203,085, forward strand.
TGCCGGCCGTAGACCTGCGACTGCACGTTTAGGACGATGGCGCCGATGACGATGTGGGACAGCGCGTCCCGGTCGGCCGGCACGATGCTGCCCTCGGCGATCCCGTCGGCGACGATACCGCAGATCACGTCGACCGGCGTCTCCTGGCCGCTTGGAACCAGGGGCAGCGATTCATGCTGTGACAGCAGAAGGAAGCGGGTGCGGTCGGGAGCCGCCTCGGCCAGATGGAAGGCGTGGTGGATGATTCGCCGCAGCCGCTCCGGCGCGGTGCCCTGGCCGGCCGCATCGCGCAGGCTCTGCGACATGGCCGTGTATTCCGCCGCGAACAGATCGGCCGCAAGTTCCTCCTTGCTCGGCCAGTGGCGGTAGAGCGCCCCCTCCGACACCCCGGCGGAGCGGGCGATGTCGCGGACCGTCGTCGCCTTCACCCCCTTCTGGGCGAACAGCGCGATGGCGGCATCGCGGACCTTGTGGCGAACATCGGTGGACATGGTGCCTCTGTGTGAATGAATGTTCACTCACAAGGTGACGAGGCCATATTCCCGGTGCAACAGCAAAAAAGGATGGGTCGCTGCCCTCGCATCTCTGCGCAAAAGCTTACCACTTTTGATCCGGCTTGGTTTGCCCCCTGCCATCTCGATCCGGCCTTGTCGGACGCCTACAAACGATGCAACGCTGAGGGGTGATGATGCAGCTTCGGATGAAGGCATGACGCCGATTTTTCAATCTCTGACAACTCTTCCGTCATATTTGCTATTCGCAGTGGTGATGCTGGGATTCCTGTTGCTGTTCATCCTGGCCTACACCGCCGTCACCCCTTATCGCGATCTGGCTCTTGTCCGTCAGGGGAACACGACCGCGGCGCTCACCCTGGGCGGCGCCATGATCGGTTTCGCCTTGCCGTTGATGAGTGTCGCTTCCCACACCACCAGCATCATCGATCTCGCGGTCTGGGGAGTGATCGCGCTGGTGTCGCAGCTCCTGGCCTACGTCATCGGATCGCGCGTGCTGTTGCCGGATTTCCGTGCCGGTGTCGAAGCCGACCGAACCGCTTACGGCATCCTGCTCGCCAGCCTGTCGATCGCGGTCGGGCTGTTGAACTATGGCTCGCTGACTTATTGATGGAAGGAGGGCTTTCCAATGAAGCGCTCGCACACCGTAGCGGCCCTGCTGCTGGGCGGAATCAGCCCGATCCTGGTCGCTTGCGGCGAGGATGGCCCCAGCGAGGCGACCGTCTATCCTTCCGTCGAAGCCTGCACGGCCGAGATGCCGGCGAACGACTGTGCGGCGGCCTTCGCCGCCGCGCGCAATGAGCATCAGGCGGGTGCCCCCCGCTTCGCCAGCCGGGAGGCCTGCGAGGCGGAGATGGGGGACGGTGCCTGCACCCCAGCGAATGAAGGCGGGGCGAGCCAAAGCGGGGGAACCGGCATGGGCAACGTCTTCGTTCCGGCATTGGTCGGCTTCATGATCGGCCGCAGCCTGACAGGCGGTTACGCCCAGCCGGTCTATTTCGACCGCCAGGGCTACGCCCGCAGCGGCAACACCCGGATCGCAACGACGCCGCTGCCTCCGCAACGGCGGGACGAGATCCGACAGGGCAGCGGAGGCGCGGCCTCAAGCTCCGGCTCCTACTACCGGCCGGGCTCGGCCAACGCGGGCAAGTCCTTCACGGTAACCACGACCGGACGCAGTGCCGGGTTCGGCTCGACCGGTTCCTCGCGCGGCTTTTCGGGGAGCTGAAGCCATGGAGCGCGTCCGGACGGCTCCCCGCCCGCAGTGGCAGGCCAAGCTCGACGAGATCGGCTTTCCGTTCCATACCGATGCCGACGGCACGGCCTATTGGGACGAAAGCGCCCATTGGCACTTCTCCCTCGCCGAGGTCGAGACGCTGGAGGCCGCGGCCGAGGAGGTCTACAGCCTGTGCGAGCAGGCGGTCGGCCATGTCGTGACGCGAGGCCTGTACGAGACGGTCGGCCTCCCCCGCTGGGCGGCTCCGGCCATCGAGGCGAGTTGGGCCGAGCGCGGTGAGCGGGACATGGCGCTCTACGCCCGCTTCGACTTCGCCTGGGACGGCAAGGGCGGGCCGCCGAAGGCGCTGGAGCTGAACGCGGAAACGCCGACCTCGCTCTACGAGACTGCCGTCGCCCAATGGTGCTGGCTTCAGGACACACATCCGGAGGCCGACCAGTTCAACAGCCTGGAAGAGGCTCTGGTCGAGCGCTGGCAGATGCGGATGGGGGCCTTCCCCGCTCTGGCGTTACAGGCCGAAGCCGTTCATTTCGCCTGTCTGATGCCGCACCCGGAGGACGAGGCGACCATCGCCTATCTCCAGACCCTGGCCCTGCGAGCGGGCATGACGACCAAGGCGATGCCGATCCAGGCGATCCGCTACGACGACGCCTCCGGATGTTTCCTGGACGATGCCGGCCTGCCGATCCGGCACCTGATGAAGCTGTATCCCTGGGATTGGATGATTCGCGAGGAGACCGGCCGCGAACTGGTGACCGCCGCCGCGAAGGGGCGGATCCGAATGATCGAGCCGGCCTGGAAGATGGTGATGGCGTCTAAGGGCCTGTTCGCCCTGCTGTGGGAGCTGAATCCCGGCCATCCCAATCTGCTGCCGACGGCACTCGACCGCACCGGCTTTCCGGCCGGCAGCACGGTGGTGGCGAAGCCGCTGCTCGGCCGCGAGGGAAGCAACGTCAGCATCGCCACCCTCGACGCCGCCGGCTTCCCAGTCGGGCTGGCCATCGCCCAGACCGGGGGGCCTTATGTCGACGAGGGCTGGGTCTATCAGGCTTACACCGCGCTGGCGGAGGCAGACGGCAACCACGCCGTCTTCGGCGTTTGGATGGTCGGCGACAAGGCCTGCGGCCTAGGGATTCGCGAGGACCGCGCGCTCATCACCGGCAACACCAGCCGCTTCGTCCCGCATCTGATCGCGTCTGCCTGATGACGCAACCGGTTACGAGGTCTGAGAGTATGTTCGTAGCGGGTATGTCCCAGTCGGCGCTGACCGGCATGCTACTTTAAGCTGAAGAGAGGTGTTGCGCTGGAGGCGCGGTCTGGTAGGGCTTTGGCCGTCACCAACAGCCATCAGGCCAGCATTCTATGGGCATTGCCGTTCGTCCCGCAAGCACTACGCCGGCGTCCTGGGACGCCTTCTCGGACCTCGATGCCTTTGTCGAGGAGGTGCTGGTCGAACTGACGGCGATGGCGACCGACGGCACACGTTCAACTCGCCCTGGACCCAAAGCGTCTCTCACCGGAACCGCGCTGCGCAAGGCGATTATGGCCATCTGGTGCGTGTGCTTCTGTGGCATGCAATGGCGCGCCATCGGCCAGTTCTCCGGCATCCCGTTCGGCACGCTATACACTCTGTTTGCCCGTTGGACCCAGCTCGGGTTGTGGCGCCGCCTTCTCGACTGGTTGCGCCGCACGTGGCGGCTGGCCTGCGGCGACACGGCTGAACCGAGCACGGTGGTGATCGACAGCCGGACCTGCCCCTCGGCCCCGAGTTGCTTCGCGCGGGGCGTGGACGGTTCCGTCAGCTCTCGCGCCATCTTGCTCGTAACCGTGGGGCTGACGTAGAGGATCACCTCCACTCTGGAGGTGAGGAATGCGCTGCCCGCACTGCCAGTCGACCGCAATCTCTGAGCGTTCGGACCGAACGGCGCATGGCTATCGCCGCTTCCGTTGCCGCAAATGCCGGCGCGGCTTCAACGAGCGCACCGGCTCGGTGCTGAACCGGCTGCAGCTGCCCACGGACGTGGTCCTCTTGATCTTACTGTGGCGGCTTCGGCTCAAGCTCAGCCTGCGCGATCTCGCCGAGATCCTGCTCTTGCGCGGCTTGGTCTTCTCCCATGAGGCGGTGCGCGACTGGGAAGCCACGTTGGCGCCGCGGCTCCCCGAGACGCTGCGCCAGCGCCGTCGGGGAAAAATTGGCCGGAGTTGGTACGTGGACGAGACGTACCTCAAGGTCGCCGGTCAGTGGCAGTACCTGTACCGTGCCATCGACAGCGACGGCAACCTGATCGACGTCTATCTCAGCGCCACCCGCAACCAAGCCGCCGCCGAGGCCTTCTTCCGCTCCGCCGTGGAGGTGACAGGCATCGTCCCGGGGACCATCACGACGGACAAGCATGCCGGCTACCCTCCGGCCCCGGAAGAGGTATTCGGAGACGACGTCGAACACCGCACGTCAAAGTTCAAGAATAATCATCTGGAACAGGACCATCGTGGGGTCAAAGGTCGCACCCGGCTGATGTCGGCTTCAAGTCCCCACTCGGTGCGGCCCGCTTCTGTCGGGCTCACGATGAGGTGCGTAACTTCTTGCGCCCAGCGACCCGGCGCAACCAGCACATTCCAGCCGCCCGCCGACGAGCGGTCCATGTCCAGAGAGTCGCTGCTCTGCGCGACAGGCTCGCCGTCGCCTAACCAACCGTGCGGTAGCCGGCTGCTCCGCGCCGAATCGCCAGTCCTGGCGCGAGAGCTGACAGAACCATCCTGGAGGCGATCCGCAGCCGTGGCGCCGGAACGGCCAGACAGGTGATGCGCAGGCATATCCGGAACGCGCAGAAGCACCTGTTCGATGGTCGTGGGAAGGGCGCCTTCCGCCCCGCGTCCCGCGGGTGACGTCGACGCGGGACGCTCTGCCTTTGCGGAATCCGCCTTGCCTCAGCGGCCCAGCAGGCGGTTGACCGCGGCGCGGCCGGGCAGGGAGGGGATGGCGCCGGGGGCGGTGGTGGTCAGCGCGCCGGCGGCGTTGGCGAAGCGGCAGAGTCCGTGCAGCCGGTCCGGCGCGAAGGCGGTGTTAACGTCATCGAGAATGCCGGCCAGCAGGGCGGCGACGAAGGCATCGCCGGCGCCGGTGGTGTCGACCGTGGTGACGGCCATCCCCGGCACATGGCCGGACGCATCGGCGGTCAGGAAGGTGCAGCCGTTGCGGCCATGCGTCACCACCAGCAGGCGCAGCTCGTCATGCCACAGGCTGCGGCCGGCGGAATCCGGGTCGGTGCCGCCGGTCAGGAATTCCAATTCCTCGTCGCTGAGCTTGACGATGGAGGCGGCGGCGATGCCCCGGCGGATCAGCCCTTCCGCCGTGTCGCGGTCGGGCCAGAGGGCGAGGCGCAGGTTGGCGTCGAAGGACACCAGCCGGCTGTTGCGGCGCGCCGTCTCCACCGCCAGCAGGCTCGCTTCGCGCGCCGCCGGGTCGATCAGGCCGATGGAGCCGGAATGGAGGAGGCGGGCCGCCGCGACGGCGCCGAGGTCGAGGTCGGCGGGGGACAAGCCGGCCATCGGCTCGCCATAGAACAGGAACTCCCGCTCCCCCTCCTCGTCGAGGGAGACGAAGGCGACGGGGGTCCTGGCATCGGGGACGAGGCGCAGGCCGGACACGTCGACGCCGGCATCGCTCAGCGCGCGTGCCAGGAAACGGCCGAAACCGTCCGCCGCCGTCCGGCCCATGAAGGCGCTGCGCACCCCCAGCCGGGCCAGACCGACCGCGACATTGGCCGGCGCGCCGCCCGGCGCCGGGTCGAAGGCGCCGATCACCCCGGGCTGCGCCGGGCCGGCGGGCATGAAGTCGATCAGCACCTCTCCCAGGCACAGGACGTCGGGGGGGTGCAATGCCGGGGGTGGGGCATCGGTCATGGCGGGCATGTCCTTCAGTTGGTTCCGCCGGCATAGCGGGCGAGCACGGCGCTGGTGCCGTCCGTCCACAGGGCGCGCAGGGCGGTCGCGAAGGCGTCGCGGAAGGGCTGCGCCTGGCCGACCTCGCCGTAGATGTCGTCCTGGTTGAGCCATGCGGTCGGCTCGTCGCGGGCATCCCTGGCGACTTGGGTCAGGCGGTCCCAGTTGGGGTCGTTCGGCTCGATCGGCTGGCCGTCGTCGGTGGTGCCGAAGCAGTAGCGGCACCACAGCGCCGATTCCAGAGCCAGACCTTCGATGCCGACGCCGGCCTTCAGGCGGTCGGCGATGGACGGCACGATGAATTTCGGCTGGCGGTTGGAGCCGTCCAAGCAGAGCCGGCGGATGGTGTCCTTGATCTTGGGGTTGACGAAGCGGCGCTCGATGATGCCGAAATAGGATTGCAGGTCGGTGCCCGGCACCGGCGGCACGGTGGGGATGATCTCCTCCCGCTCTACCTTCCGCAGGAAGGCACGGATCAGCGGAGTCTCCATCGCCTCGTGCGCGTAGGTGATGCCGAGCAGCCCGGCCGGATAGGCGATCACCGCATGGCCGCCGTTCAGGATGCGGATCTTCATCGTCTCGAAGGGCGTCACGTCCGGGACGAACTGCACGCCCACCGCCTCCAGCGCCGGGCGGCCGGCGGAGAAGCGGTCCTCCAGCACCCACTGGGTGAAGTCCTCGCAGAAGACTGGCCAGTTGTCGGCGATGCCGAAATCGCGGTCGAGCGTCTCGCGCTCCTGCACGCCGGTGGCAGGCGTGATGCGGTCGACCATGCTGTTGGGGAAGGCGACTTCGGCTTCGATCCAGGCGGCGAGATCGGCGTCGATCTCCTTGGCGATGCCCAGCACGGCATTGCGGGTGACGACGCCGTTGTGGGGGATGTTGTCGCAGGACATGACGGTGAAGGGCACCGTGCCGGCGGCGCGGCGGCGGGCTAGACCGGCGACGATCAGGCCGAAGACTGTGGTCGGCCGGGACGGCACGGCGATGTCGGCGCGGATCGCCGGATGGCCGGCGTCGAACCTGCCGGCGGCGTCGATGTAATAGCCGCCCTCCGTCACCGTCAGCGACACGATGCGGATGGCGGGGTCGGTCAGCCTGGCGACGATGGCGTCGCCGTCGCCGACCGGCAGCATGCCGATCATGGCGCCGGTGATGCGGGCGAGGCTCTGCGCACCCGACTGCTCGACCACGGTGGTCAGCCAGTCCTGGCCCTCCAGCGCGTCGCGCATGCGCTGGTCGGACGGCATCACGCCGGCGCCGAGGACCGCCCAGTCATGGTCGCGGGCCTGGGCAAACAAGCTGTCGAGATAGACCGCCTGATGGGCACGGTGGAAGTTGCCGACGCCAAAATGCAGGATTCCGGCGGACAGGGCGGACCGGTCATAGGCCGGCACCGACGCCCGCGCGGCGATGTCCGGAAGGGTGGCGGCGGAAAGGGCGATGGTCATGGTGGTGTCCTGCGGGGGGGATCCTCCCTCTCCCCCCCGTGGAGAGGGGCGGGGTGACGGGGATGCATGGCGTGGATCTGAAGGAGTACGAGGAGTGTTCAATTTTTGAAGATGCTCGCTCTGCGTCCCCCTCACCCTAACCCTCTCCCCGTCGGGGGGATGGGATGGTTTCCGGGGGAAGAATCTCAACTCATCCAATTGCCGCCGTCGACGTTGTAGGTCTGGGCGACGATGTAGTCGGCCTCCCGGCTCGCCAGGAAGATCGCCATGCCGGTCAGATCCTCGGCCCGGCCCATGCGGCCGAAGGGGACCGCTTCGCCGACCATCCGCTTCTTCTCGCCGGGCCGGAGTCCCTCATGCTTGGCGAACAGGGCGTCGACGCCGTCCCAATGTTCGCCGTCGACCACGCCGGGGGCGATGGCGTTGACGTTGATGCCATGGCGGATCAGGTCCAGGCCGGCCGACTGGGTCAGGCTGATGACCGCCGCCTTGGTGGCGCAATAGACGGCGACCAGGGATTCGCCGCGCCGCCCGGCCTGCGAGGCCATGTTGATGATCTTGCCGCCGCGGCCCTGCGCGATCATCCGCTTCGCCACCGCCTGCAAGGTGAACAGGGTGCCGCCGACGTTGATCGAGAACAGGCGGTCGTAGCTGTCGCGGGTGATCTCGACGATGGGGGCGAGGTCGAACAGGGCGGCGTTGTTGATCAGGATGTCGATGCCGCCGGCCCGCTCCACCACCGTGGCGACCGCGGCGTCGATGGACGACTGGCTGGTCACGTCGAGCGCCACGGCATAGGCGCCGGGGCCGATCTCCGCCGCCGCCTTCTCCGCCGCCGCGAAGTTGATGTCGGCAATGGCGACGGTGGCGCCCTCCGCGACATAGCCCGAGGCGAAGGCGCGGCCGATGCCGCGCGCGGCGCCGGTGACGATGGCCGATTTGCCATCGAGGCGTTTCACGGGGCTGATCATCGGAATGGACCCTTTCATGCCACTTTCGCACCGGCGGCGACGGAGGACAGGGCATTGCCCTGGGCGTCGAAGCGGTGGAGTTTTTCGGTTTGCGGCGTCAGCCAGACGCGGTCGCCGTGATGGACCGGGAACTCGCCGCCGGCCCGCGCCACCAGCGTGCCGATGCCCTCCATCTGCACATAGACGAAGGTGTCGGAGCCCAGATGTTCTGACACGGTGACGGTGCCGGCCCAGCGGCCGGATTCGGTCGAGAGCGTCAGATGTTCCGGGCGGATGCCGATGCAATCGGCGCCGTCGCCGCGCGCGGCCTCCCCCTCGACGAAGTTCATGCGCGGGGAGCCGATGAAGCCGGCGACGAAGCGGTTGAGCGGACGGCTGTAGAGGTCGATGGGGGAGCCCACCTGCTCGATCCGGCCGGCGTTCAGCACCACGATCTTGTCGGCCATGGTCATGGCCTCCACCTGATCGTGGGTCACATAGATCATGGTGGTGCCGAGGCTGGCGTGCAGCTCGGAGATTTCCAGGCGCATGTTGACGCGAAGTGCCGCGTCGAGGTTGGACAGCGGCTCGTCGAAAAGGAAGGCGGTCGGCTCGCGCACGATGGCGCGGCCGATGGCGACGCGCTGGCGCTGGCCGCCGGAGAGCTGGCCGGGGCGGCGGTCGAGATAGTTAGTGAGGTTCAGCACTTTTGCCGCGGCCTCCACCTTGCGGTCGATAGCGACCTTGTCCAGCCGGGCCATCTTCAGCGGGAAGGCGATGTTGTTGCGCACGGTCATGTGCGGATAGAGCGCGTAGGACTGGAACACCATCGCCAGCCCGCGCTGGGCGGGGGGCAGGGCGGTGGCATCCTTGCCGTCGATGCGGATGGTGCCGGACGACACGTCCTCCAGCCCGGCGATCAGGCGCAGCAGCGTGGACTTGCCGCAGCCGGACGGGCCGACGAACACCACGAACTCGCCATTGCCGATGGAGAGATCCAGCGGCGGGATGACGGCGATGTCGCCGAAGCTCTTGGTGACGCGGTCGAGCGTGATCTGACCCATAGCGGGTTCCCCCCTACTTTACGGCCCCGAAGGTCAGGCCGCGCACCAGCTGCTTCTGGCTGAACCAGCCAAGAACCAAGATCGGCGCGACCGCCATGGTCGAGGCGGCCGACAGTTTCGCGTAGAACAGCCCCTCGGGGCTGGAGTAGCTGGCAATGAAGGCGGTCAGCGGCGCCGATTGCGAGGCGGACAGGTTCAGCGTCCAGAACGCCTCGTTCCACGCCAGGATGATGTTCAGCAGCAGGGTGGAGGCGATGCCGGGCACCGCCATCGGCAGCAGGACGAACAGGATCTCGTCGCGCAGGCCGGCGCCGTCCATCCTTGCGGCTTCCAGGATCTCGCCCGGGATTTCGCGGAAATAGGTGAACAGCATCCAGACGATGATCGGCAGGTTGATCAGCGTCAGGACGATGATCAGTCCGATGCGGCTGTCGAGCAGCCCGAAATCGCGGAACAGCAGGTAGATCGGGATCAGCACGCCGACCGGCGGCAGCATCTTGGTCGACAGCATCCACATCAGCACGTCGCGGGTGCGCTTGCCGGGAACGAAGGCCATCGACCAGGCGGCAGGAACGGCGACCAGCAGGCCGAGCAGCGTCGAGCCGACCGAGATGACGACCGAATTCCAGAAATGGAGGAAATAGTCGGACCGTTGCCGGACCTCGGTGTAGTTCTCCAGCGTCCAGTCGAAGGCGAGGAAGCTGGGCGGGGTTGCCACCGCCTCCGCTTCCGTCTTGAAGCTGGTAAGGACAGTCCACAGGATGGGGAAGAAGATCACGATCCCGACGGTCCAGGCGATCAGGGTCACGACCAGCTTGCGGCGGTTGGTTGCGGCGCGCGCCATGGTCAGATGTCCAGGTTGCGGCCGATCATCCTCATCAGGAAGACGGCGACGATGTTGGCGAGGACGACGGCGACGATGCCGCCCGCGGAGCCGCCGCCGACATCGAACTGAAGCAGCGACTGGGCATAGACGAGATAAGTGATGTTGGTGGTGGCGGTGCCGGGGCCGCCGTTGGTCGTCACCAGGATCTCGGCGAAGACCGACAGCAGGAAGATGGTCTGGATCAGCGTCACCACCGTCATCGCGCGGGCCAGATGGGGCAGGATGATGTGGATGAAGCGGTCGCGCGCACCGGCCCCGTCCATCTCCGCCGCCTCCAGCCTTTCACGATCGAGCGACTGCAGCGCGGTCAGAAGGATCAGCGTGGCGAAGGGCAGCCACTGCCATGTCACGATCAGGATGATCGAGGACAGCGGCGCCTCGGCCAGGAAGTCGAAGGGCTGGAGGCCCAGCCCCTTGGCGATGGCGGCGAACAGGCCGTTCACCGGGTTCATCAGCATGTTCTTCCACACCAGCGCCGAGACGGTGGGCATGACGAAGAAGGGGGCGATGACCAGAAGGCGGACGATGCCCCGCCCCCAGAAGGGCTGGTCGAGCAGCAGGGCCAGCCCGATCCCGCCGGCGATGGTCAGCACCAGCACCCCGCCGACGAGCGCCAGCGTGTTGCCGAGTGCGGCGAAGAAGGCCGGATCGGTCAGGAAATACTGGTAGTTCAGCGTACCGATCCACTCCTCCGTCCCCGGCATCAGCAGGTTGTAGCGGAGGAAGGAGAAGTAGAGCGTCATCGCGAGCGGGATCAGCATCCAGCCGAGCAGCAGGACGACGGCCGGAGACATCGTCAGGCGCGCGGCTGCACGCGAATGGGCGGTGGCCATGGCTCGACTCTTGGGTAACGGCGTTGGGGGACGCGCAGTCAGGCGTGACTGTGAAAGAAACAATGCGGGAATAATCCCCTCTTCCCGGGGGGAGAGGGGGAATTTCCCATGCGGTGATCCGATACACGGACCCTTGACCGGTCACTTGATGTAGCCGGCCTTGGTCATCTCGCGGGTGGCGAGCGTCTGGGCGGTCTGCAGGGCCTGATCGGCGGTCGTCTGGCCGGCGAGCGCCGCGGAGAAGGCCTGACCGACCGCCGTGCCGATGCCCTGGAACTCGGGGATGGCGACGAACTGCACGCCGGTGTAGGGAACCGGCTGAACCGTCGGGTGTTGCGGGTCGGCGGCCTGGATCGACTTCAGCGTCAGGTCGGCGAAGGGAGCGGCCTTGCGGTACTCGGCATTGGTGTAGAGCGAGCTGCGGGTGCCCGGCGGCACGTTGGCCCAGCCCTCCTCCTTGGCGACGAGGTCGAGATACTCCTTGGACGTCGCCCAGGAGATGAAGGTCTGCGCCGCGTCGCCCTTTTTGCTGCTGGCGGGGACCGCGAGGCTCCAGGCCCACAGCCAGTTGGACCGCTTGCCCAGCCCGGTGTCGGGGGCCAGGGCGTAGCCGACCTTGTCCGCCACCTTGCTCTGCGCCGGGTTGGAGACGAAGGAGGCGGCGACGGTGGCGTCGATCCACATGGCGCATTTGCCGGACTGGAACAGCGCCAGATTCTCGTTGAAGCCGTTGGAGGAGGCGCCCGGCGGGCCTGCGTCCTTCATCAGGCCGAGATATGTCGTCAGCGTCTGCTTCCACGGGTCGGTGTTGAACTGCGGCTTCCAGTTCATGTCGAACCAGCTGGCGCCGAAGGAGTTCGCCATGGCGCTGAGGAAGGCCATGTTCTCGCCCCAGCCGGCCTTGCCGCGCAGGCAGATGCCGTAGACCTCGCTCTTCTTGTCGGTCAGCTTGCGCGCGGCGTCGGCAACGAAGGCCCAGGTCGGCGCCTCCGGCATGGTCAGGCCGGCCTTCTCGAACAGGTCCTTGCGGTACATTACCATCGAGCTTTCGCCGTAGAAGGGCGCGGCATAGAGCGTGCCGTCGGTGGTCAGGCCGCTGCGGATGGAGGGCAGCAGATCATCGGCGTCATAGTTGGAGCCGAGCTTGGTCAGCGGCATCAGCCACTTCTGCTTGGTCCAGATCGGAACCTCGTAGGTGCCGATGGTGAGGATGTCGTACTGGCCGCCCTTGGTGGCGATGTCGGTGGTGACGCGCTGGCGCAGCACGTTCTCTTCCAGCGTCACCCAGTTCAGCGTGATGTCGGGATGGGCCTTGGTGAAGTGCTCCGCCAGCTTCTGCATGCGGATCATGTCGCCGTTGTTCACCGTGGCGATGGACAGAGTCTCCGCCTGGGCGGAGTTGCCGAGAAACGCGGCGACGGCCGCGCCGATCAACGAAAGCGCACGCTTCATTCCTGTTTTCCTCCCCAATGTCCCCGTCCGGCCGCGCCCTGGCTTTCTTCCCGCCGGCCCTTGCGACTGGTCGCCCGACGCCTGGATGCATCTGTGGCATTCGGTTTGTATGGCGCACGAACACTATGACGCAGGCGACGGAGGAGGGCAATAGATAAATCACACTGATTTTAATATTCGGCGATGTCTCCCTCCCCCACCCAGCGGGGGAGGGTTGGGGCATAGGCGCTAACATGAGACTGTTGCGATAGAGGGTTTGGGGGTGAGGAATTGCCCCGGGCTTTGTTTTTCCGGGATGTTTGCGACCGATCCCACCGATGCCCCCTGGCGTGCGGTTGAGACGCTGGTCCGCTCGGTCATCGACCTTGAGGCGAGCGCAGCCGAGACGGGGGCCTTCCGCCAAGCCCGCGGCGTGCCGAGCGCCGCGGTGCTTCTTCGCCTCTGTCTGGCCTCTGAGGTGTGCCGGCTGTCCTTGCGCCAGACTTGCGCCTGGGCGGCGGAGATCGGTGTGGCCCGGCTTTCCAACCCAGCCTGGGAGAAGCGCTTCCAGAACGCCGGCGGGTGGCTGGGTGAGATCGCCGGGGCGCTGTTGGCGGCGCGTGCCGCGGTGCCGCCGCGTTGGCCCGGGTACCAACTGCGCTTGGTCGATGCCACCGCGCTCAGCGTCCCTGGCGCCTCCGGCACCTCCTGGCGGCTGCACCTGAGCTACGACCTCGGGCGCGGGTGCATGTGCCAAGCCAGCCTCACCGATGGGCACGGCGGCGAACGGCTGGGCCGATTTGCCCCGCCGCTGCCCGGCACCGTCGTGCTGGCCGACGCCGGCTACCCGCATCCACGCGAACTGCGCGGCCATCTGGCGGCGGGCGGCGACCTCATCGGGCGGACGAGTTGGGCGGCGGCGCGCCTGCTGACCCCGGCGGGCGGGCGCTTTGATCTGTTCGACGCCTTACGGCGGCTCGACGGCCCGGCGGGAGCCTGGGATGTGGTCGTCGACGACCACCAGCCGGCGTTGCCGCCGCTGCACCTGCGCCTGGTCGCCGGGCGCAAGCCGGCGGCGGCGTGCGAACAAGCGCGCCGCCGGGTGCGTGAGACCGCCAAACGCAAGGGCAAGACGCCCGACGCGCGCTCGCTGGAGGCGGCCGACTGGGTGTTGCTGCTGACCTCGCTGCCGGCCGCCGCGTTCGATGCGGCGGCGGTGCTGGCCGCCTATCGCTTGCGCTGGCAGGTGGAACTGGCGATCAAACGCTGGAAAACCTTGCTCGGCTTGGGCGAGGTGCCGGTACGCACCCCGGCAACCGCGACTGCCTGGATCTACGCCATGCTGATCGCGGCGCTGCTCATCGAGGATAAAGTTGCCAGGGCGGCGACGCAATTCCCCCCTGGGCAGCCCGCGCATGCCGCAGGGGTTCTCCCTGTGGCGCATGTTCGCGCTCTTGGCCCACAGCCTGTGCTTGGCAGTGTTCGGGCCATTCCATTGGCCGTCGCTTGATCCACTGGCACCGTGGCTCACCCGACACATCGCCGACCCGCCCAGACGACGAAAACGCCAGACCGAAACTATACCGCATCCTTTCATAAGCGGGCCAGCATGTTAGCGCCTATGGGAGGGTTGGGGTGGGGGCACGGGAAAGAGAGTTTTGGGATGGTCACGCTGCACGCCTCCCTTTCACCCCAGCCCTCTCCTCAAAGGGGGAGGGTATTTCGGTGGCTTCCGAAGGGCATGGGATAAGAAATGATGCGTTGAGCCATGCGGTTCTGTATTCTTGCGCTACCCTTCACCCTCCACGCCTTCGGCGGGTCCAAGATCGCTCGCAAGTCTCGCGACCGCGCTCCGCCTACGATCACCTTCGGTGCTCGTCCGGCCTGCGGCCGTCGGCTCTACGTCCTCTCCCGGGGCGGGAGAGGCGTTGGTTGGCCGAGTTAATAAATCACTTTGATTTTGTTACAACTGGTTGTTATACAAACTATTGGTCGTAATCGAGGCGGGGGCGGCAGGAGAATGCGGGGCGGCGATACCACCGGGCTGCGCGCCTACAACGAGCGGCTGGTCATGCATGCGCTGTTGCAGACCGGCATGCTGTCGAAGGCGGAGATCGCGCGGGAGACCGGGCTGAGCGGGCAGGCGGCGTCGGTGATCGTCAACCGGCTGTTGGAGGACGGGCTGCTGGTCAAGCTGGACAAGGTGCGCGGGCAGGTCGGCCAGCCGTCCACGCCCATCGCGCCGAATCCGGACGGGGCCTATTCGCTGGGGGTGAAGATCGGCCGCCGCAGCGTCGAGGCGATCCTGATCAACCTGCTGGGCGAGGAGCTGGGGGCGAGCCGCGTGCGCTACGACGCGCCGCTGCCGGAGCCGACGATCTCCACCGCGATCGCCCAGGCGGTCGGGCTGCTGGCGCATCTGTCGCCGGCGGCGCGGTCGCGGGTGGTCGGGCTGGGCGTGGCGATGCCGGACGAGATCCACGCGTGGTCGGCGGAGCTGGGGCTGGCGCCGGGGGCGCTGGACGGCTGGCGCGACGCCGACATCGGCGGTGCCTTCGCCCGCGAGACCGGGTTGCCAGTGACGCTCTACAACGACGCGGCGGCGGCCTGCGCGGCGGAGATGATCGCCGGCCATGCCATCACCAGCCGTAGCGCGCTCTACATCTATCTCGGCACCTTCATCGGCGGCGGGGTGGTGATCGACGGGCGACTCTATCGGGGGGAGCAGGGGAATGCGGGGGCCATCGGCTCGATGCCCACGGGTCCGGCCGGGCCGGGTAATCCGCCGGGGCAGCTGATCCACAGCGCCTCCATCTTTCTGCTGGAACGGGACCTGGAGGCTGCAGGGATCGACCCGTCGGCGGCGTTGTCGGCCGTGCTGCCCGGTGGCGGCGGCGAGCGAGCGGACGCCATCTTCGACGCCTGGGCCGGAACGGCTTGCGCCGAGCTGTCGCGCGCCGTCGTCTCCGCGCTCAGCGTCATCGACTTCCAGGAGGTGGTGGTCGATGGCTTCCTTCCGCCGCCCTGGCGCGACCGTTTTACGCAACGCCTGTCGGCTGCGGTGGAGCGCTTCAACCGGTCGGGGCTGAAGGCCGCGCCGGTGACGGCGGGATCGATCGGCCCGATGGCGCGCGTACTAGGGGCGGCGATGCTGCCGCTGAAGGCGCGATTCTCGCCCGACACCGATCTGCTGATCCGGTCGGGCATGGCACGGGAATTGGCCTGACGGCTCGGAACACGATGGCGGCCGGTTCGGGCGACCGGGTCGGCCTAGCCGAGCAGGGCCGCCGCTTCCGCCAGCGTCGGAGCCGAGTCCGCCGCACCGGCGCGGGTGGTGACGAGCGCGCCGCAGGCGACGGCGAAGCGCACTGCGCCGGCCAGATCGTCTCTGCGCGCCAGGGCGAAGGCCAGACCGCCATTGAAGCGGTCCCCGGCCGCGACGGTGTCGATTGCCGTCACCGGGAAGGGCGGAACGAAGCCCTGCTGGCCCAATCCCCGGTAATAGACGCCCTTGGCGCCCATCTTGACGATGGCGAAGGCCAGACCGCGTTCCAACAGCCGGTCCGCGGCGGCGGCGTCCTCCGGCCCGGGCCACGTCGTCCGTGCCGACCGCCATGTTGGCGCCGCCGACCACGGAGATGCAGTTCTCGCCCGAGGACTCGACGCCGACCACCGCGATGCCGGTGGGATGGTCCGGGTCCGCCGACAGATTGCCGGTCCGAACGCCGAAGCCGGCCAGCCGGCTGTGCGCCATCTCGCCGAAGGCGTCGCTCCCGGTGCGGCCGACCATCTCGACCTGTCCGCCCAGCCGGGCGGCAGCCGCGACCTGGTTGGCGCCCTTGCCGCCCAGCCCCATGGCATAGCCGCTGCCGTGCACGGTCTCGCCCGGACGGGGAAGCCGGTCGGGATAGGCGCAGACGTCGATGTTGACGCTGCCGAGAACGGTAATCGGACGGGTCAGGGTCATGAAAGCCTCTCGCAGGGACGGCCGACCGAGGCGCGCAGCACGAGGTCGGGCGGCAGGGACAACAGGTCGGGCAGGGGCCGGCCGTCTTCCAGATGATCGATCAGAAGCTCCGCCGCGCGGGCGCCGAGCAGGCCCGCCGACTGGCGGATGGTGGAAAGCGGCGGAGTGAGGTAGGCGGCCAGTTCGATGTCGTCATAGCCCAGCACCGACAGCTGGTCCGGAACCGTCAGCCTGCGTTCCGCCGCGGCGCGCAGCACGCCGGCCGCCATCAGGTCGTTGAAGGCGAAGATCGCGTCGGGCGCATCCCCGCCGTCGGGCAGGCCGGGATCGAGCGGGCTGGCATCGAGCAGGTCGGCCGCCGCGGCATAGCCGCCGGCGATGGTCAGGTCGGCCTCGCGCATCCGGGCGGGGTCGAGCGTCAGGTCGGCCTTGCCCAACTCCTCGACGAAGCCGGCCAGCCGGGCGCGGGAGCGCGGATGCCGCCCCGGACCGGTGATGCAGGCGATGCGGCGGAAGCCGCGCTCCGCAAGCAGCCGGGCGGCCAGCCGCCCGCCCATCACCGAATCGTCGGTCACCGTGCAGGCGCCCGGACGCGGGTCGGGGTCGAGCAGCAGCAGCGGCAGGTCTGGGGCGCGCGCCTGGACGTCGTCGAGGAAACCGGGATCGGCATTGCTGGTCATCACCGTGAGCCCGTCGATCCGGCGGTTGTGCAGCGCCTCGAAGGCGCGGATCTGCTTGCCCGGCTCGTCGGTGTTGCAGATGGGTATCGTTAACTCGTTGATCCTGGCGGTTCGGGAGGGCGTGGGCTACCCACGGACGCCCGACGCCGGGCGATCACGCGGCCAACGGCGCGCCGGCGACCTCAGTCCAGGTGGCGAATGCCTGGGCGCGGGCGGCGCGGTAGTCGGAAGCGGGGCGGTGGTCTCGGCGAAGGTGGAAAAGATTGGCGATCGGGTCGTGGACGGAGAGGAAGCGCTGAACCTGCCGGGCTGACTTGAAGCGTTTCATCTGCCGCTCCCGCCGTCGGGTTGGCTGGTGGGAGTTCTCGGCTCGGTTGTTGATCCCCTTGTGCTGGCGATCCTCCACTCCGGGCATGACATCCTGATCTTGCCCCGGTTGGGGTTCTTGCGCAGTTTGCGTGGATCACGCCGCCAGGAGGGTTCGTCTCTGGAGCAGATCCAGGCTGGCTCTGCCGTACATCTGACGCTTGAGCAGTTTGATGCGGTTGATCTGCCCCTCAGCCTGCCCACTGCTCCACGGCAATGTGAGTGCCGCCCGAACTGCAGCGCCATCCTGCTGCAAACCGGCAGCAAACGTCTGAACCGCCGTGATACCGCAGGAACCTGCCTCGGTGAGCCAAGCCTCTAGTCCGGCGGCGGCATGGTTGCTTTCTGCAGTTCGGCCGGCCGCGCGCACGAGTGCCGTGAAGCGGCGCGCGAGGCCGGCCACTGTTTGTGTTTCGGCATCTTGCTCGGCCTGGGCAACAGCCGCAGCCTCCTCATCATTGCGCGCTTCGGCCGGCTTTACCAGAGCCCAGGCCAAGCACTTGGGCGACAGGAGGGCTGGTGGGCCTCCTGATCGGGTTGGCGTCTCCTTGCGCCAGCGGTGGGGCGTCGTCTTCGCCGGGACGCTTCGGTGCTGTTGCAGCCTGAGATGCACCGCTTTTGCCCGGCCGAGGTAACCCAGCGCACGAACCTCACGCCACAGTTCTATGCCATTCTCGCAGCCTGCGGCCACACGCGCCGCCAAATGCGGGATAAAGGGATCCAACGCGCTCGCCCCCGGAGCCCGCAATGCGCGTTCCGGAAAGCTCTGCGCTTGCACGTACTTACGGACCGTTCCCCGCGCCAGGCCCATCGACCTGGCAATGCCCAGCAGCGTCTCGCCGGCGGCATGGCGGCGCCGGACCTCCTTATAGACGGCCAGCCACCGCTCGTGGCTTGCGATGCTCGCCACTCTCTCGGCATGCGGGCGCGGGAAGGCTCGGGTGCGTCGGGGTGCGATGGCCGATGCGTCGGTGTGGACCGGCGGCAACCGGCGAAGCCGCCCATGGACGGCGAAGAGTCAGCGTTCAAGCATCTGGCGCGTATTGGCGAGCAGGTGCCATCGGTCGGCAACCTGGGTCGCTTGACCAGCGCCGTTGGTGGCGGCACGAGCATATTCGGCGGAGCGATCCCGCGCCACCACGGCGATGCCAGGGTGGTCGCGCAACCAGCCTGCAACAGTGTTGGCGGATCGATCGGCCAGCAGGTCGAGGACACGACGAAGTTCCAGGTCGACGAGGATCGTGCCATAGGTCCGCCCCTTGCGCAGCGCCCAGTCATCCACCCCAACGACGCGTGGCGGTTCAACGGCCGGCAGGGGCAATGCCCGGATGACGCGTAGCAGGCTGTCCCTGCTGACGGGCATTCCAAGCCCACGGGCGAGCCGCGCCCCCGCAGCACCCCCGAGAGCAATCCCGACCCGGCCCAGTGCTTTGGCCAGCCGCCCGGTGCGGCGGGCGTGAGGCTCTACAGCGCCTGCAAAGCGCTCGGCGAACGTGCGTTTGGGGCAGGTCGCTTGCCGGCAATAGAACCGCCGGACCAGCAAGGCAACACGGAGCTCATGCCCAAAGGCCGGCAGGTCGGCAGGAGATCGCCGGTACCGGCTGTGAACCACGCGGCTGACGGCGCCACAGTGCGGGCAACGAGCACTGCCTCGGCGGCTATCTGCGAGAATGACAAGGGAGCCGCGGCTGCCGCGCTCGATCTGAAGCACGCGGCAGCCCGGAAAGAAAGAGAACATCTGCATGCTCCTTCCATGTGGGCAATACCCGGTCTGCTCGCTACCGCAACCAAGACCATCCACGCAAACTGCGCAAGAACCACCGAAACGGGGCAAGATCAAAGCCCGGTTACTCCGACTTGGCGATCATGACGGAACTGATGCTGCGCGGTCTTTCGGCTGGCGCTGCACCAGGATCAGATCACCGCAAGCAGGCCGCCATCGACGGTCAGGGCGTGACCGGTGACGTAGCTGGACAGGTCGGAGCCGAGATAGGCCACCGCATCGCCGATCTCCGACGGCTGCCCCAGACGGCGTAGAGGCGTGCGTTGGCGGAAACCTTCGGCGGCTTCGGCAATGCCGGGGGCGGTGCGCAGCAGCACCGTGTCGATGGTGCCGGGGGCGACGGCGTTCACGCGGATCCCGTCGGGACCGAGCGCATCTGCCAGCGACTTCGCCATCAGGACCACGCCACCCTTGCTGGTCGAATAGGCCACCGTGGTCCCGGCACCGACGATGCCGCCCATGCTGGCCATCAGGACGATGCTGCCGGCCTTGCCCTTCGCCTTCATCTGGCGGGCCGCCGCTTGGGCACCAAAGAGGACACCGTCCAGGTTCACCGCCATCAGCCGCCGGTAGTCCTCCTCCGGCACCTCGGCGCCGTCGGTGCGCAGCGTGATGCCGGCGTTGGCGACGAAGACATCGACGCCGCCGAATTCCTCCGCCGCGGCGACCAGCGCGTCGTTCTCGGCGCGCTTGCTGACGTCCGTCTTCACGAAATGGGCGGGCACGTTCAGCGCCCTGATCGCATCGGCCGTCGGTTCGCCGCCTTCGCGCGGCGTCTCCGTCACATCGGAGACGATCACCGCGCGGGCGCCATGCTCGGCCGCGCGCAGTGCGATCGCCCGGCCGATTCCGCTCGACGCGCCGGTCACCACGACGACCTTGCCGTTCAGAATGTTGCTCATCATGGACCTCGTGGAGGAGAGGAGGGCGCGCCGGATCAGGCCGACACACCGGCGGGCTGGGCCGGAGGCTGAGCTGTGGGCAAGGCGCCCAACTGTTCCAGCAGCTTGTAGAGGTTGGCGACGCCCCAATGCTCGACGATGCGGCCGTCGCGCACGCGCATGGCGTCCACCGTCTCGAAGGCAATGGCCATGCCGGTGGGAGCTATGCCGAGGAACGGCCTCTGGTGGGTGCCGTGATAGGTCTTGAAGGTGGTGACCAGATCGTCGTCGGCGACCTGCCAATGGATGTCCGCATGGAAATCCGGGAAGGCTGCGCGCAAGGCCTTGTACAGGCGCAGCGTACCGGCCCGGTCGGATGTGCCGCCCGGCTGCGGCGTGTGGTCGATGTAATCGGAGGCGAAGAGTTCCTCGAACAGGGCGTAATTGCCGCGGCCCTGGACCTCTTCGGTGTTGAGACGCACGACGGCGATCGCCGCCTTGCTCTGGGGCGTGTTGGACATTGCGGAACTCTCTGTGATGGCGGAAGGTCAGCCGAACAGCTTGGCCGCGGTGAGGGCGACGAGTTCACCCTGGTGGCGGGCACCGCCCAGGTCGATTTCGGACGGCTGGCGGGACCCGTCGCCGGCGGCAACCGTGGTGGCGCCATAGGGTGCGCCGCCGACGATCTCGTCCGCACTCATCTGGCCCTGGTGGCTGTAGGGCAGGCCGACGATGACCATGCCGAAATGCAGCAGGTTGGTGATGATGGAGAACAGTGTGGTCTCGTTGCCGCCATGCTGGGTGGCGCTGGAGGTGAAGGCCGCACCGACCTTGCCGTTCAGCGCGCCGCGGGCCCACAGCCCACCGGCCTGGTCGAGGAAGGCCGCCATTTGCGAGGAGATGCGGCCGAAGCGGGTGCCGGTGCCGACGATGATGGCGTCATACTGCTCCAACTCCGCCACGGTGGCGACCGGGGCGCTCTGGTCCAACTTGAAATGCGCGTTCTTCGCCACCGCTTCCGGCACCGTCTCGGGCACGCGCTTGACGTCCACCGCCGCACCGGCGCTGCGCGCGCCCTCGGCAATGGCGTAGGCCATCGTCTCGATGTGGCCGTAGGACGAATAATAGAGGACGAGAACCTTGGCCATGAAAGCGATCCTTTTCGAGTTTGTGCGGATTGCGGTGGCGGCCTGGGGGCGGAGCCGCTGGTGCCGTGGCAATCCCGCCGGCATGCAGTCACCGTCACGATGCTAAGCGGCCAGGCTAAGGTCACACGACCGACAATTCGTCACCGCGCGGATGACAAAGCGTCAGCTGCGCCCGAGGGTCAGGAGCGCAGATTGGCGAGGTGGAGGTCGAAGGCGCTCTTCATCGTCGCGAGCGGATCGGCCGCCATGGCCGGGGAAACACAGCGTCCCTCGCGGAAGGCCGAGGACAGGCCGTAAAGCTGGGCGCCGCTCGCGACGGCGGCGATGCTGGGATCGGGATCGCCCCTCAGCGCACCCGAGGCCGCCGCAGCACCGAACCATGCGAACCAGTACCCGATCATCTTGTCGATCTGGTGCTGAGCATCCGCCGACCGCGGCAGGTTGGCACAGGATGCGGTGATGATCTGCATGTGGACGGGGTGGGAGTATGACCAGGAGAGATAGGCATCGCCGGCTGCGCGGACGCAGTCCAGGGGATCGGATTCGGACAGGAAGGACGCTTCGACCGCGATCCTCAGGCTTTCGACCGCCTTGTCGACGACGGCCAGCATCAGGTCAGCCCGGTTCCTGAAATGCTTGAACGGTGCGGAAGGGGACACGTTGGCGCGCCGCGCCGCTTCGCGGACGGAAACCCCCTCGATCCCCTTCTCCTGGACGATGTCGAACGTCGCGCTGACCAGCGCTTCTGCCAGTTTGCCATGGTGATAGGGGCGCAGCTCGCTGGCAGGGCGTTGGTTGCGGAGGGTCATCCGATGCTCCGGAGTGCAGCGTCCGATGTCAGGGCCGGGATGTGGCCCGGCTCGAAGGCCCCCAACGGAGTGTGCGTGGCGAATGCATTGCTCGCGGTCCTCAGATGCTTGAGAAGCGCGTCGGTCCTGGCGTTGGGGGCGCTGCCGGGCTGGCGATACACATAGGTGCAGGCGAAGCCCGCATGCCAGTCGCCCAGGATGCGGACCAGCCGCCCCTCCTCCAACTCGGTCGCGGCGACGAAGCGGGGGAGCTTTGCGATGCCGCCGCCCTGAACCGCCGCCATCAGGACCATCATCGGCGTGTTGAAGCTCAGATGTCGGCTGGCCTCAATCGCGACCTTCTGCGTGCCGCGGGTAAAGAGCCAGGGAGTTCGGCGGCGTTCGTTGGTTTCGTCGAGCAGAAGCGTGTGCCCCGCACCGGTCAGCTCCGTCGGTGTCGTCGGCGCCGATTTGGACCGCAGATAGCTGCGCGATGCGCAGAGAATCGATTCGCTCTCTAAAAGCGGTTCCCCGACCGCGCTTGGCCAGTCGGCATCGGCGAGGTGCATCGCCAGATCGAAGGGCCCGGCAGCAGGATCCAATGGCCGTTCCTGCACCTCCAGCCGCAGGTTCACCTCCGGATGGGCTTCGGTGAAGCTGCGGATGACGGGCAGGAGGAAATGGCTGGAGGCGGAATCGGCGTTCAGCCGGATGGTGCCGGCGAGGCAGCCGTTTGACGGCCGTACGGCGCTTGCGGACTGTGCCAGCTGTTCAAGCAGGGGCAAGGTCTGTTCGTAGAACCGGCGGCCATCCTCGGTGATCCGGATTCCTTGCGGTGTGCGATGAAAAAGGCGGGTGCCCAGGCGCTCCTCGAGCCGGCCGATCGCCCGGCTGACTCCGGAGGTCGTCAACCCGACGACCTCCGACGTCCGGACGAAGCTCCCCGTCTCGACAGCGGCGGCAAACACCCCGACGCCGCTGATTACCCTACCGTCGAACCGTGTCATCTGACCTCTCCCGGTCTTTTGTTTGAACCGGCGGCCGACTGCGTTCTTCGACGCGGTCCGGAGCGCGGTCTCTAACCCAGGATAGGGTGCATGCGATCGGCAGGACGGTGCCAGCAACGATCGAACCCGAGTGACGAAACTTTAAAAATTATCTTATTTCAATGCGTTAAGCTTGATCTGGGCTTGGGAAGGCTCACTAACCCCCAACGGAGGCGTTGCCAAAGTAAGCATTTGAACACATTGTTTCCGGCGACCTGCATGATTTGGTGAATGAGGGTTCATGCTCCACTCCACGGCCGTCGTCCCCCGTTCGCCCGGCAAGGGTGAGCATTCCGCTCCGTTGTCGGGTGCATGGCGATGAACACCGAGCCCGAACTCGGCGTCGATATCGGGGCGCTGTCCGCACGGATTCGGTTCAATCCAGAAGACGGCTGCATCTGGCTCGAGCGCGAGCGCATGATGCTCTTGCATCTCTCCGCCTACGCCGCCTTCCGCAAGGAGTTGATCGAGACGGTGGGGCAGGAGGCTGCGAAGCGGATGCTGATGCGCATGGGTCATGCCTGTGGCAGTTCCGACGCGGCGCTGGCCCGACGCGCCCGGCCGGAATCGGACATGCTGACCAACTTCCTGGCCGGCCCGCGGCTGCACGCGATCGAAGGCATGGTGGTGGTGGAGCCCGTCGCCCATTCCTTCGATCCAGCGACGAACTTCCACGCCGGAGAATGGATCTGGCGAAACTCGATCGAGGTCGAGGCGCATCTGAAGGAATATGGCCTGAGCAAGGAGCCGGTGTGCTGGAGCGCCATCGGTCATGCGACCGGCTACACCAGCGTCTTCATGGGCCGCCCGATCTTGTACCGGGAGGTCGAATGTCGGGCGATGGGCCATGCCCATTGCCGCATCGTCGGCAAGCCGGCGGAGCTTTGGGAGGATGGCGCCCGCGACGACCTGCAAAATGGCCTGTGCCTGTCCGAACCATGGAACAGCGACACCGATCAGTGGGAGCGGACGGCCGGTGTCGCGGCTCCGGCGTTGGAATGGTCGGACGGCCGGCTGCTCGGCATGTCGCCGAACTTTGTCTCCACCATGGATCTGATCGGCAAGGTCGCGCCGACCGATGCGCCGGTGCTGCTGGTCGGCGAAGCGGGTGTCGGGAAGAAGGCGAGCGCCCGCGCCCTTCACCGGTTGAGCAAGCGCGCGCGTCAGCCCTTCGTCCATTTCAGCTGTTCGGAGGCGGCCGGCGACGTGCTGGACGCGGAGCTTTTCGGCGTCGAGAAGGGAGCGTTGGCCGGAGTCGCAACGTCGCGCAACGGCCGCGTGGAGCGGGCCAACGGCGGAACCCTATTCCTGGAGGACGTCCATTGCCTCGACGCACGGGCGCAGTCGAAGCTGCTGCGGGTGCTGCAGGCCGGCGAGGTGGAGCGGCTTGGCGGCGGTCAGCCGCGCCCGGTGAAGGTGCGCATCGTCGCAGCCTCGACACCGAGGCTGATGGCGGCGGTGCGGGACGGCTGCTTTCGCGAGGATCTCTATTACAAGCTCAGCGCCTTTCCGATCCGTCTGGCCCCCTTGCGTGAACGGCGGTCGGACATCCCATTGCTGCTGAAGCATTTCGTGACGGAATTTGCCTGCCGTCACGGCAAGCAGATCCGGTCGGTCGCCCAGAGCGCCATCGCCTTCCTGCTGACTTACGAGTTTCCCGGCAATGTCGCCGAGTTGGAGAGCATGATCGAGCGCGCGGTGATCCTCGCACCGGAGGCCGGGACAATCGACCTGTCGCATCTCTCCTCGCCGCTCGACCAGGACAGCCCGCGCTTCTTCAGTGTTTCGCGGGCGGGCCGCCTGTCGATGGGCGGGACCGAAGAGCCGGCGGCGATGGAGAGCGGCCCCTCGTTCGACCAGCTACTTGATGGCAATTTCTCGCTTGAGACCTTCGAGAATGAGATCATCGCCAGGGCGGTCGAGCGTGCTTCCGGCAATCTCAGCGCCGCCGCCCGTGAATTGGGAATGACGCGCCCCCAGCTTGCCTACCGATTCCGCAAGAGCCGCGAGGTGGGGGAGGATGAAGCCAAGGACATGTTCTAGAACAGCAAGGTTCTGTCATTCCGGCGCGAACCCGCCGATCGTCATCCCGCCATCCACCACCAGCATGTGGCCATAAACATAGCTGGCGCGGTCGGAGCACAGCCAGACCGCGGCTTCGGCGACTTCCCGCGGGTGGGCGGCGCGCCCGGCCGGGATCGCCGCAGTGGCGTTGGCGGCAAAGGCCGGATTCTGCGCGCTGTTGGCGACGACCATCGGGGTTTCCGTGAAGCCGGGCGCCAGCGTGTTGACGCGGATGTTCCGTGCCGCGTTCTCCATGGCGGCGACCCGCGTCAGGCCGTGCACCCCGTGCTTGGATGCGGCATAGGCGCTCATCCCGCCGGGGCCGGTGAGTGCGGCCACCGAGGCGGTGTTGCAGATGGCGCCGCCGCCGCTGCGCAGCATCAGCGGCACCTCGTGCTTGATGCCCAGGAAGATGCTGCGCAGGTTGATGCCCAGCACCCGCTCGAAATCCGCCACCGGGTAGTCCTCCACCCGGTGGGTACCGCCGGTGACGCCGGCATTGTTGAAGGCGGCATCAAGACGGCCGCCTTCGCATTCGACATGGGTGAGCAGGGCCGCGACCTCGCTTTCGTCAGACACGTCGGTCCGGCGCACCGACGCGCGGCCGCCAGCCCGGGCGATATGCTCCAGCGTCTCCATGAGGCCCGCCTCGTTCAGGTCGGCCCCGAACACATGCGCACCACGCGCCGCAAAGATCAGAGCCGCTTCCCGGCCGATGCCGGAACCCGCACCGGTGACCAGCGCCACCTTGCCGGTGAAATCGTCCATGATATGCATTGCTGGGCTCCAGCTGTGATTGTGCAGACTGCAACCTGCGGAATCCGCTTACTCGGGGATCAGGACGTGCTTGGCGCCGGCGTCGCCAGCGGCCACCGCCCGATAAGCATCGACGGCCTGCCGCAGCGGCCAGTTGCGGATCACCGGCGGTTTCAGCGTGCCGATGTCAAATCCTTCGCGAAGACGGTCCAGGATCCGGGCCACCATCGGTCCGGTCAGCTTGGCGGTGTCGACGCCGATCAGGCGCAGGCGCTTGTGGTAGAAATCGATCAGGTCGAATTCGACGCGGCGATTGCCGACGCTGGTGATCGCGACATGCCGCCCGTCGAGACCAAGCGACTGCTGGACCTTTTCGAAGACCGGGCCGCCGACCGCATCGAGGGCGATGTCGACGCCCTTCTCCTCCGTGGCGTCGCGCACGGTGGCGACGAGGTCCTGGTGGCGCAGGTCGATCCAGGTGTCCGCCTCCGTCCGCCCGTCTGCGATGTCGGCACCGATGACGCGGGCACCGATGGAGTGCGCGATCTGGGTCGCGGCCCGGCCGACCGCTCCCAACGCCCCGGTGACGAGCAGCGTTTCGCCCTCGCGCAACTGGCCGGCATCGACCAGCGCGCTCCAGGCGGCGACGAAGGGCGCGCCGACGCCGGCGGCCTGTTCCATCGACAGGGTCTTCGGCTTGGCCGAAAGCTCGTCGATCGGGACGACGACGTAGCGCGCGTGGGCGCCGTCGCGGCGGAAGCCGAAGCCGGCCCCGCTGCCCCAGACTTCTTTCCCCTCCCAGCCGTCGCCCTGCACGACCCGACCGGAATAGTCCCGGCCCGGCGTGGCGGGGAGCCGGGGCGAGAAGGCGCCGCCGACGATCTTGACGTCGCTCGGGTTGATCGCCGCCGCATGGACCTCGACGAGGGCCTCGCCGGGACCGGGGACCGGCGCCGGCAGGTCCCTTAGGGACAGGACCGACGGATCGCCGGTCCGTTCGAAACGTAGCGTTTGCATGACGATGTCCTCCGGCCACCACGGAAGCCTTGAACCGTGGTCTTCGGCGGCGGCCTTGAGCGGGGCTTCAGGGGATCAGCAGGAGCAGACCATCGCGGTTGCGCGATGCGACGTCCTCGTGGGCACGGGCGGCCTGGGCCAGCGGATAGCGGCTGAGGCGCAGCGTCCCGAACACGCCCCGGCGGTGGGCGTCAAAGACCTCCGCGCTTGCGCTGGCGAGAAGCGGCCCCCGGACCAGCTGGGCCGTGCTGCCGCCCGACAGGCGGATCCGGCGGCTCGCCAAGGTGTCGCGGTCGACCTCCGGTCGGCCGGATGCGGCGCCGATCATGACGATCTCGCCGCCGTCGCGAGCCGCCGCCACGGAGGTTGGGAAGGTCGCCCGGCCCACGAATTCGCAAACCAGATCGAAGCCGCCGGGGACCATTCGGCGCAGCTGGTCGGCCAGATGCGGATCATGGGAGTCGACGCTGTTGACGTGCGACCCGTTCAGCACATCCAACTTGGTGGCGGAACCGGTGCCGACGACCTGGGCGCCAAGCGCATCCGCCCAGCGCGCGGTGAGCGACCCGACGCCCCCGGCGGCACCCTGGATGAGGACCGCTTCGCCCGGTTCGACGGGATGCAGATGGCGGATCGCCATCCAGGCGGTCAGTCCCTTCGTCATGATTGCGGCGGCATCGTCGAAGGCGGTGTCGTCCGGCAGCCGGATCAGCACCTCCGCCGGGACGTTGCGCAGCTCGGCATAGCTGCCCGGCGCGAAGAAATAGCCGACGCGGTCGCCGACGGCATGGTCCGTCACGCCCGGACCGACCGCGTCGATGACGCCGGCGGCTTCGACCCCGCCGACCGCCGGAAAGGCGGTGTTGAAGCTGCCGTCGCGTAACGCGGTGTCGACGAAATTGACGCCGATGGCGCGCGCACGGAAACGGACCTCGCCTGGGCCGGGCGGGGGGATGTCGTCATCCTCAAGGACGAGCACCGATGGCGGGCCGGGGTGATGGAAACGGTCGACGGCGCTCATCGCGAGGCCAGCCGCGGCTTTGCGCCGGGCTGCTTCGTCGAAGGGTTGGCATCTGACATGGGGCTGTTCCTTGCAGCTGGGGCGCCATTGCGGTCCCGGGGGGCGCCTGGGTTGCGGCGCCGTCGTGGCCGCCGCTGCGGTTGCACGGCTTAGGCGGCGGTGGCCGCCGCGTTCAGCAACTGCAGTTCCCAGGCCAGCGCGCTGGCGCTGGCGCCGCCATGCTCCAGGATGATCTCCGCGGTCCTCGCCGCCTGTTCAGTCCGTGCCCAATCGCGCTGCAGTTCGGAAATGAAGACGATAGTCGTCATCGGGACGGCTCCGGCCTGGACCATGCGGGCGATACCCATCTCGTGGGCTTCCTGGCTGGTGCCGCCGGATGCGTCGGTGACGAAATAGACCTCGTACCCGTCGCCGAGGGCGTGGATCACCGGGAAAGCGAGGCAGACCTCGGTCCACAGCGCGGCGAAGACCAGCTTCTTGCGACCGGTGCGCCGCACCCACTCGACGCAGTTTTCGTCCTCCCAGGTGTTGATGAAGGTGCGGTCGATCGGCGTCTGTTCCGGGAAAACCTCCGCCAGCGGCTTCAGGATGTTGCCGCCGCGGTCCTTGATGACGCTCGTCAGCAGAGTCGGCACTCCGAAGGCCTTCGCCGACTTCGCGAGCGCCACGACATTGTTGATCATCAGTGAAACGTCGATGTTCTTCACGCCGGCGACCTGGAAGGGCTGATGGTCGATCAGTATCAGGGCGCAGTTATCGGGCGTCAGCATGGTGCCGAGGCCGGTCTTTTGAAAGGAGGCGCTGTTCATGATGGGAACCTTCGTCAGGTGATCCGCTGCGGCGCCATCGCCGCCTGGAAGCCGATGAAGGAAACCTACGGGGCAGCGTGTCCTCCGGCGAACGCGGTTTGGTCACGCGCCGTTGCCTGGACGGCAACCAGTGGTCAAAGGGTTCCGGTCTCGGTTTGCACGGTGGTGACGAAGTCCTCGGCTGCACGGCTGACCCAGCCGGCAAGGCGCGGGGCTGTCACCGACTGAACCTCACCCCAGCAACTCTTCCCCTCTCGGCCGGTGGCGCGTGGTGCGCTGGCGCCTTTCATGGCGAACTGGAAGCTGAAAGCTTCGGTCGCTCCCGACCAGCAGAAGCAGGCCGAGCGACGCGGCGACGATGCCGATGCAAAGCATGAGGGCATCTCTCCTGTCGTAACGGTGATCTTGCCCAATCCCCCAGAACAGGAGCGGTCGCGGTCAAAATGGCCGCGACCGTTCCCGGCGGCATCAGGCAGCGAAATCGGTGCCGACCGAGCGGTCCCGCCACGCGGTGATTTCGGCGCGGCGTCGGTCGATCACTCCATTGGCCATCTCCACGGCGTCGGAGCCGGCCAGGAAGTGACGGGGCGGTTCAGGTGTGTTGGCAAGCGCGACCATGGCGGCGGCCAACTTGGCCGGGTCGCCCGGCTGTTTGTGGCTGTAGCCGTCATAGGTGGACCGCTGCTCGGCGGAGTGGGCGGCGTAATCCGCGATCTGCTTGGAGCCGTAGCGAACAGAACTGCCGTCCAGGAAATCAGTGCGGAAGAAGCCGGGCTCGACCACTGTGACGTGGATGCCGAAAGGCGCCACCTCCGGGGCCAGCGAGTCCGAGAAGCCCTCCACCGCGAATTTCGCCGCGCAGTAGACCGAGGCGCCGGCGAAGCCGAGAACGCCACCAATGGAGGAGAGATTCTGGATATGCCCGGACCGTTGCCGCCGCATCACCGGCAGGACGGCGCGGGTGACGTGGAACAGGCCGAACACGTTGGTGGCGAATTGCCGTTCGATATCCGCGGCTTCGATCTCCTCAAACAGGCCAAGCTGGCCGAAGCCGGCATTGTTGACCAAGACGTCGATACGGCCGAAGCGGTCGATCGCCGCCTGCACTGCCGCCGCCGCCTGCTCTTCGTCAGCGACGTCGAGCGTCACCGGCAGCACGCGGTCGCCATGGTCGGCATAGACCGCACGCAGCTGGTCGAGTTTACGGCCGGTGGCGACCACCCGGTCGCCGGCGGCCAACGTCGTCTTCGCCACCTCCGCCCCGATGCCGCGCGCGCTGCCGGTGATGAACCAAACCTTGCTCATGTCCGTCTTCCTTCTTCGCTGGAGAACCGCTTTCGGGTGCGGTCTCGATGAAGAGAGGATAGGGCCGGATGGCCTTCACCCTGTAGAGCGGAGGTCCGGCAGAATTGCACGATCCTCCAGAACTGGTCGTCAGGCTTGGGCGGCCCGCCGTGCGCCTGCATCGTCGCTGGTCATGGAGGTGCGCAGGCGGGCGGCGTCGCGAATGGGCGGGAACCCGAACAGGCGGGCATATTCGCGGCTGAACTGGGATGGACTGCCATACCCCACCGCAAAGCTGGCGCTGGCGGCGTCGGCCAGATTGGCCAGGATCAGCCGCCGCGCCTCCTGCAGGCGCAGCTGCTTCTGGTACTGAAGCGGGCTGAGTGCCGTGATTTCCTTGAAGTGCTGGTGGAAGGCCGATGGGCTCATGTTGGCCTTGGCGGCCACAGTCTCGATGCGCAGGGGCTCGCGGAAATTGTCCTTGATCCATTTGATCGCGCGGCCGATCTGCGCGGTGCGGCTCTCGCCCAGAGCGATCCGGTGGAGAAGGGTGCCCTGGTCGGCGGTCAGCAGCCGGTAGAGCAGTTCACGTTCCACCAGCGGCGCCAGCACCGGAATAGCCTCGGGCGTTTCCAGCAACCGCGCCATCCGGGCCGCCGCGTCGATCATCTCTGCCGTGGCAAGGCTGGCCGTCAGGGCAAGCCCCTGTTCCGTCTGCGGTGGAACCCTCAATCCCGCCTCCAAGATCAGGCCACTCAGCAGTGCCGGATCGAGCGTCAGGCGCAAACAGAGATAGGGGTTCTCTGCCGTCGCCTGCGTCACTTGCCCGATCACCGGCAGGTCGAGCGATACCGCAAGATACTGGCCTGCCCGATAATCCAGAATTCGGTCACCGGCGATGGTGCGCTTGGCTCCGCGCGCGATAAAGCACACGGAGGGCTCATAGACCGCGTGGAGCTGTTCGGTCGGGCTGCCGGCGCGGATCACCGCCAGCCGGGGGATTTGCGTTGGGTGAACGCCGTCACCCAGGTCGGAGGTCACACGGTCCAGAATCAGCGAGAACTCGGTCTCCTTGAACATGGAAGCTCCCGTACCTGTCAATCCGCAGCCCGTCAATCTAGCGTGCAGGCGCCGATGCTCACAGGTCCCAAGGAGGATCGTGCAAACATCGGCGAGGAATGAACCGGAGAGCCGGGCCTTGCCGTTTCCTCAGGGGAACTCAGCGCGGGCAGAAGTTCGAGGTGAGCCGCTGTGCGCTGTGTGCGGAAACCCCGCCGGCGCACAACCCGGACAGTTCGGCCATGAAGGCTTGCACATAGGGCGTACGCATATGGGCGTCGAAGTCCTCACCGGTCGCCCAGTTCTCATAGACGAACCACTGGTTGGGATCCCCGTCGCAACGGTGAACGTCGTAGCGCAGGCACCCGAGTTCGCTCCGGCTTGGTTCGACCAGGGCCAGGAGACGGGCGCCCAGCGCCTCTCCCTGCCCGGGTCTTGCGGTGAAGAATATCAGCTTGGTCAGGACGTTCATTGCGGATCGGCTCTGTGCTGAAATGAAGATGAAAGGGAGAGGGCGCCTCAGCCGGCGGTGACGGTCATGCCGCCGTCGGCCATCACGACCGCGCCGACGATGAAGCTCGCCCGCTCCGACGCCAGGAAGGCGACGACCTCGGCGATCTCCTCGGGCTGGGCGGCGCGGCCGATGGGAGCGGCCTTGCCGTGGTCGGCCAGGAATTCGCGGCCGTTGTCCATGAAGTGATTGAGGATGTTGGTCACCACGTCGCCGACGCCGATGGCGTTGACGCGGATGCCGTGCGGGATCGCCTCGAGCGCCTGGGTGCGGGTCAGCTGCGCCAGCGCGCCCTTCGAGGCGGTGTAGGCGGCGATCCCGGGGAAAGCGAAATAGGAGGCATAGGAGGCGATGTTGACGATGGCGCCGCTCTTCCGCGGCATCATCACCTTCATCGCTTCGCGGGAATGTAGGAAGGCGCCGGTGACGTTGGTCGCCAGGATGCCGTCCCAGTCCTCGCGGCTGGTCTCGGTCAGCGGCTTGTAGATAATGCGGCCGGCATTGTTGACGAGGATGTCGAGCGCGCCGAAGCGCTCCACCGCCAGTTCCACCGCCCGTTCGGCGCTGCCGTCGGTGGCGATGTCGGCGACCAGCGGAACCAGACCCGGACGGGCCAGTTCCTCCACCGCGGGGTTGATGTCCTCCGCGATCACCCGCGCGCCGCGGGCGTGCAGCAGTTCCACGGTGGCGCGGCCGATGCCGCTGGCCGCACCGGTCACGATGGCGACCTTGCCTTCGACTTCGTTTACCGTGTTGAAGATGCTGGTCATGATGGCTGCCTCTTCGTTGCTGGTTCGGGTGCCGGTCAATCGGCCGGCCTGGTCCAGAAGTTAGCGGCGGGGGCCGGCCGGAATAATCGGCCGGGATTCGAATGGCTTGTTCGGATCCGCCGCATAATCGACGGGTGGGCAAACGGGGCTTCTGACATGCGGTCGACTGGGAACGCCGATCTTCGCGCCTTCATCGCGGTTGCCGAGCTGGGCAGCTTCACCCGCGCGGCGGAGCAGCTGGGGCTGGCGCCCTCGTCGCTCAGCCAGACGATCCGTGGGTTCGAGGAGAGGCTGGGCGTGCGCCTGCTGCACCGGACGACGCGCAGCGTGTCGCTGACCGATGCTGGCGAGCGGCTTCTGCTGCGCGCCCGCCCGGCGCTGGCGGAGTTGGACGCGGCGCTGGACGACATCGGCCACTTGCGCGACCGGCCAGCCGGCGTCGTCCGCGTCCGTTGCCTGCGCGCGGTGTACCGGCGCCACATCGAACCGATCCTGGCCGGCTTCCACCGGACCTATCCCGACATCACGCTGGACATTCTGGTGGACGATGCGGTGGTCGACCTCGTCGCATCCGGCTTCGACGTCGGTTTCACCCTGGGGGAGGTGGTGGAGCGGGACATGGTCGCCCTGCGGATGGGCGGCGACCTCCGCCAGATCGCAGTGGCGTCGCCCGACTATGTCGCCCGCCACGGCCGGCCGGAGACGCCGAAGGATCTGCTGTCCCACCGCTGCATCCGCTGGCGCTGGCCGGGCCGCATCGCCCCCTACAATTGGGAGTTCTTCGTCGACGACGCCTGGATGGAGGTGGAGGTGCACGGCCCCCTGGTGCTGAGCGACCAGCGCCTGACCATAGAGGCCGCCGTGCGGGGGATCGGCGTTGCGTTTTGGATCGAGCATGAGCTGAGTTCCCTGATCGCCGACGGAAAGCTGGTCCCCTTGCTGGAGGACTATTGCGCGCCCTTCCCCGGCTTCTTCCTCTGCTACCCGCAGCAGCGCCAGATGGCGCCGGCGCTTCGTGCCTTCATCGATGCCGTCAAGGCGGGATACCCTGCGGCGGATGCCGGTTGCGGGAGGGAAATGACGCAACCGGATGCCCGTCGGTAGTTGGATGACTCCGACCATTGCGGTCGAAAATTCGAACGATCAGCCCTGCTTGATCAGGCTGTGGACCATCAGTGCGCCGCCGAACTGCTGCAGGCGGCCACCTTCGGCGATGCGGCCCAGCGTGATGGGGGCGTAGCCCAGTCGCTCAATCAGCCCGGCCACTTCGGCGTTGGCGCCCTCATCGTCGCCGGACAGGAAGAGAACACGGCGTCCGTCTTGCCGGAGGCCATTCTCCTGCGGTTCCTTCGCCAGAACCGCGGCCGGTAGGGTGTTGAAGGCCTTGACGACGCGCGCACCGGGCACGGCATCGGCGACGATGTGGGTGGACGGCCGGCCGCCCAGCTCACGGGGGGTGAAGGCCGGGAAGTCGATGGCGTTGGTGGCGTCGACGACGATGCGCCCGTTCCAGGCCGGCGCCCCGTGTACGGCATCGCGAACGGCGTCATAGGGCACCGCCAGGATGAGGATGTCGGCGGCGAGCGCGTCCTGCACCGTGGCGGGGACGACGCTCGGCCCCAGATCGTGGGCGAGATCCGCCAGGGTTTCCGGCCCGCGGCTGTTGGCCAGCAGAACCTCGATACCCTTGCGGGCGAACTGGCCGGCGACGGCGGCGCCGATGGCGCCCGAACCCAGGATGGCGTAGGTGGTCATGATGATGGTCCTTTCGAGATAAGAGATTGGATGGATTGATCAGGCCGCGCGGGATGCCGCGGGCTTCGAAGTCGGTTCTGGAAGCGGGATGAAGTCGGTTTCGCCGGGGACGGCGGGGAAGCGGCCCTCGCGCCAGTCCTGCGCGGCCTGTTCGATGCGCTCGCGCCGGCTGGACACGAAATTCCAGTGGATGTGCCGGCGTCCGTCGAGCGGTTCGCCGCCCAGCAGCATCAGCCGGGCCGGACCGACGGCGCGCAGCACGATCTCCGCCCCCGGTTGGAAGACGATCAGCTGATCCTTGCGGAAAAGGCCGTCTTCGGACACCACCTCCACCGTGCCGTCGACGACATAGGCGGCGCGCTCGATATGCTCGGCGTCGACGCGCAGCCGGGCGTCGTCCTGCAGGACGACATCGGCGTTGAACAGATCGGAGAAGGTGTGTGTCGGCGCTCGCCGGCCCAGCAGCGAGCCGGCGATCAGACGCAGGTCGATGCCTTCGCCTTCGATCCGCGGCAGCGCGTCGGCCGCCACATGCTGGAAGCCGGGATCGGTCTCCTCATGCCGCGTCGGCAGGGCGATCCAGCTTTGGAAGCCGAACAGCCGGTGTCCGCTGCGGCGGGTGGCGGGGGCGGTGCGTTCGGAATGGACGATGCCGCGCCCGGCGGTCATCAGGTTCACCGCCCCCGGCTCGATGGTCTGGACGAAGCCCTCGCTGTCGCGGTGGACGATCTCGCCCTCGATCAGATAGCTCAGGGTCGATAGGCCGATGTGCGGGTGGGGGCGGGTGTCCATGCCCTCGCCGGCGGTGAAGGTCACCGGGCCGAAGCTGTCCAGGAAGATGAAGGGGCCAACCGACCGGCGCATGGCCGACGGCAGGGTGCGGCGGACCTGAAATCCGTCGCCGATGTCGCGGACGGCCGGCAGCAGGATGTGTTCGACGCCGGCGGCAGGGCGGACGGTCATGGCGGGAACTCCCGATTTTGGAAGATGCGGCGCCGGGCTGGCTTCTTTGGAAGTGCGGCCCGGCATCGCTGGTGAGGGAAAGCTAACGCCGCTGGACCTTCGGGAAAACTGGGATAAGATGGATCGAAACGTTCGAGAAATTGGAAATGTCAGATCCCGGCACCCCGACCTTCGACCAGCTCCGCGTTTTCCTGACCGTGGTTGACACCGGCAGTTTTGCCGGAGCGGCGCGCAAGCTGGGGCGGGCGACCTCCGTCATCAGCTATTCCATCGCGAATCTGGAGATGCAACTGGGCGTCTCGCTGTTCGACCGTGAGACCACCAAGCGGCCGCAGCTGACCGACGCCGGCCGCGCCCTCCTTTCGGAAGCGAGGACCATCGCCAATGGCATGGGCAGCCTGCGCGCCAAGGTGAAGGGCCTGATCGAGGGGCTGGAGTCCGAGGTGCTTCTGGCGCTCGATGTCATGCTGCCGGCCTGGCGGGTGGTCGATGCGTTGAAGGCCTTCCGCGAGGCCTACCCGACCGTGACGTTGCGTCTGCACGTCGAGGCGCTGGGTGCGGTGACCCAAATGGTTCTCAATCGCGCGGCGACGATCGGCATCAGTGGGCCGCTGGACATGGAGATCGACGGGATAGAGCGGATCGGTGTCGGCTTCGTCGAGTTGGTGCCGGTCGCCGCCCCCTCCCACCCGCTGGCGATGGCCGGGCGCAATCCGCCCGGCGCGGGGCGCGAGCATGTGCAGCTGGTGCTGACCGACCGCTCCACCCTTACGCAGGGCTGGGAATTCGCGGTCATCGGCACGCGCACCTGGCGGCTGGCCGATCTGGGTTCCAAGCACATGCTGCTGCGCGAGGGGATCGGCTGGGGCAACATGCCCCTGCCGATGATCCAGGAGGATCTGGACGCCGGGCGGCTGGTGCTGCTGGACATGCCCGACTGCAAGGGCGGTCCCTACCGGTTGCAGGCCGTCCATCGCACCGACAGCCCTCCGGGTCCGGCCGCGTCCTTCCTGATTTCCCGTTTCGAAAGCCAGACTGCGGAGTCAGAGCGTTCTGTCTTTTGATTGTTCCCATAGCTGCAACGGATTTCTTCCGACCGCTTTGTTTATCGCTCGCATAAGAACGTTTAGCGTCCTTGCATTGACCGGCACGGCAATCCGTTCGCGTCCGGCCCGATCCCGATCTCTCCCAAGGATCCAAGGACGCGGATCATGAGCCAGTCCACTTCCCTCTGCGTCGCCGCCGGCGACACCCTGTCGGCCCTCTCCTGCAAGCTGCACAGCGCCGGCTGCTCCGTTGTCCGCGGGGTGCTCGACCTGCTGATGATGCCGTCGGGCAACCAGCGCCTCCTCAGCTGGCTGGGCAACCACCTGCTGTCGATTGCCGGCCAACTCGGCGGCGGTGCGTCTGACCTGATTCCGGCCCATGCCATGGCTGTCGGCCCTTTCCTGGCCGCCATCGGCTGCGCGGCGATCCTGGCGCTGCGCTCACTCGGCACCGCGGTGATGCTGGCGGTCGTCATGCTGATCGGCGCGCATGTTCTGGTCCTGCAAATGCCGCCGGAACTCGCCGGGTCGATCAAGGGCGTCGAATTCCTGATGATCGCCGGCTTGCTCGCGATCGGCGCCGCTCTCCGCCGCCCGACACACTGACCACATTGCCCCGCTTGACAGGCAATTTATAACTTATAAGATTGGCGCATCGGATGGTCCGGTGCGGCGGGACGTCGCCGGCCATCCGGATCCCAACAAGGAGGGTCGGATGACGACGAGACGGGCAGGGCGCCTTTGTGCGCCCGTAGTGTTCGCCCTGCTGATTGCGTCCAGTTCGTCGCATGCGCGCGACCTGACCGTCGTCGGCTTCGGCGGATCGTTGCAGGACGCGATGCGGACCGCCTATTTCGAGCCCTTTGCCAAACAGGCGGGCACGCCGCTGATCGAGGAGTCCTATACCGGCGGCATCGCCAAGCTGAAGGCGATGCACCAGTCCCGGACGGTCACCTGGGACGTCCTGCAAATGGACGAGAACGAGATGACGCTGGCCTGCGACGAGGGGCTTCTCGAACCCTTCGACTGGAAAAGCCAGTCGAACGCCGCGGACATCATTTCACAGGTCAAGGCGCCCTGCGGTGTCGGCGCCTTCATCTGGTCGAAGGTGCTTGCCTTTGATCCGGCCAAGACCCCCGGCGTGCAATCCTGGGCCGATTTCTGGGACCTCAAGCGCTGGCCGGGCGAGCGCGGCTTGCGCAAGCAGGCGCGCATGACGCTGGAGATCGCCCTGCTGGCCGACGGCGTCGCCCCGGACAAGATATACGAGACGCTGGCCACCAAGGCAGGGGTTGACCGCGCCTTCGCCAAGCTGGACCAAATCAAGCCGCATATCCGCTGGTGGGTCAGCGGCGCGCAGCCGGTCGAATGGCTCGCGGCCGGCAATGTCGTGATGACCTCCGCCTACAACGGGCGGGTCGCCGCCGCGAAGAAAGACGGGCGGATCTTCACCATGCTGTGGACGCAGCAGCTTTATTCCGCCGATTACTGGACAATCCCCAAGGGCACCGACAAGCTGGCGGCGGCCAGGGAATTGGTCGCCCACATGACCAGTGCCGACGCGCAGAAGCGCTTTGCCGAGACGATCCCCTACGGCGTCACCAACGGGCGCGCCTCCGCCCTGATCGACCCCAAGCTCCAGCAGGACCTGCCGACCGCCCCGCAGAACATGGCGGGCGCGCTGATGATCGACACGCCCTTCTGGGTGAACAACGAAGACGAGTTGCAGCAGCGCTTCGAGCGCTGGGTCGCCCAATAGATCCGGGTTCACCGGACCGGGTGCTGAGCCGACCGCAACCCATTTCCGAACAGGTGAGAGTCATGACGCTTCACGCAACGCGCATCGTCGGATGCGCGCTGGCTGCCGGACTTCTGTCCGCGCCGGCCCTGGCGCAATCTCCCGCACAAGCCGAACAATTGACCGTCGTCGGCGCCGGCGGCGTGCTGCAGGACGCCGAACGCGCGGTATTCTTCCGCCCCTTCGCCGATGCCAACAAGGTGCAGCTGACCGAGGATTCCTATTCCGGCCAGATGGCGAAGGTCCGCGCCATGGTCGATACCGGCAGCGTCAGCTGGGACGTGCTGCAGGTCGAACAGAACAGCCTGCTGAGCGGGTGCGAGGAAGGGTTGTTCGAGAAGATCGACTGGACCGGCATCGGCGACCGCGAGGATTTCATCGACGAGGCCTACAGCGAGTGTGGTGTCGGCGCCTTCGTCTGGTCGATGGTGATGACCTACGACCGCTC
Source organism: Azospirillum largimobile (assembly GCF_977007025.2). Classification (NCBI taxonomy): domain Bacteria; kingdom Pseudomonadati; phylum Pseudomonadota; class Alphaproteobacteria; order Rhodospirillales; family Azospirillaceae; genus Azospirillum; species Azospirillum largimobile. The sequence continues at coordinate 241,351 of NZ_CDRMUA020000004.1, forward strand.
GCGGATCGCCGACGGTCCGAAGAACTGGGCCGACTTCTGGAACGTGCAGCGCTGGCCGGGCAAGCGCGGGCTGCGCCAGACCGCCAAGATGACGCTGGAGATCGCGCTGCTGGCCGATGGCGTGCAGCGCGGCGACGTGTACAAGCTGCTGGCGACCCCGGCCGGGGTGGAGCGCGCCTTCGCGTCGCTCGACAGGCTCAAGCCGGACATCCTGTGGTGGACCTCCGGCGCCGAGCCGATCGAACGGCTGGCCTCGGGCGACGTGGTGATGTCCGCTGCCTTCAACGGGCGGGTGGCGGCGGCCAACCAAGGCGGGCGGTCCTTCGCGCTCGCCTGGGATGGGCAGGTGCTGGGCGTCGATTACTGGGCGATCCCGAAGGGGGCGAAGAACCGCGCCACGGCGGAGCGCTTCATCGCCTTCGCCAGCCGGCCGGAGTTGCAGGCGCGCTTTCCCAGCCATATCGCCTATGGCGTGACCAACCGCAAGGCGAACCTTGCCGTCGATCCGAATCTGGCCGCCGATCTGCCGACGAGCCCCGCGAACTTCGCGCTGGCGGTCCCGCTCGACACCGCCTTCTGGGCCGACCATGGCGAGGCGCTGGAAGCGCGCTTCGCCAATTGGCGCTCCCGATGACCAGCAGGAAGGAGTGAAGACGCGCATGGCAACCACCACTGAAGCCATGGATGGGCCCGCGGCGCTGGCGCCGCCGTCCCTGTCGTCCCGTGCGAAAGCCCGGATGGTCTCGACCCTGCTTATCGCGCCGCTCGTCCTGTTCCTCACCCTGATCTTCGTGCTGCCCCTGGGCGGCATGTTGGTGCATGCGGTGGAGAATGGCGAGGTGAGCGAGGCGATGCCGGGCGTTGCCGCAGAGATGCGCGGATGGACCGGTGACGGTCTGCCGCCGGAGAGCGCCTATGCCGCGCTGGCCCGCGACCTGAAGGCCGTCTACGGCGACCCCCGCCTGGGCGAGGCGAGCCGGCGCCTGAATTACGAACGCGCCGGCTACCGCGCGCTGCTGACCAAGACCGCACGCGCCGTCCGCACCATCGACCGGCCGCAAGGGGGCTGGACGGAGGCGTTGACCGCCGTCGATCAGCGCTGGGGAGAAGCCGCTACTTGGGCGGCGTTGCGGCGGGCAAGCCCGGCGCTGACGCCCTATTACCTGTTGACGGCACTCGACCTGCGGATGGACGACAGCGGGTCGATCGCGCGGGCGCCGGCGGAGGAGCGGCTCTACATCGACACGCTTGGCCGCACCCTGTGGATCGGCTTCGTCACCACGCTTCTGTGCCTTGTGCTGGGCTTCCCGCTTGCCCATGCGCTGGTCAGCCTGCCGCGCGGTTTCGCGTCGGTCCTGATGGTCTGCGTGCTGCTGCCCTTCTGGACCTCGCTTCTGGTGCGGACCAGCGCCTGGATCGTCGTGTTGCAGAAAGAGGGCGTGCTGAACGGGTTGCTGACCGGGCTCGGCATCGTTGATGCGCCGCTGGAGTTGGTGTTCAACCGCTTCGGGCTCTATGTCGCGATGGTGCACATCCTGCTGCCCTTCATGATCCTGCCGATCCTCAGCGTGATGAAGGGCATCTCGCCCTCCTACATGCGGGCCTCGGCCTCGCTGGGTGCCCATCCGGCGGTCGGCTTCTTCAAGGTCTATCTTCCGATGACGCTGCCGGGCGTCGGGGCGGGCTGCCTGATGACCTTCATCATCGGCGTCGGCTATTACATCACGCCCAGCCTGGTCGGCGGCGCCCGTGACCAGATGACCAGCTATTTCATTGCCTACTACGCGAACACCACAATCAACTGGGGCCTGTCCTCCGCGCTGGGGGCGATCCTGCTCGCCTGCATCATGCTGCTCTACGCGACGGTCGGACGCCTGATCGGCGTCGGCCGCATCGCCGGCATTCAATGAGGTCCCCGCTTCCGGAAGAGAGACCGAACCATGTCCAGTCCGACCCGTGTTCTCCAATACGCCTTCTGCTGCGCGATGATGGTCTTCTTGGTGGGGCCGATCCTGACTGTCATCCCCATCTCCTTCAGCTCGGCCGGCTTCCTTTCCTACCCGATCCCCGGCCTGTCGCTGCAATGGTACGACAAGGTGCTGGCGGCCTCCGGCCCCTGGCTGCCGGCGCTGCGCAACAGCCTGATCGTCGGCACCGGCGCCATGGTGCTCGCCACGCTGCTCGGCACGCTGGCGGCGCTGGGGTTGGCGCGCAACGACCTGCCGGGGCGGTCCTTCCTGCTCGGCCTGCTGATCGCGCCGATGGTGGTGCCGGTGGTGATCAGCGGCGTCGCCATGTATTTCCTGTTCGCGCGGATCGGCCTGACCGCATCCTATCTTGGCCTTATCCTGGCCCATGCGGCGCTGGGCGCGCCCTTCGTCGTCATCACGGTGACGGCGACCTTGCGCAACTTCGACACCACACTGGTGCGGGCAGCCTACAGCCTGGGCGCCTCGCCGGTGCGGGCCTTCTTCACCGTGACTCTGCCGCTGATCCTGCCAGGTGTGCTGTCCGGCGGCCTGTTCGCCTTCATCTTTTCCTTTGACGAGGTGGTGGTGGCGCTGTTCATCGGCGGGCCGGAGCAGCGGACCCTGCCGCGCCAGATGTTCGACGGCATCCGCGACACCATCGATCCATCCATCGTGGCGATGTCGACCCTGCTAGTCGGCGTCACCGTCATCTTCATGGTCCTCCTTGCCCGGCTGGGGCGGGGGGCCGGTTCAAAGCCTGGGAGCAACGCATGATCATCGTTACCGGCGGCACGCACGGCATCGGCCGCGCCTGCGTGGAGCGCCTGACGGGAGAGGGGCAGACCGTCCTCTTCACCGGCCGCGATGAGGCGGCGGGGGCGGACCTCGCCGGCCGCTGCCCGGGCGCCGTCTTCCAGCGGGGCGACGTCGCCTCGCCCGACGACTGCGCCCGGGCGGTCGGGCGTGCGATGGAGCTCGGTGGCGGCCGGATCGACGGTCTGGTCAACAATGCCGGCATGTCGCGCCGCGTCGCCTTCGCCGAGGCGCAGGTGGAGGATTGGGACCAGGTGATGGCGGTGAACGCCCGCAGCGCGTTCCTGTTTACCCGCCTCGCCCTGCTGGGGCTGCGGGCAGCGCGCGGCGCGGTGGTGAACGTGGCCTCGGTTGCCGGCAAGATCGGCGAGGAGGGGCTGGCGATCTACTGCGCGTCGAAGGCGGCGGTGATTGGTATGACCCAGGCGCTGGCGCTGGAGTTCGGCGACGAGGTCCGCTTCAACGCCGTCTGCCCGGGCCAGATCGACACCCGCATGATGCAGGGCATCAAGACGCAGGAGATCAAGCGCCGCCGCCTGGAGCAGCGCATCCCCGCCGGCCGCTTCGGCGCGCCGGAGGAGGTCGCCGACGCGGTCGCCTGGCTGCTGTCGGAGCGGTCGAGCTACGTCAACGGCACCGTCCTGACCATCGACGGCGGCGAGACCGCCGGGATGCGCACCCCGCGCGGCCTGGACGAAGACTGAAGAAACTGCTCCCCGGCGCCGGTCAGGCCGGCGTCAGGGATTGGCCGACCTTTTCCAGATACGGGATCAGGCTCTCGCCGCCGCGGATGATGTCGCGCTCGATGGCGGCCCGCGCGGCGGGGCCGTCATGGGCGCGCAGTGCGGCGATCAGCGCCAGATGCTCGTCGGCGCCGGCGTAATCGTCGTGTTCGACCTCGTTGTAGAACACGTTCAGGATCGGACCCATCGAGACCCACAGGCTTTCGATCTGGCCGACCAGCATCTCCATTCCCGACAGCCGGTAGACCGCGAAGTGGAAGTCGCGGTTGTGTTGAAGCGCCGCGGTGACGTCGCGCGCGCGCTCCGCCGCGTCGAACTTGGCATGGGCCTCGGTCAGGCGGGCGATGTCCTCCGCCGTGGCATGGGCGGCGCCGAGTTCGGCCGCCAATCCTTCCAACGCGATGCGGATGGTGCGGATTTCCAGATAGCGCGACAGGCTGAGCCTGGGCACGCAGACGAAGCGGCCCGATCTCAGCTCCAGCCCCTGTTCGCTGACCAGCCGAAGGCAGGCCTCGCGCACCGGCGTTATGCTGGTGCCTAGCTCGTCCGCCAGATCCTGCATGACCAGCCGCTGACCCGGCTTGAAGCTCCCCGCAATCAGCGCTTCGCGCACTGCCACATAGGACCGCGCCGACAGGTTTCCCGGTTCGATCGGCTGCATTCGCACGACGTCATCTCCTCACACACGGACGAACGGCAGGGGTTGCGCCTTGGGCCCGCCCCTGCCGTCCTATAAGCTATAACACAGAAAAATCAGGCGCCGACGCGCATAGCCGGATGCAACGCATGCAGTGTCTCGGCGATGGCATCCAGCGTGCGGTCGATCAGCGCCTCGTCATGGGCGGTCGACAGGTAGAGGCGCTTCAGCGGCAGGGGCTGGAAGATGAACCGTTGCTCCACGAGCCGCCGGCGGAAGGCGAAGTCGGCGGCGTTGTCGTTGCGCAGCAGGTCCTCGTAGCGCTGGAAGGCGCCCTCGAAGAAGTAGAGGAGCCAGACCGAACCGTAGCCGGCCGGCTGCGCCGGGATCCCCAGCCGCTCCACGATGGCGGACAGGCCGGTCCGCATGCGGTCGCCGAGCGCGAACAGCCGCTCGTATGTGCCCGGCCGTTCAAGCTCGCCGATGGTCGCCAGCAGGGCCGCCAGCGAGGGCGGCGTGCCGTTGAAGGTGCCGCCCATGAAGACGGCGCCCTCGCCCGTCCGCCCCAGCCGTTCCATCAGGTCGGCGCGGCCGGCCAGGATCCCGACCGGATGGCCGGAGGCCACCGCCTTGCCGAAGGTGGCGAGGTCGGGCGTTACCCCGACGATGGACTGGTAGCCGCCCAGCGCGTGGCGGAAGCCGGTGATGACCTCGTCGAAGATCAGCACGGTTCCATGGTCGGCGGTCAGCCGGCGCAGGTCGCGCAGGAAGGCGTCGTGGGCGATCACCGATCCCATATTGTGGGCGATCGGCTCGACGATCACCGCGGCGACCTCGCCTGGATGGGCGGACAGGTAATCCTCCACCGCCTGGGCGTCGTTGTAGGGCAGCACCACGGTGTGCCGCGCGGCGTCCAGCAGGATGCCGTCGCACACCGGGTCGTACCGACCGATGCGGTCGGCGGGCGATTGCACGTTCATGGCGACATAGTCGTGCCAGCCGTGATAGCCGCCCTGGAACTTGATGACGGTCCGTCGTTCGGTCACCGCGCGGGCCAGCCGCAGCGCGTGGTAGGTCGCCTCCGACCCGCTGCTGCAGAAGGCCACCTGATCGGCGCAGGGGATCAGGCGGACCAGCGTTTCCGCCGCCTCGATCTCCAGGTCCAGCGCCGCGGCGCCGATCAGGTCAATGCGTTCGGACACCGTCGTCACGCGGTCGCGCACGGCGGCGGCGCAGTGGCCCAGCATGTTGGCGCCGAATCCGCAGTGATAATCGATATGCTCGTTGCCGTCAGCGTCGTACAGGTACGGTCCGGCGGCGCGCACGAACACATAGGGGTGCGCCAATTGCCGGCTGGGGCTGAGCAGCCCGCCTGGCATGACGGCCCGCGCCCGCGCGGTCAGCGCGGCGTTGTCGGTCTCGATGGGCATGAATGGTCCTCGTCAGGGCTGCCGGGACGGACAGCGGATCGGCCCGTCCCGGCCGGCGGTCTCAGGCCAGGATGTCGCGGATGACCGTCTCGATGCCGGCGGCGTCGATCTGGTAATGGCGGTAGAGGTGCGTCGGCGGGGCGATCAGGCTGTACTCGTCGCGGATGCCGTGGCGGATCAGCACCGCCTTCGTGCCGGCCTCCGCCATCACCTCCGCCACCGCACCGCCGAGCCCGCCGAGGATGTTGTGCTCCTCCACCGTCAGGATGATGCGGGAGCGTTCGGCCGCCGCCAGCACCGCGTCCCGGTCCAAGGGCTTGATCGTGTGCATGTCGATCAGCCCGACCGACAGGCCGGACGCCCGCAACGCCCGCACCGCCTCGCGGGAGGGGTGGACCATGGTGCCGCAGGCGATGATGGTCAGGTCGGTCCCCGTCTCATGCTCGATGGCTTTACCGAACCGGAAATCCGGCAGGTCGTGATAGACGTTCGGCTCCTGCCCACGACCGATGCGGAAATAGATCGGTTCCGGATGGTCTGCCGATGCCTTGATCGCGGCGGCCAGCTGCGGGCCGTCGGCCGGATTGACCACGGTCAGCCCGGCGATGGAGCGCATGATCGCCAGATCCTCGGTCGCATGGTGCGAGGTGCCGTAGAAGCCGAGCGCAATGCCGGCATGGTGCCCGATCAGCCGCACCGGCAGGGCCGAGTAGGCGACGTCCATGCGGATCTGCTCGCAGCACAGCAGGCCGAGGAAGGAGGCGAAGGTCGCAACGAAGGGCATCACGCCGGTGGTGGCGATGCCCGCCGCGGCCGATACCATGTTCTGCTCCGAGATGCCGAACTGGATGAAGCGGTCGGGATATTTGGCCGCGAAGCGGGCGAGGCCATTGGAATATTGCAGGTCGGCGGTCCCGGCCATCACCGGGTGGCCGGCCTCCACCAGCGCCGACAGCGCGTCCGACAGGTAGGACAGTCCAGGTGCGCGGGCATTGAGCTGCCGGTATTGCCAGCTGCCGGGATTGACCGGTCCGGTGAGGGTGGCGGTGGCGGTCATCGGGCGTCTCCCTGGACGATGGCGGGGCCGGCGGGCTGTCCCATGATTTCGGCAATGGCGGCGGCCTCATCCTCCGGCGCCAGATAGCCCAGGTGCCAGCCGGCCTCCCGCTCCATGTAGCCGACCCCCTTGCCCTTCAGAGTCTTGGCGATGACACAGGCCGGCTTCTCGCGGGTCTGGTCCTGCTTCAGCCGGCGGAACAGGGTGGCGAGGGCGGCGACGTCGTGGCCATCCACCTCATGCACCTCCCAGCCGAAGGCGCGCCATTTGTCGGCCAGCGGCTCGATTCCCATCACCTCGTCCACTTGTCCGTCGAGCTGATAGCCGTTGCGGTCGACGATGGCGATCAGGTTGCCGGCCTTCTGGTGGGCGGCGGCCATCGCGGCCTCCCACACCTGCCCCTCCTGCATCTCGCCGTCGCCGAGCATGACGTAGACGTCGAAGCGCCGGCCCATCATCCGGCCGCCCATCACCATGCCAAGTCCGGCGGACAGCGCGTGGCCGATGGAGCCGGAGCTGAAATCCACCCCCGGCACCTTGGTCATGTCCGGGTGGTCGCCCAGCGGGTTGCCGAGCCGGGTGTAGCCGTCCAGCAGATCCTTCGGGAAGAAGCCCCAGTCGGCCAGCAGCGGGTAGAGCCCGACCGCAGCGTGGCCCTTGCCCATCAGGAAACGGTCGCGGTCCGGCCAGCGCGGCTCGCCGTGCCGCAGGCGCATGGCGTCGTAATAGAGCGTCGCGAACAGCTCTGCGCAGGAAAAGGTCGAGGAATAGTGGCCAACCTTGGCGATGGCGATCAGCCGGATCGTCTCCAGCCGGACATGACGGGCGCGTTCCTCCAAATGGGCAACGGTTTCGGGTGCCAGGATTTCGGGCGTCAAGGGGCGGCCGGCGCCCATGGGATCGGGCGCCGGTCCGGCGATGGCGGTCGTTGGCATGGTCATCCTGTCAGCGGATCGGCGCTGGATCGTAAACGGCGGGGTGCAAGGGCGCGCCGAATTGCCCTCGACAACTTATAACTTATAAGATACAGATTGGGAATGGCAAGCGCGACGTTGTTGCCCGTCCCGCCGCGACTCGCGGCCGAACCGCCGTCAGCGCCCCGCACTCACTCCCCGCACTCAGGAAGAGCCGATCCCATGACCAACGCCCTTCGTGCCTTGGACATCGACCTGCATCTGCATTCGCAAACCAATGCCCGTGCCCACGAGGATTGCGGACCGCTCGCCCTGGTACGGGGCGACGGCGTCCATGTCGTGGACGACTCCGGACGCCGCTATATCGAGGGGATGGCCGGGCTGTGGTGTGCGTCGCTCGGTTTCGACGAGGCGCGGCTGGCCGAGGTTGCCGCCCGCCAGATGCGGAAGCTGGCGACCTACCACACCTTCAACCACCGCACGAACGACGCCTGCGTGGCGCTGGCGGAAGCCATCTCGGCCATCTTGCCGATCAAGGGAGGCAAGATCTTCTTCGCCAATTCGGGGTCGGAGGCCAACGACACCATGGTGAAGCTGGCCTGGTACTACAACGCCGCGCGCGGCCGGCCGGAGAAGCGCAAGATCATCAGCCGCACCGGCGCCTTCCACGGCAGCACGGTGATGGGCGCGGCGCTCAGCGGCCTGCCGCATATGCACCGGGCCTTCAACCTGCCGGACCAGGGCGTGGTCTTCACCGCCTGCCCCAACCATGCCCGCGATGCCATGCCCGGCGAAAGCCAGGAGGATTACGCGACGCGGCTCGCCGCCGAGCTGGAGACGCTGATCCAGGCGGAGGGCGCCGACAGCATCGCGGCGATGATCGCCGAGCCGGTGATGGGGGCGGGCGGGGTGATCCTGCCGCCGGAAACCTATTTTCCCAAAATCCAGGCGGTGCTCGCCCGTCACGACATCCTGCTGCTGGCCGACGAGGTGATCTGCGGGTTCGGCCGCACCGGCAACTGGTTCGGCAGCCAGACATTCGGCTTCCTGCCGGACATGATGTCGATGGCGAAGGGGCTGTCGTCGGGCGCCATTCCCATCGCCGCGGTGGCGCTGAGCGACCGCATCTATCAGGCGATTGCCGACCAGAGCGCGGAGATCGGCGTCTTCGGCCACGGCTTCACCTATTCCGGCCACCCGGTGTCGGCGGCGGTCGCGGCGGAGGCGATCCGCATTTATCACGAGATCGACGTGGTCGGCCGCGCCCGCCGGTTGGGCGCCCATCTGCGCGCTGCGCTGGACGAGGCGCTGGCCGGGCACCCGCTGGTCGGCGAGGTCCGCAGCGTCGGCCTGCTGGCCGGCATCGGCCTGACCGCCGACCCGGCGACCGGCCGCGACTTCGACCCCACCCTGCGGGTCGGTGCGCAGGTGGAGCGGCGCTGTCTCGCCCATGGCGCGATCATCCGCAACATGGACGACAACATCGCGCTCTGCCCGCCCTACGTCATCGAAGCCGGCCAGATCGACGCGCTGGTGGAGCGGCTGCGCGCCGCGCTGGACGATGTCGCCGACACGCTATCCCGCGACAGCTTCGCCGCCTGAGGGGACCCGCCATGCCCTATCTCGACCTGCTCGACCAAGCGCGCCTGATCCGGGACGGAGAGATCAGCGCTGCCGACGTGCTCTATGCCACCATTGCCCGCATCGAGGCGGTGAACCCGGTGCTGAACGCGGTCATCCTGCCGCTCTACGATCAGGCACGCGCCACGCTGAAGACGGGGGAGGCGTCGTCCGGCCCCTTCGGCGGCGTGCCCTTCCTGATCAAGGATCTCTACTGCCATGTCAGCGGCACGCCGACCACCGGCGCCTCCCGGCTGCTGGCCGGCGCTGTCGTCGACCATGACAGCGAGTTGATGGCCCGCTACCGCCGCGCCGGTCTGCTGACGGTCGGCAAAACCAACCTGTGCGAATTCGGCACGCTCGGCACGACCGAGCCGGTGCTGTTCGGCCCGACGCGCAACCCCTGGGACATTACCCGCTCCAGCGGCGGGTCGAGCGGCGGTGCCGCGGCGGCGGTGGCCGGCGGCATGGTGCCGGCGGCCCACGGCGGCGACGGCGCCGGGTCCATCCGCATTCCCGCCTCTTGCTGTGGCCTGTTCGGTCTGAAGCCGACGCGGGGGCGTATCACCATGGGGCCCGACCTGGGCGACAGCCTCGGCGGGATGGTCAACGAACATGTGCTGACCATGACCGTGCGCGACAGCGCGGCCCTGCTCGACGCCACCCACGGGCCGATGGCCGGCGATCCCTACAGCGCGGCGCCGCCGGCGGACAGTTTCCTGTCGCAGGTCGGCCGCGAGCCGGGGCGTCTGCGCATCGCCGTCACCGACCGGTCGCTGCTGGGCACCGACGTCGATCCTGATTGCGTGGCGGCGGTGCGCGAGACCGCGCGTCTCTGCGCGGAACTCGGGCACGACGTCGAAATCGCGGCGCCGGTCTTCGACGCCGAGCAGTACCAGTCGACCTACCGCCGCTTCTGGTCGATGACGGCGACGCGCAGCCTGTGGAGCATCGGCCGAGCGACCGGCCGCTCTCCCGCCGCGCTGGCCGACGATGTCGAGCCCTTCAACCGGCATCTGTTCGAGCACGGCAGCCGCATCCTGGCTGCGGACTTCGTGACGGATCTCGCCTGGTTCCACGACTTTGCCCGCATCCTTGGGCGCTTCCTGGAACGCTACGATGTCTGGCTGACACCGACGCTGGGCTCGCCGCCGCCGAAGCTCGGCCATTTCGACGCAGGGCTGCACGGCGGGGAAGCCGTGATGGATCGCTTCATGCAGTTCCTGGCCTTCACCACCTTCGCCAACATGGCCGGCCTGCCGGCGATGAGCGTTCCGCTGTCCTGGAATGCCGAGGGGCTGCCGGTTGGCTCCCAGTTCACCGGTCGCTCGGGCGACGAGGCGACGCTGTTCCGTCTTGCCGCCCAGTTGGAACGCTCCCGCCCCTGGCGGGACCGCCACCCGCCCGTCCACGCCGCTTGATCCCGGAGGATATGATCATGGAAAAGCAGGGATTTGTGGAGTTCGCCGGCGTCCAGAAAAGCTATGACGGGCGCACTCTGGTGATCGAGGGGCTGGACCTGTCGATCCCGAAGGGGGAGTTCCTGACGATGCTGGGGCCGTCCGGCTCCGGCAAAACCACCAGCCTGATGATGCTGGCGGGATTCGAGGCGCCGTCGCGCGGCGAAATCCGCGTGGCCGGCAAGCCGATCCAGAACGTTCCGCCGCACCGCCGCAACATCGGCATGGTGTTCCAGAACTACGCGCTGTTTCCCCACATGACCATCGCCGAGAATCTGGCTTATCCGCTGAAGGTGCGCCGGATGGGGCGGGCGGAGACGGAGCGGCGGGTGACCCGCGCGCTCGACATGGTGCAGATGGGCGCTCTAGCGCAGCGCCGTCCCTCCCAGCTTTCGGGCGGGCAGCAGCAGCGGGTTGCGCTGGCGCGGGCGCTGGTGTTCGAGCCGGATTTGGTGCTGATGGATGAGCCGCTGGGGGCGCTGGACAAGAACCTGCGGGAGCACATGCAGTTCGAGATCAAGCATCTGCATGAGCGTCTCGGCGTGACCATGGTCTATGTCACCCACGACCAGGCGGAGGCGCTGACCATGTCCGACCGCATCGCCGTCTTCAACCGCGGCCGGGTGGAACAGCTGGCGACGCCGGAAGAACTGTACGAGGAACCGGCCACCGTCTTCGTCGCCGGCTTCATCGGCGAGAACAACCGGCTGTCCGGCGTGCTGGCCGACCGGCAGGTCGACCGCGGGACCGTCCGGCTGGAGGGCGGTTCCGTGGTGCAGGCCCGTGTCGCCGCCGGGCTGGAGGCGGGGGCTTCGGTCACCGTGTCACTGCGGCCCGAGCGTGTCCGGCTGGTGCCGGCGGAGGCGGCTGGCGGGGCTGGAGGAGGGAGCGGCCTGTTCGGGCATGTTTCCGAACTGATCTATCTGGGCGACCACATCCGCGTGCATCTGTCGGACGGTCCGGCCGGTGGGCTGGTCGCGAAAATTCCCAACAACGCCGACCATCAGCATGTGCGTCCGGGCGGCCGTTATCGGGTGGAATGGGGACCGGCCGACGCCATCGCGCTACCGGTGGGGCACTGATCGACACGATATTCAGCTGGCGGGGGAGGCGTTTCGGCGCCTCCACACCGTCGGGCAGTTTGTTCAGCGGCGGGCATCCAGGCTAAAGCGGCCGGCACCGAAGGCGACGATCTGCAGCAGGCCGCCGGCGATCGAGATGTTCTTGAAGAAGTGGAAGTACTGAGCGAGGTCGGCGAGGTTGTTGTGGAAGATCACCGCCGTCGCGACCGTGAAGACCGCCATGGCGAGCGCCACCAGCCGGGTCTGGAAGCCGACGGTCAGGGCGAGGCCGCCAGCCAGTTCGACTAGCAGCGCCATCACATAGGACAGTTCCGGCGCTGGCAGGCCGACCGATTGGATGTAGCCGATGGTCATCGTCGGTGCGATCAGCTTGCCATAGCCGGAGACCAGGAACAGGCCCGCCAGCAGGACGCGGCCGGCCAGCGGAGCCGCATCGGCGGCGACCGAAGCCATCGGTAGGAACGAGGTCGAAGCGGTGGGGGCGGAGATGGTCATGTCAATCATCCTTCGTTGATCGGATTTCGGTGTTCGGGGTTTCCGGATCGGCGCTCCGTTTCTTCGTCGGCGCCGGGGATGACAGAGATCTACGCTCCTTCTGCATTCAGGAAAATCGGGATAAAATGGAGCGTAACGTTCGAAAATCTCGACAGGGAGCCAAGCGCTACCACCCTTGCTGCGATTGCCCGGACGAGCCGGGCTGCGTCATACCGGAAGCTCCGGCGGAGCATTGGTCGCGGACTCATCCGCCCCACGCAGAAAGGCGCGGTAGCTCATGGCGTTGTTCGAGAGCACGTTGATCCTGCTTCTGATTGCGGTCCTGCTGCTCCAGCTCTCGCGCCGGCTTTCCGTTCCCTATCCCACCATCCTGTGCCTGTCTGGCGTCGCAGTGGCGGCGCTGCCCTGGGCGCCCAATATCCCGGCACCCGACATCACGCTGGATCCGCAACTGGCGCTGGCGCTCTTCGTAGCGCCGGCCCTGGTCGATGTGGCCTATGACACGCCTTTCGCGGCACTCCGGCGCAACTGGGCGCCGCTGCTGGCCCTGGCGGCGGTGGCGGTCATCCTGACGACCGCGGCGGTTGCGTGGGTTGGCATCGCGCTGGCTGGACTTCCCATCGCCGCTGCCATCGCCATGGGCGCCATCGTGGCGCCGCCCGATGCCGCGGCGGCGGCGGCAATGCTTGGGCGCTTCGACCTACCGCGGCGGACCGTCACCGTTCTACAGGGCGAGAGCCTTCTGAACGATGCGGTCGCCCTGCTGATCTTCAGCGCTGCGGTGGCGGTCCAGTCCGGGATGACGGGCGGCGCCATTCCGGAGCACCTGCTTCCGCAGCTCGTCCTGGCGGTGCCCGGCGGCCTGTTGGTCGGCGTTCTGGTCGGTCGCATCTATGTTCTGCTGGCGCCCCGGCTGGCCGGGACACTCAGCGGCACGATCTTCGAATTCCTGACCACCTTCGGTACTTGGGTTATCGCGGAGCGCCTGCATTTCTCGGCGATTCTCGCCACTGTCGCCTTCGCCATGACGGTCGCGGGATCCGCGCCGGAACGCCAGCCGCCCCGTGACCGTGTCCATTCCTATTCCGTGTGGGAGGCGGTGGTCTTCCTGCTGAACGTCCTGGCCTTCCTTCTGATGGGATTACAGGCAAGGGCGATCATCGGCCGTCTGGAAGGCGAACGTTTCTGGCAGGCGGCCGGCGTCGCGGCGGCGGTGTTCCTAGCGGTGGTGATGGTGCGCGTGGTCTGGGTTCTCGTCTACAACCGTGCTTCCGCTTTCATCTTGCGGCAGCGAGGCGCGGGCGATGTTCCGACGGTGGGGCAGGGGCTGGTGGTCGCCTGGTGCGGCATGCGAGGAATGGTGACGCTGGCCACCGCACAGGCCCTGCCGCCGACCTTCCCCGAGCGCGACCTGATCGTGCTATGCGCCTTCGCCGTTCTGCTCGGCACCCTGGTGCTGCAAGGCCTGACACTGGGACCTTTGATCGTCCGCCTGCGCTTCTCGCCGGACCACTCCTTCGACCGGGAACTGTCCGCCGCTCGGATTGCTCTGATCGATGCCGTCATCGCGGCGCTCGAGGGGCGGGAGGACGAGGCGGCGCGGGCGCAGCGGAATTCTCTCTGGGCGGCACGCGCGGCCACGGTTGCCGGACAGCATCCGCGGGAGGTCAGCGAAAGTGACCGCCTGAAGCGGGACATGATCGCCGTGAAGCGGCGCAGGCTTGCCGAACTGCGTCGCGCGGGTGCCATCGATGACGATGTGTTCCACGCGCTGGAGCAGGAGCTTGACTGGTCGGAACTCGCCTCTTCCCCGCCCGAACGCCTGCAACTCGTGGAAGGGTGAGGGACCGTCAAGCTGTGCGGATAGAAATACCGTAGGGCGATTGGATCGCAACATGCGACAGATTGGAATAGAGTTGTCGCTCAGCGTCCATGACATGTTCGGTAAAGGCCAAATCCTGCCCCCGCAACCACCGACAGTTGGCAGCCCGCTTCCCACGAGGCGGGCTGTCGGCGTTTCGGATCCGCTTCGGCGCACGCCTCCAGGATTGCCAGCAGGTCGCCATGAAGCTGCGCCTCCAGCCCGGCGCCCGAGGGGCAAGGGGACAGCACGACGCGGTCGACCACAACATTCCTCCCCCTGAAGCTGAGGCGTAAAGTTGTAACAAAACGAAAAACATCTCCAATGAGATGTGCCTCAAACCAAACGATCTCCAGCAAACCCGGTGCGGTTCACGGCGCGGGTGCTGCGTTTAAGTCATGGTCTACAGCGCATTCTTGCGGCGATCGGCTCCGGCATCGGCGTCCGACGCGTCCTCGTCGAGCGTGTGCAGGACGGCGCCGGCGGCCAATGTCCGAGCCTCCTCCCCAGCCGGGGCTCCGATCGGACCACTGGCGGGGCCGGTCGCCGTCGCCTCGCCGGCGAAGCGGACCGTCACCTCGCGGTGGGCGAAGCGGATGCCCTCCCGGTGGAACAGGGCGTGGATCTCCTGGAATACCCGCTTGCGGACATCCCACTGGTCGCCGGGACGGGTCATGAACTTCACGCGCAGGATCATCGCCGAGTCCTCCATCTGGATGACGCCCTGCGACTTCAGAGGTTGCAGGAACTTCGGTCCCAACTCCGGATCGTCGAGCAGCGCCTGCCCGAGTTGCTTGATGTGCTTGCGGAGCTTTTCGACATCGGTGTCGTAGGTGATGCGCAACGGCAGCTTCATGATCACCCAGTCGCGCGAATAGTTGGTCAACTGGTGGATCTCGCCGAAGGGAACGGTGTGAAGCGGGCCGCGATGGTGGCGAAGCTGCATCGAGCGCACCGAGATCTTCTCCACCGTGCCGCGGATGGAGCCGATCTCGATGTACTCGCCCTTGCGGAAGGCGTCGTCGATCAGGAAGAAGGCGCCGGAGAAGATGTCGCGGATCAGCGTCTGTGCGCCGAAACCGATGGCGATGCCAGCGACCCCCGCCCCGGCGAACAGCGGTGCGATGTTGACGCCAAGGTCCATCAGCACGCTGAGAAGGATCGTCCCCACGATCGACAGCAAGGTGACGTTGCGCACCAGCGGCAGCAGCGTCGCCAGCCGGCTGGCCGAGGCGTGGCCGCCGCCTTCGTCGCCGGGAATGGTGCCGGGCACCGGCCCCTCGTCCGCGATCCGGCGGTCGATCCAGATGCGGACACTGTGATAGGCGACGTAGCCGATCAGGCAGACCGTCATGATGCTGATGAGCCGATCGGCGGCATCGCCGTGCAGGCGCGGGATGTTCCATACCGACAAGGTCACGGCCACCCCGGCGGCGGCGGCGAGGATGCCGGCCACCCGCCGGGCCAGCGCCTCAAAGCTGTCCAGGGAGGTGGGTTGCGGGAGGCCCGCGGGGTGGGCGCTTCCGTCCGGTGCCGCGTCCTGACCGTCGTCGGCCGGCCGCCATAGGCTCCGCCGCTGGTGGAACAGCCATTCGGTGGCGTAGGTGACGGTGGCGTAGACGGCCAGAATCGCCCCGGCCACCGCGTAGGCGCCGAGCAGCAGCGGCAGCTCGGTCGGCGAGCCCAGGATGAGACGGTTGACCAGCGCTCCCCAGGCGTAGGCGAAATAGACCACCACCACCGGAAACCACAAGCGCAGGCTCAGCCGTTCCAGTGGAGCGACCGTCTTTGCCGGCCGGCCGGCGAGGAACGCACGCTCGACCGTCTGACGGTTGCCATACAGCGCGCCGATTGTCGCCAGCACGGTCAGCAGGCCGCACAGCGCGACCAGCACCGCGTGCGGATCATAGGGCATCCCGAGCGCCTCGAGCCAGATCGTGCCGGTCATCAAGGCGATGCCGAGGGCGCCGCTGGCGGTCATGGCCCTGCGCAGCCGGCGGATTGACGGAGCCAACCCACCGTCCGTCGCCTCATCGGGCGGCATCACCAGCCGCCAGAACAGGGCGATGGTCCAGACCAGCAGATAGCCGGCGCCGGCGAGGATGACGGTCTTCTCGGTCATCGGCGTCGGATCCGGGACAATCGCGGTGACCAGCCCAAACCCGATCAGGGTGGCGAGGATCATGCCTCCCAGCGTCAGCAGCGCGCGGACCACCAGACGGGGGAAGCGGGCGGCCAGCGCCGAGCCGCCCGGTCGTGCTTCGGTGCGTCGCGGCAGCAGGCGTCGGGCGATCAGCCGTTCATAGACAAGATGCTGTGCCCCGTGACCAGCCGCCATCAGGGCAAGCGACAGGGCGATGACCCGCAGGAAATAGCCGGGCTCGCCGGTCGGGCTTTGAGCCGTCAGGGTCGCCGCAATAGCGGTAGGAATTTCAGGCGTGGCACGCAGCCGCATGGAGAGCTTGCCACGGAACCCCGCCATGCGGTCGCGTCCCTGGCTGAGCATCGTCATCATCATCCCATCGGCGGTGCTTGGTACTGTCGTGCCCGGCACTGCCACGGCCGGCGCAGCCGTGCTCGAATTGGAAGCGGCGGTCGACGCCTGCGGCGGTTCCGTCTGGGCCGATGCCGCGGCGGTGGACAGCAGCGCCAGCAGCAAAAGCGGCACCACGGCGAGGAACCGGACCGTCCACCGCGAATGCGAGGGAAAGGCGCGGGGCTTGAGCGAGACGGTCTGCATGGCGGAGCATCCCGATGCGTGGCATTCAACCCCGCCAGAGTAGCCCAGATCGCGCAGCCGGGAAGGGATTCGTGCCGCGACCTGGCGGAACTGCGACGCAGCTTTCCGCCGTGATCGGGTAAGTCTTGAAGTCCAACGCGAAACCGGCCATGGTCGGCAAATCATGATGTCGCCCTTCCGCCATTTCCGCACTCTTCTGCGCGCCGGTCGTGTCCACGCAGGCCCGCCCGCCCCGGATCTGGTCGCCTGAAGCAAGGCTCCCGGACCGTCCGGGGCCATAAGCACTCGCAACATCCACCACAACTGTTCCGGATCGCCCAGACAGGGCGGCCGGGCGTCCAAGTATGATTTGCCGCCGGCTGAGCAGGCGCCCACCGGGAGGCGCGCCGCGCCGCTGGTGCGTGCGATCACCGGCAATGACAGGAAAACCAAGATGCGTTCCGCAGGCCAGTTTCCGCCCATCACCCTCACCGCGATCGATCATGATCGCCTTTCCGGCTTGGCCGAGGCCATCGCCGATACGGTGCCCGATGTCCACGACTATCTCGCGGCGGAACTGGACCGCGCGGTCGTGGTAAGTCCCGGCGAAATCGCCCCATCGGTGGTCACGATGAACGCGCGCGTGACATTCCGGGACGAGGTGGCAGGGCAGGAGCGGACCGTCACCCTGGTCTATCCGCAGGAGGCGGACGTTGCAGCCGGACGGGTGTCGGTGCTGACCCCGATCGGCGCGGCGCTCATCGGCGTCGCCGAGGGGCAATCCATCACATGGTTCACGCGTGACGGAGTGGCGAAAACCCTCACCGTACTGGAGGTCGAGCATTCCCAAGCAGGGGAAGGCGCCGGCACTGCCTGACGGCGGCCAGGTCAGTCCTGTAGCCGGCCGGTCCGCACTCCCGACCACCCGACGATCCTTGTCGCCTAGCTGAAGCGATAGAGGTCGTCGGATGCGCCAGGAGCTACCGTATCCGGACGGCTACTCCTTCGCCTCGAAGCGATAGCGGAAGTCGCAGTGATCGGCGCCCTGCATGATGGTCTGCGTCCGCTCCATCTTGATGCGCGGGTCGTAGCCGGTGCAGAAGGCGGCGTCGCGGTTGCAGGACAGCAGATGTCCGATCGCCCCCAGTCCCATTTCCCGGTACATCTCGGCGTAACGGCAGCGGGTGACGTTGTAGTCGAAATGCGTCTCGTCCTGCCGCTTCACGTCCAGGCGCAGCGCGTCGTCCTTGGTCCACAGCGGCTGAAGATCGGCGAAGCTCTTCAGGCTGGTGCCCTCCGGCTCGGTCACGGCGAAGGACTTGGCGGCGGCCAGGGCGGCCTTGGTGATCGCGGCACCCAGGATTTCCTGAGCCGTGGCCTCGCCCAGCCGGGCGACCATCTCCTCATAGACCGGCTTCAGGATCTCCGCTTCGATGCGGCGGCGTTCCAGAATGCCCATGGACTGGGTCATGACAGGCTTCCTTGCGTCAGGTGGCGTCAATGGGCATGGCCGCCGAGATAGGCCTCGGCAATGCGCGGGTCGTCCCGCAACTGGTCGGCCGGACCGGCCAGCACGATCCTACCATCCTCCAGCACCGCGGCGTGGTCGGCGATGCGCAGCGCCGCGCGGGCGTTCTGCTCGACCAGCAGGATCGACACGCCTTCGGCCCGGATGCGGCCGATCAGGTCGAAGATCTGCGCGACGATCTTCGGCGCCAGTCCCAGCGACGGCTCGTCGAGCAGAAGCAGCGTCGGACGGCGCATCAGGGCACGGGCGATGCACAGCATCTGCTGCTCGCCGCCGGACAGCGATCCGGCATTCTGGCGCAGGCGTTCACGCAGCACCGGGAACATCTCCAGCACGCGGTCCAACTCGCCCAGCCCGACGTCGCCGCCGCCAAGCACCAGATTCTCCCGCACATTCATGTTGGAGAAGATCTGCCGCCCCTCCGGCGCCTGCAGCAGGCCGAGTTGGACGATACGGTGGGCCGGCAGGTTGGTGATCGGCTGGCCGCGGAAGGTGATGCTTCCTTGGCGAGCCCTGTAGATGCCGGACACGGTGCGCATCAGCGTGGTCTTGCCGACGCCGTTCGAGCCGAGCACCGCCACGATGGCGCCTTGGGCCACGTCCAGGCGGACGCCGTGCAGGATCTCCTGCGGCCCCATGGCGACATGCAGGTCCGTGATCGAGAGCAGAGGCGCGGTCATTCGTCCACCCCAAGATAGGCTTCGAGAACAGCCGCATCGCTGCGGATCGCGTCGGGCGTGCCGTCGGCGATCTTGCGGCCGGAAGCCAGCACCAGAATGCGCTGGCAGATGCCCATGACCAGCGTCATGTCGTGCTCGACCAGCATGATCGTCAGGCCCTGACCGTGCAGGCGCTTGATGAAGGCGGCCAGATCGCGCGTTTCGGTGTCGTTCAGGCCGGCGGCCGGTTCGTCCAGGATCAGGAAGCGCGGCCGCATGGCGAGCGCGCGGGCGATCTCCAGATATTTGCGCTGGCCGTAGGGCAGGTTGGCCGCCAGTTCCGCTGCGGCGTGCGTCAGGCCGACCGCCTCCAGCGCTTCCCAGGTGCGGCGGCTGATCTCGGCGGATTGGGCCCGGCCGCCCTTGTGGAAGGGGCCGAAGAGGGCGCCGAACGCCCCCTGCGGCAGCGCGCCGACGGCACCGACCGACACGTTGTCGAAGACCGACATGTTCGGGAAGACGCGCAGATTCTGGAAGGTGCGGCTGATGCCCAGCCGCGCCACCTGATTGGGCTTCAGTCCGCTGATGGTCTTGCCGGCGAAGGCGACCGTTCCGCCGGACAGCGGCGTGAAGCCGGAAATCAGGTTGAACAGTGTGGTCTTGCCCGCCCCGTTCGGTCCGATCAGGCCGACCAGTTCGCCCTCGTCCACATGGGCGGTGACGTCGCCGACCGCCTGCACGCCGCCGAAGCGGCGGCTGACGTTGCGGATTTCAAGAAGATGGGTCATCGCCAGCCGATCCCTTCGCCCTTCCCGTTGCCCTGGCCGGTGCTGCGCCATGCCGCGCCCAATTGGCTGCGCACGAGCCGAAGGGCGGAAACCTCGCCCAGCAGGCCCTTCGGCAGCAGCAGGATGGACAGGAACATCACCAGCCCGACCATGATGTTGCGGAAATCCCCCATGCCGCGCAGCCCTTCCGGCAGCAGGATCAGCAGCAGCGCGCCGATGATCGCCCCCGGCAGGCTGCCCAGGCCGCCGACCACCACCATCGCCAGGATCAGGATGGATTCGGAGAATTTGAAGTCGCCCGGCGAGATGTAGCCGGTCATGTGCGCCCACAGGCCACCCGCCACCCCGGCGAAGAAGGCCGACAGGGTGAAGGCCTCCATCTTCAGCCGCACGGTGCTGACGCCCATGGCGTCTGCGCACTGGTCATCCTCGCGGATCGAGCGCAGGGCATTGCCGTAATAGGAATGGCTGAGCCGGTGGATCGCGACGACCGAGAGCGCCACGACCGTAGCCACCGTATAATAGGCGGCCAGACGTCCGGACAGGCTGATGCCGAACAGCTCGAACCCCCTGGTGACGATGATGCCGTTGGGACCCTTGGTGAAGTCCACCCAGTTCAGCATGACCAGATACAGCATCTGCCCGATGGCGAGAGTCGCGACGGCGAAATAGATGCTGACCAGCCGCATCGTCGGCAGCGCCACCAGGAAGGCGACCAGCGCCGCCACCAGCCCGGACAGCGGCAGCGTGACGGTGAAGCCCAGTCCGAGCTTGGAGGTCAGCAGCGCCGCCGTATAGGCGCCGACGCCATAGAAGGCGGCATGCCCCAGATGCAGCAGCCCGGCCACCCCCGTCACCAGATGCATGGAGGCCGACAGCAGGACGAAGATCAGCGCCAGATTGGCGATCTGGTAGAAATAGCCCCGGTCGAAGCCGGCCAGCAGCGCCGGGAATGCGGCAAAGACCAGCAGCAGGATCAGCGCCGGAACCAGCCAGCCCCGGCGACCGGCGTGATTGGCGGGCGCCGCAGTCTCAAACGCGTTCACGGCGCGCTCCGAACAAACCGTTGGGGAAGAAGATCAGCGTCAGGATCAGGAAGCCGTAGGCCACCATGTCCGACCAGCCCGAAGAGACGAAGGTCGTCGCCATGCTTTCCGAAATGCCGAGGATCAGCGCGCAGATCACCGCACCGGGGATGGAGGACAGGCCGCCCATCACCATGGCGACGAAGGCCTTGATGCCGGGCGTGAAGCCCATGGCCGGGAACACGGCGCCGTAATAGAGCCCCATCAGGATGCCCGCCGCCGCGCCCATCATCGATCCGACGACGAATGTGGTGATGATGGTGCGGTCGGTGTCGATGCCCACATATTTGGCGCCCAGCGGGTTGTTCGACACCGCGCGGATCGCCAGCCCGACGCGGGTGCGGGTCAGCAGATACTGCAGGCCGATCAGCATGGCGGCGGCGACGCCGAAGATGATGAAGTCGCCGGTCACCAGGATCACCGGGCCGACGCGCACCGGCGTGTTGATCAGGTAGTCGAAGGGGACCGAACGCATCTGCGAACCGAAGACGATCTCCAGCGCCTCGCGCACCACGATGGACACCGCCAGCGAGGAGAGCAGGGTCGATTCCCGCATCGCCCGCGACTTCAGCGACGCCTCGTCGGTGAAGCGGCGGAACGGCTTGAAGGCGATCCGCTCCAGCGAGAAGCCCGCCAGAGCCCCGATCGCCAGCGCGCCCAGGATCACCGCCACAATGGGCGGCGCCGTGGCCGAGATCAGCACCAGCCCGGCGAAGGCGCCCAGCGTGTAGATCTCGCCATGGGCGAAGTTGACGACGTTCAACACGCCGAAGATCAGCGTAAAGCCGATCGCCATCAGCGCGTAGGTCATGCCCAGCGACAGGCCGATGGCAAGCTGCTGGAGATAATAGGGATCGAACATGCGGGCTCTGTCGTTGGGGAGTGGGCGCTGGAGATCGGTTGCCGGATCGTCAGTCGGCGACCGGAACGAAGGCGCCGCCCTTGACCTCGACCTTCACCAATTCCTTTTCGGCCTCGCGGTCGGCGCTGAAGCTCGTCTTGCCGGTCACGCCGGGGAAGTCCCTGGTCTGGGCCAGCGCGTCGCGCACCTTCTCGCGGGTCGGGTTGGGCTGGGCCTTCTCCACCGCCGCCAGCATGATGCGCACCGCGTCATAGGCCTGGGCCGGGAACTGGCCGGGGACGGCTCCGTCGGAGCGCTTCTTCCACTCGTCGACGAAATGCTGGACGTTCGGCGACGGGTCGGTCGGCAGGAAGTTGGAGGTCAGATGCACGCCCTCCGCCGCCTCGCCGGCCAGTTCGATCAGCTTCGGGCTGTAGGCGGCCGAGGTCGAATAGACGGGGGTCTTGATGCCGAGCTGCTGCAGCTGCCTCAGGAACTGCGCGCCGTCCTCATAGAAGAAGCCGGTGTAGATCGCGTCGGGTTTCGCACGCTCGATCTTGCTGATCAGCGACCGGTAGTCCTTCAGGCCACGGTTGAAGAACTCCGAGAAGACGACGGTGCCGCCATTGCCCTTCACGGCTTCGGAATAGCCGCCGACCACCGACTGGCCCCAGTCGGTCTGCTCGGCGATCACCGCGACCTTCTTGAAGCCCTTGGCCGCCATCCATTTGGCGTTGTAGGGGCCTTCCTGTGCCTGGGTGGCGATGTTGCGGAACTGGTACTTGGAGATCTTGGTATAGTCCGGGTGCGAGGCGGTCTGCGACAACTGCGGCATGCCGGCGTCCTTGTAGACCTGCGCCGCCGCCATCGACACGCCCGAGGTGAAGTCGCCGAGCACGCCGACGATCTCCTTGTCGTCCACGAACTTGCGGGCGATGTTGGTGCCTTCCTTGGCGTCGGACCGGCTGTCCTCGAAGACGATCTCGACCTTGAACGGCTTGCCCGCGGCGTTGAATTCGGCCAGCGCGATCTCGGCGGCCTTGCGGAAATCCTGGCCATACTGCGCGGTGTCGCCGGTCAGCGGCAGCTGGTAGCCGAGCTTGACCGTGTCGGCGGCGAAGGCCGAACCGGCGATTCCGGCGGCGGTGAGGGTCGTGAGCGCGAGGCGGCGGAAATTCATGGCGGGGACACCCTCTTTTTGTACGTCGTTGCAGGCTTCGCTAGGATGCGCACTCATTCGGCAGGCTGGGCGCCCGGCAGGACCTTCAGCCGGCAACAGCCCTCGTCGCCCGGCTTCCAGGTTTCGCCCTTGAAGACGAAGCCGGCCGCTTCGAACAGTCCGCCGTCGATGGCGCCGGCCATCTTGCAGAGCAGTTCCAGATCGGTGTCGGAGCGGCCCTGGGCCTGCCAGGCTTCCTTCAGCGGGCAGCGGTGGAAGTGGATTTCCAGCGCCTCGCCGTCGCACCGCTTGATCTCCGGCGCGAACATGCTGTCGCGGTTGGGGATGCCGTCGAGGAACGCATGGCACAAGCCGGTCAGGTCGTCCGGGCCGTGGCCCGCATACTTCACGCCCATCGTCTCGCCGAGACGGCGGGTGGCCTCCTGGCCGACCTCCAGCGCGGTATCGGTGCCGAAGCGCTCGCGCAGCACGTCGAACATGTGGGCGTAGGATGCCGCGCGCATCGCGTAGGCATTGCGCAGAAGGGTGGGGTAATCGGGGGTGTCCGACATGCCGGCCGTCTCCTTGATTAGAGTGCGATCGGTTCAAGCGGAGTCGCTTGAAGCGTGAATCACAGGGAAAACCATAAGCTTAGAGTCCGTCTGGTGCTTATCGAAGCACCAGACGGACTCTATACTTCGCGGGCGTCGTTCCAGCGGTATTGCAGGATCTTCAGCGGCCCGATGCGTTGCAGCAGAGCATTGAAGGGCAGGGGCGTCGGCTGTGTGAAGGGCAGGGCAAGGTCCTTCGGGTCCTGGCCGATGGCCGCCCGCGCCAGTTCCCGTCCCAGCGAGATCGACAGCGCCACGCCGCGCCCGTTGCAGCCGGCCCAGGCGAAGCCGTTCGGACCCAGCTGATGGACGCGGGGGAAGTAATCGGCGGTCATGGCGATGCGGCCATTCCACACGTAATCGAAGGCGACGCCGTTCAGCGCCGGGAACATGCCGGCCAGACGGGTGCCGACGATGCGCTTCAGCCGTTCCGCCCCGTTCACCGGGTTCAGCAGCGCGCCGCCGGTCACCAGCCGGTTGTCGGCGGTGTAGCGCATGAAGCGCAGGTCGCCATGGGTGTCGGACATCGCCTGCCGGCCCGGCAGGATAGTCTTGCGGATGTTGTCGCCGAGCGGCGCGGTCGCCATCTGCCAGGACAGGACCGGCACCACCTCCGTCCGAATTTCCGGGAAGACGGCGGCGGCATAGCCGTTGGTGCCCAGCACCAGCGCGTCGGCGGTCACCACGCCTTGCGGGGTGCGGGCAACCCAGGACTCGCCGCGGCGCTCCACCGACACTGCGGGGGAGTTGACATAGACCGCCGCCCCGGCCGCGACCACCTTGGCGGCGAGTCCGCGCACCAGCGCCAGCGGGTTGATGTGCCCGCCGGTCCTGTTCATCCAGCCGCCGAAATAGGCATCGGTGCCGAGGATGGCGGAGACGGCGGCGCGGTCGAGCAACTCGACATCGGCGCCGAATTTGCCCCATTGCGTTGCCCGACGCTCGGCGATCTTGATGCGGCCCGGCGAATGGACCGGCTGGACCCAGCCGGTCTGCTCGGCGGCACAATCGATGCCCAGGCGGCGCACCAGATCGAACAAGGTGGAAGCGCTGTCGCGGATCAGCCCGACGAAGCGCTCCCCGGTTTCCCAACCGAAGCGATCGATGAGGTTGGCAGGGTCGGGACGGGTCAAGGTCGGGATGACCTGACCGTTGTTGCGGCCGGAAGCGCCCCGGCCCAGTTCGGACGCCTCCAGCACCACCACGCGTTTGCCGGCCTCCGCCGCGTGCAGGCCGGCGGACAGGCCGGTGAAGCCGCCGCCGATCACCAGCACGTCGGCCTGGACGCTGTCCTGCAACACCGGCAGGGCCGGCGGCGGTGGAGCGGTGGCCTCCCACAGTGAGTCCGGGCGTTGCCAGATGCCGCCCCGGCCTGGAAGATCCTGCGCTTGGCCTGCCGCCTGGTTCGCCGCTTGATTCGCCACGTAACACCCGCCCCGTTCAGCTAAAGCCCATTGGGCCCTATCCTTTCCGGGATGAGGGCCGTTCATTTCCCTCCGAACTATGGGGCAATGGGCACACGTACGCAATTCCCAAGATTTTTCCGCGGAAATTTTTTCATGTCATGCCCGCGACTTGGGAATCAGAACCGCTTGTACGTGGTTTGGATCATTTCGGCAGGACGGTTTCCGCAAGCCGTACCCAATAGCTGGTACCGATCGGCAGCACCGCATCGTTGAAATCATAGTGCGGGCTGTGCAAATTCCGCCCCTGGTCCGACGGCCCCGCACCAACCCAGACGTAGCAGCCGGGGCGCTTTTGCAGCATGAAGGAGAAGTCCTCCGCCCCCATGCTGGGCATCGGATCGAGATCGAGCTGCTTCTCTCCGACTGTGAGTGCCGCCGCCCGCCGGGCCAGTTCCGTCTCTGCGGCGCTGTTGGTGGTGGGGGGATAGCGCCGCTCGTAACGCAGATTGGCCTCGACTCCGAATCCGCCGGCGATGGCGGTCGCCACTTCGCCCATGCGGCGTTGCACCAGATCCTGTACCTCCGGCCGGAAGGTCCGGACGGTGCCGCGTAGAACGGCGGTGGCAGGCAGGACATTCCACGTATCACCTGCGTGGAATTGCGTGACGCTGACGACCGCCGAATCGATGGGATGGACGCTGCGGCTGGCGATGGTCTGGAAAGCGGACACGATCTGGCTGCCGACCATGATCGTGTCGGTTCCCATATGCGGCATGCCCGCGTGGGTGCCCTTGCCGGTCAGGGTCAGTTCGAAGATATCGTAGGCAGCCATCAGCGGACCCGGCCGCACGGCGATGCGCCCGACCTCCAGCCCCGGCCAATTGTGCATGCCGAAGACCTTTTCGACGGGGAAGCGGTCGAACAGCCCTTCCTCCACCATCACGCGGCCGCCGCCCTCATTCTCCTCCGCCGGTTGGAAGATGAAAGCGATGGTGCCTTGGAAGGTGTCGGGGTTTTCGGTCAGGTAGCGCGCCGCGCCCAGCAGCATCGCCGTGTGCCCGTCATGCCCGCAGGCATGCATGCGGCCTGGATTGCGCGAGCTGTGGGGCAGGTTGGTTTCCTCGTGGATGTGCAGCGCATCCATGTCGGCGCGGAAGCCGACCGTGGGCCCGTCGCCATTGCGCAGGATCCCCACCACTCCGGTCTTGGCGAGGCCGCGATGCACCTCCAACCCGAAGGAGGTCAGCTTGTCCGCAACGAAGTCGCTGGTCCGCTGCTCCTCGAAGGCGGTTTCCGGATGGGCGTGCAGATCGCGCCGCCATGCCGTCATCTCCGCCGTCAGTTCATCCAACCCAGCCACCGTCCCGATCATCGGTTCTTCCTCTTGTTTCGCCAAAGCGTTAGGGCAATCCTGCCCAAAATGCCCCCGCGCCGAAACAGTGTTTTTCGCAGGAGCCACCGTTGCACGGAAGTGGCCGGTATCGTCGGGCCGGTTTGCAATCGCGGCTCAAGAGCGGCGTTCCTCCTTTCCTCTCCTGCCGCAATTCTGCTATGGCCGCGATGACGGACGGGAGTAAGACCTCGCCCGGTCGAAAGGAGTGGGCGTCATGCGGCCCCTGGACTGGATAAGCCATTCTCTGCCAAGCACCCTGCGCGGCAAATTGCTCCTGTTTTCCCTTGCCGTGGTGGTTCTGCCCATTTCGCTGACCGGCTACCTGTTGGAACGGGAAGGGCGGCAGGCGCTGGTTCACGAAAAGTCGGAAAAGCTCTTCGGTCTGACGCGCCTGCTCGACGTGCATCTCGGTCCCGGCTTCGATCCTCTTCTGGCCGATATGGGCGTCGAAACCAGCGACCGGGGCGCTGCCGTCCGGGCGCTGTCAGGTCGTTTGACTCCCTTCACCGACATGATCGCCGAGGCGAACCCGGGCGTGGGTGTCGGCTATTACAGCAGGGCGCTCAACGCCATCATCACCTATGGACCCAGCCGGGATTACGCCGCGACGGTCGGCGCCAGCATACCGCCGGAACATCCGGGCTGGCATGTGCTGGAAAGCGGGAAGCAGTCGGTCGAAAGCGGGCGGCAGGTGCGCGGCTTCATCATGAATGCGATGCTGCCCATTGTCCGTGACGGTGCCGTGATCGGCTATATCTGGGCCAATGAGCTTTCCGATGATGTGGAGCGGCAAACGGCGGCCATGGACCGTGCGGTTCTGACGGTCAGCATCGGAGGGATCCTGCTCGGGCTTGCGCTGACGCAGCTGCTGGCGCGCGGGGTCGGCCGCGACATCAGGCAGATCATTGATGGCTTGCTCCGCATGCGCAGCGATCTTGGAGAGCCGATCCAACCGCCACCGGGCGAAGTCGGCGCCATCGCGGTCGAGGTCAACGCCATGGCCCGCGCCCTGCTGGACGCCAGGTCGCTGACCGAGAACATCCTGCACAGCATCGCCGACGGCGTGATCGCCGTCGATTGGGCCGGACAGGTCACCGCGTTGAACCCGGCGGCCGAAGCGATGCTGGGGATCACGGCGGCCGACGTGATCGGCCGGCCCTACGAATCGCTGTTCAAACCGGAGGGCCGTTTCGCCAGCCCGCTGCTCGACACGCTGAAGACCGGCCGGCACCATGTCGGCGTGACGCTGGATTTTCCGGGGACCAGGCAGACGCTTCATCTCACGGTGTCGAGCAGCCTTCTGCGCAACAGCCGCGGGGATGCGATCGGCGCGGTCGTGGTGCTGAGGGATCTGACCGAGCAGCAGCGGCTCCGCACCCAGATCATGCGCGCCGACCGGCTGGCCGCGCTCGGCGAACTGGTCGCCGGTCTTGCCCACGAGGTGCGCAATCCTTTGACCTCGATCCGCGGCTTCATGCAGTTCCTTGAAAGCTCGGACGATGTCGCGGAATGGCAGCGCTATGCCCCGCTGATCGTGCGACAGGTCGACAGCCTGAACCGCCTCGTCACCGAATTGCTGGAGTTCGGCCGGCCCCGCCCGCCGGCCTTCCACCCGGTGCAACTGAACGATCTCATTCGCGAGGTGTCGCTGCTGGCGGGGCGCAAGTCGAACGCGCGCATCGCCCTGCATCTTTCCCCCGACCTGCCTCTGGTCGAAGCCGATGGCGAGGCGCTGAAGCAGGTCATGCTCAACCTGATCATCAACGCGATCCAGGCGACCGCCGAGACCGGGGAAATCACCATTGCCACCGCCACCTCGGCGCAGGACGGCCGCGAAGCGATCGTCACGGTGGCGGACGACGGCGACGGGATCGCGCCGGAAAACCTCGACAAGGTGTTCGATCCCTTCTTCTCGACCAAACCCCAGGGGACCGGACTGGGGCTGGCGATGGCGCACCGGATCGTGGATGCTCACCACGGAACCATCGCCATTGCCAGCGTGCCGGGGGCCGGCACCACGGTGACCTTGCGGATTCCCTTCGTTCACAGCCAAACGGTTGACGTATGACGACCCCGTTTCCGACCGTGCGGACCACGCCGGCGCCTGCCGTCCTGGTGGTGGATGACGACGAGGCGATCCGCGAGATGCTTGCGGCGGTTCTGTCGCGTGACGGGCTGTCGGTGACCACCGCCGCCGACGGCGTGGAGGCCGTCGCCGCCTTCGCGGCGCAACGGCATGCCGTGGTGCTGATGGATGTCCGCATGCCGCGGATGACCGGGCTGCAGGCGCTGGCGGAGATCCGGAAGCTCGACCGCTCCACCGCGGTGATCCTGATGACGGCCTTCGCCGAGGTCGGATCGGCGGTCCAGGCGATCAAGGACGGGGCCTTCGACTACGTCATCAAGCCCTTCGACATCGCGGAGATCCAACTGCAGGTCGGGCGGGCGCTGCAGATGCGCCGGATGCGCGACGACATCGCGACCCTGCACCGCGAGCTGTCCAGCAGCTATCACACTGACCGTATCCTGACCGCCAGTCCCCGCATGAGCGAGCTTCTGCAGACCATCGCCAAGGTCGCCAAGAGCAACGCGACGGTGCTGGTGACCGGCGAGAGCGGCACGGGCAAGGAACTGGTGGCGGCGGCCATCCACTACAACAGCCCGCGCAATGCCGGACCCTTCGTCAAGGTCAACTGCGCCGCGGTGCCGGAAGGGCTGCTGGAAAGCGAGTTCTTCGGCCATGAGAAGGGCGCCTTCACCGGTGCGCAGGCACGCCGCCGCGGCCGGTTCGAACAGGCCGAGCACGGCACCCTGTTCCTCGACGAGATCGGCGACATCTCTCCCAGCCTGCAGGTGAAGCTGCTGCGCGTCCTGCAGGAGCGCGAGTTCGAGCGGGTCGGCGGAACCGAGCTGGTGCGCACGGACGTGCGCGTCGTCGTCGCCACCAACCGGAATCTGGAGGAGATGGTCCGGCAGGGGCTGTTCCGGCAGGATCTCTATTTCCGTTTGAACGTCGTGACGCTGAAGACGGTGCCATTGCGCGAGCGGCCGGAGGATATCCGCCTGCTCGCTACCCATTTCCTGCAGCGCTTCGCCGCCGAGAACCGGATCGAGGTCGGCGGCATCGACGAGCAGGCGATGGAGCGCCTGCTGGCCTATCGCTGGCCCGGCAACATCCGCGAACTGTCCAATGCCATGGAGCGCGCAGTGGTGATGAGCACCGGCGCGATGATCGTCGCGGAGGATCTTCCGGAACAGATCGCCGGCCGTGTGGACGATGCCGATCCCGTGGCCGGGATCGAGGCCTCAGCGTCCGTTGCCGGCGGTGGCGCCCTGCGCGAACAGGTCAGCCGCTTCGAAGCGCGCGTGGTGGCCGAGGCGCTGGCCCGCAACGACGGCAACCGCATGAAGACCGCGCTGGAGCTTGGGATCAGCCGTCGTTCGCTGCTCTACAAGCTCCAGGAATACGCCATTTCCTGAACAGGGCAGGGCTTCGTCATCGCTGCGCAAAATTTTGCGCAGCACGCACAAAGTTGCGCACCCGATGGCGCCGGTTGTTGACGATTCCGCACGCTGCCTGACCCGCTCCGTGGCCCGAGGCCTTGGATTCCACGCTATCGGCGATGGCCCCGCAGGCTGGCACATCCATTGCAAATATGTGGGTATGCCGGTTGGCCCCGACCATCCCATGCAACTGCGTGGGGGTCGCAGGCCTTCCGATCGCAGCGCTATGAAACCAAGAATGAGCGTGCGGTTCGTCTTTCCGGTCCCGCTTTGGACCGGGGGGCGGGCTCCGCGCCCGCGGGGTCGCGGCGGGAATGCCCTGCTGCGCCCCGACGTCCAAGGGAGACGTCGAATGAGTAAAGTGCGAAAGCTGGAAGACACCGTCGCCATGATTCCCGATGGCGCGGTTTTGATGATCGGCGGGTTCATGGGGGTCGGCACGCCGCCCCACCTGATCGACGAGTTGCTGCGCCAGAACAAGCGTGGCCTGACCGTGATCGCCAACGACACCGCCCGACCCGCCGTGGGAATCGGCCGGCTGATCGCCGCCAAGGCGGTGCGCAAGGTGATCGCCAGCCACATCGGCACCAACCCCGAAACCCAGCGCCAGATGATCGCAGGCGAGACGGAGGTGGAGCTGGTGCCGCAGGGTACGCTGGCGGAGCGGGTGCGGGCCGGCGGCTTCGGGCTGGGCGGCGTGCTGACCCCGACCGGCGTCGGCACGGTGGTTGAGGACGGCAAGCAGCGCATCGAATTGGACGGAACCGTTTATCTGCTGGAAACCGCGCTGAAGGCCGACTTTGCCCTGATCGCCGCCAAGCGGGCCGATTACCTGGGGAATCTCGAATACGCGCTGACCGCGCGCAACTTCAACCCGCTGATGGCGATGGCCGCCGGAACGGTGATCGTCGAGGCCGAGGACATCGTGCCGGTGGGCGTCATTCCGCCCGACAGCGTCGTCACCCCGAATGTGCTGGTCGACTGCTTGGTCGCCAAGGAGCATCGCCATGGATGAGAAAACCCTGATCGCCAAGCGCGTCGCGCTGGAACTGCGGCCGGGCAACCTGGTGAATCTCGGCATCGGCCTGCCCACCATGGTCGCCGCCCATCTGCCGGCCGGCGTCAACGTCTTCTTCCAGTCGGAGAATGGGATCATCGGCATGGCGCCGGTGCCCGAGCCGGGGGCGGAGAACGAGGATCTGAGCGATGCCGGCGGCAGCCCGATCGGCGCCGTTCCGGGTGCCGCCTCCTTCGACAGCGCGATGTCCTTCGGGCTGATCCGCGGCGGGCATCTGGACGTGACCGTGCTCGGCGGCCTACAGATCGACGAGGAGGGCCGGCTCGCCAACTGGATGGTGCCCGGCAAGATGGTGCCCGGCATGGGCGGCGCGATGGATCTGGTTTCCGGCGCCAAGCGGGTGATCGTCGCCATGCAGCACAGCGCCAAGGGCACGCCCAAGATCGTCAAGCGCTGCGAACTGCCGCTGACCTCGGTGCGGCGGGTCGACCTGATCGTCACCGAACTGGCGGTTATCGAGCCGACGGACAAGGGGCTGGTGCTGCGGGAGGTCGCTCCCGGCGTCGCGGTCGCCGACGTGCTGGCCCAGACCGGCGCCGAGCTGATCGTCCCGTCCGCCGTGCCGACCATGCCGGTCGGCGCCTGACCGTCGCCA
Source organism: Azospirillum largimobile (assembly GCF_977007025.2). Classification (NCBI taxonomy): domain Bacteria; kingdom Pseudomonadati; phylum Pseudomonadota; class Alphaproteobacteria; order Rhodospirillales; family Azospirillaceae; genus Azospirillum; species Azospirillum largimobile. Next base: position 272,799 of record NZ_CDRMUA020000004.1, read on the forward strand.
TCCAAGCATCGTGAGCATCGGGGAGCCACTTGCCCCCGCGCCGCCCGGCAAACCTGTCTGGCGGCGCGGGAACGCCCCCCTCGTGCCGGAGACCCACCATGAGCGTCACCACAGCCCCCCCGCCGGCGCCGGACGCCAGCGTCCGCTTCAACCCGATCACGCCGATTTCCCGCGCCCTGACCTGGCTGGTCAGCCGTTATCTGCCCGACCCGCTGATCTTCGCCATTATCCTGACCGTGCTGACCTTCGGCTTCGCCTGGTGGCTGACGCCGAGCGGGCCGGTCGATCTGGTGCGCATGTGGGGCAACGGCTTCTGGAACCTGCTGGCCTTCTCGATGCAGATGGCGCTGGTGCTGGTCACCGGCCATGCGCTCGCCAGTTCCGAACCGGTGCGCAACGTCATGGGACGGGTGGCCTCCATCGCCAAGACGCCGGCCCAGGGCGTCATGCTGGTCTGCTTCGCCGCCGCCGTGACCAACGTCGTCAACTGGGGCTTCGGCCTCGTCGTCGGCGCCATGTTCGCCCGCGAGGTGGCGCGCCGCGTTCCGAAATCCGATTACCGGCTGCTGATCGCGTCGGCCTATATCGGCTTCATGACCTGGCATGGCGGCTTCTCCGCCTCGGTTCCGCTGGTCGCCGCGACCAAGGGCAACCCGATGGAGAAGACGGTCGGCCTGATCCCGATCGCCGATACCATCTTCACCACCTACAATGTCGGCATCACGCTGGCGCTGATCGTCGTCCTGCCGCTGATCTGCTGGATGATGCACCCGAAGCCGCATGAGGTGGTGGCGGTCGACCCGGCCCTGTTGAAGCCGGAACCCTCGACCAAGCGCGTGCTCGGCCCCGACGCCAGCCCGGCCGAAAAGCTGGAGGAGAGCCGCGTTCTCGGCTTCGTCGTCGCCGCGCTGGGCATCGGCTACCTGTTCCTGCATTTCCAGGCCAAGGGTTTCGATCTCAACATCAACACGGTCAACCTGATCATGCTGGTGGCCGGCCTGATCCTGCACGGCACGCCGATGGCCTATGCCCGCGCCGTCGCCAATGCCGCCCGCGGCACCGCCGGCATCATGGTGCAGTTCCCCTTCTATGCCGGCATCCAGATCATGATGGAGCATTCCGGCCTGGGCGGCCTGATCACCAACCTGTTCGTCGACATCGCCAACAAGGAAACCTTCCCGGTCCTGGCATTCCTGTCGTCGGGCCTGATCAACTTCGCCGTCCCGTCGGGCGGCGGCCACTGGGTGGTGCAGGGCCCCTTCATCATGCCGGCGGCCCAGCAGCTCGGCGTCGATCTCGGCAAGGCCGCCATGGCCATCGCCTATGGCGAGGAGTGGATGAACATGGCCCAGCCCTTCTGGGCGCTGCCGGCGCTTGCCATCGCCGGGCTGGGGGTGCGCGACATCATGGGCTACTGCGCGACGGCCCTGGTCATCACCCTGCCCATCTTCCTGGTCGGCCTTTACTTCTGACCCTTTGCGACCAACCGGCCGCCGCGCTCCCCGAACGGACGCGGCGGCCTTCCTTCCTGCAAGACACAATGTTCCGGAGGAGTCCTCCATGACCGAGATCGTCATAGCCAGCGCGGTCCGCACCGCCATCGGCAGCTTCAACGGCGCGCTGGCCGCCGTCCCCGCCCATGAGCTCGGCGCCGCCGCGATCCGCGAGGCGCTGTCGCGCGCCCACACCGACGCCGCCGAGGTGAGCGAGGTGATCCTGGGCCAGGTGCTGACCGCCGGCCAGGGCCAGAACCCCGCCCGCCAGGCCGCGGTGAAGGCCGGCATTCCGGTCGAGAAGACCGCCTTCGGCATCAATCAGGTCTGCGGCTCCGGCCTGCGCTCCGTCGCGCTCGGCTGGCAGGCGATCCGCTGCGGCGACGCCGAGGTGATGGTGGTCGGCGGCCAGGAGAACATGAGCCTGTCGCCCCACCTCATGCATCTGCGCAACGGCACCAAGATGGGCACGGCCGAGATGCTCGACAGCATGATCAGGGACGGGCTGTGGGAGGCTTTCCACGGCTACCACATGGGCACCACCGCCGAGAATGTCGCCCGCGCCTGGGATCTCAGCCGCGAGCGGCAGGACCTGTTCGCGCTGGCCTCGCAGCTGAAGGCGGAAGCGGCGCAGAAGGCCGGCCGCTTCCGGGACGAGATCGTGCCGGTGACCATCAAGGGCCGCAAGGGCGATGTCGTCGTGTCGGAAGACGAGTACCCGAAGCACGGCACCACGCTGGAAACTCTAGCCAAGCTGCGCCCGGCCTTCGCCAAGGACGGCACGGTGACCGCCGGCAACGCGTCCGGCCTCAACGACGGGGCTGCCGCGCTGGTGCTGATGACGGCGGAGAACGCCGAGCGGCGCGGCGTGACGCCGCTGGCGCGCATCGCCTCCTGGGCGACGGCGGGCGTCGATCCGGCCATCATGGGCACCGGGCCGATTCCGGCCTCGAAACTGGCTTTGCAGAAGGCCGGCTGGTCGGTGGACGAGCTCGACCTGATCGAGGCGAACGAGGCCTTCGCGGCGCAGGCTCTGGCGGTCAATGCCGGGATGGGCTGGGACGAGGCGCGGGTGAACGTCAATGGCGGCGCCATCGCGCTCGGCCATCCCATCGGCGCGTCGGGCGGGCGCATCCTGGTCAGCCTGCTGCATGAGATGGCCCGGCGTGATGCCCGCAAGGGTCTCGCCACCCTGTGCATCGGCGGCGGCATGGGCGTCGCCCTCTGCGTCGAGCGCGGCTGATCCAAGAGATCGACCCCGGCAAGAGGCGGAGCCGCCGCCGATCCCACCAGCATGGTGGCGGCTCCGCGACCATTTGTACCCTGTTGCAGGATGGTAGTATGGCAGAGATTGTCGAGGTGTCCGTCACCCTGCGCATCGCGGTCGCCGACGCCCCCGACGGGCGGGCCCTCGCCCTGCGGGCGGCGGAACAGTTCAGCCATGTCAGCCATGCCCGGATCGCCGCGTTCAACGAGGTGAACCGGGTCCATTCGGCGGACCATGGCACCGTCGAAGCGGTCACCAGCACAATCGTTGGCGCAGGCCGCGGCTCGTAACGTCGGTCCGGCCCCACTGGAGCAGGCCGGAAAGAGGGAAGACTCAAATCATGCGTTTGTCGGAGCTGCCGTTGCGGTGGCGCATCGGATTTCTCGCCTCGCTGTCGATCATCGCCGCCGGACTGGTGGCGGCGGTCGGCGGCCATTTCGTCAACCGTGCGCTGGTCGAGCAGCGGATGAACAGCGTCCGCTTCATCGCCGAGAGCGGCGGCAGCATCGCCGCCCGCTTCCATAAGCTGGCGCAGGACGGCGTGATGAGCGAGGAGGATGCCAAGGAGCGCGCGAGGACGGCGATCGGCGCCATGCGCTACGCCGACGGAGAGTATCTGTGGATCTGGACCTCGCAGATCATCAACGTCATGCATGCCAACCCGGCGCTGATCGGCAAGAGCGGTGCCGAAATCCGCGACCGCAACGGCGTCTATGTCATTCGCGAGGCGGTGCGCGGCGCCCTGACGCCGGTTCCGGAGTTCGTGACCTACGAATGGCCGCGGCCCAACGATCCGAAGGGGCCGACCTACGAAAAGCTGGCCTATTCGGTCCATTTCAAGCCGTGGGACTGGGTCATCGGCACCGGCGTCTTTACCGACGACCTGCGCTCCGCCTTCCTCGGCATGATGACCGTGTTCGGACTGGTGGTGGCCGGGCTGTCGGCGCTGGCCCTGCTGCTGGGTTGGGCGGTCGCGCGCAGCGTGACGCGCCCGCTGTCGCGCGTACATGGAGTCATGCTGCGGCTGGCGGACCAGGATCTGGATGCCGAGGTGCCGGAACGCGGGCGGCGGGATGAGATCGGCGGCATGGCGCGCACGCTCGAGGTCTTCAAGGAGAACATCCTGCGCAACCGGCAGATGGAGCAGGAGCGCCGCAGCGTCGCCGCCCAGGCGTCCGCGGAAAAGCGGGAAGCGGTGTTCGATCTGGCGAGCCGGTTCGAGAGCCGGGTCGGCCGCATCGTCGACCAACTCGGCCAGTCCGCCAAGGGCTTTCAGGAAACTGCATCGCACCTGTCCATGGCGGTCCAGAAGGCCGAGCAGGAGTGCACGTCGGTGGCTTCGGCCTCCGAACAGGCGTCGGTCAATGTCCAGGCCGTCGCATCCGCCGCCGAGGAGATGTCGACGGCGATCCGCGATCTGTCGGGACGGGTGGCGCAGGCGGCCCAGCGGTCGAAGACGACCGCCGAACGGGCGGAGCAGGCCCGCAGTCATATGGACGCATTGTCGACCGCCATCGAGCAGGTGGATCAGGTCGTCGCATCCATCAATGCGGTCGCTTCGCAGACCAATCTGCTGGCGCTGAACGCCACCATCGAGGCAGCGCGCGCCGGTGAGGCCGGCAAGGGATTTGCTGTCGTCGCGAGCGAAGTCAAGAATCTGGCCAGCCAGACGCATGCGATGACCGAGCAGATCGGGCAGCAGATCAACACCGTGAAAGCCGCGTCCGACCGGACAGTGGAAGGCATGCGCGCGATCATCGGCCAAATCGAGCACATCGACCAATCGGCCGCCGAGATGGCGGCCTCGGTCGGGCAGCAAAGCGCGGCAACCGACGAAATTAGCTGCAATGCTCAGCAGGCGGCGATCGGAACCAATGATGTTTCACGCAGCGTGGTCGACATCCGAAAGGCTGAGCAGGAGAGCGGAATAGCCGCTAGGCAGGTCATGCAGTCGGCCGACGCCTTGGCCGCCGACGCTGACTTGCTGAAGCATGAACTCGAGGCATTTCTGGCGGAGATCCGCGCGGCCTGACATGGGTCGCCCCCTCGACCTGAAGCCTGTCCGTTAGGGAGGCCCCGTTCGGCAAAGGCCCAATCCTGCCCCCGCAACCTCGCCGATTGTGGCGCCGGCTTGCGAGCGGGCGGGCGCCCTGGATGGAGCAACTCGTCATTCTTGAGACACTGCGGGTTTCAATGGCCTGGAACGACCCCATGTCTACGGCTCCCGGCCGAGGGCTCCCGATCAGGGGCTCCCGCTTAGGAGCTCCCGGCCTTGGCCGGGCTTGGTCTTTCCTGCGTCAGCCCTTGAACCCCAACGAGGAAGGGAACGATGAGCAATCTGAGCAAAGTCCTCGGCGTCATCCTGGCCAACGGGCTTGCCGGCCGCACGGGCCGGGGGCCGGCCTTTGCCGCTGCGATGCCTCTGCTCCTCGGCAAGAAGGGCAAGAAGAAAAAGAAGCACTTCTACGGCCACGGCTATGGTGGTCCGCATGGAATTCCCCATGGACCGGCCGCAGGGATGGGCGGGCTGGCCGGCGGGCTGGCCGGCGGATTGGCGGGCGGCCATGGTTCGGGGCTGCTTCAGAAGGCGGGGCTCGCCTCGCTGGCTTATCTCGCCTACCGCGCTTATCAGGACAGCCAGAAGCCGGCGCCGACCGGATCGCGGCCTCCTCCTCCCGCTGCCAGCGGTCCGCTGGGCGGCATCCTCGGCCGGTTGGGATTGGGTGGGATCTTTGGTGGTGCCATGGGAGGCGCCATGGGCGGCGGTACCATGGGCGGCAGCGTCCTGGGCGGCGGTGCGGCGGGCGGTCTCGGCGATCGTCTGGCCGGGGTGCTGCGCGGGGGCACGCCGGAACCCGATCTTGGCGATGCCAAGGCGCTTCTGCTGATCCGCGCCATGATCGCCGCGGCGAATGCGGATGGCCGGATATCGCCCGATGAGCAGCGCCACATCCTCGACAGCCTGGACGCCGCCCAGGCCGATCTGGAAGACCGGCGGATCGTCGAGGCGGAGTTGCGGTCCCCGCGCCCGATGGACGACATCGTCCGCGAGGTGCGCGACCCCGACACGGCGGAGCAGGTCTATCTCGCCTCCGAACTGGCGGTGCGCGGCGGCAGCGAGGTCGACCGCCAGTATCTGGCCTACCTCGCCGCCCGCCTCGGCCTGTCGGACTCCCGGCGCCGGGAGTTGGACTCGATGGTTTGAACCAGCGCTTGTTCGGTCAGGGGCGTGCCGGCGGGTCGGTGACGATGCGAACCGGAACGCCCTTGGCGGCGGGGGTCTCCGAGGCCTCGTCATGGTACCAGAGCGGGATCAGCGGGTTCATCTCCGGATAATAGGAACCGACGCAGCCGCGCGGCAGACGGAAGGGCGTGACCGTCAGCCCGTTCACCCGCCGGTCGACTCCGTCGCCGGCATCGCCGGCAAGCCCGACCACCTGCCCCTCCCACAGCCCGGCCGCGGCGATGTCGGCCGGGTTCATCAGCAGCACGTCGCGCGTGCCCTCGATCCCGCGCAGCCGGTCGGAATAGCCGTAGATCGTGGTGTTGAACTGGTCGTTGGAGCGCATGGTGATCAGCCGGAAGCGGCCCGGCGCGTCTTCGAACCCGATCGCGCGCAGGTGCCCCGGCGGAGTGAAGTGGGCCTTGCCCGACGGGGTCTTCCAGATCCGTTCGCGCGCGGGATTGCCGCGATAGAAGCCGCCCGGCGTGAAGACCCGTTCGTTGAAGCGGTGGAACTGGTCGGGATAGGTCTCTTCGATCAGGGCACGGATGCGGCGATAGTCGGCCACCCATTCGTCCCACTTGACCTTCGGGTTCGGCGGCAGGGTCGCCTTGGCCATGCCGGCGACGATGGCGACCTCCGATTTCAGATCGGGGCTGGCAGGCGTGTTGTTGCCGAGCGAACCGTGGATGCAGCTCAGGCTGTCCTCCATCGTCACCGCCTGGGCGCCGCTTTTCTGCAAGTCCTCTTCCGAGCGGCCGAGGCAGGGCAGCAGAAAGGCGACCTCGCCGTTGATCAGGTGGCTGCGGTTCAGCTTGGTCGCGATCTGGACGGTCAGGCGCATGCGGGGCCATGCCGCCTCCATCCGGTCGCGCTCCGGAATCGCGCGGACGAAGTTGCCGCCCAGTCCGATGAAGGCCTTGACCTCGCCCGACAGGATCTTCTCGCAGGCCTTGACGGTGTTCAGCCCTTCCTTGCGCGGCGGCTCGAAACCGAACTGTCCGGCCAGCCGGTCGAGCGGCACCAGCTCCGGCTTTTCGGAAATGCCGACGGTGCGCTGACCCTGGACGTTGGAATGGCCGCGGACCGGCGAGACGCCGGTGCCGTCGCGCCCGATGTTGCCCTTCAGCAGCCACAGGTTCACCAGGGCTGCCAGCGATTCGGAGCCCCGCACATGCTGGGTCAGGCCCATGCCGTACATGGCGATGGAACGGTCGGCATCGATGTAGATGTCTGCGGCCTGCTTCAGGTCTTCACGGGTCAGGCCGGATTCCCGTTCGATCTCGTCCCAGCCGATGGCCTCCACCCGCGTCTTCATCTCTTCGAAGCCGACGGTGTGCTGCGCGATGAAGTCGGGGTCGATGACATGCCGCTTCCGGCTGGTCCAACGCGCATCCTCGGCGGCCAGCACATGCTTGATCAGGCCGGTGATCGCGGCGATGTCGCCGCCGGCCTTGACCTGGAAATAGAGCGTCGAGATTTGCGTGTCCTTGCCGGTCAGCATCTCCAGCGGGCTCTGCGGATTGCGGAAGGTCTCCAGGCCCTTTTCGCGCACGGGATTGAAGGTGACGATCTTCGCGCCGCGCTTCACCGCCTGCTGCAGCGGGTGGAGAAGGCGCGGGCTGTTGGACCCGGTGTTCTGGCCGAAGAAGAAGATGGCGTTGCAGCTGTCGAAATCGTCCAGCACGCAGTTGCCGACCGGCGATCCGATCACCTTCTTCAGGCCGACAGAGGTCGTCTCGTGGCACATGTTGGAGCTGTCGGGCAGGTTGTTGTGCCCGTACAGCCGCGCGAACAGCGCGTACAGGTAGGAGGTCTCCAGGCTGGCGCGGCCGGAGGCGTAGAAGACCGCCTGCTCCGGGGCGATGGCGCGCAGTTCCGCACCGATGGCGGCGAAGGCTTCCTCCCAGCCGCAGGGCACATAGCGGTCGGTGGCGCGGTCGTAGCGCATGGGGTGGGTCAGCCGCCCCTGCTGTTCCAGGTCGTGGTCCTTCCAGCCCTTCAGTGCACTGACCGTATGTTCGGCAAAGAACTCCGGCGTGCAGCGCCGGCTGGTCAGTTCCCAGATCGTCGCCTTGGCGCCGTTCTCGCAGAACTCGAAGGTGTGCGGTTCGGCCGGCTTGCCCCAGGCGCAGGATACGCACATGAAGCCGCCGGGCTTGTTCTGCCGGCGCAGCGTGTCGAGTACTGCAGGTGTCGGCCGCTCCTCTCCCATGATCCGGGCCATGGAGCCGACCGAGCCCCAGCCGCCGGCGGGCGCGTCGTAATGCGGGGTGTTCTCGTCGTCCGACAGTCCGTCGATGCTCATGGCGCGGGTCTTTCAGCGGATTGGTCTTAAGGTCAGGCCGGGCATGATCTTTGGAAGCGGCGTGGCCGCCGGCCTTCCGGTTAAATCCAACCGGCCGGATGGCGACAGGTTCCGCCGTAGCGCCGCGCGGTCGGAGCGTCCCCACCCCTCAGGCCCACGCTACCACGACGATATAAGCCTTCCGTTGAGCGGGGGCCGGGCGTAATGGAGCCGCGCCGGTCCTGTTGGCGAAGGGGACAGGCGGCCGCAATGGTCGCGGTGGCCTCCGGGGAAAAGCCCTCGGAAAGAAATCCTCAGGTCAGTGGAGAACCATCCATGCCCAACGCCAAAGACAACCTGATCGCGTGGCTGCGCGATGCCCACGCCATGGAAAGCCAGGCGGTCGAGATGCTTGAGCGTCAGGTCGACCGCATCAAGAACTATCCGGAGATGCTGGCGAAGGCCCAGGAGCATATTGACGTTTCCAACCGTCAGGCGGAACGGCTGAGCCAGTGCCTGCAGTCGCTCGGCAGCAGCACCTCCTCGATCAAGACCGGCGTCGGCATGCTGATCGGCAATGCGCAGTCGCTGTCGGGCGTGTTCGCCGACGACGAGATCGTGAAGGCCGGAATCTTCAACTATGCCTTCGAGCATTTCGAGATCGCCAACTACCGCGCCCTGATCGCCGCCGCCAACCGGGCCGGCGAGCCGGAGATCGCCCGCACGCTCCAGCAGAGCTTGGACGAGGAGATCGAGATGGCCTCCTGGCTGGAGCAGCGCCTGCCGCAGGTCACCGAAACCTTCCTGACGCGCCAGGAAGCCGGGGCGCCCGCCGAAGCCAAGCGTTGACCAGCCGGGTGCCGGGGGCCGGGCCATGCGGTCCGGTTCCCGGCGGCCCTTTTTGCAAATCAGCGCTTCTTCCGTTCGCTGGTCCGCTTGACCTCCGGTTTAGAGAGCGGAATTTCTGCCTCGAATAACCTGGCCGCAACATTGTCGGGTATGAATAATTTATACCCAATATTATTTGATAGCTTGAGCAGCAGGTTTGGCGCACCGTGTATCATCGGTAGGGTGGAAGGGCCATGGTGTCATGGCGGATGTGCATGGATCAGGAGCGAAGCGCGCTCGCAGCGCAAAGCCGTTGATCGTTCAGCCGGTCTGGGACCGGCTAGACCACGCGGTCATCGTGACGGATTGCAATCTGACGGCACCCGGTCCCACCATCCGTTATGTGAACAGGGCCTTCACCCGCCTTACCGGCTACCGGGCGGACGAAGTGATCGGCCGGTCGCCTCGTCTTTTGCAATGCTCCCGCACCGATCCTGCGGTGACGGCCACCATCAAGCGCGATCTGCACGATGGTCAATTCGCCCGCGCCACCCTCGTCAACCGCCGCAAGGACGGAAGCGAGTATCTGTGTACCCTGATGATCACTCCACTCATTGGCCCCACCGACGAAGCCGATCACTTTATATGCCTTGCGGATGACCTGAAGGAGGATCATTCGCCATCGACAATCCCGCAAGCCCCGGCCGAACGCCACAAGGCCGTATCCACTCCGTTGGAAGAGGTGCAGGAACGTCTGGGGCCGCGCGCGATGGACGGGAAGCTGCGCGCCGCACTGGAGCAGCTGGAAGAGGCGAATGCGGCTCTGTCCCGCACCAGGGAGGAGTTGAGCCGCATTCAAGCCGCCGACGCTGAGAAGCTCCGGCTGCTCGCCTCGGCCAGCCACGACCTGCGTCAGCCGGTCATGTCGATGGGACTGTTTCTGGATGTGTTGCGCCACCGTATAGGGGAGGCCGAACGTCCAATTCTCGGCGGGCTACTGGCTGCGCATGTCTCGATCCGCACTCTGCTGGACGGTATGCTGGATACCGCAAGGCTCGACGCCGGCGTGCTCGAACCAACCATCGAGCCGGTGCCGATGCCGGTCATGCTGGATCTTATCCATAACGAATTCTTGCTCCAGGCGGAAATGCGCGGGCTTCGGTTCCGTGCGATTTCCTGCGCCGCGGTCGTGCTCAGCGACGCCCAGCTTCTGGAGCGCATCCTGCGGAACCTCGTCGCCAACGCGCTGAAATACACCACGGCTGGCGGTATTCTCCTGGGCTGCCGCCCGTGCCGCGACGCCGAGGGTGGCAGTCAGCTGCGCATCGAGGTGTGGGACACCGGCCCCGGCATCGACGCGCATAACCTGAAATCGATTTTCGATGAGTTCCGGCAGCTCGACAACCGTGACCGGGACCAAAGGCGCGGCGTCGGGCTTGGTCTGGCCATCGTGTCACGGCTGGCCCGCCAACTGAACCATGAGGTCGGCGTCCGGTCATGGCCGGGGCGTGGTTCCGTCTTTTCGGTGACTGTTCCGCTTGCACCGAAGCACGGTACCGGTCGTGGCCGGTCGCGGGCGGGACGAGCCAGCTGAAGCGGCGGTGTCTTCACGCCGCCTCGGCTCCTTCCGTGTGTGTGATGCCTATCCCTATGCACCTTCAGGTTAACCGAAGGGATGGTTCATCCTGTTGCCAGGTTGATACCAAGGTTGCTGTGCAGCCCGGCGGGTGTCGGCACTTTGCGCGAAGGAAGGGGAACAAACGTGGATCAACACGCACAGCATGTCCATGGCTCCGCGGAGCAGGAGCCGGTGTCCGACCGCCGGGTCACGTCGGATGATCCTTTCAAGTTCCTGATCGTCGACGACCATGCCCTCGTCCGGTCCGGGTTGTCGCTGGCGTTGAAGCAGCGCTATGAAGGGGCGGTGATCGTGGAGGCGGGATCGCTGGCCGAGGCGATGCGCAAGGCCCGCGCCGAAAGCGACCTCACCGCCATTCTCTACGACCTGCAGATGGGCGACAGCGACGAGCACAGCGGCCTTGCCGATATGCTGGAGGCGGCAGGCGACGTGCCGCTGATCGTGGTGTCGGGGGCGACCGACGGCACCGTCATCGCGTCCTGCATCCGTGCCGGAGCCCGCGGCTTCGTCCACAAGGGCTGTGAAGGGGTGGTGCTGGACCAGGCGCTTCCCATTGTGCTGGACGGCGGCATCTTCGCCCCGGCGCCGCCGGGAGCGCGCGACGGCCGACCTGTGCGCATCGCCATGGCCGCATCGGCGCCGGTGAAGACCGAGATCGACGCCGTCAACGGCCTGACCGACCGCCAGCGCGAGGTGCTGCGGCTGCTGCTGGAAGGTCAGTCGAACAAGGAGATCGCCCGTGCCCTGGGCGTGCTGGAGGGGACGATCAAGGTGCATCTGCGCACGGTGATGCAGCGGTTGGGCGTGCGCAACCGCACCCAGCTGGCGCTTGCCACCGTTCGGGCAGGTATCAAGCTGCAGTCCTGATCCGCCGCCGATAGCGCCGCCCTTATGAAGCGGCGGGGCCGATCCCGCGCTGCTGGGCGGCGTCCAGCAGGCTGATCAGTTCGCCCGACACCCACCAGCGGCATTTGCGCCGCTCTTCCGTCGCGACGGTCACCACGCGCTCGATCAGCCGGTTTTCCCCGGTATTGAGTTCACGGCCGTCACGCAACGCCTGCTCGACGATGGCCAGCAGGGTCTTGTCGATGGCGGTGATCTCGATGGGGTAGCCGGTCTCCTCCGCGAGTTCGCACAGGTCGGCCATGACGGACAGCGCGTCGTCGCGCCCATAGCTGCCGATCTGGCGGAACAGGCCGGCCAGATGCTCGCCGATGGCGGTCAGCCAGGGGTTGGTCGAGGCGGCGATGCCGCGGCGGCGCAGCCGGTGATTGAAGCCGTTGATGAAGCGCACCGGTTCGATCAGCGGGCGGGCCGACGCGCTGGCGTTGAGGGTCAGCAGGCGATGGCTCAGCACCGGCACCACCTCTCCTTCCACCAGACCGGTGACGCGGCCGACGGCGGCGGACACCGCGGCCCAGTTCCGGCTGCCGCGCTCCACCCCGAAACTCTGCAGCGCGTCGTACCAGCGGAAGGCGCGTTCCTGCAGTCGGTCCACCGTCTCGCCTGCGGTCAGCTGCGGCGGGGCAGGGCGGCCGAGATGGAGATCCTCCAGCTTCTGGCGCAGGCATTGCCAGGCGAACTGGACATGGCCCACCGCCGCCTCCACCAGCGGCGAGTTCGGGAACAGGCCGTAGAGAGCCAGCGCCTGGTCGGGATCGCGCGACCCGTTCACCAGGGACAGGGCGTAGAACAGGGCACCATCCGGCGTTCCGGCATGCTGCGCCATCTCCGACACGGCGTGAAGGATGCCGATGGTGTCGCGCGGGCGCACCGCGCCGCGCCACAGCGGCGCGTGCTCCAGCATCGCGTCCAGCATCGCCAGATCGCCCATCGACAGCGGCGCCACGCTGGCCAGGCCGCGCTTGCGCAGCAGGGTGATCCGCTCGGCATTGGCTGTCGCCAGCAGCGTGCCGGCCCCGCCGCGCTGGCGCAGAACCGCAAGGGAACGGACGCGAAGCTCCTCCGCCCACTCCGCCGCGGCGGGGGAGGCGAGGACGGCATCGAGCGGATGCTCGCTGGCCCGCGCGGCGATGTCGGTCTGCACCCGGCCGGCCAACTCGCGCAGGTGCGGCAGCAGGGCGAACCACCAGGCGCTGGCATCGACCACATGCATGCAGCCGGGTGGCCGCGTTTCCGCCAGCATCAGCGCATCGGTGCGCAGCATCACCGGGTCGAACCATCCGGTCCAGATGCGGCGGGCATGTTCGGTGCGCGGTCCGTTCAGCATGGCGACGATCAGGCGGCCGATCTCCACCGTCATCTGGTCGTCTTCCAGATGCCCGGCCTGCACCAGTTCGAACAACTTGGATTTCTGCGCGCGGTCGAGCGGGGCCAGGATCGCCTTGACCTTGTCGAGGCTGACGGCCGCCGGATCGGGTTCGGCAGCGTGAATCTCGACAGTCTGAAGGGAGGCGCTGCGGTTTGGGCGGCCGGCCATGGCGTTCACGGGCGCTGCTGAATTGACGCAATTTTAGGTACAAGCAGTGATTATTGCTACTGATATGTGGTGACATATTCTGTCGAGCTGTGTCGGATCGCTGCCGTGCCGCGTACGTCGCGGCCGTTCGGCGCCTGCGGATCGACATTGAAACGAATTGTATCAAATGCTGCCTAAATTTATTTCATTTAAGGGCTAAATCGCGTCTTCCCGCGCAGTGGTTGTGAGCCCATTATCCGGACAGGCAACGCGTCCAGCATAAAGGCCGCCTCCATGGTCCCGCAGCAAATCGCCGACACCACCCTCAGGTTGTTTCCCGTCATGAGCCAAGCCGATTCCAGCAAGGCCCAACAGGTCGTTGACGAAGTCGTCGCCCGTCTGGCCGGCGCCGGCCTGTCCGAGGCCGAGCGTGCGGAGGCTTGCGAAGCGGCACTGAAGCAGCTGATGGGATACCTGATCGAGCGCGAAGGCTGGGTGGCGGAGGAATTCACCGCCATCGCCCGTTCGCTGGGCGCCTACTGACCGCCGGGACGGTTGCGTACGGCAAGACCGCCTTTCCGCCTGTTGCAAGCCTCCTCCGTCGCAGGCAAGGTCCGATGACGTCGTCGGTTGCGGAGCGGAACAGCGTGTCGCAGAAAGTCATCGGCCTCATCGGGGGCATGAGCTGGGAAAGCTCGGCCGAATATTACCGCATCATCAACGAGCGGGTGCGCGACCGCTTGGGCGGGCTGCACTCCGCTCGCTGTCTGATGTGGTCCTTCGACTTCGCCGAGGTCGAGGCGCTCCAGCATGCCGGCCGCTGGGACGACGCGACGGCCCTGATGATCGACGCCGCCCGGCGGCTGGAGCGGGGAGGGGCCGACTTCGTCGTCATCTGCACCAACACCATGCACCGCATGGCCGATCAGGTGCAGGCGGCCATCGGCCTGCCGTTGCTGCACATCGCGGACCCCACAGCGGAGCGCATCCGCGCCGCCGGCCTGCGGCGCGTCGGCCTGCTGGGCACCGCCTTCACGATGGAACAGGACTTCTACAAGGGCCGCCTCGTGCAGAAGCATGGGCTGGAGGTCCTGGTCCCTGACGATGCGGACCGCGCCACCGTGCACCGGGTGATCTACGACGAACTGGTCCAGGGACGCATCGAGGAGGCATCGCGGGAGGCCTACCGCGGCGTGATCGCACGGCTCGTCGAGCGTGGCGCGGAGGCGGTGATCCTCGGCTGCACGGAAATCATGCTTCTGGTCCGTCCGGAAGACAGCCCGGTGCCGCTCTACGACACCACGGCCATCCACGCCGAGGCCGCGGTGGAGCTGGCGCTTTCCAACCTGTAAAGCCAGCATCCACCGCCGTCCGTGCGGCTACCCGTTCGGCATGTCACCCGTTCTGCCCGCCCACGCCCGCGAGGTCGGGGTGGATGCCCAGGACCTCCGCGGCCATCCTGGCGACGTTGCTGTCGACGGGGGGCGGGGCGATGTTGACGCCCTCCTTCAGGGCGGCGGTGACCGTCTCGAGCACCTTGATGCGGGCATGCCATTTGGAGTTCGCCTCCACCGCATGCCAGGGCGCGTGGGGGGTGGAGGTGCGGTCGAACATCGCCTCCGCCGCCTTGACGTAGTCGTCCCATTTGGAGCGGTTGCGCAGATCCTCCTCCGTCAGCTTCCAGCGCTTGTAAGGGTTCTTCATCCGCTCGCGGAAGCGCTCCAGCTGTTCTTCCGGAGTGATGTGCAGGAACAGCTTGACGATGCGCACGCCGTCGTCGGTCAGCAGCCGTTCGAACTCGTTGATCTCGTCATAGGCGCGCCGCCACTGGTCCTTGGTCGCGAACTTCTCCACCCGCTCCACCAGGACGCGGCCGTACCAGGACCGGTCGAAGATGGCGAAGGTGCCGGCGCCCGGCAGCTTGGTCCAGAAGCGGTAAAGGTAATGTTTGCTCTGCTCGTCCGCCGTGGGGGCGGAGATCGGCCACACATGGAAGCCGCGGGGGTCGAGCGGCTCGGTCATGCGGCGAATTGCCCCGCCCTTGCCGGCGGCATCCCAGCCTTCGAAGACCACGATGGCCCGGCGCTTTTCATGCCAATAGGTCTGCTGGATGCGCAGCAGTTCCTTCTGCAGCTTGCCGAGTCGGCGGTCGTATTCCTCCGCGCTGTCGTACCTCGTCGTGTTCTGGTCCAGTTTACCGAGGCGGATCTTCGCGACCTTGCCGGGCTTCTCGGCCATGCGGGGCATCCTGTTCTGGTGGGTTCGGTTGGTGTGTCGCGCGCGGCGGGCGGAACCTTCACCGCCCCGCCGGGTTGACCGGCGGGGGCATGTGCCGGCCGTGGCGCCGGTCCGGGTGCCTCCGCTGGGGAGAGGAGTACAACCCGTACGGTTGATCCCACAACGGGACCGGCGGGCTGTCAACGGAGAAGCAGGCCAAGTAAGGGGGTTCCATGAGCATCGCCGGACCGCGCATCTACAACCTGTTTCCGACCCTGGCTGGTCCCGTGCGCGATTGGGCCGGGCACCTGCCGCGGATCCAGGGGATGGGATTCGACTGGATCTTCCTGAACCCGATCCACCAGCCGGGCTTCTCCGGCAGTCTCTATGCCGTCAAGGATCCCTACCGGCTGCACGACGCGCTCCGCGGCGGATCGCATGAAAGCGATGACGAGCTGCTGCGCCGCTTTACGGCCGATGCCGGGGCGCACGGCCAGTCGGTGATGATGGACTTCGTCATCAACCACACCTCCCGCGATGCGCTGCTGGTCGACCGCCACCCCGACTGGTACAAGCGCGGCGCGGATGGCGACCTGCATCGCCCGGGCGCAGTCGATCCCAACAACACGGCGCATGTCACGGTGTGGGGCGACCTCGCCTCGCTGGACTACGACCGGGCGGACTCGCGCGCTGGGCTGATCGGCTACTGGTCCGACTATCTGCGCCATTACATCGGGCTGGGCGTTAAGGGCTTCCGCTGCGACGCCGCCTATCAGGTGCCGGCGGAGGTGTGGAAGAGCCTGATCGACGCCGCCCACGCCGTAAATCCGGAGGTGAAGTTCTTCGCGGAGACGCTGGGCTGCACGGTGGAACAGGTGCGCGAGCTGTGCGGTGCCGGCTTCGACTTCCTGTTCAACAGCGCCAAATGGTGGGATTTCAAGGCCGACTGGCTGCTGGACCAGTATGACGAATTCCGCTGGATCGCGCCGTCCATCGCCTTCCCGGAAAGCCACGACACCGACCGTCTGGCGGCGGAGGTCGGCAGCCAGGACGCGGTAAGGCTCGCTGCCCAGTTGAAGATGCATTACCTGTTCGCCGCCAGCTTCTCCACCGGCGTGCTGATGCCGGTCGGCTACGAATACGGCTTCACCCGCAAGCTGGACGTGGTGCGGACCAGCCCCGCCGATTGGGAGCAGCCGAAGCTCGACCTGACCGGCTTCATCGGCGCCGTCAACGCCATGAAGGCCGCAACCCCCGCCCTGAACGTCGAGGGGCCGCAGCGCCGCGTGACCTCCCCCCACAGCCCGGTGCTGGGGCTGATCCGGCAGGTGGACGGCGCCGCGCTCGACCAGCCCGACGGCTGCGCCATCCTGGTGCTGAATCCGGACGAGAACCGGCCGCACACGCTGGACGTCGGCCCGATCCTGGCCGCCACCGGCGGCACCTGGGAGGCGTTCGAGGATGTGACGCCGGAGGCCGATCCGCTGCCGATGGAACCCGGCGCGCCGATGATGCTGCGCCCGATGGAACTGCGCGTCTTCCGTGCCCGCGCCGCCCGCAGCCACCCGGTCGAACTCCACGACGTGGAGGAGCGGGAGTGGATGGATTCCATCGCGGCCGGCCGCATGACTATCGAGAACGTCTATCCGGAGCTGGACGGCGGCCGCTTCCCCATCAAGCGGGCGGTCGGCGACATGATGGAGGTGTGGGCCGACATCTACACCGACGGCACCTTCGTCCTCGCAGCCTCCGTCATGTACAAGGCGGACGGCGATGACGAGTGGAGCGAAGCGCCGATGCGCTTCCACGAGAACGACCGCTGGGTCGGCCGTGTGCCGCTGACCCGCAACGCCCGCTACACCTACAGCATCGAGGCCTGGCGCGACGTCTGGGAAAGCTGGCGCGCCGACTTCAAGAAGAAGGTCGATGCCGGCATGGTCGTCGACCTGGAATTGGTGGAGGGCCGCCGCTTCGTCGAGCAGGCGTTGGACCTGAACCATGGTGACGGGCGCGCCGCGCTTGAGGCGGTCATCGAGCGGATGCAGTCGCTGGCCGGCCGCGAGGCCATCGACTACGCCCTGTCGGACGAGCCGCGCCGCGTCATGGCGCTGTATGGCGAGCGGCAGTACAAGTCCCGCTATGTGCGCGAGCTGGAGGTCTATGTCGATCGCACCGCCGGCGCCTACTCGGCGTGGTTCGAGATCTTCCCGCGCTCGGCGTCGCCCGATCCGTCGCGTCCCGGTACGTTCGACGACGTGGTGAACCTGCTGCCCATGGTGCGCGACATGGGCTTCGACGTGCTGTACTTCCCGCCGATCCACCCCATCGGCCGTGCCTTCCGCAAGGGCAGGAACAACACGCTGAACCCCGGCCCAGATGATCCCGGCGTGCCCTATGCCATCGGCGCGGAGGAGGGCGGGCACGATGCCATCGACCCGATGATCGGCGATTTCGACGGCTTCCGCCGGCTGGTCCGCGAGGCCAAGCGCCATGGCATCGAGATCGCGCTGGATTTCGCAGTCCAATGCTCCCCCGACCATCCCTGGGTGAAGGAACATCCGCACTGGTTCTATTGGCGGCCCGACGGCACCATCCGCTACGCCGAGAATCCACCGAAGAAGTACCAGGACATCGTCAATGTCAGCTTCTACCGCCAGTCCTACCCGGACCTGTGGTACGCGCTGCGCGACGTGGTGCTGATGTGGTGTAAGGAGGGTGTGCGCATCTTCCGCGTCGACAACCCGCACACCAAGCCCTTCCCCTTCTGGGAATGGATGATCCGCGAGGTGCAGGACCGCTATCCCGACGCCCTGTTCCTGGCAGAGGCCTTCACCCGTCCGAAGCTGATGAAGCGATTGGCCAAGGTCGGCTTCACCCAGTCCTACAGCTACTTCACCTGGCGCAACACCAAGCCGGAGCTGACCGAGTACCTGACGGAGCTGACGCAGGGTGAATCGCGGGAGTACATGCGTCCCAACTTCTTCGCCAACACCCCCGACATCCTGCCGAAGATCCTGACGCAGGGCGGCCGGCCGGCGCACATGATGCGGGCGGTGCTGGCGGCGACGCTGGCGGGCGTCTACGGCCTGTACGGTCCATACCTGCTGTGCGAGGCGGAAGCCTATCCCGGCAAGGAGGAATACAACCACTCAGAGAAGTACGAGATCCGGCACTGGGATTGGAACCAGCCCGGCAACATCCGCGACTACGTCACCGCGATCAACCGCATCCGCCGCGAGAACCCGGCGCTGCAGCAGTTCACGAACCTGCGCTTCTACAACGCCTTCGACGACAACATCCTGCTCTACGGCAAGATGACGGCGGCCAAGGACAACGTGATCCTGATCGCGGTGAACCTCGACCCCTACAACGGCCATGGCGGGACCATCGAAGTGCCGCTGTGGGAACTGGGCTTGCCGGACGGCGCCCATGTCCAGGTGGAGGATCTGTTCAGCGGCCACCGCTTCACCTGGATCGGCAAGTTCCAGCATGTCTGGCTGGACCCCCGCCGCAACCCCGCGGCGATCTGGCGGATCGTGCCGCCGGGGGTGTGAGGGTCTCGTTGAGATGCCCCCACCCCGACCCTCCCCCGCTGGGCGGGGGAGGGGGACAGGAGCTTTGTCGGTGTTCGGCGGCAGTCCCTCCCCCGCCCTGCGGGGGAGGATAGGTGGGGGTCTAACCTTGCAGTACAGCCAGATACAAAAAAAGCGGCCCCGCAGGGCCGCTTTTTTCAATTCAGTCCACTCACCGATCAGCGGCGGCGGATCATCGTCACGCCGCCAACGGTCTTGTCGAGAAAGGCGATCATGGTGTCCGGCTTGTGGCCCACTGATGAGGCGGCGAAGGCCATCCACCAGCGCGCCATCGGCGTCGTCCAACCGTAGCGGTCGGCGATAACCTGAACATCCAGGGTAGAAGTCATGGTCGTCTGGGCAGTCGTCGTGGCGCCGGCGCGGGCCGCACCGGACGGGGTAACCTGGGATTCGACGCTGTGCATGGTTCCTCCCAACGGGGACATTCGGTGTCCGCCTGCGCGGTACCTTATCCCTCAACCGCCGGAAGGGGCAGAGTTGCTTTGGTCCTAACGGGTACTATACCTTTGGCTGCAAAGCCGAATGGTGCCGGGGCATCCTTCGGATAGGCGCATCAGATAATATTAGCGTTTCCAATGCGCTGACCGAGGTGCCCAGGCATGGTGGCGGCAGCCGATTGCCCGACCTTTCTATCGGAGCATGTCACCATGTCGCAGCTTTGTCCCACGGCCTCTCACTTGGCGGCGAGCAGAGCCCGCGGCGCGCGGTCGGCGCCGCTCGCCAGAGGCATCTTCGGGTTGCCGATCCAGGCGACGATGTCGTTCACCACCAGCCCGCCCTTCAGGTCGCGCAGCAGCATGTGATAGCCGTCGGGATAGACCGCGACGACGTGCCGGCCGCCGGCCTCGAAGTCCTTCAGCGCACGCTCCACCGGCCGCGGCGGCAGCACCTCCTCATGCGCGCCGTAGAGCACCAGCGACGGCGTCTGCAACTGCTGACAGGCGTCGAGCGCGGCCCCCATCAGGTCGGTCAGCCCCTCCAGCGCATCGACGCGCGAGCCCTTGATGACCAGCGGGTCGCGGCCCAGCGCCCGCAGCATCTCGATGTTGTCGGATGGCTTGATGTTCATGTCGCGTGGCGGGTGCAACACCATGCCGGGCACCAGATTGTAGGTGACCCACAGGGCGGCGCGCGGGAAGAAGCCCATCGCCTGCCGGCCCCAGACCGCGGGAGCCACAAGGATGGTGCCGTCGACCTTGGGTGGGTTGGGACCGGTCATGGATGTGAGCACCACCGCACCGCCCATGCTTTCGCCCATCAGGTAGACCGGCACGCCGGGATGGCGCTTGCGCACCATCTCCACCGCGGTGCCGGCGTCGCTGACCAGGGTCGGCGTGCCGGCCCACACGCCGCGGTCGCGGGTGGCGCCGAAGCCGCGCTGGTCGTAGGCGTAGGTGGCGATGCCGGCCGTGGCGAACTCGCGGCCTGCGCCGTCGAAGGCGTTGGAATAGTCGTTGTAGCCGTGCAGGGCCACGACGGCGGCCCGCACCTTGCCGTCGGCCGGAAGCCAGGACCGCATCGGCAGTTCGAAGCCGTCGGCGGCGATCAGCACCTTGTCATTCAACTGCGGCTGGACGACGGCCGCTCCCATCGGCTGGAAATCCGCGGCACAGCCGCCAAGCAGAAGTCCCAACCCGAGAACAGCCGCCAATCCGCTACGCCGCATGGACTACCCCTGTGTTGCCATGTGCACCACCCGTCAGTTGGAGGAATATATCCTCCAGATCCGATTCCTCGGTCGTGACATCGATGATCCCGATGCCTGATGCGGCCAGCGCCGACAGGATGGCGCCCGCGCGCTGCCGGCTGGGCTGGTAGCGGACGACCATCCGCCGCGGCTCCGGCAACTCAACCGTGTAGCCTTCCAGCGAGGGCGGGGCGGCGGACAGGTCACGCTCCAGCGTCAGGCACAGCGCCTTGTTGTCGACACGGCGCAGCAGGGTCCGCTTCGGTTCGCAGGCCACCACCTGCCCATGGTTGATGATGGCGATGGTGTCGCACAACTCCTCCGCCTCCTGGAGGTAGTGGGTGGTCAGCAGCACCGTGGTGCCGGACTTGTTCAGCGTGCGCACATAGTCCCAGAGCTGTCGGCGCAGTTCCACGTCCACGCCGGCGGTCGGCTCGTCCAGGATCAGCACCGGCGGGGTGTGCACCATCGCCTTCGCCACCATCAGCCGGCGCTTCATGCCGCCGGACAGGGAGCGGGCATGGGCATCTGCCTTGTCGGCCAGCCCGACGGCGTCCAGCAGCTCCTCCGTCCGGCGCTCCTTCTTCGGCACGCCGTAGAGGCCGGCCTGAAGCTCCAGCATTTCGCGCGGGGTGAAGAAGGGGTCCATGTTCAGTTCCTGCGGCACCACGCCGATGGAGGCGCGGGCGCGGCGCGGCTGCTCCGACACCTCGTGGCCCCAGATGCTGGCGGTGCCGCCGGTCTTGTTCACCAGCCCGGCGAGGATGTTGATCATCGTCGACTTGCCGGCGCCGTTGGGGCCGAGCAGCCCGAACAGCGATCCGCGCGGAATGGCGAGGTCGATGCCCTTCAGCGCATGCTTCGGCCCGGCCTTGCCGGTCGGCTGGTAGATCTTGGTCAGGCCGCGCAGCTCCACCGCGTTGGCCGGGAGCGAGACGGGCGTGGGGGTATCGGTGGGCGCGGCCATTGATCCTGAACCATGATGATTGCGGTTGGCGAAAAAGCCCGGCGATCCGGTGGTTTCCCCCGTTGATCCGCGGCGCGCGATGGGTATCATCCGGCCCGCGCGCGCGGAACCCTGAACGGGGGCCCGGACAGCGGGCGTGTCCACGATGGCGTGAACCGGCGCGCCTGTCAAAACAGAGGATGACTGCCATGCAGCCGACCGAGACGATCCTTGTTGAAACCTCGACCGTCGGGTGCGACGGCGGCGGCGGCGCGCTGGGCCATCCGCTGGTCTACCTGACGCTGGATCGCGAAGGGCAGGTGGAATGCCCCTACTGCTCGCGCATCTACAAGCTGAAGGAAGGCGCCAAGGTCGCCCACGGTCATTGACCCAAGGGCATTAACTGGCCTTCGGCCGGGCCGCCCCGGTTACGGGCGGCCGGCCAGCAGGACCAGCACGGCAAGCGCCAGCAGCGCCGACAGCCCCTGCCAGAAGGCCAGCGGGTTGCGGTCGATCAGCGGCCGGCGCCGCGCGCCCTGGCCATGCTTGCGCGGGTGGCGCAGGTCGAACAGGAACTCCGACAATTCCTGATAGCGCTTGGCGGGGTCCGGATGGACCGCCTTGCGCAGCACCTCGTCCAGCCAGATGGGAATGTCCCGCTCGTCGTGCAGGGCGGTGCGGTAGACCAGCTTGCGCTGGCGCGCCCGCGTGGTGGCCGTCGCCGCATCGCCGCCATAGGGCAGGCGGCCGGTCAGCATCTGGTAGGCGATCACCCCCAGCGCATAGAGATCCGACGCGGGCGTCCCGCCTTCCCCCAGGAAATATTCCGGCGCCGTGTACTGCACGGTGCCCAGGATTTCACCGCGGTCGGCGTCGGGCATGGTCTCCAGGATGCCGGGCACCAGAACGGAGCCGAAATCGACGATCTTCACGGTTCCGGTGCGGTCGATCATCACGTTGTCGGGCCGCAGGTCCTGGTGCAGCATCTCCAGCCGGTGGAAGGCCTGCAGCCCCTTGCCGATCTGCTCGACGATGGCGCGCACGGCGGGCAGGTCGGGACTGGGATGGTCGCGCATCCACTGAGTCAGCGTCTGCCCCTCGATATACTCGGTCGCGATATAAAGGTGACGGCGCGGACGGCTTTGCGGCGGCGGTTTCAGCACATGCGGGCTGTTCACCCGCCGGGCGATCCATTCCTCCATCAGGAAGCGACGCAGGTGCGCGCGGTCGTCGCGCCGGTCGATGGCGGGAATCTTCAGCACCACCGCCGGGCCGCCGTCGCCATCCTGGGCCAGATAGACGTGGCTGCGGCTGCTGGCGTGCAACTCCCGCAGGATCCGGTAACCCTCGAACTCCGCCCGCGGCTCCAGCAGGGGCGGCAGCGGAAGGTCGGACAGGCGGTGGAACAGGTCGACGGCATCCGGATCGGGCACGGCGTCGATGCGCAGGATCTGGATCGTCAGATTGTCCGGACTGCCGCGCCGTAGCGCCTCATCGACCGCGAGTCGCGCCGCCCGGTCCAGATCGTTCGAGTTTTCGGCGATCGTGCTGATTAAAAAATCGGCATCGATATGCTCGTAGACACCGTCGGTCGCCAGCAGGAAGACGTCGCCCGGCTCCACTGCCACCTCGCGGTAGTCGATCTCCAGATGCGGCGCCACGCCCATCGCCCGGCCGAGATAGCTGACCTCCGACGAGACGACCACCCGGTGATCGGTGGTCAGCTGCTCCAGCGACCGGCCGGCGATGCGGTAGATGCGGGAATCGCCGACATGGAACAGGTGCGCCGTGGCCGATTTCAGCACAAGCGCGCTCAGCGTGCAGGCATAGCCGCGGTCCTGGTCGTAGCGGTATTCGCTGCGCCGGTTCTGGGCGTGCAGCCAGGAATTGGTCGCGGCCAGCACGCGCTGCGCCGCCGTCTTCACCGACCAGCTTTCCGGCGTGCAGTAATAGTCGGTCAGGAAGCTCTTCACCGCGGATTCGCTGGCGATGTGGCTGACCGGGCTGCTGCTGATGCCGTCGGCCAGCGCCACGGCGATGCCCTTCATCCCCAGTAGCGGGGCCACCGGGATCAGGGCGCCGTGAAAGTCCTGGTTGGCGTCCTTCCGTCCCTTGTCGGACGATTGGCCGATCGATATCCGCAACTCTTTCACAATGCCGGTTCCGTCAAGGAAAACCCCGGCCCGATCCGGACCGGGGTCGCTCAAGGACTGTAGGAGGGAAGAGGGGCCTTACTCGGCCGGCTGCAGACCGGTCTGCTGCAGGCGGCGCTTCGGCGCGGTGCGGACATGGGTGGCGTAGAGCGTCAGGCCGGTGAAGGCCAGTCCGCCGACCAGATTGCCGAGCACGGTCGGCAGCTCGTTCCAGATCATGTAGTCCATGACCGAGAAGTTGCCGCCCATCAGCATCGCCGACGGGAACAGGAACATGTTCACCACCGAATGCTCGAAGGTCATGCCGAAGAACAGCATGATCGGCATCCACATGGCGATCACCTTGCCGCTGACGGAGGTGGAGATCATCGCCCCCACCACGCCGGTGGAGACCATCCAGTTGCACAGCACGCCGCGCAGGAAGATGGTCAGCATGCCGGCCGCGCCATACTGCGCGTAGCCCAGCGTCCGGTTTTCCCCGATGTGCGAGATGACCGAGCCGACCTTGTCCGGCGGGGTGGAGAAGCCGTAGGTGAAGACGATCGACATCATCACCGCCACCGTCAGCGCGCCCAGGAAGTTGCCGAGGAAGACCAGCCCCCAGTTGCGCAGGATGCCGCCGACGGTCACGCCGGGCCGCTTGTCGATCAGCGCCAGCGGCGTCAGCACGAACACGCCCGTCAGCAGATCGAAGCCCAGCAGATACAGCATGCAGAAGCCGACGGGGAACAGGATGGCGCCGATGATCGGGAACCCCGTCTGGACCGTGACCGTGACGGCGAAGACCGCTGCGAGCGCCAGGATCGCACCCGCCATGAAGGCCCGGATGACGGTGTCGCGGGTGGACATGAAAATCTTGGATTCGCCGGCATCCACCATTTTGGTGACGAACTCGGAGGGCACCAAATACGACATGACAAGTCCCCTTGGAACATGTGCTGAAGGAACGGCAAGCAGCGTCGGGTCCGACCCGCGCGGCACCGGTCCGGTGCGGGGGCCAGGGAATGGCAGACGCGTTGCGTGTGGTTTTGGGTGCGAGCCGAGCCTTTGGCCTCGCGCTGGTCAAGCCGCCGTTGGCTTGCCGCCGACAACCCTGCACGGGGCATGCCAGTCCGCCGAATGCGCGGAAATGGAGCGATTTCCACAGCCGGGTGGATTGTCGATGCCGACGCCGGCTGTGGCGATTGCTCAAACACTGTGCGGTGGTGAGTAAAAATCAGCCATTCGCATAGGAATGACTGTGATCGTAGGGCAGGGGGCACCATCCTCCACTCGGGGCCAAGTCTTTCAGTTTTTCAATATAGTGCGTACAAATGACCTTTACCGATCAATGGCTTGCCTCCTTGCATCGGCAAGACCCCTGCTCATTGGACAGGATGGGTTACCTTTTTGTTATATTTTCCCTTCGTACTATGCCACAGTATGACCGATGACGCTTGACGGGCGTTGTCGGGCCGACGTCTACTTTGCCGCATTGCGGAAAGGTGGAGATTCCACAATCGTTGTTTGAGTTGTACGCTTATGTTGTTTCCAGGCGGTTCGGGATTGGCGTCGGATGAGGCGCGTGCAATGAGTCACGAGACGGAAGAGCAGTACCGCAGCATCTTCGAAAATGCCGTCGAGGGCATTTATCAGACCACCGTCGACGGGCGATACCTTCGGGTCAATCCGGCGCTTGCCGACATCTATGGCTACGCGTCGCCGGAAGACCTGATCGCCAACCTCACCGACATCGCCTGCCAACTCTACGTCGATCCCGGCAAGCGGGAGGCCTTCGCCGACCTGATGGCCCGCCAGGACCGCGTCCACAGTTTCGAGGCGCGCGTCTTCCGCCGCGACGGATCCATCATCTGGATTTCGGAGAGCGCGCGTTGCGTGCGCGATACCGACGGCCGCATCCGCTATTACGAAGGCACCGTTCAGGACATCACCGAGCGCAAGCAGCACGAGGAGAAGATCCGGCTGCTCGCCACCGTGTTCGACAGCGTCGCCGACGGCATCCTGATCGTCGATCCGGAACTGACGGTCCAGGCGATCAACCCGGCCTACGAGATCATGACCGGCTTCCAGCGGGAGGAACTGCTGCGCCGGCCGCTGGTCCTCTTCGCCCCCGGCTCGCACGAGCGCGACTTCATCGACGCCATCTGGACCACCGCCCGCCAGTCCGGCCGCTGGCAGGGGGAGGTCACCAGCTTCCGCCATTCCGGCGACGCCTTCGCCGCCGCCCTGTCGGTGACGTCGGTCCGGGCGCCGAACGGCGTGCTGGAACATTACGTCCTCACCATCGCCGACATCAGCCAGCGCAAGTCGCAGGAACACCAGATCCGCTATCAGGCCAGCTTCGACCGGCTGACCGACCTGCCCAACCGCTGGCTGGTCTGCGAGCGGCTGGAGGAGGCGATCGTCCGCGCCCAGCGCAGCAAGAGCAAGGTCGCGGTCGCCTTCCTCGACCTCAACCGCTTCAAGCAGGTCAACGACACGCTGGGCCACCATGCCGGCGACGAGTTGCTGAAGCTGGTGGCGCGGCGCCTGCGCAACTGCACCCGCATGACCGACACCGTCGGCCGGCTGGGCGGGGACGAGTTCCTGATCGTCGCACCCGACGCCGCCGACCGCTCTGCCGGCGCCCGGCTGGTGGAAAAGGTGCTCTATTCGATGGACGAGCCCTTCGCCGTCCACAATCAGGAGCTTTTCTGCGGTGCGTCCATCGGCATCGCCTTCTATCCCGACGATGGCGAGACGGCGGATCAGCTTCTGCGCAACGCCGACCTCGCCATGTATCACGCCAAGCGCAACCCGGAGCACAAATACGTCTTCTATGACGGCGGGATGCGCGAGCGGTCGGGCTTCACGCTGGGGCTGGAGAGCGACCTGCGCCGCGCCAGCGGCGGCGGCGAGTTCGAGTTGCATTTCCAGCCGAAGATCGACCTTGCCGGAAACCGCACCATCGGGGCGGAGGCGCTGATCCGCTGGCGCCACCCGATCCGTGGCATGGTCAGCCCGGCGGAGTTCATCCCGCTGGCCGAGGAAACCGGCCTGATCTGGGAAATCGGTGCCTGGACGCTGATCGAATCCTGCCGCCGGCTGGCCGACTGGATAAGGCGCGACCTGCCGATCCCGTCCGTCTCGGTCAACCTGTCGCCGCGCCAGTTCCAGGACGCCCGCCTCGTGGGCTTCGTCCGCAGCGTGGTGGAGTCCGCCGGCATCCCGCCCGGGCGGCTGGAGCTGGAACTGACCGAGGGCGCGATGATCGGCGACATCGAAAAGGCGGTGACCATCCTGAACGGGCTGAAGGACATCGGCGTCCGCCTGTCCATCGACGATTTCGGCACCGGCTATTCCTCGCTGGCCTATCTGAAGCGATTCCCCATCGACACGCTGAAGATCGACCGCAGCTTCGTCCGCGACATCGTCAAGTCCACCACCGATCCGGCCATCGTCGGCACCATCGTAAACCTCGCCGAAAGCCTGGGCTTCGACACCATCGCCGAGGGGGTGGAGACGCAGGAGCAGGCCGACATGCTGCGCCAGCAGCGCTGCACCCGCATCCAGGGCTTCCTGATCAGCCGGCCGCTGCCGGTCGACCAGTTCGAAGCTTTTCTCGGCAACAGCGTGGTTCCGGCCTGAGACGCCGGCGGGTTGTGGGCGGCGCATTTCACCGTCATCCGCACAACCCTATGCCCAATGACAGGATCGACGAAATTTAGATAGTGGTAGGGTTTCCTTTACGTTTAGGGTGCGAACCTTAAGTAGACACATTATTTCGCTCCCGGCGACATGATGCGTCGGAAACCGCCTGTCCCACAGCGATCCCTGTCGAGGCCCCATGACATCGGACGTCGCACGCTTCCTCGGCTTCGCGTTCGCCAACGCGGACGTGCTGATCGAGGTGGATGCGCGCGGGACCATCGGATTTGCCGCCGGGGCCTTGCAGAATCTCCTGGGCATCACGGACACGGAGCTGATCGGCCAGCCCATCGACCGGGTGGTGGCGGCCGGCGACCGCGGGCTGGTGCGGCGCCTGCTGCGCACCGCCGGGTCCAACCGCCGGCTGCAGCCGCGTGCCGTCGAGCTTGCCGGCGGCGTCCAGGCCAACCTGTCCGGCTACAGGCTGGGCCGTTCCCCCAACGTGCAACTGACGCTCACGCGGTCGGAGAGCGGCGCCGGCAGCACGACGCAGCCGGCCCGCGATGCGGAGACCGGGCTTCTCGACCCCGACGCCTTCCAGGCGCAGTTGGGCGAGCGATTCGGCGTCCATGTCGGCAACGCGCCGCCGAAGCTGACGCTGATCAAGATCGCCGATTTCGGCGAGGTGAAGTCGCGGCTCGGACCCGAATTGACATTGCGCCTGCTGGGGGAGGTGGGGGCGCTGCTGCGCGTCCACGCCGCCGACGACACGCTGGCGACCCGGCTGGGAGAGGACCGATTCGGCCTCGTCCATGGCAGCGACGTGTCGGCCGGCGCGCTGGCGAGCGAGATCGCGGTGACCGGAGCCGGCCTGCTGCCGGACGGCCTGCCCGTGGCTTCGGAGAACCTGACGCTCGACATGGCGGCGCCCGGCCTCAGCCGGGAGGATGCCGGGCGCGTGCTGATGTTCACGGTGAAGAGCTTCGCCGAGGATGGCACCGGCTTCGACATCGCCACCATGCATGACGCGGTGAAGCTGCTGGTCGACCAGACGGTGACGCGGGTGACCAGCCTGCGCTCCACACTGACCGACGACCGGCTGAAGCTGCAGTTCCAGCCCATCGTCTCGCTCGCCACCCGCGGGCTGCACCATTACGAGGCGCTGGCCCGTTTCCCCAACGGCGCCCCCGGCCCGACCATCGCCTTCGCCGAGCAGGTGGGCATGGTCCATGACGTCGACCTGCTGGTCTGCGAGAAGGCGCTGGAGGTTCTGGCCGCCGATCCCGGCCTGCAGATCGCCGTCAACATGTCGGCAGCCTCGCTGGGCAGCGACATCTTCGTCGTCGCCTTCCAGCAACTGGTCGCCCGCAATCCGGCGCTGCGGTCCCGCCTGCTGGTGGAGGTGACGGAGTCGACCGGCCTCACCGACCTGCCGCGCGCCGCCCGCATCCTGGAGGATCTGCGCCGCGCCGGGCACCGCATCTGTCTGGACGATTTCGGCGCCGGTGCCGCCTCCTTCCCCTATATCCAGGCGCTGCCGGTCGATTTCGTGAAGATCGACGGCAGCTATGTGAAGCGGCTGGGCGGCAGTCCGCGCGACGACGCCATTCTGAGGGCCATGGTGGGGCTGTGCCGGGAAGTCCGCGTGCAGGTGATCGCCGAGATGGTGGAAACCCCTGATCAGGCGGCGCAGCTCAACGCCTGGGGCTTCGAACTGGCCCAGGGTTATCACTTCGGCAGGCCCGCCGACCAGCCCGTGTATCAGGCACCCGGCCTGTTCACGCCGCCGCGCCCGCGCCCCGGCTTCGCCGACGGCCGGGTCTGACCGCTCCGACCCAGGTCGTAGGACGAAATCTTTTTCGCAGAGGTGGAATGAAAGCGGGGGCCTTCGCGTTCATCCGATCAAAGGGGAACAACCGCTTCCCGACACCAGGAGGACGCCGGAATGACTGGCCGTTTTGGGTTTGGATTGAAAGCCGTGGTTCTGGGCGCTCTGGTCGCCGGATCGATGCTGGGCGTGACCGTCAGCCAGGCGGAAGCGCATGACGGCTGGCGCGGGCGCGGCGATCACGGCCGCGAATGGTATGGTCCCGGCCGTGGCGGCCCGGAGTGGCGCCGCTGGGATCGTCCCCGCCATCACCACAGGCATTGGCGCGAGCGCGACGTCTATTATGCCCCGCCCCCGGTCATCTACGCCCCGCCCCCGCCGCCGCGGGTGATCTATGCGCCGCCGCCGCCGGTCATCTATGCGCCGGCGCCCGTCGCCCCCGGATTCGGCTTCAGCGTCAACATCCGCTGATCGGGCGGCCGGCCTCCACCGGCGAAAAAGGACGGCTTCCGGCCGGGCGCGTGCCGCATTATGGTGCGCCCGGTTCGGACAGCCGCCCCGCCGGGGCGCAGCAGCCAGGGAGACGGCCTTTGCGGGTTCTTAGTGTGTGTGCCGCGGTGGCGGGAAGCCTTCTGATCGCCACCTCCGCCAGCGCGGCGGAGCCCCGCCTGATGGCGGCGCTCGGCAACACGATTCTGACGATGACCGATATCGGGCCGAAGCACACGCAGGTCTCGGTCAACGACAAGCCGGTCTTCGAGGACAAGGAGAGCGACATGCTGTCCTTTGTCGGCGCCTATTCCCTGAAAGACCGCTGGATCGCCCTGTTCCAGGCCGACACCGGCGCCAAGGACTGCCCGACCCGCTTCCGCATCCTTGAGGTCGGCGGGCCGCAGCCGGTGGTCTCCTATCCCTTCGGCTCCTGCAGCGACGCCGCCCAGGTCACCATCGACAACGACATGCTGACCGTTTCGATGCCGCAGCCGGCAGGCGGCGGCGAAGCCGCCTGGACCTACCGCAACGGCAAGATCGGCCGCACGAAGTAGTCGGCGGGCAGAGGTGTCGGCAGGGCTGCGCATCCGGTGTGGCTGGGCGTCGCTGCCGGTCGATTGACGGGCGGGGGCGCAGCTTTTAAGGTCCGGACCTCCGCACATTCCCGTTCCGGGACAGGAAGTCCGCCCATGAAGATCAGCCAGCCCAGCCGCCGCCCCAACAATCCGCTCTTCTCCTCGGGTCCGTGCGCGAAGCGACCGGGCTGGTCGCTCGATGCGCTGGATGGCGCGCTGCTCGGCCGCTCCCACCGCTCCAAGCCGGGCAAGGCCAAGCTGAAGGAGGTCATCGACCTCACCCGCGCGGTTCTTGCCATCCCCGGCGACTACCGCATCGGCATCGTCCCGGCCTCCGACACCGGTGCGGTGGAAATGGCGCTGTGGTCGATGCTGGGCGCCCGCGGCGTCGACATGCTGGCCTGGGAAAGCTTCGGCAAGGAATGGGTGACGGATGTCGCCAAGCAGCTGAAGCTGCCGGACGTTCGCAACCTGATCGCCCCCTACGGCGAACTGCCGGACCTGTCGTCGGTCGATTTCAGCCGCGACGTGGTCTTCACCTGGAACGGCACCACCGCCGGCGTCCGCGTGCCCGACGGCGACTGGATCGCGGACGACCGCGAAGGGCTGACCATCTGCGACGCCACCTCCTCGGCCTTCGCCATGGCGATGCCCTGGAACAAGATCGACGTCGCCACCTGGTCCTGGCAGAAGGTGCTTGGCGGCGAGGCGGCGCACGGCATGCTGGTGCTGAGCCCGCGCGCGGTGGAGCGCCTGGAGAGCTTCCAGCCCGATCGGCCGCTGCCGAAGATCTTCCGCCTGACCAAGAACGGCAAGCTGATCGACGGCATTTTCGAAGGCGACACCATCAACACCCCATCGATGCTCTGCGTCGAGGATGCGATCGACAGCCTGCGCTGGGCCTTGTCGGTTGGCGGCCTGACCCAGTTGATCCGCCGGTCGGAGCAGAACCTGCGCATCGTCGCGGAATGGGCGGAGGCCAGCAGCTGGGCCGGCTTCCTCGCCAAGGAAACCGCGACCCGCTCCTGCACCTCCATCTGCCTGCGCTTCACTGATCCGGAGGTGACCGCCCTGTCGGAGGAAGCCCAGGCGACCTTCGCCAAGAAGCTGACTGCGCTGCTGGAGAAGGAGGAGGCCGCCTTCGACACCGGTTCCTACCGCGACGCCCCTCCGGGCCTGCGTCTGTGGGGCGGGGCGACGGTGGAGAACGACGATATGGAGGCGGTGCTGCCCTGGCTCGACTGGGCCTTCGCTACCGTCAAGGCGGAGATGCTCGGCCCCAAGTAGGCCTGATGCTGCGCGCAGCAGAGCACGAAGCGTAAGCCGGGCCTTAGTCCACAGGCCTGTCCGACTCGGATCCTGAGCCCCGCCGTGGCGTGAATGCCACAGCGGGGCATTTTGCGTTGAGCGTTTTTGTGCTGTGCAGCAAAGGATCCGGCCAAGGAACCATACGTACACAGCAGCATTTCTGCACCAGTGTGTCCGGCCCGACGCGGCATGCGGGCTGGCAAGCTTGACCATGGTTATCCACAGAACCGTGGACAAGGTGGTGGATAACCCTGTTGAACCATCGGTCGCGCCTATCCGGAAACCGCAGTGGCCGAAGCGGGGCCGATTCGCCCCCTGAGTCGCCGAACGGGCGGCGCGGATCCCCGGTTGAGGCGCGGCCCTATCCCGAAGATGGGCTGGCGATCCTGCGGTTGTGTCCCGAACCTTAGGGTGGGAATTCCGGCGGCTCTGCTGCGCTGCGGCGGGACCGGTCACAACGAAGGAAGGGCTTGGACGGACCATGGCGCACTACCTCATCACCGGCGGCTGCGGTTTCATCGGCTCGCATCTGGCCGACCGGCTGCTGGCCGACGGGCATCGGGTGACGATCCTCGACAACCTGTCGAGCGGCCGGCTGGACAACAAGCCGGAGGCGGCGAAGCTGGTGGTGGGCGACGTGGCCGATCCGGATGCGGTGCGCGAGGCGATGGCCGGCGACCATGGCGAAGGGGTGGACGGCGTCTTCCACCTCGCCGCCGTCGCCTCCGTGCAGAAATCGCGGGAGCTGTGGGCGGAGACCCACCGCACCAACCTGCTGGGCACCGTCACCGTGTTCGAGGCGGCGCGCGACGCCAAGCGCGGCGGCCCGATCCCCGTGGTCTACGCCTCGTCCGCCGCCATCTACGGCGACAACACCAACACCCCGCTGAAGGAGGATGAGCTTCCGCGTCCGCTGTCCGCCTATGGCGTGGACAAGTTGGGCTGCGAGATGCACGCCCGCGTCGCATGGTCGATCCAGGGGGTGCCGACGGTCGGCTTCCGCTTCTTCAACGTCTATGGGCCGCGGCAGGACCCGATGTCGCCCTACAGCGGCGTGATCTCCATCTTTGCCCGCCGGGTGGCGCGCGGCGAGGATGTGGAGATCCACGGCGACGGCCAGCAGGTCCGCGACTTCGTCTTCGTCGGCGACGTGGTGCGCATCCTGGCGCTGGCGATGGAGCGGCGTTTCGCCGGCGCGCAGGTGTTCAACCTCTGCACCGGCCGCGCGACCTCCCTGGTCATGCTGCTGGACGTCCTGCAGGAGCTGTGCGGCAGCCAAGTCCGCCGCCGCCACTCGGAGCCGCGGGCCGGCGACATCCGCGTGTCGATCGGCGACCCGTCGCTGATGCGCTCCACCTTCGACACCGTCTGTCAGGTCGGCCTTCTCCAGGGGCTGAGCGCAACCCTGACCGGCCGCATGCCTTGAGGTCGGGGCCGCTACCGGAGTATGAGGGGGACGGAAGATTCAGGTGAGCAGAGCATGACGAGGGTGGCGACGGAATCCTCCTCTCCCCCCTGGGGAGAGGGCCAGGGAGAGGGCCGGGGTGAGGGGGATGCGCCGCGACATGCGTTCGGCCATCGGACCCCCCTCACCCTGACCCTCTCCCCGAGGGGGAGAGGGGATTGGCCCTGGGTGCACTGACGTGGCCCGCCGCCGTTCCCTGACCCTGCGGGGTCTGTTCGTCGTCCTCGCCGTGCTTGCCGCCGTCGCGTTGGCGGAGCGTCTGCACATCCTGCCGCCCGGCACGCTCGATGACCTGCTGGGCCAGGAGACGCAGCGCCCCCGCCAGCCGCGCAAGCAGGAGACCGCCGAACCGCCGCCGCCGATCATTGCCCGTGCATCCGACCGGATCGATTATGCCGAGGTGACCCGCCGGCTCGACTCCATCCGGGTGGAGCCCGAACGGGGCCGCGGCTACGAACGCTCGGAATGGCCGCACTGGCTGGCGCTGGAGGGCGGTTGCCTGAACGCGCGCGAAAAGGTTCTGATCCGCGACTCGCGCCGCCCGGCGACGCTCGACGCCAAGGGGTGCAGCGTGAAGTCCGGCGACTGGCTCGACCCCTACACCGGGGAGCGCTTCACCGATCCGCAGATGGTCGACATCGACCACCGGGTGCCGCTGCAGGAGGCCTATGCCAGCGGCGGCTACGACTGGAGCCGGGAACGCCGCGCTGCCTACGCCAACGACACCAGTGATCCGCTGACCCTGCTGGTCTCCGGCCGGGAGGCGAACCGCGCCAAGGGCTCCAAGGGGCCGGAGGACTGGCTGCCGCCGAAGCGCGACGGCATCTGCCTCTATGTCGCCGACTGGATCCTGGTGA
This sequence comes from Azospirillum largimobile, assembly GCF_977007025.2. Classification (NCBI taxonomy): domain Bacteria; kingdom Pseudomonadati; phylum Pseudomonadota; class Alphaproteobacteria; order Rhodospirillales; family Azospirillaceae; genus Azospirillum; species Azospirillum largimobile. The sequence continues at coordinate 306,703 of NZ_CDRMUA020000004.1, forward strand.
AGGCACGCTGGGGCCTCACCATGGACGAGCGGGAACGGGTGACCGTCGGCAACATCCTGAACGACTGCCGCGCATCGGCCGGCAGCCAGCGCTGACGGCGCTCGGCATTGTTTCGCATACCACTGGTTTCGCGCTACGGTTCGGGCCGGAAACGGGAGGATGCAGTGAGCGAAGGACGAAGCGCCCCGTGGCGGGAAAGTGCTGCCGGCCTGGCGGCAAGACTGGCGCGGCGGGAACTGTCGGCGCGGGAGGCGGTTGAGGCGCATTTGGCGCGCATCGCGGCGATGGAGCCGGCACTGTCCGCCTTCATCACCGTGGCCGCCGACGAGGCGCTGGCCCGTGCCGAGGCGCTGGATGCGGCCCCGGCACCGGTGGGGCCGCTGCATGGACTGCCGGTGGCGGTGAAGGACCTGACCGACACCGCCGGCATCCGCACCACCTACGGCTCGGCGCTCTATGCCGATCATGTGCCGTCCACCAGCGACATCGCCGTCGCACGGATCGAGGCGGCGGGCGGCATCGTCATCGGCAAGACCAACACGCCGGAATTCGGCTTCGGCGCCGTCTGCCGCAACCGCCTGTATGGGCCGACCTGCAACCCCGTCGATCCCGTTCTGACCTCCGGCGGGTCGAGCGGCGGATCGGCGGTGGCGGTGGCCGTCGGCATGGCGCCGCTGGCGCACGGCACCGATTTCGGCGGATCTGTGCGGGTTCCGGCGAGCTTCTGCGGCATCGCCTCGATCAGGCCGACACCGGGGCTGATCCCGGCGCCGGGCCGCGCCCTGGGCTGGGACACGCTGGCGACGCACGGCGTCCTCGCACGCGACACCGCGGACTGCGCGCTGCTGCTGTCGGCGATGGCCGGCAGCGACCTGCGCGACCCGACCTCCCTGTTCGGCGACCGGGATGACGGCTCGGAGTCGCGGCTGGGCGCCACCGCCGATTTCGGCGTGGCCACGGTGTCCCAGGCCGTGCGCGAGCGCTTCGCCGCGGCGGTCGACCGGCTGGAGCGGACCGTCGGGCCGGTGGCGCGCCGCCACCCCGACTGTGGCGACGCCATGGCGACCTTCCGCACGCTGCGCGCCGCGCAGACCCGTCACGCCTTCGGGCCGATGCTGGCGAAGCATGGCGCTGACCTGACCGACACCATCCGCTGGAACATCGAGGCCGGCGCCGGCATCACCGCCGATGCCTATCTGGAGGCGCAGGCCGCCCGCACCGCCCTCTACCGCCGCTTCGCGGCGCTGTTCGAGGACATCGACGTGCTGGCGGCACCGGCCTGCGGCGTGCTGCCCTGGCCGAACGCAGAGGGCGAGGTGACGGAGATCGACGGCCGGCCGCTGGAGACCATCCTCGATTATCTCGGCGTCACCGCCATCATCACGATGGTGGGATTCCCCGTGCTGACCCTGCCAGTGGGCGGGCCGGTCGGCGGGGAGGATTTGCCCTTCGGCATCCAGCTGATCGCCCGGCCGGGCGAGGAGCGGCGCCTGATCCGCCTGGGACGGCTGTTGGAGCGGGAGGCGGGCTTCGTCCACCATTGGCCCGAAACTTGAGACCGGTAGGGGGGCGGTGCCACGACGGCAAAGCCCCCCTCTTCCCCATCTGCCGCATTTATGGTAAATAGGCGCGCATGGTAGAGACCCGACGCACCGGTGATCGTTCGAACGAGCCGATCCGCCCCGACCCCGGCGGCGGGCGGGTTCCCGCGGCCGGTGCGCGTGCGCGGGCCGACGGAATCGTCCCGCAGGGGCGGCAGCGCATCCCGAGCCTGCGCGAACTGGCAGCCCTGGTGGTCAACGGGGTGCTGACCCTGCCGCGCAACTACCGTCGCGGCATGTTCCTCGACGTTCAGGTGTAGGCCGCCACGTCCGGCCCGAACAGGCGCTCCATCAGCACCGGCGGAAGCTCGTACTGCGGCAGGCATAGGCTGGTGCTGCGGGCGTGCAGCGTGTGCAGGCATAACCCCTCCGCATCCGGGAATGTGCCGACGCGGAAGCGTTCGCGCGCGGCCTTCACGAACGGCGCATCCTCGCAGGCATTCACCGCAGGAAAGCGCTCCGCTTCCCAGACCACACGGCGGTAGGCGTAGGAGAAACCGTAACCGTCCAGATTCTCCGGCGAGGGTGGTGCGTCCGGCGCCTCGACATAGCTGCAGCCCTGCCGTCCCCAGCGATGGTGTGAACCGCCTTGCGCGGTATCCCAATAGCCGAACCGGCGGTGCGGCGCGCTGTAGAGGAACCAGCCGGACAGCTTCACCAGATCGTAGCCTTGCTCCAGCCGGTCCAGCATCCGCTCCACATAGGTGGGCGCATAGAAATCGTCGTCGTCCATGTGGACGATCACGGAACCCTTGGAATGTTCGGCAAGGATGTTGCGCTTCTCGCCGATCGCGTAGCGACTGGGGGAGTAGAAATACTTCAGCCGCGGGTTCGCCAGCGGCTTGAGATAGGCCGACGGGCGCGGACTGTCGTCGAACACCAGCCATTCGATCTCGGGATGGGTCTGCGCCTTGATGCAGGCATGCAGGCGGGGCAGGAAATCCTCCCGCTGCCACGTGGGCGTGATGATGCTGACGAGCGGGGTAGCCGGGGAGGGGATCGTGGTCATGGTCGTTTCTTGCCCGTGCGGGCGCCCTGCGTGTAGACAGGCGTCAGGATAGCACCGCCCGTGGGCCGGTGGTGATCGGAAGGAAGGGAAGAACGTCCGTGGGAGTGACCGACCGCATCTGGATCGTCTTCGCTGCGCTGAACGGTGCCGTCGCGGTCGCCGCCGGCGCCTATGCCAGCCATGGTCTGGCGGGCCAGCCGCAGGCGCAGGAGTGGTTCCGTACCGCCGGGCTGTATCAGATGGCGCATGCGCTGGCGCTGGTGCTTCTGGTGGCGCTTGCCGGCCGGCTGAGCGGCCGGGCGGGTGGACAACTGGCCCTGCGGATCGCGGGGTGGCTGTTCTGTGCCGGAATCCTGCTGTTTTGCGGCACGCTCTATGTGCTGGCCACGGTCGGGCCGTTGCCGGTGCCGATGACGGCGCCAGCCGGAGGATGGAGCTTCATGCTGGGATGGGTGGCGCTGGCGGCCGCGGCGCTGCTGGCGCGCGACTGAGGCTTGCGCCCCTCATGAGGGTATGCCGTCCGGCTGTTCAGCCGGCTGCGGCCGCACGCAGGTCGGAGCAGTCGCTGCCGGGATCGTTGGCAGACTCGCCGTCGCGGCCGTCGGCCGCATTCTCCGCCGTAGTGCAGTAGAGGCCGTGCAGCGTCGTCATGATCGTCTGCGCCTCGTGCCCGTTCAGCGAGTAGTAGATGTTCTGGGCGCTGCGCCGCGTGCGGACCAGATTGTCGTTGCGCAGCCGGGCCAGATGCTGCGACAGCGCCGACTGGCTGAGCCCGACCAGATCCTCCAGTTCGCCCACCGACCGTTCGCCCTGGCTCAGGTGGCACAGGATGAGAAGGCGCCGCTCATTGCACATCGCCTTCAGCAGGGCGCTCGCCCGGCGGGCGTTTGCCTGCAAATCCTCGATCTTCATCGCTTTCCCGTTGCCCTGTCCGTTCCGATTCGTTTTACAACCGGGCTGTCGTTATGCGGCCCGGCAAAGAAAAATGCTCGTATCCTAGTATATTCGTACCGCACGGGAATTGTCCACCTGTGGGATTCCGTCATTCCGACGCTGGCACCGATTGTCACCGTGCCGACTTGGGCGTTGCCATTACCGCCGATCAGCGCTTTTTTCTCGCATAACGGAACAATAGGCGGAAGGATGAGACATCCGGTGGTTGCGTTTGTCAGTCCGACGCTCCATGTCCATCATCTGCCGATGACACCGTATTTCAGGTGGGATAGCATTTCGTTCATGATCGATCATCCGTTGGATACCAAGGGCTTGCAATGCCCGCTTCCCGTCCTGCGCGCCCGCAAGGCGATCAGGGCCATCGCGATCGGCGACACCCTGACCGTGGAGGCGACCGATCCCGGCGCCCGCAAGGACTTCCCCGCCTTCTGCGAGGCGACCGGCAACCGCCTGCTGTCGGTCGGGGAGGAGGGCGGCATCCTCCGCTTCGTCATTGAACGGACGGCGTGATCCCTGCCCGCCGTTCCTGTCGGCCCATCGATCCGTCGCCCCATCGTTGCCGTTACCATCGTATCGTGTCACGGATTGCCCCGGCTCCCGAAAGTGGGCTGTGACGAATCGTCCTGGATTCAGCCTGTACTTTCATTAGCGATCCGGGAAGAATGGTTTTCGGAAACGCTGCGAACGCCGCCCGAAAATCAACGATAACGACCGAAAAATCGATGTTCACCACCCTGTTCACCCACCCGGCGTGCCTGGAGCACGACACGGGTCTCGGTCATCCCGAATGCTCCGACCGCCTGCGCGCCGTGCTCGCCGCGCTGGAGACGGAGGAGTTCCATATGCTGGAACGGCAGGAGGCGCCGTGCGCCACGGTGGAACAGCTCCTGCGCGCACACCCGCAGTCGCACATCGACCGCGTGCTGTCGCTGATCCCCGAGGTGGAGCATGCCGGTGTCGATGCCGACACGGTGGTCTCGCCCGGGTCGGGGGAGGCGGCGTTGCGTGCGGCCGGCGCGGTCTGCGCCGCGGTCGACGCGGTGGCGACCGGCCAGTCGCGCAACGCCTTCTGCGCCGTGCGCCCGCCCGGCCACCATGCGGAGCGGGACAAGGCGATGGGCTTCTGCCTGTTCAACAACGCCGCTGTCGGTGCCTATCACGCCCGCGCCGCGCACGGACTGCAGCGTGTGGCGGTGATGGATTTCGACGTCCACCACGGCAACGGCACGCAGGACATCCTGCAGCACGACCCGGACATGCTCTATTGCTCGACCCACCAGTCGCCGCTCTACCCCGGTACGGGGGATGCGGGTGAAAAGGGCGAGTATGGCAACTGCGTCAACGCGCCGCTGCCGGCCATGGCGGGATCGCCGGAGTTCCGGCATGCCATGACCCACGTCATCCTGCCGGCCATCGACCATTTCAAGCCGGACCTGCTGATCATCTCCGCCGGATTCGATGCCCATTCGCGCGATCCGCTGGCCGGTCTGCACCTGATCGACGACGATTTCGTCTGGGCCACCCGCAAGCTGGGCGAACTGGCCCGCACCCATTGCGGGGCGCGCATCGTCTCGGTGCTGGAGGGGGGCTACAACCTGCGCGCCCTTGCCTCCGCCAGCGCTGCCCATGTGCGCGAATTGATGTACTGCTGACCGGCTGCGTTCCTATTGGGCGGGCGCCCCATTCTCCCGAAAGGGGGAGGGGCTGCCCGAACGCATAGGCCGCACATAGGCCGCAATGGCCGGGGTAGCGGAGTGCCTCGGGCCTTGCGCCGGACGTGGGCGGGGCATACCTTCGCGGGCTTGAGGTCCCATCGATGGTTCTGCCCCACATGCCCCCTTCCACGACGTCTTCGCCCCCTGTTTCAGGCGCCGCCATTCCGCCCGACATCGCCGCCCTCAGCTTCGAGGATGCGCTCGCCGAACTGGAGCGGATCGTCCGCCAGCTCGAGGAAGGGCGCGGCAAGCTCGACGACGCCATCTCCTCCTACGAGCGGGGCACGGCGCTGAAGCGCCATTGCGAGATGAAGCTGCGCGAGGCGCAGGCCAAGATCGACCGCATCACCGTGAGCGCCGACGGCTCCCTCGGCACCGAACCCGCCCGGATCGACTGACGTGCAGACCATTTCCCAGACCGAGTTCAAAGCCGCGCTGGCCGACATCGCCGAGGCGGTCGAGCTCAAGATCAACGCATTGCTGCCGACCACCGACCTGGCCGAGGCGCGGGTGTTCGACGCCATGCGCTATGGCTGCCTGAACGGCGGCAAGCGGCTGCGCCCCTTCCTGGTGATGCAGTCCTCCGCCCTTTTCGGCGTCAACCCGGACTGCGCCATCCGTGCCGCCGCGGCCGTCGAGATGGTCCACAGCTATTCCCTGATCCACGACGACCTGCCGGCGATGGACGATGGCGAGCTGCGGCGCGGACGTCCGACCTGCCACCGCCAGTTCGACGAGGCGACCGCCATCCTGGCCGGCGACGGGCTGCTGACCTTCGCCTTCGAGGTGCTGGCGGATCCGGCGACGCACGAGGATCCCAACATCCGCTGCCAGCTGGTGACGGCGCTGGCCAAGGCGTCCGGCGGCCACGGCATGGTCGGCGGCCAGATGCTGGACCTGATCGCCGAGCATGAGACCTTCGACCTCGGCACCACCACCCGGCTGCAGCGCATGAAGACCGGCGAGATGATCGCCTTTTCCTGCGAGGCCGGCGGCATCCTGGGCAAGGCCAATCCGCCGCAGCGCACGGCGCTCCGCGCCTATGCCCACGACCTCGGGCTCGCCTTCCAGATCGTCGACGATCTGCTGGACGTGGAAGGCACGGCGGAGGAGACCGGCAAGACGGTCGGCCGCGACGCCCAGGCCGGCAAGGCGACCTTCGTGTCGATCCTCGGCCGCGACCGTGCCCGTGCCCAGGCGGAAATGCTTGCCAATCAGGCGTCGCAGCACTTGGACATTTTCGATGGGCGTGCCGATATGTTGAAGGCGGTCGCCGACTTCGTCGTCGCGCGCCGCGCCTGACCAGAGCTTGAGGACCATCACGACGTGACTGCCACCAAGACTCCGCTGCTCGACCTTTGTCCGACGCCAGCCAAGCTGCGGGCCCTGAAGCCCGAGCAGCTCCGCCAGTTCGCAGACGAGTTGCGCACCGAGACCGTGGACGCCGTATCGGTGACCGGCGGCCATCTCGGTGCCGGGCTTGGGGTGGTGGAGCTGACGGTGGCCCTCCATTACGTGTTCGACACGCCCTATGACCGGCTGATCTGGGACGTCGGGCACCAGTGCTATCCGCACAAGATCCTGACGGGGCGGCGCGACCGCATCCGCACGCTGCGCATGGGCGGGGGCTTGAGCGGCTTCACCAAACGGTCGGAGAGCGAATACGACCCCTTCGGCGCCGGCCACAGCTCGACCTCCATCTCCGCCGGGCTCGGCATGGCCGTCGCCAGCAAGATCAAGGGGGAGCAGCGCAACGTCATCGCCGTGATCGGCGACGGCTCGATGAGCGCCGGCATGGCCTACGAGGCGATGAACAACGCCGCCTCCACCAAGTCGCGGCTGATCGTCATCCTCAACGACAACGACATGTCCATCGCCCCGCCGGTGGGCGCGATGAGCGCCTATCTGTCGCGGCTGATTTCCTCCAAGCCCTATCTGTCCCTGCGCCATCTGGCGAAGGAGATCGCCGACCAGTTGCCGCGCCCGCTGCGCAACGCCGCCCGCCGGGCGGAGGAGTATGCCCGCGGCATGGTCACCGGCGGCACCCTGTTCGAGGAGCTGGGCTTCTACTACATCGGCCCGATCGACGGCCACAATCTGGACCATCTGCTGCCGGTGCTGCAGAACGTCCGCGACGCCGACGACGACAAGCCGGTGCTGATCCACGTCGTCACCAAGAAGGGCAAGGGCTACGGCCCGGCGGAGGAGTCGGCCGACAAGCTGCACGCCGTCGCCAAGTTCGACGTGGTGACCGGCACCCAGTCCAAGCCGAAGTCCAACGCTCCCACCTACACCCGCGTCTTCGCCCAGAGCCTGATTGCGGAGGCAGCGGCCGATCCGACCATCGTCGGCATCACCGCCGCCATGCCGTCCGGCACCGGGCTGGACCTGTTCGGGGAGCGCTTCCCCGACCGCTGTTTCGACGTCGGCATCGCCGAACAGCATGCGGTGACCTTCGCCGCCGGCATGGCGACGGAGGGGTTCAAGCCCTTCTGCGCCATCTATTCCACCTTCCTGCAGCGTGCCTACGATCAGGTCATCCATGACGTGGTGCTGCAGCATCTGCCGGTGCGCTTCGCGCTCGACCGCGCCGGTCTGGTGGGGGCGGACGGGGCGACCCATGCCGGGTCCTTCGACACCGCCTATCTCGGCTGCCTGCCCGACATCGTGATGATGGCGGCGGCGGACGAGCTGGAGCTGATGCACATGGTGGCGACCCAGGCGGCCATCGACGACCGCGCCTCCGCCCTGCGCTATCCGCGCGGCGAGGGGGTCGGTCTGGAGCTTCCCGACCGCGGCAGCATCCTGCCGATCGGCAAGGGCCGCATCCTGCAGGAAGGGACCAAGATCGCCATCCTCAGCTATGGCACCCGGCTGGGGGAGGCCCGGCGAGCGGCGTCGGAGCTGGCGGCACGCGGCTTGTCGACCACCCTTGCCGACGCCCGCTTCGCCAAGCCGCTGGACGAGGATCTGGTCCGCCGCCTCGCGCTCGAGCATGAGGTGCTGATCACGATCGAGGAGGGATCGGTCGGCGGCTTCGGCAGCTTCGTGCTGCAGTTCCTGGCGACGGCGGGCCTGCTGGACGGCGGTCTGAAGATCCGTCCGATGGTTCTGCCCGACCTCTATCTCGACCATGATTCACCGGCCAAGCAGTATGAGACGGCCGGCCTCACCGCCCAGCACATCGTCCGTACCGCGCTGCAGGCTCTGGGCATCGAGAGCGCAGCGGCACGGGCCTGATCCCCTCTCCAGGCGGCCACTCCAGACCGCAAGTCCACCCGAAACCACCCGAATGTCGTAATGCCATTTGTCTAGGGAAGTTTCGGGTTGTTGGACTGGTGCCGAGCACGAGCGACGCCTTACACTGCCCGGGCTGGAATGGTAGCTCCTCCGTAACGGTGGATGCGTCGGCAGCATGCGGGACGGCTACGGGATCAGGAGCGATGGCGCACATCATGGCGGTCACGGCGTACCGGAACGCGGAGTTCGGGACGGATCCCGGCGCGGGACGGGCGGCGGAAGCCAGCGGCTCCGGCCTCGACGATCCGGCGCTGCTGCGTTGCCTGCTGGACCAGACGCCGACCCCAACCGCCCTGGTGGAGGGGGAGGGCGACTGCTGCAGCTTCGCCAACGCCGCCTTCCGCGCCCTGGGAGTGGTTGCGGGCTCCGGCATGACGGACAGCTTTCCCGCCCTGTCCCCGGCGCTGCTGGCGGAAGCGCGCAACAGCGGCCGGCCGCAGCGCAGCCGGGCCGCGAGCGACCGTGCGCCGGACGGTGAGCGATTCTGGGATGTGCGCGTGACCCCGATGCTGGGCCTCAACGGTGTCGTCCGTGCCCTGATCGTCACCGCGGATGAGACACCGGAGTCGGTCGCCGAGCATGACCGGCGCCTGCGCGACGTCAGCCATCGGCTGAAGAACACGCTGCAGCTCGTCTCCAGCCTGCTGACCCTGCAGACGCTGTCCAGCAAGGATCCCGAGGTTCGCCGCGCCCTTCAGAGCGCCGGCGGCCGTGTCGGCATCGTCACCCAGGCCCATCAGCGCACCCACGGCGCATTGCGCGCCGGCACCGTCGACATGGCGCCGCATCTGCGCGAACTCTGCCAGGAGTTGGAGGCGACGCTTCCCGGCGCCCACCGCATCCAGGTCGCCGCGGAGGCGACGGAGATGCCGGTGGATTCCATCATCCCCTTCAGCCTGATCGTCAGCGAACTGGTCGGCAACGCCGCACGCCACGCCTTTCCGGCCGGAGCGCCCGGAACCATCGATGTGCGGCTCGGCCGAGCCGGCGACGGTACCGTCCGCCTGGAGATCTCCGACCGCGGCACCGGCCTGCCGGCCGGGCTGGACATCACCCGTGCAGCCACGCTGGGGCTGAAGGTGGTCCGTGCCTTCGTCGGCCAACTGCGCGGCAAGCTGACCGCGGACAGCAGCCCCTATGGCACCCGTGTGACCGTCGACTTCCCCGCCGCCTGACGAATCCGGTCCCCGGGGCTTGCCCTTCCGGCCGTTCCGCGTCAGGAATGCGCCGGCAAAGGGCATGAGCGAAGGGCTGACGGCATGGCACGGATAAGGGCGGATGTGGCGCTGGTGGAGCGCGGGCTGGCGGAAAGCCGGGCCAAGGCGCAGGCGCTGATCCTGGCCGGGCTGGTCTATTCCGACACCAAGCGCATCGACAAAGCCGGCGACCTGATCGCGGCGGAAGCCCCTCTGGCGGTCAAGGGGCAGGATCATCCCTGGGTATCGCGGGGTGGGTTGAAGCTGGTGAAAGGGTTGGACGCCTTCGCCATCGATCCCGCCGGCCTGACCGCGGTCGATGTCGGCGCCTCCACCGGCGGCTTCACCGACGTGCTGCTGACCCGCGGCGCGGCCAAGGTCTATGCCGTCGATGTCGGCCACGGACAGCTGGCCTGGAAGCTGCGAAACGATCCGCGCGTGGTGGTGCTGGAGAAGACCAACGCCCGCCATTTGACCACGGCCGAAATCCCCGACCCGATCGACCTCGTCGTGTGCGACGCCAGCTTCATCGGGCTGGAAATCGTGCTGCCGGCGGCATTGGATCTAGTGGTGTCCGGTGGCCGGCTGGTCGCCCTGATCAAGCCGCAGTTCGAGGTCGGGAAGGGCCGCGTCGGCAAGGGCGGCGTGGTGCGCGAACCGGAACTGCACGGGGAAGTCTGCGATCGCATCCGCACCTGGCTGGACACGCGGCCGGGCTGGCGTGTGCTGGACATCACCGAAAGCCCGATCACCGGGCCGGAGGGCAACAAGGAATTCCTGATCGGGGCGGTGAAGGACCGCGTCTGATCCGGATGGAACCATAAGCGCTTACGAGAGCGCCCATAATCCAGCGCTGCCGGAGCTCTTGGTGGTCCGGGTCGCTCCGGTGATGGCGCTGGTCCTCTCGCCGGTGCTGTTCTTGCCGACCATAATTCCTGACCTGATCCCAGGGCCGTGTCGAAACCCGGCTTGTGACGCTCTGGAGCCAGCATTTCAGGGCGTCACACCCTGTTTTTCGTGATCGCAGGCCCATATAGTCCGAGAAACGCTGTCTGCGGCAAAATGGCAGGCATGGAGCAGCTCTGACAGAAATCGAATAAGGACAGAATTCCATGGTGGAAAAGACGCAACCCTCTCTTCGGCGCCCAATTTCCATTTTCAGGGAATTCATGAAAAGCGAAGCGTCGGGCGGTATTCTTCTGATGGTCGCCGCGGCGCTTGCCTTGATCGTTGCGAATTCTCCCCTGTCGGGAGTCTATTTCGACACGCTGCACAGCTATGTCTTGGGGCTGAGCATCGGGCATTGGGTCAATGACGGACTGATGGCGGTCTTCTTCCTGCTGGTCGGGCTGGAGATCAAGCGGGAGATGCTTGATGGGCAACTCTCCTCATGGTCGCGCCGGATTCTGCCGGGCGTGGCGGCGGCTGGCGGCATGTTGGTGCCCGCCCTCATCTATGTGGCCTTCAACAGCAGCGATCCGGAAACGATCCGCGGCTGGGCCATTCCGGCGGCGACGGACATCGCCTTTGCCCTGGGCGTCCTGTCGCTCCTTGGGCCGCGCGTGCCGACCTCCCTCAAGATCTTCCTGACGGCCCTGGCCATCATCGACGATCTCGGCGCCGTCATCATCATCGCCCTGTTCTACACCGCCGACCTGTCGATGCCGGCCCTGGGTGCGGCGGCGCTCATCCTGGCGGCGCTGATCGCCTTGAACCGCTTCGGTGTCCAGACGCTCTGGCCCTACCTCATCCTCGGCGCGGGCCTGTGGGGTGCTGTTCTCCTGTCGGGCGTCCATGCGACGCTGGCGGGCGTTACCCTTGCGCTGACGATTCCGCTTCGCCCCGCGCCGGGCAAGCCGGACGACATGCACTCCCCGCTGCACCGGCTGGAGCACGGCATCCACGGCTGGGTGGCCTACCTGATCGTCCCCGTCTTCGGCTTCGCCAATGCCGGCGTGTCCTTCACCGGAATGGACGCGTCGATCCTGACGGGCTCTCTCCCGCTGGGGATCGCGCTCGGCCTGTTCCTGGGGAAGATGGTCGGCGTGTTCGGAACCGCCTGGCTCACCATTCGCCTGGGGTTCGCCGACATGCCGGCCAATGCGAACACGGCGCAGCTTTTCGGCGTTTCCCTGCTGTGCGGCATCGGCTTCACCATGAGCCTGTTCATCGGAGCCTTGGCCTTCCCCACGTCGCCCGAACTCGGCGATGCGGTCAAGGTCGGTGTCTTCACCGGTTCGCTTCTCTCCGCGACCGCCGGCGCCCTGCTTTTGCGCCTCGTGTCGCGGAAAGCCGGGGATCCGGCGCCCCAGTACGCGAAAGCCGATCGGAACGCCGCGTGACGTCGGCCCGTGAAAGGCGCCTCCGCACCCGGGGGCGCCAGCCGGCGGGACAATGTCTAGGCCGTCGGCTTCCCGTCTAGACGGTCCAAAATCTCCTGCGCCTGGGTGAGGAGCGAGTCTCGCGCGGCCGACAATCGCTCAAGGGCTGTTTGCGACTGCCTGATCGTCCATGTCGCGTGGTAGATCTGCTGATCGAGAACATCGATGTCCTTCTCGATGAACATCAGCCAGTCGCGATCTGTCTGTATGTCGCGGTCGTTCATGATCGAATCTCCCTTTTCCTTTATTGTTTCCGGCTGTGGGCATGCCCTCCTGAGTTCAAGATGGCCGGATATTCGGGAGACGGCCCGCCATTCAGCGGCGGGCCGCCTCCCCAGACACGTCAGTGCTTAGGCTTGGCGAGATCGAAGCGGTCGGCGTTCATGACCTTCATCCAGGCGGCAACGAAGTCCTTCGCGAACTTCTCGTGGGAATCGCCGCACGCATAGACCTCCGCGAAGGCCCGGAGCTGTGAGTGCGACCCGAAGATCAGGTCGACGCGGGTGGCCGTCCATCTGCTCTCCCCGGTCTTGCGGTCCCGCCCTTCATAGATGCCGTCGGCGTTCGGGGGCTGCCATTCCGTGGCCATGTCGAGCAGGTTGACGAAGAAGTCGTTCGTCAGCGTCTCCGGCCGGTCGGTCAGAACACCGTGCCTGGAGCCGCCGGAATTGGCGCCGAGCACGCGCAGCCCGCCGACAAGAACGGTCATTTCCGGCCCGGTCAGCCGCAACAGTGCCGCCCGGTCCACCATGGCCTCCTCCGGGATCATGAACTGCTGCTTCTTGCTGTGGATATAGTTGCGGAAGCCGTCGGCCCGCGGTTCGAGCGCCGCGAAGGAGTCGACATCGGTCTGGTCCTGCGATGCGTCCATGCGTCCGGGGGAGAACGGGACCTGCAGGGTCAGGCCGGCATCCTGTGCCGCCTTTTCGATCGCTGTACCGCCGGCAAGGACGATCAGGTCGGCGAGTGAGATCCTCTTGCCGCCGGCGGAGGCGTTGAAGTCGGTCTGGATGGCCTCCAGCGTCTGCAGCACGGTCTGGAGCTGCGCCGGCTCGTTCACCTCCCAATCCTTCTGCGGAGCAAGGCGGATGCGCGCACCGTTGGCGCCGCCGCGCTTGTCGGACCCGCGGAAGGTGGAGGCCGACGCCCAGGCCGCCGAGACCAGCTGCGAGACCGAAAGGCCGGAGGAGAGGATCCGCGCCTTGAGCGCCGCAACGTCGGCATCGTCGACCAGCGCATGATCGACCGGCGGGATCGGATCCTGCCAGATCAGCGTCTCCTTCGGAACGAGCGGACCGAGATAGCGCACCACCGGCCCCATGTCGCGGTGGGTCAGCTTGAACCAGGCGCGGGCGAAGGCATCGGCGAACTGGTCCGGATTCTCGTAGAACCGCCGGGAGATCTTCTCATAGATCGGGTCGAAGCGGAGCGACAGGTCGGTCGTCAGCATCGTGGGCAGGCGCTTTGCCGATCCGGGGCAGGGGCCCGGGATCGAAGGCTCCGCATCCTTCGCCTGCCATTGCCACGCACCGGCCGGGCTCTTGGTCAGTTCCCATTCGAATTTGAAGAGGTTGTCGAAGAAGTGATTGCTCCATGTCGTCGGCGTCTGGGACCAGATCACTTCCGGGCCGCCGGTGATGGCGTCGGCTCCATACCCCGTTCCGTGCTTGGATTTCCAGCCGAGGCCCTGGTCCTCCAGCGCTCCGGCTTCCGGTTCCGGACCCATGAAGGAGGGGTCGCCCGCGCCGTGCGTCTTGCCGAAAGTGTGGCCGCCGGCGATCAGCGCGACGGTCTCCTCATCGTTCATCGCCATGCGGTAGAAGGTTTCGCGGATGTCCTTGGCCGCCGCCACCGGGTCCGGATTGCCGTTCGGCCCCTCCGGATTGACGTAGATGAGCCCCATCTGCACCGCGCCCAGCGGATCGGCGAGCTGGCGTTCGCCGCTGTAGCGCTCGTCGCCGAGCCAGGTTCCTTCCGGACCCCAGAACAGCTCCTCCGGCTCCCACGTATCCACGCGGCCGCCGGCAAAGCCGAATGTCTTGAAGCCCATCGATTCCAAAGCGACGTTGCCGGCCAGGACCATCAGGTCGGCCCAGGACAGCTTGCGCCCGTATTTCTGCTTGATCGGCCAAAGCAGGCGGCGCGCCTTGTCGAGATTGGCGTTGTCCGGCCAGGAGTTGAGCGGCGCGAAGCGCTGCTGGCCTGTGCCGGCGCCGCCGCGGCCGTCGGTGATGCGGTAGGTGCCGGCGCTGTGCCACGCCATGCGGATCATCAACCCGCCGTAATGGCCGAAATCCGCAGGCCACCATTCCTGGGAGTTCGTCATCAGGGCGTTCAGATCCTTGATCACCGCATCGAGATCAAGGGACTGGAATTCCTTGGCATAGTCGAAGTCCCTGCCCATCGGGTCGGACAGCGGCGAATTGCGGTGAAGCATCTCGAGATCGAGGGCATTCGGCCACCAGTCGCGATTCCTGTGGCTGCGGCCACCGCTTCCGCCTCCGTTTCCACCCCCGGTAAATGGACATTTGCCTGCGCTATCGTCGGTCCTCGCGTCCATCGTTTCCTCCTGCAACGCTTATGGGTTCACGTCTCGGCATTCACAGGGCGGCAAGTTTGCTTCAAAGCAAAACTGTATGTCTGACCAATGATCAGGTAAAATGGTCTTTGTTGATCGCTGCGATAAGGTGATCTTATGATTCCCGGTTCCGTGACTCTCCGGCAGCTTCGCTATTTCGATGCGCTGGCGCATCACGCCCATTTCGGGCGTGCGGCAGCCGCCTGTGCCGTTTCACAGCCGGCCCTGTCGATGCAGATCAAGGAACTGGAAGAGGCATTGGGGGCCGCACTCGTCGAGCGGGGCAGCAGGAGCGTGCGGCTGACGGCCTTCGGGCAGGAGGCGTCCCTGCGCGTCCGCGACATCCTGCATTCCGTCGATCAGTTGGGGGAGCTTGCTCGGCTGTCGAAGAACCGGATCAGCGGCCGGTTGCGCATCGGCATGATCCCCACGATCGCACCCTATCTGCTGCCGGCGGTGATCGCGGTCGTCAAGCGGGAACACCCGCATGTCGAGATCGAGGTGCGTGAGGCGCTGACGTCGAAGCTGATCGAAGAATTGGCCGAGGGGCGGCTCGACGCCGCGATCACCGCATTGCCGGTGTTCGAGCCGTCCTTGACCGAGGCGGTGCTGTTCACGGAGGATTTCCTGCTGGTCCGGCCGGCCGCGGAAGCGGGAAAGCCGGTGCCAAATGGAGAAATGCTGCGCGAGATGCGACTGCTTCTGCTGGAGGAGGGGCATTGCTTCCGCAACCAGGCCCTGTCCTTCTGCAACATGCCGTCCTCGTCGCCACGCAAGGCGCTGGAGGCGAATTCATTCTCCACGCTCGTCCAGATGGTCAGGGCCGGAATGGGCGTGACGCTGGTCCCGGAGATGGCCGTCGATATGGAGACCGGCTCCGGCACGGTGTCGGTGGTCCGCTTCAAGGACCCGCAACCGTCGCGGACCATCGGCATGATCTGGCGTAAGACAAATCCTCTGGCCGCACAGTTCCTGCAGTTGGCGAAACTGCTGGGCCAGCCGGTTGACCAGAATAGCCCGGAAGCCGGAGGGGCACCGCGGCCGGCCGCGGCGCCCGTCAGCCGTCAGTCGAAGCTGAAGCCCTGATCCTTCATGTAGACGTTCTTCACCTTGCACCAGTCGACGCTGAACTTCTCCGATTCATAGCCGACCCAGTCGACCTTGAACGGAACGACGCAGTTTCCTTCGTCGCTGCCCCAGTCCATCTCGGCGGATTCGCCGGGCTTCAACTTGAAGTCGATCCAGTTCTTGCTCCACGCCCTGCCTTCGAAGGTGCGGAAACCGTTGATGACGTACTCGGACGATTTGTTGTGGAGATTGAATTTGTAGGTGTCCGCGGCCTGGGCGGAAGCGGCCGCGCCGGCCAGGGCGGCGAAAACGGCGAGAAAAGCGAATCTGCGCACGGTCGACCTCGTCGTTGAGAGCCCGCCATCACTGGCGGTAATCCATACGATGACGAAGCAATAATCCCAACGGAAGGGGATATATGACATGCGAGCTTCAGCGCTGCCCTGTCGCCAGTTGCCCTTCGGACCGCGCCTCTTATGATTGGCGGCAATGACCGCATGGACGGTCTCGCAAGACGAAGGGTTCGGGACATGAATGACGCAACGGCGGGCTGGATCGAACTCCAGGCCGCGGACGGCCATCGGCTTCGCGCCTATCGCGCACCGGCCAAGGGCGAGGAGATCGGGCGCCTGATCGTGGCGCCGGAGATTTTCGGCATCAACCACCATATCCGCAGCGTGTGCGACGGCTTCGCCCAGCAGGGATTCACCACCGTGGCGCCGGATCTGTTCGACCGTGCCGAACGCGGGGTGGAACTGCCCTATGACGAGGCCGGCATCCAGCGGGGCATCGCGCTGAAGGGAGCGGTGCCGACGGCGGACGCGCTACAGGACGTCGCGGCGGCGCTGGCCCATCTGGGCGGTGACGGGGCTGCTGCCATCGTCGGCTATTGCTGGGGCGGCAGCATCGCCTGGGCCTCGGCGGCGATCCTGCCGGTGCGGGCCGCCGTCGGCTATTACGGCGGAGATATCGGCAAGACGCTGGACAGCGCCCCGCGGGTGCCGACCCTGCTGCATTTCGGCGACCAGGACCACGCCATCCCGCTGTCGGTGGCGGAGGGCGTGCGCTCGCGCTATCCATGGTTGCCGGTGCATGTCTACCCGGCCGGCCATGGTTTCAACTGCGACGAGCGGGGGAGCTTCCATCCGGAAAGCGCGGTTCTGGCGCTTCGCCGGACCGTGGGGATGCTGCGGGCCGTGTTCTGACCGAACTGGTTCTGACCGGTCCCGTTCCGACCCGCGGCTCCTTCCGGCGTCCGAGCCGGATCGGCCAGCGGCGGAAGGCCAGCAGCCCGATGCAGATCAGCGCATAGACCAGCGGCGCCGTCTGCCAGCCCTTCACCAGCATGACGAAGTGCAGGCAGGCGGCCAGTCCGGCGACGAATACACCCTTATGCAGGGCGCGCCACCGCCTGCCGCCCAGCCGCTTCACCATGCCGTCGGTGGAGGTCGCGGCCAGCGCCGTCAGGATCAGGAAGGCGCCCATCCCGACCGTGATGTAGGGCCGCTTGACGATGTCCTTCCAGATCGCCGCCCAGTCGAAGAACTGGTCCAGCCCGACATAGGTGGACAGGTGGACCGTGGCGTAGAAGAAGGCGAACAGCCCCAGCATCCGCCGGAAGCGCGCCAGCCCAGCCACCCCCGTCAGCATGCGCAGAGGCGTCAGCGCCAGGGCGATCAGCAGGAAGCGCAAGGCCCACAAGCCGCTGGCCTTGACGCTTTCCAGCACCGGCTCCGCCCCCAGCTCGCCGGTGTAGGCGAGCCGGACGGTCCAGGCCAGCGGGACGAGGCAGAGGATGAAGACGGCGGGCTTGGCCCAACGCGACGCGAGCGCAGCGTTGGCGGCGGCGCGCAGATCGACGCCGCCGGCGGCGGATGCAGGGTCGGCCATAGTCAGTAGTTCGCCTTCAGGTCCATCCCGGCATAGAGCGACGCGACCTCCTCGCCATAGCCGTTGAAGGGCAGGGTCTTGCGGCGGGAGAATTCGCCGACGCGCCGCTCGGTCGCCTGGCTCCAGCGCGGATGGTCGACCTCGGGGTTGACGTTGGAGTAGAAGCCGTATTCGCGCGGCTGCGACTTGTTCCAGGCGGTCGGCGGCTGGTCCTTCACCAGCGTGATCCTGACGATCGACTTGATCGACTTGAAGCCGTACTTCCACGGCACCACCAGCCGGATCGGCGCGCCGTTCTGGTTGGGCAGCACCTCCCCATACATCCCGACGGCCAGCAGGGTCAGCGGGTGCATCACCTCGTCCAGCCGCAGTCCTTCGGTGTAGGGCCAGTCCAGCACCCAGGAGCGCAGGCCCGGCATCTGCTTGGGGTCGTTCAGGGTCTGGAAGGCGACGTATTTGGCGTTGCCGGTCGGTTCCACCCGCTTCAGCAGTTCGGCCAGCGAGAAGCCGACCCAGGGGATCACCATCGACCAGCCTTCGACGCAGCGCAGGCGGTAGATGCGCTCCTCCATCGGGAATTTCAGCAGGTCTTCGATGCCGATGGTCATCGGCTTGGCAACCTCGCCGCCGATGGCGATCTCCCAGGGCATTGTCTTCAGCGTGCCGGCATTGTCGGCGGGATCATCCTTGCCGGTGCCGAACTCATAGAAGTTGTTGTAGGTCGTGGCCGACTTCATCGGCGTGGTCGGGTCGAACTTCGGATCGGCCGGCTTGATCGTGGTCGGCACCTGGAAGGACGCTGCCAAGGCGTTGCCGCTCCACACCGGCAGGCTGCCCAAGGCCATCGCCGCGGCACCGCCGGCCATCAGGCTGCGGCGGGTAAGAAACAGGTCCCGCGGAGTCACCTCGTCCTCGCGGGCCTGCGAGGGGGCGGGGAATTTGAACAGCATCGACCTCTCCCGAACGGACCATTCCTGCCAGTAACCATAGGTCTGCGGCAGGCCGCCGGCAAATCACGCTCTCTACACGATTGCGTGAGCGGTCGATGAAAACGCTTCAGCGCCGGCCGAGCGGGATCACGATGGCGGGACCGCCGAGGCCGCCGCCGCGCGCCACCCGCCGCACCGGGAAGGGCAGCACGTCCGCCGCCGGCCTGGGCGGGCCGAGCGCCGGCAGTCCGGCAAAGGAGTGGGCCAGGGCTGCGCCGCTGTTGCAGGCGCGCATCCAGGAAAGCATGCAGTACATCGATGCCTGCATGGGAATCGTCCAGAGAATCATGGTCAAGCCCCGGGCTGTGACGACAGTCGAATTGGTCTCGCCCTGCGGGAGATGGCTCCGTGCCGAATGATCCCGCTGTGGTTCGGATCCATAACGAGGTCGGCCACTGAATCGTTCCGGCCCTTATACGATGGTTGAGCAGGGCATTTCCGATGGGCAAGTTCGTGGCGTCGATGGCCTGTGCCAGCGAATGAAATTTCGCCGTTTAAAGCGAAGGTTGTCTTGTTCTGTGGTAAATCGCGTGAGAAACGCAGCCAAGCTGAAGAAACTCCAACCTCCATCCTAAGTCATAGGCATGGTCACTACGCCGGAAGTCGGATTTCCTACGAAAGGCTAAATTGACCGGAATCGCCTTTACTTCATCGTGCGGGGATGTAGGACTGCGCGGTCACTCGCCGGCTCAGGCTCGGGCGCGCGCAGGCTTGCTGCGGGTATTCGGTTTTCTGGCTGAGACGGGTTGCATTTACTGGATCGTACTCCGGGATGGTGCCGGGGCGGTCCATTGCTGTGGCGGAATGCGGCCCATGGTGGGCCGGCGCGCTAATGGGGAACGGCATGACGGCGATGGTGGAGACGGCGGACGCGTTGGATCCGAAGGTTCTGCTGATGGCCTTGCGGCAACTGCGCAAGGGCGACTTCTCCGTGCGGCTGCCGCTCGACCTGACGGGCATGGACGGCGAGATCGCCGCCGCCTTCAACGACGTGGTCGAGCTGAACCAGAACATGACCACGGAGGTCAGCCGGCTCAGCGTCGCCATCGGCAAGGAAGGCCGCATCAGCCAGCGCGCCAAGCTGAACAACGCATCCGGCGGATGGGAAACCTGCGTCGACAGCATCAACACGCTGGTCGGCGACATGATCCAGCCGACGACGGAAATCGCGCGCGTGATCGGTGCCGTCGCAAAGGGCGACCTGTCCAAGACCATGGCGCTGGAGATCGAAGGCCGTCCGCTGCAGGGCGAGTTCCTGCGCACCGCCCGCAACGTCAACACCATGGTGGACCAGCTCGTCACCGTCACCACCGAACTGACGCGCGTCGCGCGCGAAGTCGGCATCGAGGGCAAGCTGGGCGGACAAGCCCAGGTGAAGGGCGTCGCCGGCACCTGGAAGGATCTGACGGAGAACGTCAACGTGATGGCCGCCAACCTGACCGGTCAGGTGCGCAACATCGCGGAGGTGACGACGGCGGTCGCCAAGGGCGACCTGTCGAAGAAGATCACCGTCGACGTGAAGGGCGAGATTCTCGAACTGAAGTCCACCATCAACACCATGGTGGACCAGCTGAACAGCTTCGCTTCGGAAGTGACGCGCGTGGCGCGCGAGGTGGGTTCCGAAGGAAAGCTCGGCGGGCAGGCGAAGGTCGAGGGTGTCGGCGGCACTTGGAAGGATCTAACCGACAATGTGAACATGATGGCGGCCAACCTGACCGGTCAGGTCCGCAACATCGCGGAGGTGACGACGGCGGTCGCGAAGGGCGACCTGTCGAAGAAGATCACCGTCGACGTGAAGGGCGAGATTCTGGAGTTGAAGTCCACCATCAACACCATGGTGGACCAGCTGAACAGCTTCGCCTCGGAAGTGACGCGCGTGGCGCGCGAGGTGGGTTCCGAAGGAAAGCTGGGCGGTCAGGCGAAGGTCGAGGGCGTCGGCGGCACCTGGAAGGACCTCACCGACAGCGTGAACATGATGGCGGCGAACCTGACCGGTCAGGTCCGCAACATCGCCGACGTGACCACCGCCGTCGCGACGGGCGATCTGTCGAAGAAGATCACCGTCGACGTGAAGGGCGAAATCCTTGAACTCAAATCCACCATCAACACCATGGTGGACCAGCTGAACAGTTTCGCCTCGGAAGTGACGCGCGTGGCGCGCGAGGTGGGCTCGGAGGGCAAGCTCGGCGGTCAGGCGCGGGTCGAGGGCGTCGGGGGCACCTGGAAGGACCTCACCGACAGCGTGAATTTGATGGCGGCGAACCTGACCGGTCAGGTGCGAAACATCGCCGACGTGACGACGGCGGTCGCCAACGGCGACTTGTCGAAGAAGATCACCGTGCCGGTGAAGGGCGAAATCCTTGAGCTGAAGAACACCATCAACACCATGGTGGACCAGCTCAACAGCTTCGCCTCGGAGGTGACGCGCGTGGCCCGAGAGGTGGGCTCCGAAGGCAAGCTGGGCGGTCAGGCGCAGGTGAAGGGTGTCGGCGGCACCTGGAAGGACCTCACCGACAGCGTGAACGCGATGGCCACCAACCTCACGGGGCAGGTGCGAAACATTGCAGAGGTGACGACGGCGGTCGCCAATGGCGACTTGTCGAAGAAGATCACCGTCGACGTGAAGGGCGAAATCCTTGAGCTGAAATCCACTATCAACACCATGGTGGACCAGTTGAACAGCTTCGCCTCGGAAGTGACGCGCGTGGCGCGCGAGGTGGGTTCCGAAGGCAAGCTGGGCGGTCAGGCCCAGGTGAAGGGGGTTGCCGGCACCTGGAAGGACCTGACCGACAATGTGAACGCGATGGCGACGAACCTGACCGGTCAGGTGCGAAACATTGCGGAGGTGACGACGGCGGTCGCCAACGGCGACCTGTCCAAGAAGATCACCGTCGATGTGAAGGGCGAAATCCTTGAGCTGAAATCCACCATCAACACCATGGTGGACCAGCTGAACAGCTTCGCCTCCGAAGTCGCCCGCGTGGCGCGCGAGGTGGGCATCGAGGGCAAGCTGGGCGGTCAGGCCCAGGTGAAGGGCGTTGCCGGCACCTGGAAGGACCTGACCGACAACGTGAACATGATGGCCGCCAACCTGACCGGTCAGGTGCGAAACATCGCCGAAGTCACCACCGCGGTCGCGAAGGGCGACCTGTCGAAGAAGATCACCGTCGACGTGAAGGGCGAGATCTTCGAACTGAAATCCACCATCAACACCATGGTGGACCAGTTGAACAGCTTCGCCTCGGAAGTGACGCGCGTGGCGCGCGAGGTGGGTTCCGAAGGCAAGCTGGGTGGTCAGGCGAAGGTGGAGGGTGTCGGCGGTACCTGGAAGGACCTGACCGACAATGTGAACATGATGGCGGCCAACCTGACCGGTCAGGTGCGCGGCATCGCCAGCGTCGTCACCGCGGTCGCCGACGGCGACCTGAAGCGCAAGCTGGCGGTGGACGCCAAGGGCGAGATTGCGGCGCTGGCCAACACCATCAACGGCATGATCGACACGCTGGCGACCTTCGCCGATCAGGTCACCAACGTGGCGCGCGAGGTGGGCATCGAAGGCAAGCTGGGCGGTCAGGCCCGCGTGCCGGGCGCCGCCGGCCTGTGGAAGGATTTGACGGAGAACGTGAACCAGCTGGCCGCGAACCTGACCACCCAGGTGCGCGCCATCGCCGAGGTCGCCACGGCGGTGACCAAGGGCGACCTGACCCGCTCCATCACCGTCGAGGCGATGGGCGAGGTCGCGGCGCTGAAGGACAACATCAACGAGATGATCCGCAACCTTCGCGACACGACGCTGAAGAATGCGGAGCAGGATTGGCTGAAGACCAACCTCGCGAAATTCACCCGCATGCTGCAGGGCGAGCGCGATCTGGTCACCGTCTCCAACATGATCCTGTCGGAGATCGCGCCGCTGGTGAATGCGCAGCATGGTGTCTTCTACGTCGCCACCCGCGACCGCGACGAGCCGCTGCTGGAACTGGTCGCCTCCTACGCGCTGAAGGAGCGCAAGAACCTGTCCAACCGCTTCCACCTGAAGGAAGGTCTGGTCGGGCAGTGCGCCTACGAGAAGAAGCGCATCCTGCTGACCAACGTGCCGCGCGATTACGTGTCCATCAGTTCCGGCCTGGGCGAGGCGCCGCCGTTGAACATCATCGTCCTGCCGGTGCTGTTCGAAGACGACGTGAAGGCGGTGATCGAACTGGCGAGCTTCGGCCGCTTCAGCGAGACGCACCAGAGCTTCCTGGAGCAGCTGACCGAGAGCATCGGCATCGTGCTGAACACGATCGCCGCCAACATGCGCACCGAAGGTCTGCTGAAGCAGTCGCAGCGCCTGACCACCGAACTGCAGAGCCAGCAGGAGGAACTGAAGACCACCAACGAGCGGCTGGAACAGCAGGCCGCCTCGCTGCGCAAGTCGGAAGAGCTGCTGAAGGCCCAGCAGGAGAAGCTGACCACCACCAACGAAGCGCTGGAGGAAAAGGCCGAGCAGCTGGAGAAGCAGAACATCGAGGTGGAGCGCAAGAACCGCGAGGTCGTGCTCGCCAAGGCGGCGCTGGAGGAGAAGGCCGAACAGCTCGCCCTCACCTCCAAGTACAAGTCGCAGTTTCTGGCGAACATGAGCCACGAGCTCCGCACGCCGCTGAACAGCCTGCTGATCCTGTCCAAGCTGCTGGCCGACAACCCCGACACCAACCTCTCCGACCGCCAGGTGGAGTTCGCCCGCACCATCCACTCCGCCGGCTCCGACCTGCTGGGCCTGATCAACGACATCCTAGACCTGTCGAAGATCGAATCCGGCACAGTCACGCTGGAGATCGGCGAGGTCGTGCTGGGCGACCTGCGCAACCATGTGGAGCGCACCTTCTCCCAGGTGGCGCAGGAGAAGAAACTGGCCTTCACCATCGAGATGGACCAGACGCTGCCCGCCAGCATCCAGACCGACGAGAAGCGGCTGGCCCAGGTGCTGAACAACCTGCTGTCCAACGCCTTCAAGTTCACGGACGCCGGCGGCATCACCTTCCGCGTCGCCCCGGCGACGGAGGGCTGGAGCGCCGCGCACCCGACGCTGAACGCGGCGTCGTCGGTGCTGGCCTTCACCGTGGTCGACACCGGCATCGGCATCCCCGAGGACAAGCAGCGCATCATCTTCGAGGCGTTCCAGCAGGCCGACGGCACCACCAGCCGTAAATACGGCGGCACCGGCCTCGGCCTGTCGATCAGCCGCGAAATCGCCCGCCTGCTGGGCGGCGAGATCCGGGTGACCAGCACGCCCGGCAAGGGCAGCGCCTTCACGCTCTATGTCCCGCGCAGCTATGACGTCGCGGAGGAAACCGCCAACCCGCTGGTCGCCGCGGCCAGCACCGCGCTGGCGCCCGCCGGCCTGCTGACCAGGCGGCCGGAGGCGGGCACCCGCCCGGTGGTGGCGTCCGGCCCGCAGGAAGGGCTCGCCCTGCTGGAGATGCAGCCGGCCGGCGACGACCGCGAACGCATCCGCGCCGGCGAGCCGGTGGTGCTGATCGTGGAGGACGACGCCACCTTCGCCTCCATCCTGATCGATCTGGCGCGCGAGAAGGGCTTCCGCACGGTTCTGTCGGCCGGCGGGGCGGCGGCGCTGCCGCTGGCGCGCAAATACCGGCCGGACGCCGTGCTGCTCGACATCGGGCTGCCGGACATGGACGGCTGGGCCCTGCTGGACCTGCTGAAGCGCGACCCGCAGACCCGCCACATCCCGGTCCACGTCATCTCCGCCAAGGACGAGCGGCGGCGCGGCCTGTCGATGGGCGCCTTCGATTATTCGGAGAAGCCGGTGGAGCGCGAAGCGATCTTCGACGCCCTGAACCGGGTGAAGAGCTTCAAGGAGCGCGACCACCGCAAGCTGCTGGTGGTGGAGAAGGACAATCCGCAGCCGGGCGCCGTCGCCGCCCTGATCGGCAACGGCGACGTGGAGACCCACACCGTCACCTCCATCGAAGCGGCGATGGCGGCGCTGTCGGCTGACCGCTTCGATTGCATGGTGCTGGATCTGTCCAGCCCGGCGCTGCCCGGCCCCTCCGCCGCCGACTTCGAACTGGTGGAATGGCTGCGCACCCGCGACACGCTCGCCTGGATGCCGGTGGTGGTCTATGTCGCCTCCGACATCACGGCGGAGGACGAGGCGCGGCTGCGCCGGCTGGCCGAGACCGTGGTGCTGAAGAGCGCCCGGTCGCCCGCCGGCCTGCTCGACGAGACCGCGCTGTTCCTGCACCGTGCCGTCGACAAGCTGCCCGACGACAAGCGGCGCAGCATCCTGGACCTGCGCCAGCATGATCCGTCGTTGGCCGGGAAGCGGGTGCTGGTGATCGACGACGACATCCGCAACATCTTCTCGCTCGCCAGCGTGATGGAGGCCCACAGGATCGAGGTCCTGCATGCCGAGAGCGGTCGCGAGGGGATCGAGCGGCTGCGCGCCGACCCGGGCGTCGACGTGGTGCTGGTCGACATCATGATGCCGGAAATGGACGGCTACGAAACCATGCGCACGATCCGCAGCATCGACGAGTTCCGCGGCCTGCCGATGATCGCCGTCACCGCGAAGGCGATGAAGGGCGACCGCGACAAGTGCATCGAAGCCGGAGCGACCGACTATATCGCCAAGCCGGTGGACATCGACCATCTGCTGTCCCTGCTGCGGATCTGGACCGCCAAGGGCGGCAGGCCGCAGCCGCGCGGCGGAGTTCAGGCATGACCCGGCGCAAGCTGCGCCCGGCGAGGGTGGCGCGGCGCGGGCCGTTCGTGCCGCCGCCCGCTTTCCCGGTGCCGGCGGTCCGCCGCTCGCGGCTGCTCGGCACCACCAGCGTCCAGCCGGCCAGCGCCGACCAGGACGCCGTCCGCCAGACGCTTCTTCCGCCGGATGTGGCGCTGCCTGCGGCCGCACCCGTTCCGGCCGCCACACCCGCACCGGCGGCCGGTGCCCCCGCGGGATGGGAAAGCATGACCACCGACGTTCCTCCGCAGCCTGACAAGGCCGACGTGGCGATCCTGATCGTCGATGACGACCCGCGGAACCTGTTCGCCGTGCGCGAGACGCTGGAGGACATGAACGCGCAGCTCGTCCTGGCGAGGTCGGGTGAAGAGGCGCTGAAGCACCTGCTGCGGCAGGACTTCGCGCTGATCCTGCTCGACGTCCATATGCCGGGAATGGACGGCTACGAGACGGCGGAGCTGATCCGTCTGCGCGAGAAGTCCCGCCACATCCCCATCATCTTCCTGACCGCCATCAACAAGGACGAGACGCACATCTTCCGCGGCTATGCCAGCGGCGCCGTGGATTACATGTTCAAGCCGGTCGATCCGCACATCCTGAAATGCAAGGTGTCGGTCTTCGTCGACCTCTACCGCAAGACGGAGGCGGTGAAGCGAGAGGTCGAAGCCAAGCAGCGCCTGCTAGACGAGAACGAGCGGGTGCGGCGCGAGATGCGGCAAGCCGAACAGGCGTTGCGCCGGTCGGAGGAGCGGCAGGCGCTGATCCTGGGGCAGCTGCCGATCGTGCTCTACACCGCGGATTTGACGCCGGGCATTCCCTTCCGCTACCTGTCCGACACGGCGCAGTCGGTGCTGGGCTGTCCGGCCGCCCGCTTCATCGATGATCCCGGCTACTGGGAAGCGGGACTTCATCCGGACGACCGCAACCGCGTGCTGCGCCAGTTGGAGTCGATCCACGACACCGGGCTGACGACGGTCGAATACCGCTGGCGCTGCCCGGACGGCAGCGAGCGCCATCTTCTGGACCAGGCGGTGGTGGTGCGCGACGAGGACGGCCAGCCGGCCGAGCTGTTCGGCACCATCCTGGACGTGACCGAGACGCGCCAGGCCCAGCGGCAGCTCGCCCACGCCCAGAAGATGGAGATGGTCGGCCAACTGACTGGCGGCATCGCCCATGACTTCAACAACATGCTGATGGTGGTGATCGGCAGCCTCGAACGGCTGGTCCCCAGCCTTGCCGAGGATCCGAAGGCGGCGAAGCGGGCCGAGATGGCGCTGCAGGCGGCGCTGCGCTGTTCCGACATGACGCGGCGCCTGCTGACCTTCGCGCGGCGCCAGCAGCTCCACCCGGAGCCGGTCGATCTCGGCGCGCTGGTCGCCGGCATGGGCGAGCTGATGGAGCGCACGCTGGGCGGCGGCGTCGGCATCGCCATCGAGGCGCCTGCGGCCGATGCGGAGCCGCTGTGGACCGCGTCGGTCGACCGGTCGCAGGCGGAATCAGCGCTGCTGAATCTCGTCATCAACGCCCGCGACGCCATGCCCGGCGGCGGTACCCTGCGCATCCGCACGGAGAACGCCCGCTTCGAGGATACGCAGTCCGCTCACGGCATGTCCGTCCCGGCCGGCGACTACATCCTGCTGTCGGTGTCCGACAGTGGATGCGGCATGCCGCCGGACGTGCTGGAACGCGCCTTCGAGCCCTTCTTCACCACCAAGGAGGCGGGGAAGGGAACCGGTCTCGGCCTTGCCATGATCCATGGCTTCGTCAAGCAGTCGGGCGGGCTGATCGGCATCGACAGCACTCCGGGTGTCGGCACCACCTTCCGCCTTTACCTGCCGAGGGCGGCAGTCGACACGGTCCACGGTACGGCCTCCGACGACGAAGACGCCGACGAGGCGTTCGCCGGTCGCGGCGAGACCGTGCTGGTAGTGGACGACGACGCCGACGTGCGCGCCGTCGCCGTCCAGGCCGTGGGTGCGCTGGGCTACCGCGTGCTGGAAGCCGATGGTGGGGAAGCGGCGCTGACCCTGCTGGATCGACAGCCGGTCGATCTCCTGTTCACCGATATCGTGATGCCGGGTGGCCTGAACGGGCGCGAGCTGGCGCGCGAGGGGCTGCGCCGCCACCCCTCGCTCCGGGTGCTGTTCGCCTCGGGCTATGCCAACGGAACCAGTGCGCCGGAGCCGGAGGCCGGCGCCGCCATGCCTGCAGACGACGGCACGGATCCGGGTGCCGTGCTTGGGGCGGTGTTGGGCCGGGCGGAGACGCTGGCCAAGCCCTATCGCGACGGCGATCTCGCCCGCGCGCTGCGCCGCGCGCTGGATCTGCAGTCCCCCCTCGCGCCGGCGGAGGCCGTCCGGGGCTGACGAGGGGGATCGATGGCGGGGATCGATGGCGGCGCCGTCCCACGCCGCTGGTTGTGCACATCAGGTCAGGTTTTGGTTCATGGTTTTGTCCGACGATGCGCTTGCCCTGCTTCGAAGCTCGATCCGTTCGGTATGGGCGCTCGAACTTCTGCTTCTGCTGCGCCGGAACCCCGAGCGCGATTGGTCGAACGGCGATCTCGTGAGGGAGTTGCGGGGCAGCGATGTGGTGGTTCAGGAGGCGCTTGGCGGTTTCCTGGGGGCCGGGCTGGTGGTGGCGCTGGCGGACGGCCGCCACCGCTACCATCCCGCCGCCCCCGTCCTCGACCAGTGGGTCGAGGAGATCGCGCAGGCCTATGCCACCCGTCCGTCCGCGGTCATCCGGGAGATCTTCGCCGCCCCCGGAAACAAGGTGCAGATCTTCGCCGATTCCTTCCGCTTCCGCCTCAACGACTGACGCCAGTGAATGACATGATCGCCGCTTTCCAATTCGACATCGTGGACCGATCCCCCTCTCCTTTGCCCGGGAGAGCGGGGTGGGGGAGCTGACATGGACGTCGTGAAGTCGGCGGTCTATCTGCTGTGCTTTGCCGCCAGCCTGCTGTGCATGGTCCTGCTGCTGCGCAGCTACCTGCGGTCGCGCAGCCGCCTTCTGCTGTGGAGCACGCTGTGCTTCGTCTGTCTGGCGATCAACAACCTGCTGCTGTTCATCGATGTCGTCGTCCTGCCGACCCAGGTCGACCTGCTGCCGTTCCGCCAGTTCTCCGCCATGGCCGGCGTGGGCGTGCTTCTCTATGGCTTCATCTGGGATGCAGAGTGATGCTGCCGACGACCTCCAGCTTCTTCACCGGTGCGCTTGCGGCACTCTATGCGGTTGCAGGACTGTTCTTCCTCAGCTTCTGGAGGAGGACGCGAGACGCGCTGTTCGTCTCCTTTGCACTGGCCTTTGCCCTGCTGGCGGTGAACCAGACCGTGCTGGCGCTTGGCGGGCTGGAGCGGGAGGAGCAGAGCTGGGTCTATCTGCTGCGGCTGCTGGCCTTCCTCGTGATCATCGCCGCCATCGTGCGCAAGAATTTCGAGGGGCGCCGCCACCGCTGAGGGGGGAGTTTCCGGGTCACTTCCGCCCGTCGCCGAACCGGCGGCAGTCCCACTCGTCGGTGCCGGACGACGCCCGGCCGCCGTTGGAGGTGCGGTAGCGCCCGTCGTCGCACTGGCCGTTGCCGGCATAGCGGCTGTAGCCGTCCCGGCCGCGTCCGCCGTAATGCCCATTACCGTAATGATAGCCGTCGTCGTAGCCGCCACGGCGGTGGTGGCGCCGGTCGCGCTCGTATTCCCGGTCATCGTCGTCGTCGCCGGCCGTCGCCGCCAGGACGCCCAGCCCGACCACCGCGGCGCCGAGCAGCAGGGCGCCCGTCATGTCGTCGTTTCCGTTCCCGTTGCCGGCGCAGCCCGGCAGGGCCAGCGACACCGCAAGGCAAGCGGCCAACACCGTCCTGCCGCCGAAGACACCGCGCCGCACCGTCTTTTCCATCGCCGCCTCCCAGCATACGGGTACTTTCATGTATGAACACACAGGCGGAGTTTTTCATCCAGTACCATTATAATTTCTTTTTAGAAATATTTGTCCTTCCCGGCTTTCGCTGTCCTGAAGGCATGCCCGGGTGCTCACCACGGGGCTTGGCCCGGCCGGGATGAAGCCCTATGGTCGGCCTGCTGTCGCCAATATGGGGAGTGCGTGGATGTTCACCGCCAGGATCCTGCTGCTCGGCTCCGGTGAGCTGGGCAAGGAATTCGTCATCGCCGCAAAGCGGCTGGGATGCGAGGTCATCGCCTGCGACAGCTACGCCAACGCCCCGGCGATGCAGGTCGCCGACCGGGCAGAGGTGTTCTCCATGCTCGACGCCGACGCCCTGCGCGCCGCCATCGCCAAGCATCGCCCCGACTTCATCGTGCCGGAGGTGGA
Organism: Azospirillum largimobile; assembly: GCF_977007025.2. Classification (NCBI taxonomy): domain Bacteria; kingdom Pseudomonadati; phylum Pseudomonadota; class Alphaproteobacteria; order Rhodospirillales; family Azospirillaceae; genus Azospirillum; species Azospirillum largimobile. The sequence continues at coordinate 336,452 of NZ_CDRMUA020000004.1, forward strand.
GGCGATCCGCACCGAGGTGCTGCACGAGTTCGAGGATGCCGGCACCACCGTGGTGCCGTCGGCCCGCGCCGCCACCATGACGATGAACCGCGACCGCATCCGCGAGGTCGCCGCAACGGAACTCGGGCTGCGCACCTCGCGCTACCGTTATGCCGAAAGCCTGGACGAAGTCCGCGCCGGGGCGGAGCACACCGGTTTCCCCTGCGTCATCAAGCCGGTGATGTCGTCGTCGGGCAAGGGGCAGAGCACGGTGCAGGACGCCGCCGGTCTGGAAGCCGCCTGGGACTATGCGGTGGCGAACATGCGCGGCGACCGCCGCAAGGTGATCGTCGAGGAATTCGTCCCCTTCGAATACGAGATCACGCTGCTGACCGTCCGCACCCGCGACGGCATCCTCTATTGCGAGCCGATCGGCCACCGGCAGGAGCGCGGCGACTACCAGGAATCCTGGCAGCCGGTTGCCATGCCGCAGGCGATGCTGGACGATGCCAAGGCGATGGCGGCCCGCGTTGTCGACAATCTCGGCGGTTACGGCATCTTCGGCGTCGAGTTCTTCGTGACGGCTGACGAGGTCGTCTTCTCCGAACTGTCGCCGCGCCCGCACGACACCGGCATGGTTACCCTGCTGTCGCAGAACCTGTCGGAATTCGAACTGCACGCCCGCGCCATCCTGGGCCTGCCGATCCCCAGCATCGTCTGCCGCAGCCCCTCGGCCTCCGCCGTCATCCTGGCCGACCGCGAATCCGAGGATTTCCGCATCGAGGGGCTGGCCGATGCGCTGGGCCTCGGTTCGGTGGAGCAGGAGGTCGATGTCCGCCTGTTCGGCAAGCCGACCACCCGCAAGAACCGCCGCATGGGCGTGGCGCTGGCGACCGGCACCGACACCGACGACGCGCGGGCGCGGGCCAAGCAGGCTGCGGACAAGGTGACGATCCGGTATTCGTGATTGGCTGTGCCGCGCCGCGGGCGGGAGACGGTTCCTCGCCCGCGGCGGCCTTGTCAGACAGAGGTGGCGAGCGATCCGGACAGGGTGTTCGTTTCGATCAGGGGCGCTGCCCGGCCGCTGGTGGTCAGCGGTGCGGTCGAGCGGCCTTCGCGATAGCCGAATGCTACATAGTGGGAGATTGCCGCCGTTTCGCTGCTGCCCAGCACACGCTGAAGATCGGGGTTGCGGGACAGATAGGCCGCAGTATTGAAGGTCGTCGACCGTCCTTCCAACCGCCCGGTGGTGGCATAATGGAGGGCCGCCGCCGTGGTATCGTTGCCGAATGCCCGGATCAGGTCGGGGTTGGCTGCGATATAGCCCATGGCGTTGAATGATGTGCTTCGCCCTTCCAACCGCCCGCTGGTGATATAATGCCGGGTCGCGGCGACGGTGTTCGTCCCGAAGGCTGCGGCAAGATCCCGGTTCGCGGCCAGATACCCAACTGCATTGAAGCTGGTGGAGCGGCCTTCGCTGTAGCCGCTCTGGACATAATGGTCGAAAGCCCCCGACTCGTTGGCGCCGAGCGCGGCAGCCAGATCGCGGTTGGACGCCAGATAGCCCAGGGCATTGAAACCCGCGGCGCTGGAGGATGCCACCGTGCGGTCATAGAAGCGGATGTACTCGACGTTCGTCAGCAGGTCGGAGCCGTTGCTGCGGTCGAGAACGGCTACCGCCCCGTTGAAGGCGACGAGTTTGTCTGCAGTGTAGTACTGGCTGCTGATGACGGTGTCCGCGCCTTCGCCGCCGTCGATGAAGTCGGTCCCATACCCGCCGCTGATGAGATCATCGCCGCCGCCACCGGCGATGTAGTCGTTGCCCGAGTGGCCATACAGAATATCTGACTGAGCCGAGCCGAAGATCTGGTCGTTGCCCGACAGCATCGACTGTGTGGTCAGAGCGCTTGCAAGGCTGTAGACGCTGGAAAAGCCGATGCTGGTATTGCTGAACGAAACCAGAAGCGTGCCGTTCGGCTGGGTCGCCGTGATGGACGTTATCCTGCCCGAAATATTGTAATCGGTTACATTCAGAACGCCCCCAACCGTGATGTCCATCACCGGAGTGTTGTTCAGCGTATACCGAAAAGTAATCTGTGACGAGCTTTGCGCAACAAGATAGAAGTTATCGTAGACAATCCCAGCGGTGTCATTGCTTCCTGACAGGTTGACGGCCACATTTGCGACAACAGTACTCATCTCAAATCCTTTTCCGACTGTCCAATGCCGAAATCTGGTCAGCGTCCATTGTCCGATTTAGCGATTATTCATCCGTAGGCGGAGAATATGATCGCTGGCGGGTGGGCTCTACCTGCGAATTGGCGGCTCGGCGGCAACACTCCCTTTCCATTCCGCGGGCGGGTGGGGAATGTTGCGCGTTTGATGCAGCCTTAAGTATAACTTTCGGACCGAGGAAAGTCTAGGGTTGAGCAGCCGTCCTTATCGTCATATGCCTGCGGCAATTCCCGCAGCACAATGCCGCTACCGCCCCAGCAGCCTGTCCACCCGCCGCAGCGCCGGGAACATCGCCGCCCACAGTCCGGCCAGCCCGACCGCACCGACGCCGCCCAGCACCACCGCCGGCACCGCGCCGATCATCGCGGCGACACTGCCGGATTCGAACTCGCCCAGCTGGTTCGAGGCGCCGATGAACAGCGAGGTGACTGCGCCGACCCGGCCGCGCATCTCGTCGGGGGTGGACAACTGGATCAGCGTCTGGCGGACGAACATGCTGACCTGGTCGGTGGCGCCGACCGCCAGCAGGGCGATGAAGGACAGCACCGGATCGGTCGACAGGCCGAAGGCGATGGTGGCGACGCCGAACCCGGCGACGGCGACCAGCATCCAGCGTCCGGCATGGCGCTTCACGCCCCAGCGGGTGATGACCATCGCCATGGCGAGCGCCCCCAGGGCTGGCGCGGAGCGCAGCAGGCCAAGTCCCCATGGCCCGACGAACAGCACATCTCGGGCATAGATCGGCAGCAGCGCTGTCGCGCCGCCCAGCAGCACCGCGAACAGGTCGAGCGAGATGGCGCCCAGGATCTCCGGCCGGCTGCGGATGAAGGCGGCGCCGGCCAGCATGCTCGGCAGGCTCATGGCGCGCTTGGTCATGGTGACCGGGCGGGGCCGGCAGGCGGCGATCAGCAGGACCGACAGCACCAGCATCGCCGTGCTGACGCCATAGACCGCTGCCGGGCCGGCGATGTAGAGCAGGCCGCCCAGCGCAGGGCCGGAGATTTGCGCCACCTGCACCCCCGACGATTGCCAGGCGACGGCGTTGGGCAGATCCTCCAGCGGCACCGTCGCCGACAGGATCGCCTGGTTGGCGGGTCCCTCAAAGGACTTGGCGAGGCCGATCAGCGCCACCACGGCGAAGATCGCGTGCGGCGACAGCGCGCCCGCCATGGTCAGCAGGAACAGGGCGGCGACCGCGGCCATTTCGACGGACAGGGCGCCGAACAGCACCGTCTTGCGGTCGTTGTTGTCCACCACATGGCCGGCCACCAGGACCAGCGCCAGGGTGGGCAGGAATTGGAACAGCCCGACCAGCCCGAGGTCGAGCGGGTTGTCGGTCATGGCGTAGACCTGCCAGCCGACCGCCACCACCTGCATCTGGATCGCCAGCATCGAACAAACCCGCGCGCACCAGAACAGGGCGAAGGCACGGTGACGGAAGGCGGACCGGAAACTATCCCCGGCCGCGGGGGCAGTGGTCATTCAAACTGGCTCCAGAAGTGTGGCGAGCCCCAGCCCGCCGCCGATGCCGAGCGTGGCGAGCCCCCGGCGGGGTGACATGCCCGCCGCGGGGAACAGCAGCTCGGTGAAGAGGCGCGTCACCAGGATGGCTCCCGACGCACCATAGGGATGGCCGAGCGCCAGCGCGCCGCCGCCGACCGAAACGCGGGACTGGTCGATGCCCAGCGCGTCGAGGCTGGCCAGCACCTGGGCGGCGAAGGCCTCGTTGAACTCGATCAGGTCGATGTCGGCAGCCGACAGGCCGGGATTGCGGGCCAGCAGCTTGGCCACCGCCGGAACCGGGCCGGTGCCGAGCAGATTCGGGTCCACGCCGGCCGCTACGCTGTCCACCACCGCCAGCCCTTGGGTCAGGCCAAGCTCGCGGAACTTCCGCTCCGACACCACCGCCACCAAGGCGGCGCCGTCATTGACCGGGCAGGCGTTACCGGCGGTGACGGTGCCGTCCGGCCGCAGGATGGGGCGCAACGCCGCCAGCTTTTCGAGGCTGGTGTCGGCGCGCGGGCACTCGTCGCGATCGACGATGCGGCCGTCGCGCAGGGTGAGCGGCACGATCTCGCGCTCGAACCGTCCGGTCGCCTGGGAGGCGACCGCCTTGCGGTGGCTGTCCAGGGCATGGCGATCCTGCCGGGCGCGGTCGATTCCGTAGACGGCGGCGACATTCTCCGCCGCTTCGATCATCGACGGGTCGCCGATCTCGTCGGGGGCGAAGCGCGCGCGGTCGTAGAAGGTCGGGCTGCGGTAGAGGCTGGATGGCTTGGCGACGCGCCAGGGAGCGGTGCTGGTGCTCTCCACCCCGCCAGCCAGCACGACGTCGCAGGCGCCGGACTGCACCAACCGGGCAGCGAGGTTGATCGCCTCCAGCCCGGACCCGCATTGACGGTCCACCGTCACGCCCGGCACCGAAACCGGCAGGCCGGCCGCCAATGCCGACAGCCGCGCGACATTGCCGCCGGGTCCGACCGCATTGCCCAGCAGCACCTCGTCCACCTCCGCCAGCCCGATTCCGGTATCGGCAAGCACTGCGCGGATCACCGGTGCGGCGAGATCCTCCACGGGCAGTTCGCGCAGGACGCCGCCGATGCGGCCGACCGGGGTGCGACGCGCGGCGACGATGATCGGGTGGGTCATGCGCTGCCCCGCTCAGTTTCCCTCTCCCCCCCGGGGAGAGGGTCAGGGTGAGGGGGAGGCATATCGAGGATTTTTTCGGCTGCGCCGAACCCCCTCATCCCAACCTTCTCCCCAGGGGGGAGAAGGGGCTTGGCGCCGGAGCGGGGAGGTGCGTTCACGGCCATTACTCCACCACCTCCAGCCCACCGCCCTTCGCCCGTTCGCGGACATCGGTGCGGGCGATCTTGCCACTCCCGGTCAGGGGCATGTCGGCCGCCGCGAACACCCGCCGCGGTGCCTTGTAGGCCTCCAGCCGCTCCTGGCACCAGATGCGCAGGTCCGCCAGTGATGCGCGGCTACGTCCGCGCCACCAGACCACTGCGGACAGGGCGTCGCCCCAATAGGGATCGGGCAGGCCGAACACCACCGCCTCCGCAACCGCGGGATGGGCGCGCAAGATCGCTTCCACCTCCGCCGGATAGACGTTCAGGCCACCGGTGATGACCATGTCGCCGGCGCGTCCGACCAGCCGCAGCCAGCCCTCGCCGTCGATCCAGCCGTAATCGCCGACCGTGCCCCAGCCGTCCCGCTCGCGATATCCGGCGCCGTCGGTGGTGCCGAGATAGCCGTCGCTGAGCATGCCGCTCCGCACCCAGACGGTACCGGGCCGGCCGCGCTCCACCGGGTTGCCGTCATCGTCGCGCAGGCTCAGCTCCACCCCATGGAAGGGGCGGCCGACGCTGTCCGCCGGAGCGCCCTCGTGCGACGAGCGCAGGCTGACGAAGCTCAGTTCCGACGCGCCATAATATTCCAGCACCGCGGCATCGGGGCACAGCGCCGCCAGCCGGTCATGCACGGCGGGCGCCAGTTTGGCGCCGGAGCAGACCACCCGGCGCAGGGCGGGGAAGTGCCGGCCGTCGCGTTCCGCCGCGTCGAGAATGCCGACCAGCATCGTCGGCACCAGCACCAGCGTGGTGACACCCCGCTCCGCCAACTGCGCCGCCGCGTCCGCCCCGTCGAATTTCGGCTGCACCCGGATCGTGGCGCCGACCGACAGCCCTTCCACCGCGCCGTAGAGGCCGAGGCCATGGACCAGCGGCCCCGGCACCAGCACGACATCGTCGGACCCGATGCCGAACTCCACCCGGCTCGCCTCCAGCGTCGCCAGCCATGACCCCTGGTTGCGGATGAAAGCCTTCGGCCGCCCGGTGGTGCCGGAGGTGAAGCCGACCAGAAAAGGCGTCCTCGGGTCGACCGCCGGAATGCTCCAGCCCGCCGGCTGTGCGGCGATCCACGCGGCCGCGGTCTCCGTCGTCAGGTGCAGGTCCGGCTGGAAGGTATCGAGTGCGGCAGCGGTCTGCGCCGCGCTCCATTTCGGATCGAGCAGCCCGACGATGCCACCGGCCGCGACGATGCCGAAGAACAGGGCCGGAAGCTCCGCACGGTTGCCGAGGCTGAGCGCCACGCGCGGCGATGCACCGTCCGTCCGCAGGGCCGCTACCCCGGAGCCTGCCCGCCGTACCTGCTCCAGCAGGGCGGCGTAGGACACCGCCACGCCATCGAACACCAGGGCGGGATGGCCGGGCGTGCGCCCGGCCGCGAGCGCGAATGGGCGTGCGAGGTTGTCCGCCCCGGTGATGCCGCCGCTCGATGACGATCGGTCAGGCGCCATTCTCTCAGGCGCCATACTCTCAGGCATGAATCGGCAGGATGCCGGCCCGGCGGACGCCCGCCGCGGCCACCGCGGCGATGCCGGCCTTGATCAGGTCGCCCGGCACGAAGGCGAGCGAGCCGAAGACGGCCTTCTCGACCGGCAGGCCGGCGACCAGCCACAGCCAGGGAATGCCGCCGGCATAGACGACAAGGATGCCGCCGACGACGCTGACCGCGAACAGGCGGATCGGGTTGGCGTTGGTGGCGAAGCGCTCCGCCAGCCAGCCGGTGACGAAGGCGGCCACCGGCCAGGACAGCACGAAACCGCCGGTCGGCCCCATCAGCACGCCGATGCCGCCACGCCCGCCGGCCAGCAGCGGCAATCCGGCGGCAACCAGCAGAACGAACAGCAGGGCGGCGATGCCGCCGCGCTTGGCGCCCAGGATGGTGCCGGCCAGCATGACGCCCAGCGTCTGCGCGGTGACCGGCACCGGCAGGAAACCGAGCGGGATCGGCGGCGCCATGCCGAGCCCGCCCAGCAGGGCGGCGAACAGGGCACAGAGGACGAGGTCGCGGGTGGACAGCATTGCGGACGCTTCCTTCGGATGGTGACGTTATCGTTGTGTACTGTTTTTTGTTGCGGCTTGTGATCCGGAGTCCGCCGGATCGTAGCCGCGTGCTTCCAATGCGGCGGTCAGATCATCGGCCATGGTGAGGATCTTGACCAGCAGCGGAACGAACAGGGCGGCTATGTTGCGCTCGACGCCGCGGGCGCGCTGGGCCATCCGCACCTCGCGCACCTGCTCGCCCAGCAGGGGGATGAAGCGGATGGTCAAGGCCAGCATCAGCGCCATCTTGGCCGGGTTGACCCCGACCGGGCGCAGCAGGCCGAACAGCCGCTCGAACAGGTCGACCATGTCCATGACGCGGGTGGTCAGCGTGACCAGGGTCGCCAGCAGGATCAGGGCGGCGAAACGGGCGATGGCGACCGCCGTCTCCTCCCACCCGCCGCCGGCCAGCAGGGACTGGAAGCCGAACAGCAGGGTCAGCATGACGACCGGCGCCCGCAACTCCTTCAGCACCCGCCCGATGGGCAGCTTCGCGGCGACCAGCACCGTCGCCCCGGCCAACCCGGCGGCCAATGCTCCCCAGGCACCGGGCAGCGCCAGCACGATGATGGTCACCAGCAGCAGCCCGCCCAGCTTCGCCCCCGCCGGCAGGCGGTGGATGGCCGACTCCCGATGCAGGTAGAGCCCCAGCATCAGCCGAGCCGCTCGATGTAGGCCGGCACGGTCTCCGCCGGCGGCCCATCCGCCACGACGCGGCCATCCTCCAGCACCAGCGCCCGGTCGAAGTCCTTCACCATGTCGAGGTCGTGGGTGACGACGATCACCGTCTGCGGCAGTCCGCGCAGCAGTTCGATCACCTTGCGGCGGTTGCGCAGGTCGAGCAGGGTTGTCGGCTCGTCGAAGATCACATAAGCCGGTTCCAGCACCAGCACCCCGGCGATGGCCAGCAGTTGCTTCTCGCCGCCGCTCATCTGGTGGGCCGGCTGGTGGCGGTAGCGGTCGAGGCCGTAGCGCTCCAGCGCCCCGGCGACGCGGCGGGCGATCTCGTCCTTCGGCAGCTTGCGCGCCTTCAGCCCGAAGGCGATGTCCTCTTCGACCGTCGGATAGACGATCTGGGTGTCTGGATTCTGGAAGACGAACCCCACCCGCTGGCGCACGGCCCGGCCTTCGGTGCGGGTGTCCAATCCATCGACGGTAACGTTGCCGGCGGTCGGTACGATCAGCCCGTTCAGCAGCCGCGCCAGCGTGCTCTTCCCCGACCCATTGCCGCCGAGAATGGCGATGCGCCGCTCCGCCAGCCGCAGCGACTGGTCGTGCAGGACGGGACGGTCGCCATAGGCGTGGGTGACTGACCGGAGTTCGATCATCGACGGGGGACGAGCTTTCGCGTTGCAGTTCTGTTGCGCATGCGAAAGGTTCTTAGCGAGTATATGAAGCGCGTGCCAGGGGGGAAGTTGCCAAATTCGCAACTTATGCCCCCTCCCTAACCCTCCCCCGCTCCGCGGGAGAGGGGACTGCCGCTATAACGCAAATCCACCCTCTCCCGCGAAGCGGGGGAGGGGAGGGGCCCATGCGTCAGCATGGGAAGGGAGGGGGCAATGCCAGGTGGTGCACTGCAAGAACTTAGAAGCTGTTCCGCTCGTGATACGTCTGCAGGAACTGCTGCACCCGCGGTTCCGTGGATTCGTGGAAGACCTCGCGCGGGGTGCCGAAGGCGGCGATGCGGCCGTGGTCGAGGAAGGCCACCTTGTCGGCGACGTTGGCGGCGAAGCCCATCTCGTGCGTCACCACCACCATGGTCATGCCGTCGGCGGCAAGATCGCGCATGACCTGCAGCACCTCGCCCACCAGTTCGGGGTCGAGGGCCGAGGTCGGCTCGTCGAACAGCATCAGATGGGGTTCCATCGCGATGACGCGGGCGATTGCCACGCGCTGCTGCTGGCCGCCCGACAGGCGGGCGGGATAGCTGTCGGTCTTGGCGGACAGACCGACGCGGTCCAGCATCCGGCGGGCATGGGCGGCTGCCGCGGCCTTGTCCATGCCGCGGACCTGCACCAGGGCTTCGGCCACATTCTCCAGCGCCGTCATGTGGGGCCACAGGTTGAACTGCTGGAACACCATGCCGACGTTGCGCCGCAGTTCCCGCAGGTCGCGGTTCGACAGGCGGCGGCGCGGCGTGCCTTCGGTGTAGCCGACCAGCTTGCCTTCGATGCGGATTTCGCCGCGGTCGTAGACCTCCAGGAAGTTGACGCAGCGCAGCAGCGTGCTCTTTCCCGACCCGCTGGGGCCGATCAGGCAGACGACCTCCGACTTGTTGACGGTCAGGTCGATGTCGCGCAGCACCTCGTTGGTGCCGAAGCTCTTGCTGACGCCGCGGATGGTGACCATCGGCGCGGCATCCCCGGCGGTGGCGGAACGGGGCGAGGAGGCGGTTTCGGAAATGGTGGTCATCACGCCCTCGCGGTTGCGGTCTGGGTCGAGGAGCCCTGCGGCGACGCATGGGTCAGGAAACGGGTGACGCGGGCTTCCAGCCGGCGGCCCAGGCGCGACACCACCTCCACCAGCAGCCAGTAGAACAGCGCCATGCCGACGATGGTCTCGAAGGTGGCGAAGGTTTCCGCCGCCATCGTCTGCATCTCGTACATGAGTTCCGGCACGGTGATGATCGACAGCACCACCGTCTCCTTGGTCAGGATCGCCATCATGTTGACGATGGCCGGAATGGTGGACACCAGCATTGCCGGCACGATCACCCGGCGCAGGATCGAGCCGTAGGACATGCCGAGGCTGAGCGCGGCCTCCACCTGCCCCTTCGGCACCGCCTGATAGCCGGCGCGGAAGATCTCGGCGAAATAGGCGCTGCCGTAGATGCCGAGGCCGAGGATGCCGGCCGCCGTCGCCTCCAGCCGCAGGCCGATGGACGGGCCGCCGCTGTAGAGCAGGAACAGCTGGATCAGGAAGGGTGTGCCGCGGATCACCTCGATATAGGCGCGGATGACCCAGCGCAGCGGCTTCACCGGGATTTGGCGCAGCAGCATCAGGACGAAGCCCAGCACCATGCCGATCAGGCAGCCGGCGCCCCAGCACAGGATGGTGACGCCGAAGCCGCGCAGCAGCGCCGGGCCGTACTGGACGAGAAGGGAGAGGTCCAACATCGGATCAGGCCTGTTGCAGGCGGCGTTCGACCAGCGTGCCGAACAGGGCAAGCGCGCCGTTGATCGCCAGATAGATGACGCCGGCCGCGAGATAAATCTCGAGCGGGCGGTAGTTGGCGGCAGAAATGGTCTGGCTGGTCCGCGTCAGCTCCGCCACCCCGACGACGGAGATCAGCGAGGACGCCTTCAGCAGCAGGATCAGTTCGTTGACCAGGGCCGGCACCGAGATGCGGAAGGCCTGCGGCAGCAGGATGCGCGTCCAGATCGCCGATCCGGGGAAGCCCAGCGCCAGCGCCGCTTCCGACTGTCCGTGCGGGACGGCGTTCAGCGCGCCGCGGTAGATCTCCGACACATAGGCGCCCGATGCGAGGCCGAGCGCGGCGATGGAGGCGACCAGCGGCGGCACGTCGATGCCGATCAGCGGCAGCATGTAGTAGATCAGCAGAAGCTGGATCAGCAGCGGCACGCCGCGGAAGAAACTGACATAGACGCCGCCGGCCATGTCCGCCGCACGGCCGCCGGACTGCCGCGCCACGCAGACGACCAAGCCGATCACCTGTCCCAGCAGCACGCCGAGCAGCGAGACCCATACGGTCGTGACGGCCGCCCCCAACAGATGGGGAAGGGCGTCGATGATGACGCTGAACTTCATTGATGGGCCTTCGTCGGCGGAATACCGGAACCTAATCCCCTCTCCCCCCCGGGGAGAGGGTTAGGGTGAGGGGGATGCATGGGGTGGAGGTTGGGGGCGTGCAGCGCTCCGCATCCTTGCAAAGCCACACCCCGCGTCCCCCTCACCCCGACCCTCTCCCCGCTTTCGGCGGACCAATGGTCCGCCTGTCGCGTCAGCGCAAACGAAGTTTCCGCGTGAGCGGGGGAGAGGGAGTGAACCGCATCCCTTACAGCTGCGGTTCCGGAACGGTGGTCGGCAGTTCCTGCGAAACGCCGAACCACTTCTTCTGGATGGTCGCCATGCGGCCGTCCTTCTGGATCTTCACGAGGGCGGCGTTCACCGCCTCGATCAGGCTCTTGTCGTCGTCGCTGAGGCGGCCGACCCACGAGAAGTAGGAGGGCTTGCCGAAGGGCGGCAGGACGACGGCGAAGGTCTCCTTGCGCTGGGCGGCGGCGAAGGCGAGGTTCGGCAGCGAATTGACCGACGCATCGATGCGGCCCGCGGCCAGATCGGCGTAGGACTGGTTGCTGTCGACATACTCGCGCACGTCCGGCGGGGTCGGCAGGGTCTGGCCGAATTCCTTGACCTGGGCCAGCTGCGAGGTGCCCTTGCCGCCGCCGACCTTCTTGCCGGCGATGTCCTCCGGCTTGTTGATGCTCTTGTCGTCGGCGCGCTTCATCATCGCGGCGGTCGCCTCGGAGATCGGAACGGTGAAGGCGTAGCGCTTCATGCGCTCCTTCGTGATCGTCACCGGGGCGATGACCAGATCGAACTTCTTGGCTTCCAGGCCGGGCAGGACGCTGGTCCAGGGCAGGTCGATGTGCTTGGCCTTGACGCCCAGCTCCTTCGCCACCTCGTCGATCAGGTCGCGATCGACGCCCTTGTATTCGTTGTTCTCCAGGAAGTCGAAGGGCGGGAACTGCATCTCGGTGGCGACGGTGAGGACACCGGCCTTCTTCACGTCGGCCAGCGTGTCGGCCATCGCCGAGCCGGCCGCGGCACCGGTTACCAGCAGAGTGGCGCCCAGCAGCGCCGCCTTGAACATCGTCCGAACCATACCCTTGCTCTCCATCGTGAGTGGTCCCCTGTCGTGGCCGGCCGACTGTAGCCGGTCCTTTTGTGTTTACAAATTCAACTCGGTCGCGCTGTCGGTGATCGACGATCCGCTGAGGCTGAACCGGTCGCCGACCGAGAGGAAATGTACCAGCGTCACCGGCCGGCTGAGATGCATGGTCTGCCGCCGGATCGACAGGCAGGCCGCTCCGGCCTCCACCCCCAGCAGCGCCGCCATCTCCGCCGTGGCGTTGACCGCGCGCACCGTGTGGTCGGCCGACGACCAGGGAACCCGGTCGACCAGCCAACGGCTGGGCGCCACGCTGTCGAACGATTCCTCCGCCACTTCCGGAACGGCGTCGAGATTGACGAGACGTCGCTCATGCTGGATCGGCGTTCCGTCGCTGAAATGCAGGCACTCCAGCGCCAGGATCGGCGCACCGTCGGGCAGGTCGGGCCAGCGGATGCCCTGTCCGTTACGAAGGCTCTTGCGTTCGCGGATGCGGAACTCGTAAACACGGCCCTCCCGCGCGACGACGTCGCCGATGTCCTCGATGGGCAGGGCGAAGCGGTCGCGGCGCCCGGTGGCGACGAAGGTCCCGGCACGGCGGCGGCGGACGAGGAATCCCTCCCGCGCCAGCAATGCGATGGCCTTGTGAACCGTCTGGCGGGAGACGCCATAGAGGCTCGACAACTCCGCCTCGTTGGGCAGGCGTTGCCCGGCCTGCCAGCGGCCCCGCAGGATCTGGCCGGCAACGGCGCGCTTGATCTGGTCGAACAGCGCGCCGCGGCCGTCGAGGGTGAGGCCGTCGAGTGAGAGGCCGTTGGGGGAAAGGTCATCCCGCGGGGCGCCGGCCGGCGTGGGTGCCGGTCCGCCAACGCGGTCCTGTCCGGTCAGGCCTTGCCGTGCCACCCCCTGCACCCCGCTCTCCGCGCCGCGATGTGACGTTTCCGCGATAATGTATGTACATAATCTTACGGTCAATCGCCAATTCCCGGTCAGTCAGCCGGTATTGCTGCAATGCGGCGGAAAACCGCCTACCCCGTTCGCCGGGGCTTGCGCAACTGCCTGAAAAAGCCAATTGGAGTGTGGGATTTGCATTAAAATCGGTTTGGGCGCGTGCATGTGGGGATGGCAGGGCAAGGTCGGGTTGAGTGGACATCTGGCAACCGTGCGGGACGATCTGATCGGCTGTCCGGATTGCGGGCGGCTTCACCGTGTCCGAGAGTTGCCCCGCGGTGGCCGGGCCGTCTGCACCCGGTGCGGCGCGCTGCTGTACCGGCATGTGACGGGCGGGGTGCATCATGCCCTGCCGATGGCGTTGACCGCGCTGCTGCTGCTGGGACTGATCGCCGTCAATCCGCTGATGGCGGTGCATATCCAGGGCAACGACCGCGCCGGTCTGGTCACCACCGGGTTGGAGGCGCTGGCCGACCAGGGGATGTGGCCGCTGTCGCTGCTGGTCGGGCTGCTGGTGCTGGGTGCGCCGGTGGTCCGCGTGGTGGGGGTGATCGCCGTGCTGCTTCGCCTGCACGGGGGACGCCCGCCGGAATCGCCGCGTTCGACCGCCCGGCTGTTCGCCTTGACCGAGTCCCTGCGCCCCTGGGCGATGCTGGACGTCTTCCTGCTCGGCCTGCTGGTCGGCTATTCCAAGCTGTACGGATTCGCCAATGCGGAACTGCTGACCGGTGGGCTGGCGCTCGGCGGCTATGTGCTGGCGATCACCGCGATGGACCAGGGGCTCGACCGCCGGGCGCTGTGGTCGGCCATCGACCATGTGCCTGCAGATCCTTCACCGTCCCCACAGCGCTGGGTCGCCTGCCCGGTCTGCCAGCGGGTCCACGGCCATGACCATGAGCCCGCACCGCACCGCTGTACCCGCTGCGGCAGCCGCATGCATGAGCGGGAACCCGACAGCCTGGGGCGCACCACGGCGCTGGTGGCGACCAGTGCAATCCTCTACGTCCCGGCCAACCTGCTGCCGGTGATGACCGTCGTCAATTTCGGCCAGGGCGACCCCAGCACGATCCTGGGCGGGGTGGGAGAACTGGCGGGGTCCGGCATGTGGCCGCTGGCCCTGCTGGTCTTCGTCGCCAGCATCGCCGTGCCGCTGCTGAAGCTGGGCGGGTTGGCGTGGTTCGTCGTTGCCGCTTGGCGCGGATCGGCCGCTCGGCTGCAGGGACGGACCCGGCTCTACCGCTTCATCGACGCCATCGGGCGCTGGTCCAATGTGGACGTATTCATGATCGCCATCCTCACGGCACTGGTGCAGTTCGGCGCCGTCGCCTCCGTCCGCGCCGATTCCGGCGCGATCGCCTTCGCCGCCGTGGTCATCCTGACCATGCTGGCAAGCCACGTCTTCGACCCGCGCGTGATGTGGGACCGGGCGGACGGGGTGCGGCATGACTGACGCCGGCCAGCCCCCGCCTTCCGCCTCTTCCGCCGCTCCGCCGCCCCCGCCCTCGCACCCGCCGGAGGTCGAGGTGTCGACGCGCCGCAGGCTGTCCTTCCTGTGGCTGCTGCCGCTGGTGGCGGCGCTGATCGCCGGCTGGCTCGGCTGGCGCTGGCTGGAGGACCGCGGCCCGCAGATCGTCATCACCTTCCAGTCCGGCGACGGGCTGGAGGCGGGGCGGACTCGCATCAAGCACAAGAACGTCGATCTCGGCGTGATCGAGTCGGTCCGCCTGTCCGACGACCTGTCCCAGGTGATCGCCACCGCCCGCATGGACCGCACCGCCGGCCGCCACCTGAAGGAGGGGACCCGCTTCTGGGTGGTGGCGCCGCGCCTCAGCCTGGGCGGGGTCTCGGGGCTGAGCACCGTGGTGTCCGGCACCTATGTGGAGATGGAACCCGGCGGCGGCGAGGACCGGAGCGAGTTCGACGCGCTGGACGAACCGCCGGTGATCCGCGCCGACGTGCCGGGCCGCAGCTTCTCCTTGAAGGCGGAACAGCTGGGATCGCTGGCGCAGGGCTCCCCGGTCTATTTCCGCGGCGTCCAGGTGGGTGAGGTGATGGGCTACAACCTGTCGCCCCAGGACCGCACGGTGTCGGTCTCCATCTTCATCCGCGCGCCCTACGAGGGGCTGGTGCGCGACGGCAGCCGGTTCTGGCGGTCCTCGGGCGTTCAGTTCACCGCCGGGGCCGAGGGTCTCAAGTTCCAGACGGAGTCGCTCAAAACGCTGGCGCTGGGCGGCGTGGTGCTGGAAACCCCGCCCGATCCGGAGGCGGGGGAGCAGGCGAAGGACTGGTCGACCTTCACCCTCTATGAGGATCAGGCGACGGCCGCCGCGGCACGGGACCGGTTGCGCGTGCGCTACCGGCTGGAGTTCCCCGGTTCGGTCCAGGGACTGCAGGCGGGGGCGCCGGTGCTGATGCGCGGGCTGACGGTCGGGCATGTGGCGGCGGTGCGGCTTGAGTATGACGAGGCGACGCAGGAACTGCGCATTCCCGTCGACATCGATTTCGAGCCCGACCTTGTCGCCCGGACCTATTCCGTCGTCGATGGCCGGCCGATGGACGAGGCGGCGGTGCGCAAGCTGATTGCCACCCAGGTGGAAAAGGGACTGCGCGCCCGTCTGGCGTCCGGAAACCTGCTGACCGGGCAGAAGCTGGTGTCGTTCGACTATGCGCCGGGCGTGCCGCCTTCGCCGGGGTCCGAACGGTCGGAACTGCCGACGGTGGCGTCCAGCGATCTCGATTCGATCATGGCGTCGGCAGGCGTGGTGATGGAGAAGGTCTCCGCGCTGCCGCTGGACGCGCTGATCGCCGACCTGCGCGGCACGCTGCAGTCGGTCAGCGGCCTCGCCGGTTCGCCGGATCTCGCGCGCTCCCTGGCGGCGCTTGCCAAGGCGCTGGGCAGCGCCGACGCGCTGATGCGCGATGCCGACCGCCAGTTGCCGGACTTGGTGAAGAGCCTGCGCGGGGTGGCGACGGCGGCGCAGGGAACGCTGAACAGCGCCAACGGCTTGTTGGGCGGCGGCGGCGGGCAGGCCGATCTGGCGGGGGTGATGCGGCAGTTGAACGACGCCGCGCGGTCCTTCCGCGTGCTGGCCGACTATCTGGAACGTCACCCGGAGGCACTGATCCGGGGCAAGAGACCGTAGGGGATGGGGGAAGGGATGGCGATGGGACGGGTGCGCGGATGGCGGGCGGCAGCGATGGCGCTGCCCGTGCTGGTGCTGGCGGCCTGCCAGTCGACGCCGGAGAGCCGGCTCTACACGCTGGCGGTGGTGCCGCCGGCGGCAACGGCGCAGCCTGTCCGCACCGTACCCCAGACATTGGCGCTGGGATCGCTGGACCTGCCGATGCTGGTCGACCGGCCGCAGATCGTCCGCCGCATCGACGGCAACCGGGTCGAGGCGCTGGAGTTCGACCGCTGGGCCGAGCCGCTGGCCGACGGGCTGCGCTCCACACTGGCCGGTGATCTGGCGGCGCGCCTGCCGGGCGTGACCGTCCTGCCGGTGGCCGGCAGCGCGGTGGGGGAGGGCACGGCGGTGCTTGCCGTCACCGTTCTGCGATTCGATGCCGACGTCAGCGGCCGGGTGGTACTCGACGCGCAATGGAGCCTGTCGCAGGCCGGCGGCGCCCGGAAGAGCGGCCCGTCGCGCGAGACGGTGGAAATTCCCGCCGCCAGCGCCGAGCCGGATGCCTTGGTGCGGGCGATGAGCCAGGCGGTCGCCACCTTCGCCGACCGCATCGCCGCCGGGGTGCGCCGCTGAGAAAGACGGCGCGCTCTCCCGGAGCGGCGTGTCTTCAGTGAAGCAGGGTGGCGCCGCGGTCGGCGGTCGGGCGGGGACGCTCCATGCGCTCGACCGCCGTCCGATGGGGCCACGCGTCTTCCGCCGCCGGGTCGGGCATCTGCAGTCCGGCGCGGGACAGTGCGGAGGCCAGGACGCAGAGCGGCGCCATCGCCATCCGCACGCCCGGCAGCGGCAGCCAGTCGTTCATCAGCAGTCCGGCCTCGCCATGCTGCCCCTGCTGGGCAAGCCGCAGCATGTCGAGCAGCAGCGCCTCGTCGACGCCGAGCGACGGGCAGGGCGGCCGGTGCAGGTCCAGCGGACGGGTGGTCGCCGCCAGCACGATGCGCATCAGCGTGTCGAACGCCACCGCGGCGTCGTTGGACAGGCCCGCCGCGGTCATGCCGTCCTGCCAGTGCGGATGCTGGCGGTCCGGCTCGCGCAGCAGTTCGGCCCACAGGCGCAGAACGGACACGACCAGCGCCTCCGCAGCGTGCAGATCCTGGAAACGCTCGCGGGCCGGCATGGCGTGGCGATGGGACGACATGGTGGACATGGCGAACTCCGCTTTGGGGAACAGGCGGAGGGTAGGGCGTTTCAAATGATAATGCAAGTCATTCGCATTTGCATTGTGGCAAACCGCCCTCAACGATATTCC
Organism: Azospirillum largimobile; assembly: GCF_977007025.2. Classification (NCBI taxonomy): domain Bacteria; kingdom Pseudomonadati; phylum Pseudomonadota; class Alphaproteobacteria; order Rhodospirillales; family Azospirillaceae; genus Azospirillum; species Azospirillum largimobile. The sequence continues at coordinate 353,792 of NZ_CDRMUA020000004.1, forward strand.
GCCCGCCGCGCCAGCCCTTCCTTCAGATGCCGGATTGCCGCATGCACCTTGGGCGGGACGTGGCGCTTCTGTGGATAGACCGCCCACACCGCGGTGTTCGGCGGCCGGTGGCGGTCCAGCAGGGAAACCAGCCGCCCGTCCGCCACCGGCTCGCGCACGTAGTAATCCGGCAGCTGACACAGTCCGAATCCGCGCAGTGCGGCATCCAGAACGGAGAAGCCGCTGTTGCAGCGCCAGCGGCCACGCGGACGGAAGAGCCAGTCCTGCCCATTGTCGTCGAACAGCCAATGATCCGACGTGCCGATCAGGCATTGGTGGGTGCCGAGGCTCGCCAAGCTTTCGGGGATGCCGTGGCGGTCCAGATAGTCCGGTGCGGCGCACAGATGCATGACGCGGGGGGCGATGCGGGTCGCCACCATGCTCGATTCGCTGAGGCGGCCGAGGCGGATCGCCAGATCGTAGCCTTCCTGCACCAGATCGAGCTGCCGGTTGGTCAACTCCACCTCGATGCTGAGCTGCGGGTGCCGCTCCATCAGGTCGTTGATCAGCGGCATGACGAACTGCTCGCCATAGGCGGTGGAGCAGGTCATGCGCAGCATCCCCTTCACCTCGGCGTCTCTGCCGCCCTGGAGCGCACCCACCGCCAGGAAGGCCTCGTCTCGCTGTTCGGCGAGCCGTCGGCAGCGGGCGAGGAAAGTGTGGCCGCTCTCCGTCAGGCTGACCTTGCGGGTGGTGCGATAGAACAGGCGGGCCTGCAGCCGGTCCTCCAGCCGCGCCACGCTGCGGCTGACGTGGGAGGAGGAGACGCGCAGCCGCTCCGCCGCACGGGAAAAGCTGCCGGTTTCGGCCACCGCCACGAATTCGTCGATGCCGTCCCAGCCGCTCATGATCTTTCTCCCAGGGCTTTCTCCCAGGGACGCCCGGCCATTATCCCCATATGGCAAAAATCTATTCCCAAAATCGCCGTTCTGGCAATGACCGCTCGCGGTCTACACTGCGGTAATCAAATGCCAATCCGCATTGGCCAATCCGTTTTCGGGAAGGAAAGCCACATGGTCCTGTCGCGCGCCGCCGTCGCCTGGGAAGCCAACCGTCCGCTGGAGATCGAGGAGGTCGAGGTCGCGGCACCCAAGGCCGGCGAGGTGATGGTCCGCATCGTCGCCACCGGCGTCTGCCACACCGACGCCTACACCCTGTCCGGCAAGGATTCGGAAGGCGTCTTCCCCTGCATCCTCGGCCATGAGGGCGGCGGCGTGGTGGTGGAGGTCGGCCCCGGCGTCACCTCCGTCGCGGTAGGCGACCACGTGATCCCGCTCTACACGCCGGAATGCGGCAAGTGCAAATTCTGCCTGTCCGGCAAGACCAACCTGTGCCAGGCGATCCGCGCCACCCAGGGCAAGGGCCTGATGCCGGACGGCACCAGCCGATTCTCCCTGAAGGGCAAGGAGATCGCCCACTACATGGGCACCTCGACCTTCTCCGAATACACGGTGCTGCCGGAGATCGCTCTCGCCAAGATCAACAAGGCGGCGCCGCTTGAGAAGGTCTGCCTGCTGGGCTGCGGCGTCACCACCGGCATGGGCGCGGTGATGAACACGGCGAAGGTGGAGCCGGGCTCGACCGTCGCCATCTTCGGCCTGGGCGGCATCGGCCTGTCGGCCATCATCGGCGCCACCATGGCGAAGGCCAGCCGCATCATCGGCGTCGACATCAACCCGTCGAAGTTCGAGATCGCCAAGCAGCTGGGCGCCACCGACGTCGTCAACCCGATGGACTACGACCGCCCGATCCAGGAAGTGCTGGTGGAAATGACCGACGGCGGCGTCGATTACAGCTTCGAGTGCATCGGCAACGTGAAGATCATGCGCGCCGCCCTGGAATGCTGCCACAAGGGCTGGGGCGAGTCGGTGATCATCGGCGTCGCCGGCGCCGGGGAGGAGATCTCCACCCGTCCGTTCCAACTGGTCACCGGCCGCGTCTGGCGCGGGTCCGCCTTCGGCGGCGTCAAGGGCCGGTCGGAGCTGCCGGACTATGTGGAGCGCTACCTGCGCGGCGAGTTCGAGCTGGACACCTTCATCACCCATACCATGGGGCTGGAAGACATTAACCACGCCTTCGACCTGATGCATGAGGGCAAGAGCATCCGCTCGGTCATCCTCTACAACCAGTGAGGCGACGGCCGGTAAGATGACGACGCTCCCCTCTCCCGCACCGGGGGAGGGAGCGATCAGGGCAGCGACTTACAAAAAGGCAGTTCCATGACCGACCCCCTCACCACCCTGTCGGAAACCCGCGTCTTCGGCGGCCGGCTGAAGCGGGTGCGGCACCAGTCCGCGGCGGTGGATTGCGACATGACCTTCGCCATCTTCCTGCCGCCGCAGGTGGAGGACGGCGCCAAGGTGCCGGTCTTCTATTGGCTGTCCGGCCTGACCTGCAACGACGAGAACTTCACCCAGAAGGCCGGCGCCTTCCGCGTCGCGGCGGAACTCGGCCTTGCCATCGTCGCCCCCGACACCAGCCCGCGCGGCGACGGGGTGCCGGGCGATCCCGACGGCGGCTGGGATTTCGGCCTCGGCGCCGGCTTCTACGTCGATGCGACGGAGGAGCCGTGGGCGGGGCATTACCGCATGCACGACTATGTGACGCGGGAACTGCCGGCGCTGATCGAGGAGAACTTCCCGGTCACCGACCGCCGCTCCATCGCCGGGCATTCGATGGGCGGGCACGGCGCGCTGGTCTGCGCGCTGAAGCATCCCGGCGTCTACAAGGCGGTTTCGGCCTTCGCTCCCATCGTCAACCCGGCGGCGGTGCCCTGGGGCGAGAAGGCGTTCGGCCGCTATCTGGGGCCGGACCGGGACCGCTGGCTGGAGTGGGACGCCTGCGCGCTGATCGGCAAGGCGACGGAGCGGCTGCCGATCCTGATCGACCAGGGCGACCGCGACGGCTTCCTGGAGGCGCAGTTGAAGCCGCAGGCGCTGGTCGAAGCGGCGGAGGCGGTGGGATACCCGGTGACGCTGCGCATGCAGCCGGGCTACGACCACAGCTATTTCTTCATCAGCACGTTCATCGAGGACCATCTGCGCCATCATGCGGCGGCGCTGGCGGGGTAGGTGGCAGGCTTCGATTGCCCCCACCCCAACCCTCCCCCGCTGGGCGGGGGAGGGGGTAAGTGCTCGTTCGGGAGAGTGACGGCAGTCCCTCCCCCGCCCAGCGGGGGAGGTTAGGTGGGGGTCCAACTCCGCACTACCGAACCTCACCCCACCCGCCGCGTCAGGTGGTTGTCCCAGCGGAACTCCGGCGCCCGGTGCTCCGGCCCGGCGGTGGCCGTGTTCGACACCGGCTCGATCACGCCCAGCCCGCTGGTCGCCAGATAGCCTTCGCCGTTCGGCGCCAGCCCGCAGCCGTCTGCCAGCGTGGTCGAGCCAAGCCACTCGCCGCTCACTGCGTCCCACAGTCCGATGATCCCGCCCAGCGGCGAACTGGCGGCGACGGTCCGGCCGTCCGACGCGACGCTGCCGATATAGCCCTGCATGCGCGACAGCACGTCCTCCGGCGTGTCGAACAGGCGGACGGCCCCGCTGCCGGGGCGGTGGGCGCCGGTCAGCGGCTGCAGCATGCCGATGGGCCGCTCGTCCTGGGTGCCGAAAGCGATGCCGCCATCGTCCAGCAGGGCGATGTGGCGGATGCCGAGGTTGCTGTGCTCCTCCGGCAGGCGGACCTTGTCGAGCAGCTTGCCGGTCGCCGCCTCCACATAGGTCAGCGACGCATCCATGCTGTCGAGGTTCAGCTTGGCCCGGCCGGTGTCGGGATGGGTGATGACGCCGCCGTTGGCGACCGCCAGCGTGGCGCCGTCCCGCATCAGGATCAGTTCGTGCGGCCCCAGCCCGTGGGTGGGGATGGCGCCGACGCGGCGGTAATTGTCGGTGGCGTCATAGACACCGATCGCCCCTTCTTCCCGCGGGACGTCGTCCTCGGCGACATAGAGGGTGCGGCCGTCGGCGGAATAGTCGCCATGGCCGGTGAAGCGGCGGTCGTCCGGCGCCCGCACCACCGGACCGGCGGCGCCATCGGTCAGCGACAGGGTCTGGAACCAGCGGCCGGGCCGGCGGGCGAAGACCACCGCCTCGGCCATCCCCGGACGCGGCACGATGCCATGGGCGCGGCCGGGGGTGGGGGTGGTGAACAGCACCTTGCCGGCGGGATTCAGCGCCGCGACGCCGTAGCGCGGCTCCGCCCCAGCGGTGGCATAGGCGTTGAGATAGATCGCGCCGTTGCCGGCGGCATGGGCCTTGCCGGTCAGAATGGCCAGCAGCCCGCCGCCCAGCAGGCGCCCACCCAATGCCGGAGCGGCGAGCAGGCCGAGGATGTTCCGGCGGTCCATCGCGCCCTTTCCGGCCATGCGTCAGTCCCCGTCCAGTTCGTTGAAGCCCAGCGTGATGTCCAACTGCGGGGCGAGCGTACCCAGCATCTCCACCCGCGCCGCCTTGATCAGGCGCAGAGCGCCGTCGGCCTTCTTGCGGGCGGCGGGGTCGGTCACCGCCTTGTTCAGCGGACCGGGCACCGCGTCCACCGCGCCGATGGCAGCAGCGAAACTCTCGTCGATCGCCTGCTTGGCGGTCGACCCGTCCTCGCCCGGCGGCAGCAGCGAAACGAAGCCGGGACCGCCATTCTCGCCCATCAGCAGGGCGCGCAGCCCCTCCAGGTTCAGCGCGATGTTGCGCAGCGCCCGGCCGCTGCGCAAAGCCTCGACGACCGTCGGCTTGGCATCCTCGATGCCGGTGCCGAGCGGGGCCATCAGCTTCTGGTCGATGATGACCTGCATGGCGGTGATGGCGGAGGCGTAGAGCGTGTTCACGGCCTCCGACGCGGTGGGGCCGAGCACGGTCGCCTGGCCGGCGGCAAGCGGCGCCTCCAGTTCCTTCCAGCCGTCGCGCGCATCGGTCGCGATGGCGACGACGTTGCGGGCGGCGGCGGCGGCGAGCAGCCCGCGGAAGCGCTTGGCGTCGCTGCCGGTGAAGCTCTCCACCGTGACGTTCTCGTCGAACAGCAGCCGTTCCAGCACGGTCAGGCCCTGCACGGCCGCGCTCTGGCGGGCCAGCGCCCCCGGCTGCAGCAGCTTCGGATCCTGGTCGCGCAGGATCTGGCCGATCTGGCGCTGGACCACGCCCGCCCGTTCCGGCCAGAAGGACAGGCGGTCGGCCCGCAGGTTTACGGTCAGCGGGCCCGGCCGCAGATGCTGCACGCCGGCCCAGGCATCGGTGACCCGGGTGTGGGCCGTCCGCGCCTCTGCCAAGCCGGCGGCGCTGGGGCCGGCGGCGAAGCGGTCGAGCGTGTCGGCATAGGCGGTGGCTGCGGTCACCAGCGCGTCGAAGCGGGGAACGGCATGGGTGCGGACCATGCCGGCCAGGAAGGCGCTGTCCTTGTCCGACTGGCGGGCGGCGAAGGCCGGGGTCCGGGGCAGCAGTGCCGCCACGGCGGCGGCGGACATCAGCCCAAGCACTATGCGGCGTCGCATACGATCAAATCCCTTCTGCCGGTTACGCGGATCGAAACCCCGTCCATCCTTTACAAACCCAGCACGTAGCGCACCAGCCGTTTCCGCTCCGCCGCAGGCAGGGTCATGAAGCGCTCCTTCGCTCCCTCCGCCTCGCCGCCATGCCACAGGATGGCTTCGGTCACGCTGCGCGCGCGCCCGTCATGCAGCAGCGAAAGCCGGCCGTCCTTGGCCGCGAGCCGGTTCAGCCCCCACAGCGGCGTGGTGCGCCAGTCGCTTCCGCGCGCCTCGCCCATCGGCAATGCGTCGCCCAGGGCGGGACCGAGGTCATGCAGCAGCATGTCGCTGTGCGGGAAGATGTCGCGGCTGGACAGGGCAGGGTGCGCCGGATCCCCCACCGTGCGCCAGGACGGGCGGTGGCAGGCGGCGCAGCCGGTGTCGGCGAACAGCTTGGTGCCGGCCTTGTCCTTCGACGCCTCCAAGCTGCCGTCGGGCGGCAGGTCGCGCAGATAGCCGTCGATCAGGCCGATCACCGTGCTCGGGATCTCCAGACCCTCGAATTGCTTGGAGTCGCCGTGGGGGGCGTTGCGGCAGGCGGTCTGCGCCGCGGTGCAGTCGGCCCAGGGTTCAGGAAAGGCCGGGGTCGACATGCCGATGTCGAGGCTGAAGGCTTCCGCATCCTGGTGGTCGAGCGTGGGGTGCATCGCCTTCCAGCCGAAACGGCCGACCTGACGCTTGCCGTCCACCGTCACATGGTTGACCCGCCCTGCCACCGGACCGCCGGACGCCGCCTGCCTTGCCGCCTCCGCCTCGATCGCCTCGGCCGGGATGCGGTCGAGCAGGCCCATGCCATGGACGCGGGGCGGTACGCGGGCGGACATCACCGTCGCCTCGGCCAGCGGACCATAGCCCAGATCCTCGACGACCGGCGTGGGATGGCGCAGCCGGACGGTTTCGCCGTCGGGGAAGCGCACCACCTCCTCGCGGTAGGTGACGCGGGGACGTCCTTCGATCACCTGTCCGAGGATGGCGTTGGCCTGGATCTGCCGGCCATAGACCGGGTCGTCGTTCAGCTTGATCGCATAGCCGACGCCCTGGTCCGCCTCCACCGCCGGGTCGGGCGGACGGCCGCCGCCGCCGCGCGGATGGCAGGTGGCGCAGGACCGCGCGTTGTAGAGCGGACCGAGACCATCCGCCGCCTGGGTCGCGGTGGGCGCCGCCACCCACATGCGGCGGAACAGCGCCTCGCCGATGCGGTTGTCGAGGCTGTCGGCTGCGTGCGTGGCCGGGGCGAGGAAAAGGAGAAGGGTGGCAGCAACTGCGACGCGGAGCGACATACCCTCGCCCCTCCGGGGAGAGGGGGGGGACCCGCGCCGCAGGCGTGGGGAGGGTGAGGGGGCCGGCGCGCCATCGCGCGCCGCCAAGGGGCATTCTGCCCCTTGGCAATCCCCTGGCGCGGGCTGGCGCCCGCGCTGCCCCCTCACCCTGCCCCTCTCCCCAGGGGGGAGAGGGGATTTCGGGCGGATGATTGGATGCTCAAGCAACGCGGATGTATCCCATCATGCCGGTGTCCTGGTGTTCGATGATGTGGCAGTGGAACATCCAGTCGCCAGGATTGTCGGCCTTGATGGCGACGCGCAGGCGTTCCTTCGGTTCCAGCAGGACGGTGTCGGCATGGTGGGGCACCACCTCGCGGCCGTCGGATGACAGCACCTTGAAGGTGTAGCCGTGGATGTGGATCGGGTGCAGGTGCGGCGTCAGGTTGGCCAACTCGAAGATGTAGCTCCGGCCCTTCTCCAGCGTGACCAGCGGCGGGGGCAGATGCTCGTGCCCGCCCTCCGGCCAGCTTTGCTGGTTGATCGCCCAGAAGGTCTTCTCCGACAGGCAGAGCGAATCGGCATAGGGCAGGCCGGACAGGATCGCCGGGTCGAAGCTCTGTGCAACCGCGGTGGCGGAGAAGGCCATCGGGATGATCGGCGCGTCCTTCAGGTCCGGTTCGGGAATGGCGGAGGCGGGCAGGGCGCGCGGCTTGAAGCGCTTGTTGGGCAGCGCAGGACCGACGGCGCGGAAAGTGGCGAGCGGCCGGGGCTCGGCCGAATAGACGTTGGTCAGCCGCAGGGTCTGGCCGGCCTTGGCAGGAGCGCGGAACAGCACGTCGATGCGCATCGCCGGTCCCATCGGCCAGCCGTCGAGCGGGCGGGGCGGCAGCGGATTGCCGTCCACCGCGATGATCCAGGCCTCCGCCCCCTCCACCCGCAGATCGACCACGCGGGTGCTGTCGATGTTGTAGAGCCGGGCGCGGATGTCGCCGTTGGCGGGAACCTCGATCACCGGATCGATGGCGCCGTTGACGGTCGACACGCTGCCGAATGTGCCCGCGCGCGCGGCGCCGCGGTCGGTGATGAAGGCGCCGAAGCTGCCGGTCTTGTCCAACTGCCAATCCTTGACCAGACAGACGATGTCGGCGTCGACCTTCGGCGCGTCCGGCTCCTCCACGATCAGCACGCCGGCAAGACCGCGGCCCAGCAACTCCACCGTGTTGCAGTGGGGATGGAAGAAGAAGGACCCGGCGTCGGGCGGGGTGAATTCATAGACGTGGCGCTCGCCGGGCCTGGTCGGCGGCTGGGTCAGGTAGGGCACGCCGTCTTCAAGGTTCGGCAGGCGGATGCCGTGCCAATGGATCGAGGTGTGCTCGTCCAGTTCGTTGACGAGCGTGGCGCGCAGCCGCTGGCCCTTGCGCATGCGGATGATCGGACCGGGAAAGCGGTCGGCGTAGGTGATCAGCGGCGACGGTTCGGCGGGCTCCGGCAGGATGCGCTGAAGGCGCTGCTTCGCGACCAGCTCGACCTCGACCAGATCGCCGGCGGCGGTGATCGGCGCCGGCCCGGTCAGGCCGGGCTTCAGGGCGCCGGCAGTTGGCGCGGTGGCTCCCGTTCCGCCCAGCGCGACCGCCGCGACGGCGGCGCCCCCGGCGCGCAGCAGGGCACGGCGGGACAGGGCGGCGGCGAGGCGGTGCGGCATGACGGCGGTCCGGAAACGACAGGCAGGAAAAGACCGGCTCCGGCCCCGCCCCTTCCGCGCCGGATCGGTCCGGAAGGGAAGGTGGGGGAACGGTCATGCGCGGATGAGGCGCGGGACCGGAGCCGGATGCAGGCTTACTTGCCGACCTTCGACGGATCGTCGAGGCTGTCGGAGCCCTGGACGCTGATGGAGACGCCCAGGGTGCTGACGGCGCCTTCCAGCGCCTTCTTCTGGTCGACAAGACGGTCGACGGCGGAGGCCACCAGCTTGTTGCCGTCCTCGTTGTCGGCGGCGATCATCTGGTCGTAGGCCATCTTGCCGCTGTCGGCGGTGTCCTTGATCGCCTGCATCGCCTTCATGGTCTCGGCCATGGCGGTCTTCACCGCGGCGTCGGCGTCGGCGGACTTGGCGGCGACCAGCTGCGACAGCGAGGCACCCGACACGGTCTTGCCGTCGATGCGCTTGTAGCTGCCGTTGTAGACGTTCACCATGCCGACTTCGTCGTAATAGTGCGAGTTGTGGGTGTTGTCGGAGAAGCAATCATGCTCCTCCTCCGGGTCGTGCAGCATCAGGCCGAGCTTCATGCGCTCGCCCGCCAGTTCGCCGTAGCTCAGCGAACCCAGCCCGGTCAGCATGCGGGCGATGCCTTCGCCTTCCGGAGCCTTGGCGATGGAGGCGCGGGCCTTGCCCTTCGGCGCCCAGTCGGCGGTCATCTCGGCGAGGTCGTCGACCAGCATCTGGGTGGCGACGGCCAGATACTGGGCGCGGCGGTCGCAATGGCCGTTGGTGCAGTCCTTGCCCTTGGCGTAGTCGGTCGCCTTGCGTGCGCCCGCACCCGGGCCGGTGCCGTTCAGGTCCTGGCCCCACAGCAGGAATTCGACGGCGTGATAGCCGGTGGCGACGTTCGCCTCGACCTTCCCTGCTTCGTGCAGCTTTTCGCCAAGCAGGCCCTTGTTGATCTTCGCCGCGTTGATCGTCTTGCCACCGGCCGTGATCTTCGCGTTGGCGATGACATTGGCCTTGGCGTAGGGGTTGCTCTCGCCGCCGGCATAGCCGTCGTCGACATAGTCGATCAGGCCCTCGTCCAGCGGCCAGGCATTCACCTTGCCTTCCCATTCGTCGACGATCGGGTTGCCGAAGCGGAAGGCTTCCGTCTGCATGTAGGGGACGCGGGCGGCCTTCCAGGCCTCGCGCGCCTTCACCAGGGTCTCCTCCGTCGGGTTGGCGACCAGGGCATCCACCGCCTTCTTCAGCGCCTTGGCGCTGTTGGTGGCGTCCTCGTAGGCGGCATGGGCGATGTCGGCGTAGTTCTTCGCCACGTCCTTGTAGGCCGGTGCCGCCGCCTGGGCGGCGAACGGCATCAGGGCAACGACGGCTACGGCGGCAAGGCCGGCAGCGCGCTTCGACATGGAGGTCTCCTCGAACGTCGGTGGTCTGAAATGACGGAAAGTGCGACTGATTCTCAGCGAATAACGTCGCGAATCATTCTCACTGTCAAGCCCTATCCGCGTTGGGGATACTCGGAAAAGCGGCTGCGGCCGATGGCTGCGTCGATATTACCCGGTGGGAAGGGAAGGGCGGCCGTTCCTCACCCCTGGCGGAGTGCCCAATTGAGCGCCTGGCCCAGATCTTCGAACAGATCGTCGGGCGACTCAAGGCCGACCGACAGGCGCAGCAGGTCGCCGGGAACCGGGGAGGTCGGGCCTTCGATGCTGGCGCGGTGTTCGATCAGGCTTTCCACCCCGCCCAGCGAGGTGGCGCGGCGCCAGACGCCGACATGGGCGGCGGTGTCGATGGCGGCCTGGGTGCCGCCCTTCACCCGGATCGACAGCATGCCGCCGAAGCCGCCGGTCATCTGGCGGGAGGCGATGCCATGGCCCCGGAAGCCGGGCAGGCCGGGATAGAGCACCTCCGACACCTGCGGATGGGCGGACAGCCGCTCCGCCAGGGTCATGGCGGCGGCGCACTGCCAGCGGACGCGGGCGAACAGGGTGCGCAGCCCGCGCTGGAGAAGCCAGGCCTCGAAGCTGCCGAGGATGCCGCCCTGCTGGGTCTGCACCGCCTTGATGCGGCCCCAGAACTCGTCCTTGCGGGCGGCGGTCAGGGTGCCGGCGACGACGTCCGAATGGCCGTTCAGGTATTTGGTCGCCGAATGCATGACGATGTCGGCGCCCAGTTCCAGCGGACGGGTCAGCACCGGCGTCGCCACCGTGCTGTCCACGGCGAGCCAGGCCCCGGCGTCATGCGCGAGTTCCGCCACCGCGGCGATGTCGGTGACGGTCCACAGCGGGTTGGCCGGCGTCTCCAGCCAGACCAGCCGCGTCTGGCCGGGGCGGAGCGCGGCTCGGACCGCGTCGGTGTTGCTGGTGTCGACCCCTTCCACCCGCAGGCCCCAGCGGGTCGCCGGACCATGCACCCAGTTGCGGAAGGCCCAGTACATCACGTCGGGAACGACCACATGGTCGCCGGGATCGAGCGCCTGGAACACAGCCGTCGCCGCCGCCATGCCGGAGGCGAACAGCAGCGTGTCCGCGCCCTTTTCCAGTTCGGTGATGGTGCGGGCCGGCGTGTCGAAGGTCGGGTTGTCGGCGCGGGCGTAGACCCGGCCGCGGCCATAGCCATTGTCGGGATCGCGGATGTAGGTGGTGGAGGGGTGGATCGGCGGAATGACCGCGCCGCTGGCGGCGTCCTCAAACCCCAGGGCGCCGGCGGCGATGGTTTCGGGACGGTGGGGACGGTCGGTCATTGCCGGGGCACTCCGGATCGGGGCGTAAGGGGGGACGAAGGATACGCTTCGAACCAGAGCCGGCGCAACGTCCCGTCCGGAAGTCCGACTTTCGCCGAAGGCTCAGGCGTAACGGGCGATCAGGCGGGCCAAAGGCGGTCCGGACAGCACCACCACGAACAGCCGCAAGGTCTGCAGCGCCAAAACCAGCGGCAGGTCCACCCCGGTGCCGAGCGCGATCACCACGACGGAATCGAGCCCGCCTGGGCTGGTGGCGAGAAAGGCGGTCAGCGGGTCGGTGGGCAGCAGCGTGACCAGCATCCAGGCCGACAGGCTGCACAGCGCGATCATCAGCGCGGTCGACAGCAGCATCTGCGGCACCGCACGGAACGCGTGGCCCAGCACTTCGCGGGTGAAGCGCAGGCCGATGCTCCAGCCGATCACTGCGTATGTGACGGTCAGCAGCGTGTGCGGCAGTTGAAGCGATATCCCGGCGCCGGTCTGGACCAGCGCCCCCAGCACCATCGGGACCAGAAGGGCGCCGGACGGGATGCGGAACCGGTGCCCGATCCAGCCGCCGACCAGGGCGACCAGCAGGGTCGCCGCCAACCCCGCCGGGTCCAGCGCCTCGACCGGGGCGGCGGCCGGCGTCGCGCCTTGCGAGCCGGCGGTCAACGCATGGGTGACCAGGGAGGCGCTGAGCACCACCAGAACCACGCGCAGATACTGCATCACCGCGACCAGCCGGGCGTCCGCGCCATGCTGTCCCGCCATCGCGACCATGGCCGCGGCGGCTCCCGGCGACACGCCCCAGGCTGCGGTGGTTCCGGGCAGGCTGCCGTAGCGGACGAAGAGCCAGCCGACGATGCCGCTGACCGCCACCGTCAGCCCGACCGTTCCCAGCATCAGCGGCCAGTTGCGGGCGATGGACAGCAGGATCGACACAGTGACGGCATGGGCGACGAGACAGCCGATGATCGCCTGGGCCACGGTGAAGCCGGACGGCGGCACCCGGATGGAAGCGCCGCCGACGCCGAACGCGATCGCTCCGACCATCGGCCCGATCAGCCAGGCGGCCGGCAGCCCGATCCCGTCCAGCCCCAGCGTGATCGCCCCCGACAGCGCGAGCAGGCCCGCCCATTGCGCCAGCTTGCCAGCCCAGCCCTTCGGCCACCCGGCTTCCGCCCGATCCCCCGCACCCGCCACGGATTCATACCTATACGAATAGTTTGCGACCGGAGCATGCTGCCTGCCGCAGGACCTTTCCGTCCAGCGGCAGGGCGGGCGCGGCAGCCATGCAGCCGGGGCCGGTGGGGCCGGTGCGGCCGGGGTGAGGAGCCCGGACGGGGTCAGCTGGCGGAGCGGATGCGGCTGAGGAAATCGCCGACACCCCGGTTCAGATCGTCCGCCTGACGGTGCAGCAGGCCGGCCGCCGACAGCACCTCCTGCGCGATGCCGCCGGTTTCCGCCGAGGATTGCGTCACCTGCCCGATGGACCCTGTGACGCGGCGGGCGCCGATGGCCACCTCCTGCACGTTGCGGGTGATCTCCTGGGTGGCGGCGGTCTGTTCCTCCACCGTCGCGGCGACGGTCGTGACGATTTCGTTGATCTGGGTGATGGTGCGGCCCACCGCATGGATTGCTTCGGCGGCGTTGCCGGCAGCAGCCTGCATGCCGGCGATCTGGGTGGAGATGTCCTCCGTCGCCTTGGCGGTCTGATTGGCCAGATGCTTCACCTCGTTGGCGACGACGGCGAAGCCCTTGCCGGCCTCCCCCGCACGGGCGGCCTCGATGGTGGCGTTCAGGGCCAGCAGATTGGTCTGGCTGGCGATGCTGTTGATCAGGTTGACCACGTCGCCGATGCGCCGCGCCGCTTCGACCAGGCCGCTGACGGTCCCCTTCGTGCGTTCCGCCTCGTCGACGGCGGAGGACGAGATGCGGGACGATTCGTTGACGTGGCGGCTGATGTCGGAGATGGAGGCGGAGAGTTGCTCCGTCGCGGCGGCGACCGTCTGCATGCTGGAGGAGGCGATCTCCGTCTCCGACGCGACATCGGTGGAGCGGCGGCTGGTGGCGGTCGCGATCTCCGACATGCGGCGGGCATGCGCCTGCATCTGGTCGGACGCGGAGACCGTGCCCTCCACGATGCTCTTCACGCTGCCCTCGAAATCGCCGGCCAGCCGGTCGAGCGTGGCGCGCTTGCTGTCCTCTTCGGCGGCCTTGTAGGTCTCCAGCAGCAGTTCCATGTCGAACCAGGCGATCTTGGTCAGCGCCTCCAACTGGGCGGCACGGGTGCGGCGGGCACCGGCACCGAACAGGCCGGCCATCACGCCGTCGTCGCCGCCACCGGTCAGGCCCAGTTCGCGGGCGATGTTCGTGCTGACGATGTAATGGCAGATCGACACCGCATAAGCGGGAACGCCGTTGCTGTAGAACAGCGAGGCCAGCCGCCGGGCGGACTCGCCGAAGCCCTCGTCGAGCCGTCCGGAAGCGGCGCGGGACCAATGGTCGACACGGGCGGCATGCACTTCCGGCTGCTTAAGCGCGGACTGGATCTCCGGCCATGCGTCGAAATAGCGGTGCCACTGTTCGAGGAGTCCGGGAAGCCTGCGCTCGGCGAAATCCCGGTTGGCCCGAAGAATGGCAAGATCATCCTCGGTGATGGCGAAGGCGGCAAGGCGCTTTGCATGCCCGTTGGACAGCGCGACACTCATGATCGGACGACCCTCTATTCCGAAACCCTTGGTGCGGCTGCCGCTGCCGCCGGCCACTGGCCCGCTGCCCGGATGGATTGTTGCGGCCAACAATCTCTGAATACCGCAGTATGGCGTGTGATAACTAAGCACGAACATGGCGCATGAATGAAGTGTAATCTTTTAGATAAATATTTCGTCAGCAGGAAATTGAAAATCTAAAACGTTTGACCCTGCACATTTTACTTACTGATCCAAACGGCCTGCCGGTCGTTCGTCAGAGACATACTTAACAAAAGTGAAACAGGGCCGTCCAATACCCACAGGAGGAAAGAGGAAATGGTGTGGGTTTCTTGCATTTTCACGGAGTAGCCGTGCCTTTGCCGTAAGGCTTCGATAGCCGTCGAAGCGGAGGTCGCTTTCCAGGAACGATCGGCGCCGGGACTGGTTGAGCGGTCAGTCATCGCCTGCAAGGAGGATGCAATGGCCGACGAGACCACCCGCCGCACCGGCGGCGACACCAGCCAGCCGCATGGCGAGCAGGGGCCGCCCACCGACCGCAACAGCGACAAGCCCAAGGGCGGCAGCCACAGCAAATACAACGTCCAACAGGATGCCGAAGGCGCCCACAACCCCACCAATCCGGTGAAGATGCGCCCGGAAACCAAGTCCGGCAAACCCGGCTGATCCGGGGGCCGCTTTCGCCCGGCCCTCCCCTTTCCGGTTGAAAAGGGGAGGGCATGGCCCGCAGCTCAATGTCGTGCCAGTATTTTTTATTGAACGACCAATCAAAATAAAACGCGTGGTCATGTGCGGCGAAATGGGTAACGACGTCATCAAAATGCAGATTCCGTGAACGCGGCTATCGACCGCGCCCCTCGTCTCGGGGCAATCTACGGCCCGATTGCCATCATCCCGTTCTGTTGCGTTCCGGAAGTCTTGCCATGTCCATGAACCTGCCCACGCCCACCGGCCCGTCTTCGACGGGAACGGCAGAGGTGCGCCTGACGGTTCGCGGCCTGCGCAAGGTCTTCGCCGACGATCCGCGCCCGGCGCTGGAGATGCTGCGCCGTGGCGCGACGAAGGCGGAGGTGTTGCGGACCTTGAACGTCAATGTCGGCGTGGCGGAGGCCAGCTTCGACATTCGCGCCGGCGAGATCTTCGTCATCATGGGCCTGTCCGGGTCGGGCAAATCGACCATCGTCCGCCTGCTGAACCGGCTGATCGAACCGTCGGAGGGGGAGATCCGGCTGGACGGCCGCGACCTGACCCGGTTGTCGCACGGCGGTCTGGTCGAGGTGCTGCGGCGGGACATGAGCATGGTCTTCCAATCCTTCGCCCTGCTGCCCAACCGCACCGCCCTGGAGAATGCCGCCTTCGGGCTGGAGGTCGCCAGGGTTCCGCGCGGACAGCGGCGCAAGGCGGCCATGGCGGCGCTGGAACGGGTGGGGCTGGGCGCCTATGCCGACCGCTATCCGCATGAGTTGTCGGGCGGCATGCAGCAGCGGGTCGGGCTTGCCCGCGCGCTTGCCAAGAATCCGACGATCATGCTGATGGACGAGGCGTTTTCGGCGCTCGACCCGCTGATCCGCACCGACATGCAGGACGAGCTTCTTCGTCTCCAGCGCGAGGACGCCCGCACCATCGTCTTCATCTCCCACGATGCGGAGGAGGCGATGCGGATCGCCGACCGTATCGCGGTGATGGAGGACGGACGGATCGCCCAGATCGGCACGCCCGCAGAGATCCTGCGCGCGCCGGCCGATGATTATGTCCGCGCCTTCTTCCGCGGCGTCGATTCCTCCCGCGTTCTGCGCGCCCGCGATCTCGCCCGCCCACCGACGCCGGGAGACGCCGCGGGAGAGGGGGAGGGGGCGCGTTTCCGCTACCGCACCGATGCCGCCGGCCATTTCCGCGGCGTGCTGGCCGGCGACGGCACATCGGCGTTGTTCGGGCTGGAACCGGTGGCGGCGGATACGCCGCTGCACTCGCTGCTGGGCCGTGCCGCCGCGGCGCCCTGCCCGCTGCCGGTGGTGGAGGCCGACGGACGCTTTGTCGGCGTGATCTCCCGCGCGGCACTGCTGGCGGCGCTGGACCGGGGCGAGGGCGCAGGCCGCGAGGTGCGCCATGGCTGAGGCGGCGTTCATCGACGTGGAGTGGTTGAGCGAGACCATCGGCGGCGGTATCGCCCGCGGTTCCGAATGGCTGGTGGAGTCGATCCTCGACCATGGCCAGCCGGCGCTGAACGCCATCGCCGGGGTGGTCGACGGGCTGGGCGGCGTGCTGGACGAACTGCTGCTTGGCGTGCCGCCCTGGCTGCTGGCGCTGGTGCTGGCCGCGATCGCCCTGTGGCGGGTCGGGCGCGGCTTCGCCCTGTTTACGCTGCTGGCGTTCGGCGGCATTTTCGTGATGGGCCTGTGGGAGCCGACGGTCTCGACCCTCGGCCTCGTGCTCGCCTCCACCGCGCTCAGCCTGATCGGCGGGGTGCCGCTCGGCATCTGGATGGCGCGCAGCAAGGTCGCCGACGGGGTGGGCAAGACCCTGCTCGACCTGATGCAGACCATGCCGGCCTTCGTCTATCTGATTCCGGCGGTGATGTTCTTCGGGCTGGGACGGGTGCCGGGGATCATCGCCACGGTGGTGTTCGCCATGCCGCCGGCGGTGCGGCTGACCGCGCTCGGCATCCGGCAGGTGCCGGAGGAGCTGGTGGAGGCCGGCCGCGCCTTCGGCTGCCGCAGCCACCAGCTTCTATTCAAGGTGCAGTTGCCCAACGCCCTGCCGTCGATCATGGCCGGGGTGAACCAGACCATGATGATGGCGCTCTCGATGATCGTGGTTGCCTCGATGATCGGTGCCGGCGGTCTCGGCAACGTGGTGCTGCAGGGCATCCAGCGCCTCGACATCGGGCTCGGCGTGCAGAGCGGGCTCAGCGTGGTGCTGCTCGCCGTCGTGCTCGACCGCATCACCCAGAGTTTCGGCCGGCCCGCCGCCTCCAGGTCTAGGAATCGGCGCTGGTGGCGGCGGTGATCTCAGGCGTTCAGTTCGGAATCGAGGTAGCCCAGCGCCACGGCGCGCGCGGCGCTGCCGTCCATGGCTCCGGTCAGGGCGAAGCGCAGCCACAGACCGTCGATCATCGCCGCCAGCCCGACCGCCACCCGCTCCGCCCGCTCGGCCGGAAGCAGGGGGCGCAGGGCGTGCAGCAGGTTGGAATGCAGGCGGCGGGCGTTGATCCGTTGCAGTCGTGCCAGCGCCGGGTTGTGCGGCGCCTGCGCCCAGAAGCCGAGCCATGCGGCGACCACCCGCGGCTCGAACTGGTCGGGGGCGAAGTTGCAGTCGACGATCGCCTCCAACCTCGCACGCGGAGAATCGGCGGTCGCCAGCCGCTGGGTCGCATCGTCGCGCAGCTGTTGCAGCATGCTGCGCATGGTGGCGGCCAGCAGCTCGTCCTTGCCGCCGAAATAGTGATGGATGATGCCGGGCGACACGCCGGCCCCGCGGCTGATCGTCTGGACCGTGGTGTCGACCAGTCCATGCTCGCCCATCGAGGTGATGGTCGCGTCGATCAACTGACGGCGGCGGATCGGTTCCATTCCGACTTTGGGCATGGGGCGAGCGGTCTCCTGTCCATCTCCGCCACGGCCGGCCGCAACCGGGACCTTGGCTTGCATCGCAACAAATGCGCCATTTTCGCCGCTTCGTCGATGACGAAAACGGCAGAGCTGTGCAGAGGACTTGGGCGTCGGGAGATCGGCAAAAGCCCCTCTCCCCTTGCGGGAGAGGGGTTTGGGGTGAGGGGTGCGGTCCAGTTTGAAAAGCTGGGAAGCAAATTCCCGGCCGGCATTCGCCGGCGCCACCCTCACCCCAACCCCTCTCCCATCGAGGGAGAGGGGCCTCGATCCGCGGACTGAAAAACAGACCAGATGAACCGGAACCACAGGAAAGAGGAGTTGAGGATATGAGCGGATGGATGGCTGTGGCCAAGGGGATCGCGGGCGTCGGTGTCGCTGCGGTGATGGCGCTGGGTGCCGGCGGGGCGCTGGCCGCCGATCCGGCGTCCTGCAAGGCGGTGCGCTTCGGCGACGTCGGCTGGACCGACATCGCGGCGACGACAGCGCTCGCCTCCGTCACGTTGGACGCGCTGGGCTACAAGCCGACCACCACCATGTCGTCGGTGCCGCTGGTCTATACCGGGCTGAAAACCAAGTCGCTCGACGTCTTCCTCGGCAACTGGATGCCGACGATGGAGCCGTTCCTGAAGCCGGTGCTGGAGGACGGCTCCGTCGAGGTGACGCGCGTCAACCTGGAAGGCGCCAAATACACGCTCGCCGTCCCGAAATATGCCGCCGAGGCCGGGCTGAAGACCTTCGCCGACATCGCCAAGTTCAAGGACAAGCTGGGCGGCAAGATCTACGGCATCGAGGCCGGCAACGACGGCAACCTGATCATCGACAAGATGCTGAAGGCCGACGCCTTCGGCCTGAAGGACTTCAAGCTGGTGGAATCCAGCGAGGCCGGCATGCTGGCTGAGGTGAAGCGGGCCTCCCGCGGCAAGGGCTGGGTCGTGTTCCTGGGCTGGGAGCCGCATCCCATGAACAAGAGCTTCGAGCTGACCTATCTGGAGGGCGGTGACGACTGGTTCGGCCCCAATCTGGGCGGCGCCACCGTCGCCACCAACGTCCGCAAGGGCTACGCCGCCGAGTGCCCGAATGTCGGCAAGCTGCTGTCCAACCTGTCCTTCACCCTGGACATGGAAAACGCGGTGATGGACGAGATCATGAACGGCAACAAGAAGCCGGATGCCGCCGCCAAGGCCTGGCTGAAGAAGAACCCCGACGTGCTGAAGGGCTGGCTGAACGGCGTCACCACCATCGACGGCAAGGACGGTCTGGCGGCCGTGCAGGCCAAGCTGGGCGTGGCCGCGAAGTCGTGACCCGACGGAGGGCTCCGGACGGCAGTCGCGCCGGCCCAAGGCGGCAACCCGGCCATTGCTAGGCCGTGGTGCGGTCGCCATATCGGTTGGCATTCCTTCGTGCCCGCTCCGGAGCCCCCATGTTTTTCGGCCCGCTTCCCCTGTCCGACGCAGAGGGCGCAATCCTCGCCCATTCGCTCCGCCTGGGGGCGCTGGTCTTCAAGAAGGGCCGGCGGCTGTCGGCTGCGGATGTCGCGGCCCTGCGGGAGGCGGGTGTCGGCGAGGTGATCGCCGCCAAGCTGTCGGATGCCGATATCGGGGAGGACGCCGCCGCCACCCGCATCGCCGCCGCAGTGGCGGGCGGTGGCGTGCAGGTTGCCGCCGCCTTCACCGGCCGCGTCAACCTGTTCGCGGAGGCGCGCGGCCTGCTTCGCCTCGACCCGGCGCGCATCGACGCCATCAACGCGATCGACGAGAGCGTCACCATCGCCACCCTGCCGGATCATGCCGCGGTCGAGCCGGGCCAGATGCTGGCGACCGTCAAGATCATCCCCTTCGCCGCCCCCGTCGCCGCGGTGGAGCAGGCGGAGCGTCTGGCGGCCAATGATGCGCCACCGCTGGCCGTCCTTCCCTACCGTCCACTGTCGGTGGCGCTGATCCAGACCCGGCTGCCGGGGGTGAAGGACAGCGTTCTCGACAAGACCGTGGCGGTGACGCGGGAGCGGGTCGAGGCCCTCGGCGGCACGCTGGTCCAGGAGGCGCGCTGCGCCCATGACGAGGGCGCGCTGGCGGACCTGATCGCCGCGATGCCGCCTGCGGACCTGCTGCTGATCGCCGGGGCCTCCGCCATCACCGACCGGCGCGACGTGCTGCCCGCGGCCATCGAGCGGGCGGGCGGCGTGGTCGAGCATTTCGGCATGCCGGTGGACCCCGGCAACCTGCTGCTGCTTGGCCGGCGCGGGGGCAAGCCGGTGCTGGGTCTGCCGGGCTGCGCGCGCTCGCCCAAGCTGAACGGCTTCGACTGGGTGCTGCAGCGCATCGCTGCGGGCGTACCGCCGGGCAGGGCGGACGTGATGCGGATGGGCGTCGGCGGGCTGCTGGCGGAGATTCCGACGCGCCCCCTGCCGCGGGCCGGCGTGGCGGCGGAGGCGCCACGGGCGCCGCGGGTCACCGCCCTGGTGCTCGCGGCCGGCCGCTCCAGCCGCATGGGACCGACCAACAAGCTGCTGGCGGAGGTGAACGGCGCCCCGCTGGTCGCCCGCGCAGTGGATGCGGCCCTGGCCTCGCAAGCCGCCAACGTCATCGTCGTCACCGGTCATCAGGGCGAAAGCGTGGCGCGGGTGCTGTCCGACCGCCCGGTGACCTTCGTCCACAATCCCGCCTTCGCCGAGGGGCTGAGCAGTTCGCTGCGCGCCGGGCTGGCGGCGGTGCCGAGTGAGTCGGACGCGGTGGTGGTGTGCCTGGGCGACATGCCTCGGGTGGCGTCCGCCGTGATCGACCGGCTGATCGCCGCCTACAGCCCATTGGAAGGCCGCGCCATCTGCGTGCCGACCACCCATGGCAAGCAGGGCAACCCCGTGCTGTGGGATCGCGCCTTCTTCACCGAGATGGCGGCGCTGACCGGCGATGCCGGGGCGAAGCGGCTGATCGGCCAGCATGCCGACCGGCTGTGCGAGGTGCCGGTGGAGGATGCCGGCATCCTCTACGACGTCGATACCCCCGACCTGCTGGCCCGCTTCGCCGAGACCGCCGGCAGCGGTGTAATCAGCGCGCCAGATCCAGCCAGCGCCGGGTCATAGCGCGGGTGAACTGCTCCGCCACCGGCATGTGGGTGGCGATGGAGTCCTCCAGGCCGTGCAGCATCTCCGCATTGCTCTCCCGCGCTTCCTCCCGGATGCGGGAGGCCCAGCCGCGCAGAATGTCGCCGGTCGCCTCGGGGTGGAACTGGAAGGCATAGGTGGCGCGGCCGAGCCGGAAGGCCTGCCGGTCGCAGGCCTCGCTATAGGCCAGCGGCACCGCACCCTCGGGAAACTCGAAGGTGTCGTAATGCCACTGGGCGAGGTTCAACTCCGGACCGAAGCCGCCCAGCAGCGGGTCGTCCTGCGCCCCATCGGTCAGGCTGACCCGGTGGATGCCCAGTTCCGGCGTGGTATGGCGGTAGACCTTGGCGCCATAGGCGCGGGCGGCCAGCTGCGCGCCCAGGCAGATGCCCATCACCGGCCGGTCGGCATCGGTGAAATCGCGGATCACGTCCATCACCCGGCCGAAATGCGGGCCTTTGGCGTCGTCCCAGGCGTCCTGTGGACCGCCCAGCACCACGAGGCCGGCATAGCCGTCCTTTTCCGGGATCGCCTCCCCCTCGTTGGCGGCAATGGTGTGGAGGGTGGCGCCGTTGCCGGTCAGCGCCTCGCCCACCAGACCGATGGGAGCGGTGCGGCTGTTCTGAACGACCAGGATGCGCATGGGTCTGCTCGGCTCGCGTCGTTGGCACGGGTGTCATCAAGTTGTGAGACCGTCGCGGGCGGAGTTCAAGCCGCGGGCGCTCCAGATCCCATGCTCCGCCCCGCAAAGCCGCTATGCGCGGCGCTTGGCTGCTGGTCTAGAGTGCCTGTCACCCGTCCATTCCGCTCCGCGCCGGAGGTCCGTCCCATGCCTTTCCGCCCCCGCCTGCTCGCCGCTCCGCTGGTCGCCGCCATCCTCGGCTTGGCCCTCCCCGCCTCTTTCCCCGCCTGGGCGCAGAACGGCTCGCTGACCTTCCTGCACATCAACGACGTGTATGAGATCGCGCCGGTGAAGGGGCAGGGCGGGTTCGGGCCGCTGGCGACGCTGCTGAAGCGCGAACGCGCCTCGGCCCCCGACGCCTTCACCACCGTCGGCGGGGATTTCCTGTCGCCGTCGCTGCTGTCGGGCACGACACAGGGCGAGCAGATGATCACCCTGTTCAACGCCATCGGCGTCGATGCGGTGACCTTCGGCAACCATGAATTCGACTTCGGCCCCGACGCGCTGAAGCGGCGGATGGCCGAATCGAAATTCCCCTGGATCGGCACCAATGTGCGCTCCGCCGACGGCTCCGCCTTCGCGAACACGGTGCCGAGTTGGACGAGGACCGTCGACGGCATCACCGTCGGCTTCATCGGCCTGATCACCCCCGACACCGCCCGCCTGTCGAGCGCCGGCCCCAGCCTCGACTTCCCGCCCGTGCTGGACACCGCCGCGGCGGCGGTGAAGGAGTTGCGCGCCAAAGGCGCTGCGGTCGTGGTGGCGCTGACCCATCTCACGATCGAGGAGGACCGGCAACTGGCTTCCAAGGTCAAGGGCATCGACCTGATCCTGGGCGGCCACGACCATGACCCGATCAGCTTTTATGAGGGCTCCACCCTGATCTTGAAGGCCGGGCACGACGCGCAGTATCTCGGCGTCGTCAAGCTGGCCGTGGAAACCGGGGACTCCGGCAAGGGGCCGGCGACCACCACCGTGCCGACCGAGTGGCGCTTCGTCACCACCGCCGGCGTCGCCCCGGATCCGGAGGTGGAGCAGGTCGTGGAGGGCTATACCAAGCGGCTCGACGGCGACCTCGCCGCGGTGATCGGCACCACTACGACCGAACTGGATAGCCGCAAGGATGTCGTGCGCAGCCGTGAGGCCAGCATGGGCAACCTGATCGCCGACGCCCTGCGCGAGACGCTGAAGGCCGATGTCGCGATCACCAACGGTGGCGGTATCCGTGCCGATGCGTTGCATCCCGCGGGGGCCAAGCTGACCCGCAAGGACATCTTCGCCGAACTTCCTTTCGGCAATGTCGGGGTTCTGGTGGAGATGTCCGGGCAGGACCTGATCTCCACCCTGGAGCACGGCGTCGGCAAGGTGGAGGAGAAGGCCGGCCGTTTCCCGCAGGTGTCGGGCCTGACCATGACCTATGATCCCAAGGCCCCGGCCGGCCGCCGGGTGACCGAAGTGACGGTGGGAGGCAAGCCGATCGACCCACAGGCGACCTACCGCGTCGCGACCAACGACTACATGCTGAAGGGCGGTGACGGCTATGCCGCCTTCCCACGGTCCAAAGTGATCGTCGACGCATCGGGGGCGGTGTTGCTGGCGACCATCGTGATGAACCACGTGGAATCCAAGAGAACGGTCACGTCCGCGGTGGAAGGGCGGATCGTGGCAAAATAACGCAGCAGCCGGGACATTATCGGGCTGCGATGCGACACTCCGTTGCGCGGGTGCGGCATTTCCCTTTAGGGTAGCCCGTCCGCCCTATATCCGCGCCGGAAGCCGCCGCATGTCCGATACCCTGCCCAGCCGTTCCAACGACTTCGCCCAGACCTTCAACACCGCCCATGGCGAGGCCGGTTTGGGGCGGGTGTCGATCGCCCATATCCTGCAGCGCATCCAGGCGGATCCGAACTTCCTGTTCAGCGAGGATTTCCGGCAGGGCGGCGGCCAGTGCCCGTTCCATTCCGGCAAGGCCGAGGGAGCGCCAGAGGGAGCGCCAGAGGGAGCGCCAGAGGGAGCGAAGGACGGCGCCGCGCCGATCCCGCAGGACGATGCGGACAAGGTGGCGGTCAACAGCCTGCTGGCCCTGCTGTTCAACCGGCTGCGCGACCACATCGCCGAGAAGCTGCCCTTCGACGCGGATGGGCGGCCGATGCTGCCGATCCCGCCGCGCTCGCTGCATGGGCTGGACCCGGCCGACCGCGTCGCCATGGCTGCGGCGGCGCCGGACGTCCTCTGCTCCGTCCTGCGCGATGCCACCTGCCACCTGCTGGACGGGCTAATCACCGGCTGGGCCGTCGATCTGGTGCATGAGGAGGAGTATTTCCGCTCCCAGGGGTCGGGCGCCATCTCGCTGGAGGCGGCGGCGACCTTCGTCCTGCGCAGCGTGCTGGAGCATTCGCCGCTCTACCAGCGCGCCGGCTACGACATGCTGTCGATCACCAAGACCGGCAGCCACACCGCGATCCACATCTGCTGGGCGCTGGTGGAGGCTGCTCCTCTGCTGGTGCCCGGCCGTGACGCCGCCTTCTACGACGACCTCGTCCGCCGCAGCCTGAAGCAGATCGTGCCGCTGTCGATGGCCAGCCTCGGCATGCTGGTCCACTACATGGAGGAAAGCGGGATCGAGCCGGCTGACGGGCTGGCGGTTCACCGGCTGCCCAAGGACCAGACCGCCTTCGTGCTGGACGGCAACGGCCTGATCCGGCTGAACGCCGATCCCATCGTCACCTTCGCCAAGCCGGGCGAGCGCTACTACACCGGCTGCCCGGCCTTCTACACCACGAACCTGATCAAGCTGTATCTGGACATCGTGGCCGGGCTGGCCCTGGAATATTCCGTCTACGACCGCCTGCAGGAGGGCTGAGCCCGATGGCCCGGACCAACGACTTCGCGCTCACCTACGCCTCCGCGCATGAGGAGGCCGGGATGGCCCGGATCAATCTCGCGCCGATCCTGCACCGCATCGCGGAAGACCCGAACTATCTCCTCAGCGAGGAACTGTTGACGCTGGCCGGCCACTGCCCGGCCCATGCCGACACCCGCAAGGAGGATTTCGAGAAGGTCGCCATCAACACCCTGCTGGGCTTGCTCTATGTCGATCTGCGGGAGCACATCATCGCCCGCATGCCGCTGGACGAGTCCGGCCATCTGGTGCTGTCGACCCCGCCGGACTCGCCGCATGGACTGGATTTCGCCGATCCCACCGGCATCGATGCCGCCGATCCGGACCGCATGGTCGGTTTTCTGCGCGATTCGGTCTGCCACCTGCTGGATGCCATCATCAACGATTGGACGATCAAGGTGATGGTCGAGGAGGACCGCTGCCGGACGGAAGGAACCATCACCGAGATGGCCGCCGCCAGTTACGTCCTGGGGCGCGAATTGCAGAAGTCGGTCCTGCACGGGCCGTCGGGCTACGACATTCTGTCGATCACCAAGACGGGCAGCCACACTGCCCTGCATGTCTGCTGGAATCTGGTGGAAGCCGCCCCGCTGCTCCGTCCGGGGCTGGAAGCGGCCGCCTATGACGACCTCGCCCGCCGCAGCCTGAAGCAGGTGCTGCCGCTCGCCATGGGTAGCCTTGGCATGCTGTGCCAGTTCATGGCGGCGGGAAAGATCGAGGCAGACGACCATCAGGCCATCCACCCGCTGCGCCCCGACCAGTCGGCTTTCCTCTATGATCCGGACAAGGACCTGATCGTCCTGAACACCGACCTGATCGAGCCGACCGCGATGGCGGGGGAACGCCACTACACCGGCTGCCCGGCCTTCTACGCCAACGGCCTGATCAACCTGTACATGGAAATCGTGCTGACCTTGGCGGCGCAATACGGCATGTATGTGCGGCTGCAGGCGAAGTCGGCGTGACGTCGGCATGACAGTGGTTCTTGACGGAACGGCGACCATGCCTATGTTGGCGTTCCGTCAGAGTCGAAAGGTCTAAGTTGGCGAAGAAAAGCTATCTGCGGGCGGTCACCACCACCGCGCTGGCCGACGCGATCAAGCGCAGCCGCAGCCGCATGGCGACGCCGTGGCAGCGTGCGCTCGGCCATCTGGAAAGCGTGTTCATCGACCACGCCTGTTTCCGGCTGATCTATTCGAACACCTACCGCATCTCGCCCAACATGTACCGGGCGAGCCAGCCGTCGCCGTCGCACATCGCCGCGGCGGCGCGCAATGGGATCAAGTCGATCCTGAACCTGCGCGGCTCGCGCGACTGCGCCTCCTACATCCTGGAGGCGGAGGCCTGCCGTGCCCATGGTCTGGAACTGGTCGATTTCCCGGTGAACTCCCGCGACATGCCCAAGAAGGAAACCCTCCTGAAGGCGCGCGAGTTGTTCAAGACCATGACCTACCCGGCGCTGATGCACTGCAAGTCGGGTGCCGACCGCGCCGGATTCATGTCGACGCTGTACCTGTTCGCCCATGAAGGCAAGCCGCTCGACGAAGCGATGAAGCAGCTGTCCTGGCGGTACGGCCACTTCAAGCAGGCGAAGACCGGCATCCTCGACTACTTCTTCGAACTGTACGCCGCCTACAACCAGAAGCGCCCGATCGAGTTCTGGGATTGGGTCGAGCGCGTCTATGATCCGGTCGAAGCCAAGGCGAGCTTCCGCTCGCGCGAATGGGCCGATGCCGTGGTCGACCGGGTGCTGGGCCGCGAATAGGGCGGCCCGCTCCGTCTATCGGGCGACATACCAGTCTGCGCGGTGGTTGAAGGCGACGAAAGCGTTCAGCACCGCGGCCCCCAGGATCGAGG
Source organism: Azospirillum largimobile (assembly GCF_977007025.2). Taxonomy (NCBI): domain Bacteria; kingdom Pseudomonadati; phylum Pseudomonadota; class Alphaproteobacteria; order Rhodospirillales; family Azospirillaceae; genus Azospirillum; species Azospirillum largimobile. The sequence goes on from NZ_CDRMUA020000004.1 coordinate 379,895, forward strand.
CGAGCAGCGCCGGCCATTCCAGAACGAAGGCGGCGGCGGAGAAGACCGCCAGATCGAACAGCGACTGCAGCCAGCCGGCGCGGAAGCCGGTCTTCTCCTGCAGATAATAGGCGAGGATGCCGACACCGCCGCCGCTGGCGCCGTGGCGGAACAGCCCGATCACCCCAATTCCGACGCAGAAGCCCGCCAGCACCGCCGCGACATAGGGGTTGATGGCGCTGAAGCTCATCATCGACGGCAGCAAGCTGGAGAGGACCGAGATGCCGGTGACGGCGATCAGCGACTTGACCGTGAAGCCGACGCCGATGCGGGCCAGCGCAAGAAAGTAGAAGGGCAGGTTGACGAGGAAGAACAGAATTCCAAAGTCGACGCCCGTCGCATAGGAAATCACGAAGCTCAACCCTGCCGCCTGTCCGGTGACCAGCCCGGCGGCATGCAGAATGGCAATACCGAACGACGTCATCACGACGCCGAACAGTTGTCCTTGCAAATTGTCAAAGACACTGTGCGCTGCCTTTGGGCGCTCGTAAATGACCGATGCAGGGGATGACGAAATAGTCGGGGAAGAATTGTTCGTCATGCCAATCACCCTTCGGCGTCGCCTATGTGTTTACACGCGACAGCCAATATAGGTCATTTCTACTGACCTATCCATACTTCACTTCGGTGACGGGGGAGCTATGCGATTTGCGGGGGATGGGTGTGGTGAGACGGCCCTTTAGTGCCGGCTTACTTGCCCCCTCCCTAACCCCCCCGCTAACGCGGGAGAGGGAACTGCCGCTGCATTCTTGCAAGGCTCTTACCCCCTCTCCCGCGATCGGACCGGCCTTCGGCCGGCCGAGGGCGGGGGAGGGATGAGGAGGGGGCAAATGACCGTAGCAATTGAAGATGAACGCACGGAAATCACGCCGCCAATGTCCGCGCCAGCGTGTCGCCGTCGACGTTGCGGCCGGACAGCACCGCCACCGTCCTTCCGGTTCGTCCCAGCCGGCCGCTCAGCACCGCGGCGACGCCGGCGGCACCAGCCCCCTCGGCCACCATGCCGAAGGAGCCGTGCAGGGCGCGCATCGCGGCGGCGATCTCCGCCTCCTCCACCTCGACCACCCGGTCGACCAGCGTGTCGACGATCGCCTGGGGCAGCTTGCCCAGCGCGTGGACGTTGATGCCGTCGGCCAGCGTCGGGCCGCCGCGCCGGGCCAGCCGCACGCCGATCACCCGCACGCGCGGCCGCTGCGCCTTCACTGCGGCGGCGACACCGGCCAGCAGCCCGCCACCGCCGACGGGAACCACCACCGTGTCCACATCCGGGCGGTCGGCGAGGATCTCCAGCCCGACGGTTCCCTGGCCGGCGATCACGTCGGGATCGTCATAGGGGTGGAGGAAGGTCAGCCGCCGGTCGGCCGCCAGTTCCAGCGCCTTTCCCTTGGCCTCGCCCACCGTCGCGCCGTGCAGCACCACCTCGGCCCCGAGGGCGGCGGTCCGCTCCACCTTGCAGCGGGGCGCCGTCTCCGGCATCACGATGGTGGCCTTCACGCCCAGCCGCGCCGCATGCAAAGCCACGCCCTGCGCGTGGTTGCCGGCCGACATCGCCACCACGCCGCCGGCCCGCTCCGGCGCCGTCAGCCGCAGCAGGCGGTTCAGCGCGCCACGCTCCTTGAAGGCGCCGGTGGCCTGGAAGACCTCGGCCTTCAGCCACAGGTCCCGGCCCAGGGCCGATGCATGGAGCAGGGGCGTCCGGACGATCTGGCCGGACAGCCGCCGGGCCGCGTCGGTCACCGCTGCCAGCGGCAACCAGGCCGGCAGCCCGGCGGCAAAAGCAGGTGCGTGGACGGGCGTGCAGACGGACAAAGTGCGCGCGGCATCGGCATGCGCGGTGAGCATCGCGAAAATCCTCGACGAACGAATTTTGGGTAGGACGGGCTTGACCCGGACCGCCTCAGCGGACCGGGTGAGTAATTCGCGCCGAGCCACACATTCGCTCGCCGAGACGGACGTCGACCTGCGACGCCGCGACAGCGGTCAGACCGTTGGACTTGTCATGAACCGGATTGAGGGTTCCGGAGACCACAGGGTGCAGCGACACGCCACACACTCCACACGACCAGTGAACACGAACACGGCAACTCTCCGACGCTCTCAGAGCGCCGGGCCGGTAATTCGCATTCGCATGGTGGCGGAGATGTTCATAAGATCTGAATACCCGCTGCCGCCGCGGAGGTCAAGCCGTCATCGAGCAAAATGTCGCAGGACGCTCTGATGGCATCAGTTCAACTCGACCCGGTTGCGCCCCAGAGCCTTGGCACGGTAAAGCGCATGGTCGGCACGGCCCAGCACGCTTTCCACCGTATCCGCCAGCGGATGGACTTCCGTCAGGCCGAAACTGCCGGTCAACTGAAACCGTCGGCCATCGGGCAACGGGATCGCCAGCGCCGCCAGACCACTGCGCAGCCGCTCCGCGATCGCCGCACCATCGGTCCGGCCGGTATCCGCCAACAGGATCGCGAATTCCTCGCCGCCGATGCGGCCGATCTGGTCGGTTGTGCGAAGATGGCGGCGAATCTCCTCCACCACGCTGCGGATGGCGGCATCGCCGGCGGCATGGCCCAGCCCGTCGTTGATTCGCTTGAAATGGTCGATGTCGAGCATGACGAGGCAGGCAGGCCCGACAACGGCCCTGGATTCGGCACCGCCTTGCCCGGCCAGCAGACGGTCCAGCAGGTCCAGGATGTGACGGCGGTTGTGGGCGCCGGACAGCGGATCGGTGGTGGCCAGACGGTGCAGTTCATGCTCCATCCGCCGGCGTTCGGTGATGTCGGTTGCGATGCCGATCAGGCCGGCGGCCGTACCGTCCGCCCCGGTCAGCGGGCGCTTCACCACCAGCAATTCGCGTGGGGCTCCATCCGGCCCGACCACGCTGGTCTCGAAGGAATAGGCTTCCGTGCCGGTGCCCGTCCGCCCCTGCCTGTCGATGGTCCATTCGATCCCGTCGTCCGCATCGGGGAAAAGATCGCGGAAAGCGCGGTTGCACAGGGTGCTGCGGCCGGCGGCGTCCCGGTACCAGACCGGGCTCGGCATCATCTCCACCAGATTTTCGATGAAGCGGCGCTGCTCGTCGGCCAGCGCGGTCTGCCGTTCCAGTTCCGCCGTGCGCTCGGCGACCCGGCGTTCCAGGGAGTGGTTCAGGGTCTCGATGGTGACGAGGTCGCGCCAGCCGCGCACCGCGCCTATGAGGCTGGTGAACAGCTTCTGCGCGGTCAGCTCGGCCTTGCTCTTGTAGTCGTTGATATCGTAGGCGACGATTACCTCGCGCTCCGGCGCCTGACCGGGTTGGCCGGTGCGCAGGATGATGCGGATGTGGCGGTTGCCCAGGTCACGGCGGATGTGATGGACCAGCCGCAGCCCGGCGTCATGGGTCTCCATAACCACGTCCAGCAGAACCACCGGCAAATCCGTCCGCTCGGCCAGGATCGCCCGTGCCTCCGCTGCGGAAAAGGCGCTGACGATGGCGAAGCGGCGGCCTTCGAACTCGAAGTCGTTCAGCAGGACGCGGGTCATCGCGTGCACCTGCTCGTCATCGTCGACCACTAGGACAGGCCAGGGGGCCGCGCCTACGGACGGCTGTTCCGACGGCTGCTCCGACGACGTCTCCGCCTGTTCGTCGCCGAACAGCAGGTCGTCGGGAGACATGTTCTCGGGCGAGGCTTGTCCAGGAGAGGTTTGCATATCCCTGTCGCTCACTGGGCTTCTATATCGACGCCTGAGAAATCCTGTTTGAACAGGTTGTTCGTGTAATTCTTCACCTCTTTGCGGTGAACCACTGCGATGAAAGTGTTGGCTATCGGAAACCACGGCATTTCGCGATTGAATATCTGTTGCGCCTTACGGTAATACGCCGCGCGCTTCTCGATATCGTTGTCGGATTTTGCTTTGGTGATCTGTTCTTCGAAATCCGGATTGCACCACCTTGCGACATTGGTGCCGCCCGGCTGCACACCGGTGCAACTCAGCAGGAAATACAGGAAGTTGTCGGGATCGCCGTTGTCGCCGGTCCAGCCATAGATCACCATGTCCTGCTCGCCCTGCGTCACGCGGCTGCGATAGTTGCCCCAGTTCTCCGTTTTCAGCGTGACCTTGATCCCGATGCGCTCCAGGTTCTCCCGGATCATTTCGGCGGCGCGCTTGCCGTTGGGCATGTAGGGGCGCGTGACCGGCGGATACCAGAGATCGAGGGTGAAGCCCTCCGGATATCCTGCTTCGATCAACAGGCGGCGCGCGGCCACCGGGTCGAACGGGTGGTCTTCGATGCTGTCGTCGTAAGACCACATGCCGGGCGGGATCGGGTTCTTTGCCGGCCGCCCTCCATTCTGATAGACGGCATCGACCAACGTGCGCTTGTCGATCGCCAGAGTGACGGCACGCCGCACCCGCACATCGTCGAGCGGCGGCTTCCGGGTGTTGAGCGCCATATAGGCGACATTCTTCCCGTCCTGCTGCTCGATGACCAGATTGGGGTCCTTTTCGATCTTTCCCAATTCCGCCGGGTTCGGGAAGATCATCACGTGGCACTCGCCGGACCGCAGCTTGTTCAGGCGCACGGCGATGTTCGGGGTGATCGAGTAGATCAGGTTGTCCAGCGGTTGGCGCCCCTGCCAATAGCCGTCGAACGCCTTGTAGCGGATGGCGAGATCACGCTGGTAGGACACCAGACGGAACGGTCCCGTGCCGATGGGCTCCTCGTCGAACAGTTCCGGCCGCTTCGCCTTCATCAGGCTGTCGGCATATTCCGCCGACTGGATCGACAGGAACGGCATGGCGAGATCGGCCAGGAACGGAGCTTCCGGCCGGTTCAGCGTGATGCGGACCCCATGGTCGTCCAGCTTCTCCACCGACTTCAACAGGGTCGGCAGCCCCATGCCCCGGAAGTAGTCGTAAGTTGCCGGGCCGACATTGTGGTAGGGATGATCACTTTTCCATTGCCGCTCGATGGAAAACAGCACGTCGTCGGCATTGAGCGTCCGGCTGGGTGTGAAGTGTTCGTTGGAATGGAACCGGACGTTCCTGCGCAAACGGAAATCGTAAACCAGACCATCATCGGAAACCGTATAGGATTCGGCAAGAGCCGGAGTGATGATCTGCGTGCCGCGGCCGAATTCCACCAGATTGTTGAACAGGGGGCTGGCCGCATTCACACTGGTGCCGGAGGTGGACACCTGCGCGTTGAAGCTCTGCGGATTACCTTCCGTGCAGTAGACAAGTGACTTGTCGGCCTGCGCAGCGCCGGACGTTCCCGCAAGCACGACGAGAACACACAGCCCCTTCGCAAGCCTCTTCGTGAATGTCTTCGGCGGCAAAGGCATTTACTGCTCCTGCACGGATTGTGCTTCCATCGCAAGGGCGACGTTATCAGTAGCAAGTCGTCGTGGAAAGCGAATGGTGAAGCGTACGCCCTGGCCGGGACGGCTCTCCACCACAACCTTTCCACCCAGCCTATTCGCCACAAGATTGTAAACAATGTGAAGCCCAAGCCCGGTGCTGCCGGTTCCGCGGCGGGTGGTGAAGAACGGATCGAACACCCGTCCCAGATCGGTCGGCGGAATACCCCTGCCATCATCGGTATAGACCAGTTCCACCAACTCCGGGCTCGGCGCGCAGGCAGCGATCAGAAGGTGCCCCTGCTGTCCGTCCTGATAGCCATGGATGAGGGAGTTCATCACGAGATTGGTCAGGATCTGAGCCAGGGCGCCGGGATAGCCGTTGATCTCGATGCCATCGGGGCACTCGACCCGCAGGCTGTGCCCCGCGCGGCGCCAGGACGGGCTGAGACTGGTCGCCAGATCCTCCAGATAGGGTTTCAATTCGAAGCGCCGCCCCTCGCCGCTGGTCTGGTCGGCGGCGACCTGCTTGAAGCTCTGCACCAGTTCGCCGGCCTGACGCAGGTTCAGCACCATCAGCCGTGCCAATTCCTCCGCCGTCTCCTGGAAATCGGCGAAGTCGCTGCGGCGCAGGTTTCCCTCTTGGGCGAGGCGCCCGATCGATTCCAGCCGGTCCTGCAGATGGGTGGCCCCCATCAGGGCGTTGCCGAGCGGCGTGTTGATCTCGTGCGCCACACCGGCGACCAGGGCGCCGAGAGAGGCCATCTTCTCCGCCTGGATCAGATCGGCCTGGGTGCGGCGCAGGTCCTCCAAAGCCCGATCGGCACGCTCCTTCGCCTCGCGGGCCGCCAACTCCCGCAGACCGATTTCGCGGATGAAGAAGGCCGCGGCGCGCGCCATCGCGCCGAACTCGTCCTGACGGCGCGTGCCGTCGATCGGGCCGGCCAGCGGATCCTCGGCCAGCCGGGTCATCTGCCGCTGCAGCCGCAAGACAGGCCTGCTGATGGACCGCGCGACCACGACCGCCGCACCGCCGCCCAGCAGCAGGCCGATGGTCGCCCCGATGATCAGGATGCGGGTCAGCAGGTCGCCGATGCGCGCCGCTTCGTCGCGGAAGGTCTCGTCCAGTTGGCGGGCGGTCTCCACCAGGGCACCGGCATCGCGGTCCATGGCGATCAGAAGCTGGTTGAGGCGGCGCAGCCCCTCCGCGGTCCGGCCGAGGCTGTCGCGCCAGCTGCGGATGGCCGACAGCACCTCGTCCTGCAGCAGCGGCGACATGGGAAGCCCGCGGACCGTTTCCAGCAGCGTACCGGCATCGTCGACGATGCGGTCGGCTTCCTCCGCGTCGCGTACCGCTACCGCGTCGGCCGCCCGCCGCCCCAGGCGCAAGGCGACGATGGCGACATTCTGGGTTTCCTGCTCCGTATCGTTGGCCTGGATGGCATAGGCGATCAGCTGCACCACCTCTTCCTGGAGCGCGGTGTATCCGGTCGCCTTCACCATCAGGATCCGGGCGGTCAGCGCCTCGATGGCGGATGCCGCTCCGGCGCTGGCATGCTGTGCATCGGCAAGCCTCCGCTGCGCAGCGGTGGATCGCGCCTGCACCTCATGCAACCCGTCCAGTGCCGGGCGGACCGATGGCAGGAGGGTGGATAGGAAGGTCACGTCGGGCTGCTGGTTCAAGGTGCCGGTCAGGACCAGCGCCCGCACCACCGGCAGGGTCCGGATGACCTGCTCCGCCAGCATCCGTTCCCCAAGGCCGGTGCCCGACCTGCCGTCTTCGCTGAAGCCGGCCGCCGCCTGGAGCGCCGTTTCGAACCGGTTCAGCGCCGCCTCGCGCTCCGCCCGCGTCTCGTGCAGTGTCTGCACGGCGGATTGCAGGTCGGCGACCGCCGCGGCATAGCGGCCGGCGGTTTCCGCCGCCGGATAGCGGTCGGCCAACGGATCGGTGCGGCGCAGCGCCGCCTGGAGCCGGCCGGCGGTGGCCGACAGCTTGTCGGTGGCAATGCGGAAATCCGCGGCGGTCAGCGGCCGCCCGGTGCCGAAGACTCCGGCTCCGAAGGCCAGTGCCGCGACATGCTGCGCCTCCGCCCGCTGCAGGGCCAGCATCGCCTCGCGCAGTTCATGGGCCCCGTCGACCACGTCGCGGCTGTCGCGCAGGCGCTGGTCCGCTTCCGTCAGCGAGCCGAGCGAATCCACATTGGCGGCGTGCTGGCGCTTTCGGGCACGATCGGTCAGGGTCATCAGGCTGGCGGCATGCCGGCCCATATCGGCGACGGCCGCATCATTGGCGCCCGTCACCTCGATGAAGGCGCGCATCTGGCCGACGTAGCGCTCCAGCACCGCGGTGGCGCGCTCCACCTCATGACGGTGGGCGGCGGCCGATCCCGATGTGTCCAACTGCCGCAGTTCGGTATCCGCCGAGGCCGACAATGCTTCGAACCGGGCGACACGGCCGGCGCGATCGGTGGGAGCGACCTGGAGATAATCGATCCGCGCCGCTGTCGCCGCCAGCACGTCGCGATAAACGGAACCGGCAAGCACCGCCGCTTCGTAAACCCGTTCGCTGCGATCCAGCAGAAGCCCGCCGGTGACGGCGATCACCGCGGCCACCGCCACCGGCACGCCCCCAACCATTGCGATGCGCGAGCGAATCCTCATGCGCGCCCCGCCGCGGTCATCCGCGCGCAGGCTGTCCCGGCAGTGAACCGGGGAAACGAAGAGGATGACCGGCGGTCCGCCACGAACGCTCCGCACACAGGATCACTGGTGCCTTATCAGAGCAACTAGCGGGGGCAAAGGGGTAATGATGAACGGACGAAAGCGGTAACGCGGGCGGGTCGTCGTCACGCCCGCCCGCGAGCCCCGATCAGCAGGGGTGGTTCTCTCCGCGGCGCACGCAGGTGATCTGTCCCATGATCGAGATGGCGATCTCGGCCGGGGTGACCGCGCCGATGGACAGGCCGACCGGACCGCGGATCCGCTTGACCTCGGCCTCGCTCAGCCCCTCGTCGCGCAGGCGGTCCAGACGCAGCGCGTGGGTGCGCTTGCTGCCCAGCGCGCCCACATAGAAGGCGGGGGAGCGCAGGGCGGCGATCAGTGCCGGATCGTCCAGCTTCGGGTCGTGGGTCAGGGTCACGACCGCGGTGCGGACATCGGGCTTCAGTTCCGCCAAGGCCTCGTCCGGCCACAAATGGTTCAGCTTGACGCCGGGGAAGCGCGCTTCGGTCGCGAAGGCCCCACGCGGATCGATCACCGTCACGTCGTAGCCGGTCAGCGCCGCCACCGGGGCCAGCGCCTGGGCGATGTGCACCGCACCGACGATCAGCAGCCGCATGGCCGGGTTGTGGACCTGCACGAACAGGCGGAAGCCGTCCTCGTCCTGCGGATCGACCAGCAGGCCGGAGCGGTCCTGGCGGATGCGTCGGCGCACCTCGTCCAGCAGGTCGGGCTCCAGCCCGAAGCCGCCATGGATGGTGTCTTCGAAGACAAGGGTTTGCAGACCGCTGTTGAGGTCGGTCACCAGGGCGGCCGGGGTCGCGGCGGCCTTCGCCGCCAGCAGCCGGTCCAGAATTTCGCGTTTCATTCCACGGCCTCGATATAGACCTGTACCTGCCCGCCGCAGGCCAGCCCGACTTCCCAGGCCATTTCGTTGCTGATGCCGAAGGACAGCAGGCGCGGTTCGCCGTCCTCCATCGTCTTGGCCGCCTCGTGCGCCACGGCGCCTTCGATGCAGCCGCCGGACACGGAACCGGCCATGGAGCCGCGGTCGTCGACCGCCAACTGGCTGCCGACCGGCCGCGGCGAGGAGCCCCAGGTCGACACGACGGTCGCCAGGGCAACCCTGCGGCCGGCGGCGCGCCATGCGGCTGCCTGCTCCACGATGTTGTCCGCCATCAGGGTGTCGTTCATCCCGCCGCCTCCTTCAACCAGCGGCGCAAGCCCGGGCTACGTCGCGGACCGTCGGCCGACAGGGCGCCGGCCAGATCCGCGAGGCTGTTCAGGCTGTGGGCCGCAAGAAAATCGTCCACATGCGGCAGCAGCGCCCGGATGCCCGAGGATTTCGGCGCGAAGCCTTCCCAGCGCAACAAAGGATTCAGCCAGACGAGCCGCCGACAGCTTTTGTGCAACCGTTCGGCCTCTGCCGCAAGCCCTTCCCCTGCATCCCTGTCCAGCCCGTCGGTAATGAGAAGCACCACCGCGCCCTGGCCCAGCACCCGCCGCGCCCAGGTCCGGTTGAAGGCGAGCAGAGCGGTGCCGATGCGCGTGCCGCCCGACCAGTCGGCGACCGCCCCCGACACCGCGTCCAGCGCCACGTCGACGTCCTTGTGCCGCAGATGGCGGGTGATGTTGGTCAGGCGCGTGCCGAAGACGAAGCTGTACACGCGGTCACGGTCGTTGGTGACCGCATGCATGAAATGCAGCAGCATCCGCGAATAGCGCGTCATCGATCCGGAAATGTCGCACAGCACCACCAGCGGCGGCGGCCGGGTGCGGCGGCGCTTGCGGGCAAGGTCCGACAGGTCGCCGCCGGTGCGCAGCATCCGCCGCAGGGTGGCGCGCGGATCGACGCGCGGCCCCATCGGGTCGGGGCGGTAGCGCCGGGTGGTGACCTCCGCCAGCGGCAGGGCGAGACGGGTCAGCAGGCGCTTGGCCTGTGCCATCTCCTCGCCCGTCATCTTCTCGAAATCCTTGTCCTGCAGGCGTTCGGCGGCCGATACGGTGAAGGAGGCGTCGACCTCGATCTCCGTCTTCTCCGGCTCCTCCTGTTCGGCGCCGCTGCCGTGCAGGGCCTCGGCGAGGCGCTGGGCCATCTCCTGCCGGTCGGCCGGGGCCTCCGTTCGCACCTTCGGCAGCATCAGCGACATCATCTTCTTCAGGATGTCGGGGTTGCGCCAGAAGACGTGGAAGGCCTGGTCGAACAGTTCGCTCTGGTCGTGGCGGTTCACGAAGACGGCATGCAGAGCCCAATAGAAGTCGGTGCGGTTGCGCAGGCCCACCGCCTCCACCGCCTCCACCGCCTGCAGGACCTTGCCGGGTCCCACCGGCAGGCCGGCGGCGCGCAGCGCGCGGGCGAAATGCATCAGGTTGAGGGTGAGGCGGCCGGCCGGCGCTTCGTCCGTCATGGCGGCCTCAGCGCGCGGTGGTGGCGGCCAGCTCGGTCTTGACCTGGGTCAGGATGCGCGCCGCCTCGCTGCCCTGGATGCGGGCGATGTCGTCCTGGTATTTCAGCAGCGTGCCCAGCGTGTCGTTGATGACGGACGGCTCCAGCTCCAGCTGGTTCAGTTCCACCAGGGCCTGCGCCCAGTCGAGCGTCTCCGCCACGCCCGGCGCCTTGTAGAGGTCCATGCTGCGCAGGGTCTGGACGAAGCCGACCACCTGGGCGGCCAGCCTTGCGTCGGCCTGCGGCGCCTTGACCGACAGGATCTCCCGCTCCCGCGCGGCACCGGGATAATCGACCCAGTGGTAGAAGCAGCGCCGCTTCAGCGCGTCGTGGATTTCGCGCGTGCGGTTGGAGGTGAGGATGACGATGGGCGGCTCCGGCGCGTGGACGGTGCCGAATTCGGGGATGGAGACCTGATAATCGGAGAGAATCTCCAGCAGATAGGCCTCGAACGGCTCGTCGGTGCGGTCCAGTTCGTCGATCAGCAGCACCGGCGGTCCGGCGAGGTCGGGTTCCAGAGCCTGCAGCAGCGGACGCTTGACCAGAAAGCGTTCGGAGAACAGGTCGGCGGCCAGCGAGTCGCGATCCTGTCCGCCCGACACCTCGGCCAGCCGGATCTCCATCATCTGGCGGGCATAGTTCCACTCATAGACGGCGGACGAGGCGTCCAGCCCTTCATAGCATTGCAGCCGCAGCAGCTTGCGGCCGAGCGTCGCCGACAGGACCTTGGCGATCTCCGTCTTGCCGACGCCGGCCTCGCCCTCAAGGAACAGCGGCCGCTTCAGCTTCAGCGCCAGGAACAGCGCGGTCGCCAGCGAGCGGTCCGCGACGTAATTGCCGCGGGTGAGAAGCGCCAGCGTGTCATCGACGGAGGCGGGGAGGGGGGTGGTCATGAAGGGCCTTTAGGAGCCAACCGGCAAATCCGCCTCTCCCCCCTGGGGAGAGGTCGGGCGGCGAAGCCGACCGGGTGAGGGGGGCGGACCCTCTCCCTCGGGGAGAGGGTGGCGCCGAAGGCGCCGGGTGAGGGACTTTGCATTGCTTGGACGATCCACGCAACGCATCCCCCTCACCCTAACCCTCTCCCCGCTTTCGGCGGACCAAAGGTCCGCCTGTCGCGTCAGCGCAAATAGAGTTTGCGCGAGAGCGGGGGGAGAGGGGACTCTCCACATCACCCAGCCGCTTCGACTGCGCGCTTCGCCATCACGGTGACGAGGTGGGCGCGGTAGTCGGCGCTGGCGTGGATGTCGGCGTTCAGGCCGGCGGCTTCCACCGACAGGCCGTTCAGCGCCTCCGCCCGGAAGTCGGCGGCCAGGGCCGTCTCGAACGCCGTGGCGCGGAAGACGGAGCCGGCGGCGCCGGTCACCGCCACCCGCACCTCGGCGCCGAAGCGGGCGACGAACACGCCGACGATGGCGTAGCGGCTTGCCGGGTTGCGGAACTTGGCGTAGGCCGCCTTGTCGGGCCTGGAGAAGCGCACCGACTTGACGATCTCGCCCGGCTCCAGCGCGGTTTCGAACATGCCGGTGAAGAACTCATCGCCGGAGATGGTCCGGCGGTCGGTCGTCACCACCGATTTCAGCGCCACGACCGCCGACGGATAGTCGGCCGACGGGTCGGCGTTGGCGATGGAACCGCCCATCGTGCCCATGTTGCGGACCTGCCGGTCGCCGATGCCCTCGGCGAGGCTGGCCAGCGCCGGGATCACTCGCTTGACGAGGTCGGAATGGGCGACTTCCGCATGGCGGGTGAAGGCGCCGATCTCCAAACCGCCATCCGCCTCGCGGATGCCCTTCAGCTCCGGAATTGCGCCGAGGTCGATCAGGTCGGTCGGCCGGGCGAGGCGCTGTTTCAGCGTCGGCAGCAGGGTCTGGCCGCCGCCCAGCAGCTTGGCCTCTTCCGCCTGGATGGCGGTCGCCGCGTCGGCAAGCGTTGTCGGCCGTTGGTACGTGAACGCGTACATTCTCTAGCCTCCTTCTTCTTCGGCCGTCTTATTCCGCCGCCATAGCCGGGGCAGGGGCGGGAGCAGCGTCGCGGATCGTCCGCCAGACCTTCTCCGGCGTCGCCGGCATGTCCATGTGGGTGACGCCGTACTCCGACAGCGCATCCACCACCGCGTTCATCACGGCGGCTGCGGCGCCGATCGTCCCGGCCTCGCCGCAGCCCTTCACACCCAGCGGGTTGTGGGTGCAGGGCTGGTCCTCGTGATAGCGCACGGTGAAGGATGGGACATCGTCCGCCCGCGGCATGCAATAGTCCATGTAAGACCCGGTGACGAGCTGCCCCGATTCCTCGTCATAGACACAATTCTCGTACAGCGCCTGCCCGATGCCCTGGACGAGGCCGCCATGCACCTGCCCCTCGACGATCAGCGGGTTGATGACGTTGCCGAAATCGTCCACCGCGGCGAAGCTGACGATGGTGGTGACGCCGGTGTCGGGATCGATCTCCACCTCGCAGACATGGCAGCCGTTGGGGTAGGTGAAGTTCTTGGGATCATAGAAGGCCTGCTCGTCCAGCCCCGGCTCCAGCTCGTCGAGCGGGAAGTTGTGCGGGACGTAGGCCTGCAGGGCGATGTCGCCGATGCCCAGGCTCTTGTCGGTGCCGGCGACGGTGAAGCGGCCCTCCTTCACCTCGATGTCGGTCTCGGCGGCTTCCAGCATGTGGGCGGCGATCTTCTTCGCCTTGCGCTCCACCTTGTCCATCGCCTTCACCAGGGCCGATCCGCCGACCGCGAGCGAGCGCGAGCCGTAGGTGCCCATGCCGAAGGGGATCTTGTTGGTGTCGCCGTGGACGATCTCGACATTCTCGATCGGGATGCCGAAGCGGTCGGCCACGATCTGGGCGAAGGTGGTCTCATGGCCCTGGCCGTGGCTGTGAGCGCCTGTGAAGACCGTCACCGAACCCGTTGGATGGAAACGGACTTCCGCGCATTCATAAAGTCCTGCGCGAGCGCCGAGCGCACCGGCGACGTTGCTGGGGGCGATGCCGCAGGCCTCGATGTAGGTGGCGAATCCGATGCCGCGCAGCTTGCCGCGCGCCTTCGATTCGGCCCGGCGCTGCTGGAAGCCGGGGTAGTCGACCAGCGGCAGGGCGATGTCGAGATTCTTGGCGAAGTCGCCGGTGTCGTATTGCAATGCTACCGGCGTCTGGTAGGGCATCGCCTCCTTGGGCACGAAGTTGCGGCGGCGGATTTCGGTCTTGTCCATGCCCATCACACCGGCGGCGACATCGACCAGCCGTTCGATCAGGTAGCAGGCCTCCGGCCGGCCGGCGCCGCGATAGGCATCGACGGGGGAGGTGTTGGTGAAGACCGCCTTCACCTCGGCGTAGATCGCCGGGGTCTTGTACTGGCCGGCCAGCAGGGTGGCGTAGAGGTAGGTCGGGATCGACGGCGCGAAGGTTGACAGATAGGCGCCGAGATTGGCGAGCGTCGAGACGCGCAGCGCCAGGAAATTGCCGTCGGCGTCCATCGCCAGTTCGGCATGGCTGACATGGTCGCGGCCGTGGGCGTCGGTCAGGAAGCTTTCGGAGCGGTCGGCGGTCCATTTCACCGGCCGGCCGACCTTGCGCGCCGCCCAGGTGACGACGGCCTCCTCGCCGTAATGGAAGATCTTCGACCCGAAGCCGCCACCGACGTCCGGCGCCACCACCCGCAGCTTGTGTTCGGGAATGCCCAGCACGAAGGCGCCCATCAGCAGGCGGGTGACGTGCGGGTTCTGGCTGGTGGTGGTCAGCGTGTATTCGCCGTTGGACTGGTCATATTCGCCCATCGCCGCGCGCGGTTCCATCGCGTTCGGCACTAGGCGCTGGTTGACCAGATCGATCCTGGCGACATGGGCGGCATTGGCGAAGGCGGCATCCACCGCCGCTTGGTCGCCCAGATGCCAGTCGTAGCAGACATTGTCCGGCGCATCGTCATGGACCAGCGGCGCACCGCCGGCGACCGCGCGGGTGGAGGAGCCCACGGCCGGCAGTTCCTCGTAATCGACCACCACCATCTCGGCGGCGTCGCGCGCCTGCTCGCGGGTTTCGGCGATCACCACCGCCACCGCATCGCCGACATAGCGCACGCGGTCGCGCGCCAGCGGATAGTGCGGAGGCTCCTTCATCGGCGAGCCGTCCTTGGAATGGATCTGCCAGCCGCAGGGCAGGCTGCCGACCTTGTCGGCCTCCATGTCGGCCCCGGTCAGCACGGCGACCACGCCCGGCATCGCTGCCGCGTCCGTGAAGTCGATGCCCAGGATGCGGGCATGGGCGTAGGGGGAGCGCACATGGACCGCATGGGTCATGTTCGGGCGCTTGAAATCATCCGTGTAGTTGCCGCGGCCGGTCAGAAAGCGCTGGTCTTCGCGCCGGCGCACCGAGGCGCCGATGCCATTGGGGTTCGCCATCTCGTGTTTCCTCCCACAGGAACGCGTAAGATGCGGGAATACCTGGACTTTGGGCTTTTCGCCCTTATTCGGCCGCGACCGGCGCCGGTTGTGCGCCCGCCATCGCGTCAGCCCCCGCCTTCACCGCCTTGACGATGTTGTGGTAGCCGGTGCAGCGGCAGATGTTGCCTTCCAGCCCCTCGCGGATTTCGGCCTCGGTCGGATTCGGGTTGTCGCGGACCAGATCGACCGCGCTCATCACCATGCCCGGCGTGCAGAAACCGCACTGCAGCCCATGATGCTCGCGGAAGGCGGCCTGCATCGGGTGCAGCGTGCCGTCGGCCGCCGCCAGCCCTTCGATCGTCGTCACCTCCGCCCCGTTGGCCTGGACGGCCAGCGTGGTGCAGGACTTCACCGACCGGCCGTCGACATGCACGACGCAGGCGCCGCACTGGCTGGTGTCGCAGCCGACATGGGTGCCCGTCAGGCCGAGATGCTCGCGCAGGAAGGCGACGAGCAGGGTGCGCTCCTCCACCTCGCGCGAGACCGTCTTGCCGTTGACGGTCATCGAAACGGTACAGGACATCGGTTTTCCTCCCGCTGGCTGAAGTCTGGCTTGCAGTCGTTTGGCGTGCAGTTGGGACTTGTGACTGTCGTGTGACGCGCCTTGAGCCGGAGCCGTGGTGGTGTCGGCTTCGGCCGGCGGTCTTCCGCCACAAGGATAGGGGGTGACTGGCCGTCGAGGTCAAGGAGCCTCTGCATGCCTTGGCCGAAAGAATGGTGCACGGACCTTCATTCTATCGGATTGTACGTACTGGCGCGCAATTTTGTGGCGCGTTACAGTGGGTTGGGGCTGCCCGCACACTTGCGGGCACACGAACAAATCAGCCCGGCACCGATCCGGGTGCAGCAACGATAATGGGGAGAGCCGCTATGAATCGCCCGTCCGTGAAACGTCACGTCCTGGCCCTGTGCACGGCCGCAGGCCTGGGACTCGGCCTCGCCGCTCTGCCGGCCAAGGCGGAGACCTTCATCACCGTGCTGACCGGCGGCACCAGCGGCGTCTATTACCCGCTGGGCGTGGCGCTGTCGAACGTGTACGGCAAGGCGCTGCCGGGGGCCAAGGTGACGGCGCAGGCGACAAAGGCATCCGTCGAGAACCTGAACCTGCTGCAGGCCGGCCGCGGCGAGATCGGCTTCACGCTGGGCGATTCGCTGAGCGACGCCTGGAAGGGCAACGAGGAGGTCGGGTTCAAGCAGAAGCTGGAGAAGCTGCGCACCATCGCCGCCATCTATCCCAACTACATCCAGGTGGTCGCCAGCAAGGAGTCCGGCATCAAGACCCTGGCCGACCTGAAGGGCAAGCGCGTGTCGGTCGGCGCGCCGAAGTCGGGGACGGAGCTGAACGCGCGAGCCATCTTCGGCGCCGCCGGGCTTGCCTACAAGGACTTCGCCAAGACCGAGTACCTGCCCTTCGGCGAATCGGTCGACCTGATCAAGAACCGGCAGTTGGACGCGACGCTGATCTCCGCCGGCCTCGGCGTGGCGGCGATCAAGGATCTGTCGGCCTCGCAGGAGGTCACCATCGTCAGCATTCCGGCCGATCTGGTCCAGAAGGTCGGCGACGCCGCCTACATCACCGAGACGATCCCGGCCGGCACCTATCCGGGCCAGACCGAAGCGGTGCCGACCGCCGCGGTCCGCAACCTGCTGGTCAGCCATTCCGGCGTGTCGGACGATGCCGCCTATGCCATGACCAAGACGCTGTTTGAGAATCTCGACGCGCTGGCCGCCGCCCATGTCGCCGCCAAGCAGATCAAGCTCGACCAGACCGCCACCCAGTCGCCGGTGCCGCTGCATCCGGGCGCCATCAAGTATTTCAAGGAAAAGGGGCTGATGTAAGCGGCGGCCGGGCGGAGAAGACGCAGTGAGCGCAAACAAGACGCAGGCGGACTCCGAGATTCGCCAAGCCATCGACCGGGAAAACCCCGCCACGGTCGCCGCATTCGAGGGGTTCGACGGGCGGGCCGTTTTCGCCATCGCCGTCGCCTTCTCCGCCTTCCAGATCTGGACCGCCGCCTTCAACCCGGTGTCCACCATGGTGGTGCGGGCGGTCCATGTCGGCTTCCTTCTGCTGATGACCTTCACCCTGTTCGGCTTCCGCCAGACGTCGGTGCGCAGACGGGTCCCCTGGTACGACTGGCTGCTGGGACTGACCGCCTTCGGCATCGGTCTCTATCATTACGTGTTCGAGGTCGACCTGATCCAGCGGGCGGGCGATCCCAGCACCACCGACCTGATCGTCGGCACCGTCGCCGTGGCGCTGGTGTTCGAAGGGGCGCGGCGGATCATGGGAATGGCCCTGCCGATCATGTGCGGCGTGTTCATTCCCTACGCCCTGTTCGGCCGTCATCTTCCCTTCGGGCTCGCCCACCGCGGTTACGACATCGATCAGGTGATCGACAATCTGTATCTGTCGACGGAGGGCATCTACGGCACGCCGACCTTCGTGTCGGCCAGCTACATCTTCCTGTTCATCCTGTTCGGCGCCTTCCTGGAGCGCGCCGGCATGATCAAGCTGTTCAACGACGTGTCGCTCGGCCTCGTCGGCCATGCCAAGGGCGGGCCGGCCAAGGTGGCGGTGATCTCGTCGGGATTGATGGGCACCATCAATGGCTCCGGCGTCGCCAACGTGCTGACCACCGGCCAGTTCACCATTCCGCTGATGATGCGATTCGGCTATCGCCCGGCCTTCGCCGGTGCCGTGGAGGCCACCGCCAGCATGGGCGGGCAGCTGATGCCGCCGGTGATGGGTGCCGCCGCCTTCATCATGGCGGAGACCATCGGCGTGCCCTACAGCGAGGTGGCCATAGCCGCCGCGATCCCGGCGATTCTCTACTTCGGCAGCGCCTTCTGGATGGTCCATCTGGAGGCGGGCAGGCACAACCTCGTCGGCCTGCCGAAGGACCAATGCCCAAGCGCCCTGCGCGCCGTGGTGGAGGGTTGGTACCTGATCCTGCCGCTGGCCGCCCTGGTCTACCTGCTGTTCTCCGGCTTCACCCCGCTGTTTGCCGGCGTGATCGGCATCGCGGCGACGGCAGCCCTGATCCTGGGCACCACCATCGTCGGCACCATTGGTCCTATCGCGCTGCGCATCGCCTTCTGGGTGGCGGTGGGGCTGGTCGCCGCCGGGCTGTGGAAGCTGGGATTCCGGACAGAGCATCTGGCCTTCGCCATGGTCGTCCTGCTGGTCGTTCCCTGCCTGCTGTTCAAGGGCGGGCGGCAGACCCTGGTGCTGGTGGTGAACAGCATCGCCGACGGTGCCAAGAACGCCGTCGGCGTCGGCGTCGCCTGCGCGCTGGTCGGCGTGCTGATCGGCATGATGACTCTGACCGGGCTGGCCTCCAGCTTCGCCTCCACCATCGTCGACTGGTCGGGCGGCAACCTGCTGGCGGCGCTGGTGCTGACGATGATCGCCTGCATCGTGCTGGGCACCGGATTGCCGACGACGGCGAACTACATCATCACCGCCTCCATCGCCGCGCCCGCCCTGCTGAGCATGGGCGTCCCGCTGATCGTCAGCCATATGTTCGTCTTCTATTTCGGCATCATGGCCGATCTGACCCCGCCGGTGGCCTTGGCGGCCCTGGCGGCTTCGTCGATCTGCAAGGCCAACCACATGGACATCGGCTGGATCGCGACGCGGGTGGCGATGGCCGGCTATGTCGTGCCCTTCATGGCGGTGTATGACCCCGCATTGGTGATGCAGACCGGAAGCTGGCTTGCAGTGGCCTACGTCTTCTTCAAGGCCTGTGTCGCCATCGCCCTGTGGGGTGCGGCCACCATCGGCTTCTTCTGGACGCCGTTGCCGCTGATCGCCCGCCTGTATGCCGCGGTCACCGCCTTCCTGTTCGTCGTGGCATTGCCGATCACCGACGAGGCCGCCTTCGTCCTGACCGGTCTGTTCCTGCTGTGGCAGCACCGCCGCCGGCGCAGTGTCCCGGCGCCCGCACCAGCCTGATTCAGGCAGGGTGACGTGGCCGGTCTCTGCCTGCTCGCCCTCGGCGGCGCGCTTCTCGCGTCGCTGCCGGGGACGGATTTCACCCTGTCCTGGACCCATTCCGTCGAGAAGACCGAATGGCGTGAACGCTGGTCGGTGGAAGGCGGACGGCTGCGGCCGGTGGAGGCCCGGATCCGCGGCACCGGCGCCGGCATGGAACCGGGGCCGGACGCCCGGCTGACCGGCGACGGCTGGCTGGCGTGGGTGCCCGGCCTGCCGCCGCAGGAGAGCGTCGCGCTGGCGGCCTCCGGCTTCACCGGCGAGCACCGGCTGTGCGCGGA
This sequence comes from Azospirillum largimobile, assembly GCF_977007025.2. Taxonomy (NCBI): domain Bacteria; kingdom Pseudomonadati; phylum Pseudomonadota; class Alphaproteobacteria; order Rhodospirillales; family Azospirillaceae; genus Azospirillum; species Azospirillum largimobile. The sequence goes on from NZ_CDRMUA020000004.1 coordinate 399,142, forward strand.
TGCCGATTGCCGGCCGCTGTCGGGCTGGACCGGGGTTGCGGATCAAGCGGTGGTGATGCGGGCCTGCCGGTGATGCGTTCCTGCGTCAGTCCGCGAAAGTTGGTATGGTAGCGTCCCTTCCGGCTTGGCTTACGTTCTGTCAGTCCGCATACTCCCGGTCCTTTCGTCAGCCTACCGTTCGGACCGATGACCAACTCCTCCCCCTCCCGCCGCCCATCATTTTTCCCGGCCTTCTTCGCCGTGGCGCTGGCCGCCGGCGGCCTGTTGCTGGGCACGCATGGTGCCCTGGCGGCGGAGGTCGCCCATGGCGGAGCACCTCATCTGGACGGTCGGATGCTGAGTGCCGTTTGGGTGGTGCCGTTCGCCGGCATCCTGCTGTCGATCGCGCTGTTTCCGCTGCTGGCGCCGGTGATGTGGCACCATCATTTCGGCAAGATCTCGGCCGTATGGGCACTCGCCTTCCTGGTGCCCTTCGCCGCGACCTTCGGGCCGGAACTGGCGACCTACGAGCTGCTGCATACGGTCCTGCTCGAATATATCCCCTTCATCGTTCTATTGACCGCACTGTTCACGGTGGCGGGCGGCGTGCGCGTGACCGGATCGCTGGTCGGGACACCGCTGGCCAACACGGTCGGGCTGGCGCTCGGCACCGTCCTGGCCAGCCTGATGGGTACGACCGGCGCCTCGATGCTGCTGATCCGCCCGATGCTGCGTGCGAACGAACACCGGCGCGATAAAGTTCACACGATGGTGTTCTTCATCTTCCTGGTGTCGAATGTCGGCGGATCGCTGACGCCGCTGGGTGACCCGCCGCTGTTCCTGGGCTTCCTGAAGGGCGTCGATTTCTTCTGGCCGACGGTCCACCTGTTCGCGCCGATGGCCTTCCTGTCGGTCCTGCTGCTGCTGATCTATTTCGTTCTCGACGTCGTGCTGCACACCCGTGACCCCGGCAAGCACCCGCTGATCGAAGGCGTGCACGAGCGGGAACCGATCCGCATTGAAGGTTCGGTCAACCTTCTGCTGCTGGTGGCGATCGTCGGTGCCGTGCTGCTCAGCGGCGTCTGGCATCCCGGGATCGGCGTCACGCTGTACCATGTGACGGTGCAGCTGGAGACCATCGTGTCGAACCTGCTGCTGCTGGGCATCACCGGCCTGTCGCTGGCCCTGACCAGCAAGCAGAGCCGCCGCATGAACGGCTTCAGCTGGGGACCGATCCTGGAGGTGGCGAAGCTGTTTGCCGCCATCTTCCTGACCATCATCCCGGCCATCGCCATCCTGAAGGCCGGCACCGACGGCGCGTTGGGCGCAATCATCTCTGCGGTGAACGAGGGTGGGAAGCCGAACCCGGCCGCCTATTTCTGGGCCACCGGCATCCTGTCCAGCTTCCTCGACAACGCACCGACCTACCTGATCTTCTTCAACACGGCCGGAGGCGACGCGAAGGTTCTGATGACCGACCTGTCGCTGACGCTGACCGCGATTTCCGCCGGCGCGGTGTTCATGGGCGCCAACAGCTACATCGGCAACGCCCCCAACTTCATGGTCAAGGCCATCGCGGAGGAGCGCGGCGTCGCCATGCCCAGCTTCTTCGGCTATATGGCCTGGTCCTGCGGCATCCTGGTGCCGCTGCTGGGCCTGACCACGCTGGTGTTCTTCGTCTGACGCAAGCGCCTGTCACACCCCGAAGGGATAGGTGTCGGGCACGTCCGTCCGGGCGTGCTCCGGCCCCAGCGGGGTGACGGCGGCCGTCTCGTCGAACCAGACCCAGGCGTCGAACTGGCCCGGCAGGGTGGCTTCCGAATAGTGGCTCCACAGCTCCGTCTCGGGCCGGTAGATGACGCCGATGAAGCGTTCCAGCCGCGGCGTCAGCAGGGCGCGCCGCACCGCCCCGTTCCGCTCCGCCTGAAGGTCGAGCAGGAAGCGCTGCACTCCCGCGTCGTGGCAGAGCCGTTCATAGCTGTCGCTGCGCGACGGGCGCACCCGCTTCACCTCCATGGCGCCGTTCCAGTCGGTGGCCGCGGCCACCGTGCCGCCATGGGTGCCGAAGCCGATCAGCGCCGCCTCCGCACCGAAGCGCTCGCGGCAGAGCTGGCCGATGTTCAGCTCGTCGCGGGTGATGCCCATGTCGGTCTGGCGGGCATCGCCGATGTGGGAATTGTGGGCCCAGACCACCGCCTTCGCGTCCGGCCCCTTGGCCTCCAGCAGGTTGGCGAGGGTTTCGAACATATGGGTGTCGCGCAGGTTCCAACTGTCCGCCCCGCCGTAATACATGATGCGGTAATAGCGCTCGGCCGAAGCGATCAGGCGGGCGTTCTGGGCGGCGTCGAGGAAGCGGTCGCCGTCCTCCCCCGCATAATCCAGCCGCTTTTCGAGCAAGGCCCGGCACTGCTCGATCACCGCCGCCTCGCATTTGCGGAATCCGCCGGACAGCGCCGCGCGGCCATAGGTGGCGGGATCGCGCTGCCAGGGCGTCAAGCAGCCGTAGCGCTCGCGCGCCGCCGCCGCCGCCTCCGGATCGACGCGGTCGAGATAGTCCAGCACCGCGGCGATCGAACCGCCCATGTTGTACATGTCCAGCCCATAGAATCCGGCGCGCCGCTCCGGCGGCTGGCTGCCGTTGCGGTCATGCAGCCAATCGAGGAAGGCGGCGACGTCGGTGTTCCGCCACATCCAACTGGGGAAACGCTGGAAGGGCGGCTCCTCCGCCCGGCCGCCGGGGCGCTGGCGGACATAGCGGTCGATTACGGCGGCGTCCGGCCAGTCGGCTTCCACGGCGACGATGGTGAAGCCGTGCTGCTCGATCAGCCTCTTCGTGATGGCGGCGCGGGCGCGGTAGAACTCCGAGGTGCCGTGGCTCGCTTCGCCCAGCAGCACGACGCGGCGGTCGCCCCAACGGTCGAACAGCCGGCCGAAGTCGGGGCTGTCGAAATCCGGCAGGGGTTCGGCGGCATCGGCGATCATCTCCGGCAGGGTGGCCGGTGGCTCTCCCGGCCGCCGTCCCGGGCTGTGGTTGCTGGCCGAGCGCGTGCCGTCCTCCGCCCAGCCCTGGGCGCCGATCAGCGGCACGAAGGACACGCGGTCCCGCTCCTCCCGCTCGAATTCGGTTTCACTGTGGCGGACGACCTTCACCAGCGTCTGGTCCCGGCGGGCGCCGACCGGGATCACCATCCGCCCGCCGATGGCGAGCTGGTCCATCAGCGCCTTCGGCACCTCCGGCCCACCGGCCGACACCAGGATGACGTCGAAGGGCGCTTCCTCCGACCAGCCTTCGGTCCCGTCGCCGGTGCGCACCGTCACGTCGCCGAACCCAAGATCCTGCAGCCGGCGCCGTGCCGATTGGGCCAAGCTGGGGTGCCGTTCGACCGCGAAGACGCGGCCCCGGCCCTGGCGGGCGATGTGGCCCAACAGCGCCGCGACATAGCCGGAGCCCGCCCCGACCTCCAGCACCCTGTCGTTCGCGCCGACCTCCGCCGCCTCGATCATCGCGGCGACGACGCTGGGCTGCGAGATCGTCTGCTCCTCCCCGATGGGCAGGGGCGAGTCCTCATAGGCGAACTCGACCATCTCGGGCGCGACGAAATGCTCGCGCGGGACGGCACGCATGGCGTTGAGGACGGGTTCGGCGCGGATGCCGCGGCGGGCGATCTGGGTGTCGACCATCCGCTGGCGCTGGCGATTGACGTTGGCCACGGTCTTCTCCCCGGGGCAGGAATGCGGCGATCAGCTGTTTGATGGCCCAACAGGTTGCGAGCCGCGGCGTTCCATCCCCCGTACCGGTGCGGACCGGATAAGGGGCAGCAAAAAAATGCGCCCGGAAGCCAATGCCGCCGGGCGCAAAGTCACAGTACGAAAGAGGATCATCAGCAGTGATGATGCAATCGGGAGATCGATTGTGGAGGCACCCTCGCATGGGGCGCGGGGGCATCCCTTGACCGCGGTCAAGCTTGAGCGAAAGAGTTGGTTATCAATCCCCCAGCGCTGGATTGGGCAGCGCGCCGTTCACCCCGGTGTCTTCCACCTCTTCCCTTTCCGGCCGGGGCACGCGGAACCAGGCGGCGTAGAGCGCCGGCAGGAAGAAGATCGTCAGCACAGTGGCGCCGGCCAGACCGCCCATGATGGCGACCGCCATCGGACCCCAGAAGACGCTGTGCGTCAGCGGGATCATGGCGAGGATCGCGGCGGCGGCGGTGAGCGCAATGGGGCGGGCGCGGCGCACCGTCGCCTCCACGATGCTGTCCCAGCGCGACCGGCCGCTGCGGATGTCCTGCTCGATCTGGTCGACCAGGATGACCGAGTTGCGCATGATGATCCCGGCCAGCGCGATGACGCCCAGCATGGCGACGAAGCCGAAGGGCAGGTTGAACAGCAGAAGCGACGCGGTGACGCCGATCAGCCCCAGCGGTGCCGTCAGCAGGACCATGAACACGCGCGAGAAGCTCTGCAGCTGCAGCATCAGCGTGGTCACCATGATCAGCAGCATCAGCGGCATCATGGCGTTGATGGAGTCCTGGCCCTTGGCGCTTTCCTCGATGGCGCCGCCCATGGTGATGGCGTAGCCGTCGGGCAAGGTGGCGCGGAGCGCGTTCAGCTGTCCGTTCAGTTGGGTGCTGACCACCGGGGCCTGCAGGCCGCCGGTCACGTCCCCCTTGATCGTCATCGTCGTCTCGCGGCCCCGGCGCCACAGCACCGGTTCCTCCAGCTCGTAGCGGACGGCGGCGACCTGGCTCAGCGGCACGGTGGTGCCGCGGCTGGTGCGGATGTTCAACTCGCCCAGGCGCGACAGGTCCGCCCGCTCGTCCGGCGTGGTGCGCAGCAGGACACCGATCAGCTCCGTCCCTTCGCGGTACTGGGTGACCGACATGCCGTTCAGCAGCAGTTGCAGGGCGTTGGACAGGTCCTGCTTCGACACGCCCAGCGCGCGGGCCTTGGCGGTGTCAACCTCCAGCCGGACGCGCTTGGACAGCTCGTCCCAGTCCAGATGGACGTTGGCGGTGTTGGGGTGGCCGCGCATGGTATCGCGCACCTGATAGGCGATCTTGCGGATGGTGGCCGGGTCGTCGCCGGTGACGCGGAACTGCACCGGATACCCGACCGGCGGTCCGTTCTCCAGCCGGCTGATGCGGACGCGGGCGGCGGGGAAGTCGGATTCCAGCGTCGGCTCCAACCGCTGCATGAAATGTTCGCGCTCCTCCAGCCCCTTGGTCATCACCATGAACTGGGCGAAGTTGGCGGTCTCCAACTGCTGGTCGAGCGGCAGGTAGAAGCGCGGGGAGCCGCCGCCGGTGTAGGCCACCCAGTAATCGACGTCCGGATCCTTGGCCAGCACCGCTTCCATCCGCTTCACCTCGGCGGACGTCGCCTCGAACGACGAGCCTTCGGCAAGGCGGATGTCGATCAGCAGCTCCGGCCGGCTGGCGGAGGGGAAGAACTGCTGCTGGACATGGCCGAAGCCGACCAGCGCGGTGACGAAGGCCGCCACCGTGACGCCGATGGTGAGCCAGCGCGCCCGGACGCAGGCCTCGATCATCCGGCGCAGGATGCGGTAGGTCCGCGTGTCGTAGATGTCCAACTCGTGCCCATCCGGCACCACATGCTTGGGCTTGGGCAGCAGGAGCCAGCCGAGATAGGGGGTGAAGATCACCGCCACCACCCAGGACAGCATCAGCGACAGCGCCACCACCCAGAAGATGGAGTTGGTGTATTCGCCGGCCGCCGACGCCGCGAAACCGACGGGCACGAAGCCGGCGGCGGTGACGATGGTGCCGCTCAGCATCGGGAAGGCGGTGGAGGTGTAGGCGAAAGCACCGGCCCTCAGCCGGTCCCATCCCTGTTCCATCTTCACCACCATCATCTCCACCGCGATGATGGCGTCGTCCACCAGCAGGCCCAGCGCGATGATGAGGGCGCCCAGCGAGATTCGCTGCAGGTCGATGTGCAGGATCTGCATCGCCACCAGCGTCATCGCCAGCACCAGCGGCACCGCCAGCGCCACGACGATGCCGGTGCGCCAGCCCAGACTGACGAGGCTGACCAGGATGACGATGCCGAGCGCTTCCGCCAGCGACTTCATGAACTCGCCGACCGAGTTTTCGACCACCGTCGGCTGGTCGGCGATCTGCGCCACCTCCAGCCCGACCGGAAGCTCCGCCTTGATCTTCTCCATCGCGGCGTCGAGCTTCTCGCCCAGCTTCAGCACGTTGCCGCCCTTCGCCATGACGACACCGAGCCCGATGGCGTCGCGCCCCTTGTAGCGCAGGGTGTAGCGGCGGGGTTCGACATAGCCGCGCTTGACGTCCGCCACGTCGCCGATGGTCAGCAGCCGCCCGCCGCTCTCCACCGGAATCGCGCGCACCGCCGCGGCGGTTTCGAGGCCGAGGTCGAGGCGGACATAGACCCGCTGCGATCCGGTATCGATGTCGCCCGACGCGGCGATGGCGTTCTCGCGCTGAAGCGCCTGGATCACCGACTCCACCGGCAGGCCGAAGCTGGCGAGCCGCTGGCTGGAGATCTCGACATAGACCCGCTCCTCCTGCGGGGCGATCAGGTCGATCTTCTCGACGCCCGGCAGCTTCAGCAGGCGGGCGCGCGCCTGTTCCGCCACCTTCTTAAGCTGGGCCGGCGTGAAATCCTCGCCCATGAAGCCGTAGATGGCGGAATAGACGTCGCCGAACTCGTCGTTGAAGAAGGGGCCGACCACGCCGTCGGGCAGCGTATAGGTGATGTCGCCGATCTTCTTGCGGACCTGATACCACAGGTCGGCCACCATCTTCGGCGGGGTGTAATCCTTCAGCTGGACGAAGACCACCGACTCGCCCGGCTTGGAATAGCTGCGGGAAACGTCGTAATAGGGCACTTCCTCCAGCTTCTTCTCGATGCGGTCGGTGACGAACTGCTCCACCTCGCGCGCGGTGGCGCCGGGCCATTGGGTACGGACCACCATCACCTTGAAGGTGAAGGACGGATCCTCCGCCCGGCCCAGATTCATGTAGGCGAGCGCGCCGGCCAGAACGCTGGCGAGCATCATGAACAGCACGAGCGTGCGGTGCGCCAGCGCCCAGGCCGACAGGTTCATGCGGGAGTGGTTCATCGCGCCGGCTCCGTCCAGATGCGGACCTTCTGCCCGGAATCGAGCTTGTGCACGCCGGCGGTGACGACGCGTTCGCCGTCCTTCAGCCCGCCGCCGATCAGCGCGAGGTCGCCGGCATAGGCGGCGACGGTGACGGGGCGCAGCTCCAGCCGGTTGTCGGGAGCGGCCAGCACCCAGACCGCCGGCTTCTGTTCGCGCTGGGTCAGCGCGCTGAGCGGCAGGCGGGCGACGGGCGCCCCGTGATCGGCGGCGGCGGTGACGGTCGCCGTCATGCCAAGCTGGACCGTCGCCGGCGGATCGGCCAGCGCGATCTTCGCCTGGAAGGTGCGGGTGCTGGCATCGGCGCTGGGCGAAACCTCGCGCAAGCTGCCGGCGATACTCTGGCCGGGGTGGGACCACAGCTCCACCGCCAGCTTCTGGCGGGGCAGGGCGCCCACCTGCTGTTCGGGGATGTTGGCGACCGCCTCCAGAGCGCCCAGCCGGGCGACGCGCAGGGCGGTCTGGCCGGATGCCACCACCTGGCCCGGCTCGACCAGCGTCGCGGTGACGATGCCGGCCTCATCCGCCACCAGCGTCGCATATTGGGCGGAATTGTTCAGGACGCGCAGCTGCGCCTCCACCTCCCGCACCTTGGAATCGGCCTTGTCGAGGGTCGTCTTGCGGCGGTCGTATTCCTGCCGCGTCGTCCATTCGCCGTTGCGCAGGCTGGCATAGCGCTGGAAGTCGCTGCGCGCGTTGGCCGCGTCGGCCTGCGCCGAGGCGAGTTGCGCCTGCGCGGCGCGGATCTGCAATTGAAGGTCGGTGGGGTCGAGGCGGGCGAGCGGCATGCCGGGTTCGATGCGGGTGCCGACCTCCACCAGCCGGGCGGTGACCTTGCCGCCGACGCGGAAGCCGACATCCGCCTCCACCCGCGGGCGGATCACCGCCGGGTAGCGCACGCTGTCGACCAGCGGCTCCAGGGCGACGGTGGCGACGCGTACCGGCCTGACCTCTCCCTCCGCGGGAGTGGAGGCGGAGTGCGTCTCGTTGCAGCCGGTCAGCAGGCCCGCCACCGTCAGCATGGCGGCGGTCGCCATCAAGGTGGACGCAAACCGTCTTACGCGGAATCGGGCCATACCACGTCTCCCCACTGGACTGGACTGTATCGTACTGCTACCGTCCTACTCCGGCATCCGAGCAACGTCAAGAGTGAACGGTACAGTTCAGTGCAGTCATTGGAGCAAAAAGCGTCCCAGCCGTCCGCCTCCCATGATGCGAAGGCGGAACAGATCGTTGCCGCCGCGCGGGAGGTGTTCCTGGAGCTTGGCTACGCCGCGACCTCGATGGATCAGGTGGCCCAGCAGGCGCGGGTATCGAAGACAACGCTCTACACCCGCTTCCCGTCCAAGGAGGAACTGTACACGGCGGTGATCTCCGCCGAGTGCGAACGGCGCGGCTTGAAATTCGCGCCGGACATGTTCGACGACATGCCGCTGCGCGAACTCCTGGTTCAGGTCGGCCGGCGCTTCGTCGACCTGATCTGGTCGGAAGCGGCGATCCGCGTCCACCAATCGGTGGCGGGGGAGGCGACGCGGATGCCGGTGGCGGCACAGCTCTATTTCCGGGCCGGGCCGGAGCAGGGCATCGCCAACTTCGTCGCATTGTTCACCCGGCTGGCCGAACGCGGCGTGATCGCGACCGACGATCCGGCCTTCGTCGCCCGGCAGTTCCTGGCGGTCCTGCAGGGCGGCTCATACTGCCAACTGGTGCTGGGCCTCTGCCCCCAGCCGACGGAGGAGGAGCGCTACGCCTTCGTCGACAAGGCGATCGACCTGTTCCTGCACGGCGTGGCACCTGCTACACGATAGCCTGTTGCGCTTGCTTCAGATGGAATGCCTGTCCATGTCCGCCTGCCCCTGCGGTTCCGGCCGCGCCTTCGACCTTTGCTGCGGCCCGATCCTGGCGGGGGAGCCCGCGCCGAGTGCCGAGGCGCTGATGCGGTCCCGCTACACCGCCTTCGTCCGCCACGACATCGACCATATCGAGCGCAGCTGCGCACCGGAAACCCGCGCCGCCTTCAGCCGTGACGATGCGGTCCGCGTGGCGCAGGAGTGCGAGTGGGGACCGCTGACGGTGATGAAGACGGAGGAGAACGGCGACGACGGCATGGTCGAGTTCTTCCTGACCTTCCGCCGCGACGGGGAGGACTGGCCGCTGCACGAACGGTCGCGCTTCCGCCGGATCGATGGCCGCTGGCTCTATGTCGACAGCGTGCTGAACCCGAAGGACCCGCCGCGCCGCGTGGTGAAGGTCGGCCGCAACGATCCGTGCCCCTGCGGGTCGGGGCGCAAGCACAAGGCCTGCTGCGGGCGGTGAGATGTGACGCAGAAGAGAATCCCCTCTCCCCGGGGGGAGAGGGAGATCTTTGCAGTGATGCCTCAGCTCATCCCCAAGTACCGCCCGGGCTTGTGGTTGATCGCCAGCGTCAGGTTGACGATGGCAGCCCCCACCACCGACAGCAGCAGCCGGTCCGGCGCCAGAACGAAGAAGGCGCCGGCCAGGATCGCCAGATCGACGCCCAATTGGAAATAGCCGGCGCGGATGCCGTGCTTCTCCTGCAGGTAGATCGCCAGGATGTTGACGCCGCCGAGCCCGGTGCGGTGGCGGAACAGCATCAGGAGGCCGGTGCCGCACAGGCCGCTGCCCACCACCGTCGCATAGACCGGATCGAGATGGGCGAATCCCACCCACTGCTCGGTCAGGCGCGAGAAGATCGTGACCAGCCCAACCGCGATGAAGGTGCGCGCGGTGAACTTCCAGCCCAGCCGCTTCCAGGCCAGCCAATAGAAGGGCAGGTTGATGACGAAGAAGATGATTCCGAACTGAACCTTGGTGACATAGCTCAGCAGCAGGGACAGTCCGGCGGTGCTGCCGGTCAGCAGCATCGTCTTCGAATAGATCAGCATGCCCAGCGCGATGAACAGCGTGCCCATCAGCATGGCGAGCGCGTCTTCATACAGCTGGTGACGCTCCACCGCCGCGGGCGGGGCCTGAAGGGTCGCGGCCATTCTGGTCGTCTCCCGGCTCAGCAAAGTGCGGCGAACTTCGCGACCACATCGTCCACCTCGGCCGTCTTCAGGCCGGCGATGTTGATGCGGCCGGAGGTCGGCATGTAGATGGCGTGGTCGGCGCGCAGGCGCAGCACCTCCGCCTCGGTCAGCGGCAGAAGGGAGAACATGCCCTCCTGCTCCGCCACCGCGGTCAGGGTGGGGAAGGTGCCGGCCAATCCGGCCGCCAGCTTGCGGCGGATGCCGGTGATGCGGGCGCGCATGCCGTCCAGTTCCGCCGTCCAGTCGGCAGTCAGGGCGGCGTCGCTCAGGATGGTGCGGACAACCGCGGCGCCATGGTCGGGCGGCATGGAATAGCTGGTGCGGGCCAGCGCCATCAGGTTCGACTTCGCGAGATCGGCCGGCGCCTGCGTCGCCGACACGGCGAAGATGGCGCCGGTGCGCTCGCGATAGAGGCCGAAGGACTTGGACGACGACACGGCGACCAGCGCCTCCGGAACCGCGCCGATCAGATGGCGCAAGCCCTCCGCATCCTCGTCAAGCCCGCGGCCGAAGCCCTGGTAGGCGAGGTCGACCAGCGGCAGCACGCCGCGCTTTTCCAGCACCGCCGCCAGGGTCTTCCACTGGTCGAGCGACAGCGGCGCGCCGGTCGGGTTGTGGCAGCTGCCGTGCAGCAGGGCGACGTCGCCGGGCTGCGCCGCCTCGAACGCCGCGACCATTCGGTCGAACAAAACGGTCTGGCTGGCGGTGTCGAAGAAGGGATGGCTGACCACCTCCAGGCCGGCGGCGGCGAAGATGCCGACATGGTTCGGCCAGGTCGGCTGGCCGACCAGCACACGCTTCGATCCGCCGCGCAGGACGAGGTCGGCGGCCAGACGCAGCGCGCCGGAGCCGCCGGGGGTCTGCACGCCGGCTGCGGCGACCTTTGTGCCGGCATCGCCGCCGACCAGCGACCACAGACGCTCCAGATACAGCGCGTCGCCTTCCAGCCCCAGGTAGGACTTGCTGTCCTGCCCGTCGAGCAGCAGGCGTTCGGCCGCCTTGACCGCGCGGAAGACCGGGGTGCGCCCCTCCTCGTCACGGTAGACCCCGACGCCGAGATCGACCTTGCCCGGCCGCGGATCCTGCTTGTACAGCCCGATCAGGGCGAGCAGGGCGTCATCGGGCTGGCGGGAGAGCGCGTTGAACATGGCGGTTCGTCCGGTCCTTGCAGATGGAAGAGGCGATGGCGGCGGGCAGGCCCTGATAACGGGAAGCCGGCCCGGCCGCGGCGATCCTCCACTTTTGCGGCCCCGCCGACAATGTCGAAGATCTCACCGGCGCATTGTCGCGGCGCATTGCCGCCGTGCGACACCTCCGCGCATGTCGGGCCGGTGCGACGGTCACTGCGTGAAGAACATCGCCGCGAACACGGCGACCGTGGCGGCGATGGCGGTCACCAGCCCGTTGCGCCCCAGCGCACGCTGGCGGTAGAGCGCCACCGCGAACACGATCACGGCAAGGCTGGCCACGAGCAGGCCGAGCTTGAATTCGGTCATCGTCCGTTATCCTTGAAGTTCATCAGTGCGGCCCGACCCAGCCCAGCGCCCCGGCGGCGGTGACAAGCAGGATGGCGCCGCACAACAGCACCAGCCAGACCGTCATCAACAGGCGCCAGCCCGGACCGGCATGGTCCAGTTCCAGGTAATGCAGAAGGATCTCCCTTCCCTTGGCCACGGCGAGCGCCAGCAGCAGGGCCGCACCGGCGATGCCGACCCCGCCGCCCGCATCGCCGTGGCGGGCGAACAGCAGGGTCACGGCGGTCAGCCCCATCAGCACCAGCCAGGACAGCGTCAGCCGGTCGATTTTCTTGAGCAATCCCATGGCCGGCCTCCTCAGCGGATCAGGTAGACGAGCGGGTAGAGGATGACCCAGACCAGATCCACCATGTGCCAGAAGGCGGCCCCGGTCTCCAGATTCTCCACCAGCGTCTCCGGTCCGGATCGGGAGACCAGCAGAAGGATGACGATGCCCAGCACGACATGCAGGGCGTGGAAGCCGGTCAGCAGGAAATAGAGGGTGAAGAAGGTGTCGCTGTCGATGGTCAGCCCGGCGCCGAGCGTCGCGGAATACTCCACCGCCTTCACCGCCAGGAAGACCGACCCGACCGCTGCGGCGGCCAGCATCGCCCGGCGTGCCTGCTTCGCGGCGCCGCGCCGTCCGGCGGCGACGGCACGGGCCGCCAGATAGCCGCTGGTGACCAGCACCATGGTGTTCAGCGCCCCCAGGGTACCATTCAGGTGCGCTTGCCCGGCGGCGAAGGTGGCGGGATCCAGCACGCGGGCGATCGCAAAGCCCAGGAAGGCCACGCCGAACACCGCCAGCTCGCTGAAGATCAGAATCCACATCATCAGGTTGCCGGGCAGGGCATCCAGTCCGCCCGGCCTGTCCTGCTGGGCCGTCATGTCGACGTCGGCCATGTCCGATCCTTCTCATCATGTGTGCGAACGATATGCCGGCACCGCTCCGGCCGGCTTGACCGCGGTCAAGGAATGCCCTCCTTCCACGGTCAATTATTCGCTCGACCCGTGGCGGTAAGACGCTGCGACGCCCGGCTTCCGGCCCCCGGCCTCGCGCACCCAACGCCTTCCGAACCGACCCCACTCGACGAAAATTCGAGATTGCCAGGGATCCCGAGCGATGACCGAACGCTTTACCAAGGCGGCCGCGCGAAACATCTTCTATGGCGGATCGCTGTTCTTCTTCGCGACCTTCATCGCGTTGACCGCGCTCAGCCACAATTACATCGTCAACACGAGCACGGACGAGAAGACGCTGTCCGATGCCGTCACCCGCGGCAAGCATGTGTGGGAAAAGAACTCCTGCATCAACTGCCACACGCTGCTGGGTGAAGGCGCCTATTTCGCCCCCGAGCTGGGCAATGTCTGGCTGCGCTACGGCGGCGACAAGGACCACGACGGCGCCGTCATGGCCCTGAAGGGCTGGATGGCCGCACAGCCGTCCGGGATCGAAGGGCGGCGCCAGATGCCGCAGTTCAACCTGACCGACGCCGAGGTCGAGGATCTGGCCGCCTTCCTGGAATGGACCAGCCGGATCAACACCCAGAACTGGCCGCCCAAGCTGTCCGGCTGAGGAGAATTCCGTCATGAAGTACGAATCGCAAAAAGTCGCCATCTATTACTTCGCGGCGGCGATGGGACTGTTCGGCGTGCAGATCCTGGTGGGTCTCCTGGCCGGGGTCGTCTATGTCCTGCCCAACACGCTTTCGGAACTGTTGCCCTTCAACGTTCTCCGGATGATTCACACCAACGCGCTGATCGTCTGGCTGCTGATCGGCTTCTTCGGCGCCGCATACTATCTGATTCCCGAAGAGTCGGAGACCGAACTGCACAGTCCGAAGCTGGCGCTGATCCAGCTGGGCCTGTTCGTCTTCGGCGCGCTGGCCGCCGTGGTCGGCTATGTCTTCCGCATCCATGAGGGGCGGGAGTTCCTGGAACAGCCGACCTGGATCAAGGGCGCCATCGTCGTCGTCGCGCTGATGTTCCTCTACAACATGACGATGACGGTCATCAAAGGCCGCCGCACGGTCATCACCAACATCCTGCTGGTGGGCATGTGGGGCATCGCCATCTTCTTCCTGTTCTCCTTCTACAACCCGTCGAACCTGTCGCTGGACAAGATGTACTGGTGGTACGTCGTCCATCTGTGGGTCGAAGGCGTGTGGGAACTGGTGCTGGCCTCCATCCTCGCCTTCCTGATGATCAAGATGACCGGCGTCGACCGCGAGGTGGTCGAGAAGTGGCTGTACGCCATCGTCGGGCTGGCCCTGTTCAGCGGCATCCTCGGCACCGGCCACCACTATTACTGGATCGGTACGCCCGGCTACTGGCAGTGGATCGGTTCGCTGTTCTCGACGCTGGAAGTCGCCCCCTTCTTCACCATGGTCGTCTTCGCCTTCATGATGGTGTGGAAGAGCGGCCGGCGGCATCCGAACAAGGCGGCGATGCTGTGGTCGCTGGGCTGCGCGGTGTTCGCCTTCTTCGGCGCCGGGCTGTGGGGCTTCCTGCACACGCTGGCCCCGATCAACTACTACACCCACGGCACCCAGGTGACGGCGGCGCACGGGCATCTCGCCTTCTACGGCGCTTATGCGATGATCAACCTCGCCATCATCACCTACGCCATGCCCTATCTGCGCGGCCGGCAGCCCTACAACCAGGTCCTGAACATGTGGAGCTTCTGGTTGATGAGCGGTGGCATGGCCTTCATGACCTTCGCCCTGACCGTGGCCGGCGTGGTGCAGACCCATCTGCAGCGCGTCCTGGGTATGGACTACATGGAGGTGCAGGCCCAGATCGCGCTGTTCTACTGGATGCGGCTCGGCGCCGGCGTCGCAGTGGCGGTGGGCGTGCTGGTCTACCTCTACGCCATCTTCGGTCCGGCCCGCGAGGAGCGGCCTGCATCGATCCCGGCCAGCTACCAGCCGGCCGAGTGACGTCCCCTCCGGCCCCTGCGCTCCGTCGGCCATCCGATACGCGCAGGGGCCGTCTTTTTTGGAGTTCCGCTGCGATGCCCGACGCCGCCGTCCCGATCCGTCCCTCCCTGTCCCTGCCCTTCTATCAGCCGACCGGCGACGAGTGCGCGCTGTTCGAGCATGCCTACCACCACCGGCTGCCCCTGCTGCTGAAGGGACCGACCGGCTGCGGCAAGACCCGCTTCGTTGCCCATATGGCGGCCAAGCTCGGCCGGCCGCTCTACACCGTGTCCTGCCACGACGACCTGACCGCCGCCGACCTGACCGGGCGTTACCTGCTGAAGGGCGGCGACACCGTTTGGGCGGACGGGCCGCTGACCCGTGCGGTGCGCGAGGGCGCCATCTGCTATCTCGACGAGGTGGTGGAGGCGCGCAAGGACGTCACCGTCGTGCTGCACCCGCTGACCGACGATCGCCGCATCCTGCCGCTGGACCGCACCGGCGAGACGCTGGAGGCGCCGCCGGGCTTCATGCTGGTGGTGTCCTACAACCCCGGCTACCAGAATGTGTTGAAGGCGCTGAAGCCCAGCACCCGCCAGCGCTTCCTGGCCGTCGAGTTCGACTTCCCTGAGCCAGAGCGGGAAATCCCCATCGTGGCGACCGAAAGCGGCTTGGCCGAGAACCGCGTGGTCCCGCTGGTCCGCCTCGCCAACGCATTGCGCGCGCTGAAGGGCCAGGATTTGGAGGAGGGCGTGTCGACCCGCCTGCTGATCTACTGCGCCACGCTGATCCGCTCCGGCATGAAGCCCGAACGCGCCATCCGCGCCGCCCTGATCGAACCACTGACCGACGACCCGGACATCCGCGCCGGCCTGCTGCGCGTGGCCGAGGTCACGCTGGGGTAGGGTGGCGGGTTCGAGTTTGAAACCGCTTACGAAGCCGGATCTCCCCACTGCAGCCGTCATCCCCGCGGAGGCGGGGATCCAGTCGTTTCCGCGGCCTGTCTGCCGGGAACGCATGGATTCCCGCCTTCGCGGGAATGACGGCCGACACAGATCCGTGCATTGGGCAGATGGGTTGGGAGTGTGCGCATCATGCTGGAAATCTTCGAGCCGGAAGAGACCGTCGGCCGCTTGTGGCACCGCCTGATCGGCGGACGGTCGAGCTATCCCCACCATCCGGACGCGGCGGTGACGCTGGAGACGATGCGGCCGCGGCTGGCGGTGTTCTTCCGCGCTCTCGGCGGCGACCGCGGGGTCCGGCTGGCGGCCGGCACGGCAGCGGTTTCGGGGCACCGGCTTCCGCTGCTCGACCGCATCGGGCTGGGGGCGGAGCGGGTGGAGCGGGCGTCGCTGGACGGCGATGTTCTTCAGCTGCCGGCCGCCATCGACCTGTTCCCGGATCCGGCGCTGAACGAACGTCTGTACGAATGGCTGGCCGCCTTCTTCGCCCATGCCGAACATGTTCCGCTTCCCGCCGACCCGCTGCAAGCCGACATACAGCTTCTGCGCAGCGCCGCGGCGACCACCGCGACGGTGCTGACCCGCTGGCCTGGCCTGCGCCGTCCCTATGAGGATCTTGCCCGCGCTGTCGCCGCCATCCGCCCGGTCCGGCGCCTGCCGCCGGTGGAAGCCGAAGTGGAGAGCGCCGTCTTGGCGCTGCTCGGCGCCGGAGCCGCCACGGCGGAAGCGGCGCGGATGCTCGCCCCGACCATCCCGCTGTCGGACTTCACCGCACCCTACGGCTACGCCCGCCTGCTGCCGGTTCCGTTGTGGGGACTGGTGGCGCCATCGAACGAGCGCTCGCTCGCCGCTGTTGCCGAAAGTCCGGGCGAGGGAGGACAGGCGGCGGAGGGCGACCAGCGCCGCCGTGCCGCGACCCGGCGGCAGACCGACCAGATCCAGCGCAACGACCCGCTGATCCTGAACCGTTTCGAGAAGATGCTGAGCCTCGCCGAGGCGCTGAACATCCCGCGCGCAGTCGACGACGACGATGCGGAGAACGCCCGCAAGGCCGCCGACGACCTGGACGAGATCGCCGTCGGCACGCACCAGCGCAAGGCCTCCACCACGCTGAAGCTCGACCTCGACCTCGGTGCGCAGGCCGTCGACGAGACTCCGCTGACGGCGACCCTGACCTATCCCGAATGGGACCACCGCCGCCGCGCCCATCTGCCGGACCATTGCCGGGTGGTTGCGGAGACGGCACCGGCGGACGGCGAGTCCTGGCAACCCGACGTCGCGGCGCTCCGCCGGATCCGGCAGGTCCGCCGCCAGTTCGAGGCTCTGCGCCCGAAGCGCATGCTGTTCACTGGACAGGCCGACGGCGACGAATTGGACCTGACCGCCCTGGTGCGCAGCCGCGCCGACTTCCAGGCCGGCGGATGCGGCAGCGACCGGGTGCATCAGCAGGCGCGCAACGCCGCCCGCGACCTCGCCGTCGCCGTGCTGGTCGACGGTTCGCTGTCCACCGACGGCTGGATCGACGGACGCCGCGTGCTGGACGTGGAGAAGGAGGCTCTGCTGGCCCTGACCCATGGCCTGACCGCCTGCGGCGACGACCATGCGATCTACGCCTTCACCTCGCGCCGGCGCGACTGGGTGCGGGTGCAGACGCTGAAGGGCTTCGACGAGCCGCTGGGCCCCACCGTGACCCGCCGCATCGGCGCGCTGAAGCCCGGCTACTACACCCGCATGGGCGCGGCGATCCGTCACGCCTCCGCCCAGCTGGCGGAGCGGCCGAACCGTCATCGGCTGCTGGTTCTGCTGACCGACGGCAAGCCGAACGACGTGGACCATTACGAAGGCCGCTACGGCATCGAGGACACCCGGCAGGCCATCCGCGAGGCGCGGCGCGACGGACTGGCCGTTTTCGCCATCACCGTCGATGCGATGGCCCGCGATTACGTGCCCTATCTGTTCGGACGCGGCGCCTATGCCATATTCCCACAGGTCTCCCACCTGACCAAGGCGCTGCCGGCACTGTACCGGCAGGTCGCCTGCGCCGCCTGACTCCATGAGGACCCTGGATTATGACCGACGCCAATGCAGCGACTCCCGCACCGGTGAAGATCGGAATCGTCACCATCTCCGACCGTGCCAGCCGCGGCGTCTATGAGGACAAGGGCGGGCCGGCGATCCGGGAGGAGCTGACACGCTTCGTCGCCTCGCCCTGGATCGCCGAGGCTCGGGTCATTCCGGACGAGCTGGACCTGATCGCGGCCACCCTGGTCGAGTTGTGCGATGTGGCCGGCTGCGATCTCGTCGTCACCACCGGCGGCACCGGACCCGCCCCGCGCGACGTGACTCCGGAAGCGACGGAGCGGGTCTGCGACAAGATGATGCCGGGATTCGGCGAGTTGATGCGATCGGTCAGCCTGCGGGTGGTGCCGACCGCCATCCTGTCGCGCCAGACCGCCGGCATCCGCGGCCGCAGCCTGATCGTCAACCTGCCGGGCAAGCCGTCCGCCATCCATGACTGCCTGGAGGCGGTGTTTCCCGCGATCCCCTATTGCCTGGACCTGATCGGCGCCGGCCGCATTGAAACGGACCCGGCCGTCTGTGTCGCCTTCCGTCCGAAATCGTAGTAGAAAAATCCTTATTGGTTGTAAGGAAATAAAAAAGGCCTGCGACAAAGTTGCGTCCGGGCCTTTCACTTGACGGCGGTCAAGAAGAGAGTGGGGGAACGGGAGGAGTATTACCTCACAAGAAACAAACCCCGAGACGACGCCATGAAGACCTCGCGCTCCCTCGTCACCGTCAGCGCCGCCGCCCTGATGATCCTCTCCGGTATCGGTGCCGCTTCGGCGGCGGACACGCTCTACGCCGACCCGAAGGTCAAGCAACCCACTCACAGCGTCGTCATGGACCCGGCGTCGGTTCCCGCCCCGGAAAAGGCCGGAAAACGGGCGCCGAAGACCCACAAGGTCTCGCTGTTGACCACGGAAGTCGAATCCAAGCTGGATGACGGCACCACCTACACCTACTGGACCTTCAACAACACGGTGCCCGGCCCGATGGTGCGGGTGCGGGTCGGCGACACGGTGGACGTCTCCATCGCCAACGCGCCGGAATCGACGATGAACCACTCCGTCGACTTCCATGCCGCGACCGGCTTCCTCGGCGGCGGCCAGATCACCCAGGTGGAGCCGGGCCAGACCAAGGCCTTCACCTTCAAGGCACTGACCCCCGGCGTCTATGTGTATCACTGCGCCACGCCGATGGTCGCCCACCACATCTCCAAGGGAATGTACGGCCTGATCGTGGTGGAACCGGAAGCCGGCCTGCCGCCGGTGGATCACGAGTTCTACGTGATGCAGCAGGAAATCTACGCCACCAAGGCGAAGAACATGACGAACGCCGAGGACGACTATGACGGTCTCGTCAACGAGCGTCCGAGCTATCTGGTGTTCAACGGCACGGTCGGCGCGTTGACCAAGGACAAGCCACTGAAGGCCAAGGTCGGCGAGACCGTTCGCCTGTACTTCGGCGTCGGCGGCCCGAACCTGACCTCCTCCTTCCATGTCATCGGCGAGATCTTCGACCGCGTCTACAACATGGGCGGATTGGAGACCGAACCGGCCAAGGGCATCCAGACCGTCACCGTCGCCCCCGGCGGCGCCACGATGGTGGAATTCAAGGTCGACTATCCCGGCAAATACGCCCTGGTCGACCATGCGCTGAGCCGCGCCACTAAAGGCCTGATCGGCATCCTGGAAGTCGAAGGCAAGGCCGACGACACCATCATCCTCGACAAGACCGGCGACTCCCGCAAGCAGATGGGCGAGATGCAGCACTGAGGGTCAGTTGGGCGGAAAGCTCGCGTCCCCTCACCCCAACCCCTCTCCCGCAAGGGGAGAGGGGCTTTCTACTTATCCTGTTGCTCGATAGCTGCCAGTATGGTTGCCAACACGTCATCGGTGCAGGTCAGGATGTCTGTGTTCCAAAAGCGCAGCACCCGCCACCCGTGCTCCGCCAGCCATACAGTGCGGCGCGCGTCGGAAACGCTGTCGGCGTGTTGTCCGCCATCGGCTTCGACGATCAATCGACATTCAAGACAGGCAAAGTCGGCGACGAAAGGACCAATCGGGAACTGTCGCCGGAACTTCGCGCCTGCAAGTTGGCGGTTGCGCAACCGCGCCCAGAGCCGACGCTCCGCATCGGTCATAGTAGTTCGCAACCGACGAGCTGTAGCTATGCCAGTCATGCAGCGAAAATGACGATACTGGTCCAAAAACACAACAAAAGCCCTTCTCCCCTTGCGGGAGAAGGGTTGGGATGAGGGGGGCGGCCGGCCGAAGGTCGGTGGAAGCATAGACTTGCAACCCCTCACCCCCAACCCGCGGGTCGGCAAAACGCCGTTGGCGTTTGGCCGATCCCGCCCCGCAAGGGGAGAGGGGCTTTGCAAGGCCCCACATCCTCGAAAAACAAAGAAGGGCTGCCGTTGCCGGCAGCCCTTCCATTGTCGATCCGTGTGTCGTCGACACCACGGCACAGTCCTTAGCGGACCGAAATCCCCTTCGCGAAGAAAGAGACCTCGGCCTTGGCGCTCGACGACGAGTGAGACGGACAATGAGACACGAGATCACCTCCTTTCTGTTGTTGGCGTAGGACACCCTATATAGGCCAGGTCGCGGAGGCTGCAAGACGCTTTGTTGACCGCCCCGCTGTGACATTTACCGGTGTGCTTACATCAGCGCGTTGGGCACGAACAGCACCACCCCAGGCCACAGGAGCAGCACCGCAACCAGCCCCACCACCGCCAGGACGAAGGGGATGGATTCGACGATGTATTCCTCGATGGGGCAATCCAGCAGGCTGCACACCGTGTACATCGCCACCCCCACCGGCGGGGTCATCGAACCCAGCGTGACGATGGTCATCATCAGGATGCCGAAATGCACGGGATCGACGCCCAGCGGCTGGACGATCGGCAGGAAGATCGGTGTCAGCAGAAGCACCAGCACCGTGCTTTCGATGAACAGACCGGCGATGAACAGGAAGATCAGGATCAGGGTCACCACCAGCACCGGCTCACGCGTCAGGTCGGTCATGGCGGCGGCGATGCTCTGCGGCGCCTGTTCGAAGACGATGGCGTAGCCGACCATGCCGGAGAACAGGATGATCAGCATGATCAATCCGGTATCCGTCACCGCCTCCACCAGCGCGTCGACCAGTCCCTGCATGGTCAGTTCCCGGTGGGCGAAGAATCCGACGAGGACCGCATAGACGACGGCGAAGGCACCAACCTCCGACGGAGTGAACAGGCCGCCGCGGATGGCAACCAGCAGGGCCACCGGGAACAGCAGGGCCCATTTCGCGTCGACCACCGCCGCCCAGATCGCCTTGGCGGTCGGCCGCTGGGTGGTGGCGGCGCGATAGCCGCGGCGCCGGGCAATCCACCAGACGGTGACCATCAGCACGGCCATCATCAGGAAGCCGGGAACGATGCCGGCCAGGAACAGCCGGCCGATCGACACGTTGCCGACGAAGCCGTACAGGATCAGGCCCAGGCTGGGCGGAATGGTTGCGGTGATCAGCGAACCAACCGCGATGACGGCCGAGGTGAAGCCCTTGGAATAGCCGCTGCGGATCAGGTCGGGACCCAGGATGCGCGCCTCCATCGCCGCGTCGGCGACGGCGGAGCCCGACACGCCGCCCATCAACGTGGACAGCACGATGCAGACCTGCGCCAAGCCGCCCGACATCCAGGACACCAGCACGTTCGAACAGGCGATCAGCCGGTGCGTGATGCCGGTCCGGTTCATCATGTGGCCGGCCAGCACGAAGAAGGGGACGGCCAGCAGCGGGAAGCTCTGCGACGCGGTGGCGACCTGCTGCACCCCGATCGACATCGGGATGATGCCGTTGGTCAGGAAGAAGGTGAAACCGGCGATGCCGATGGCGAAGGCGATGGGAACGCCCAGCCCCATCAGGACGAAAAAGGAAACGGCGAGCAGGATCACGGCATCACCTCCTCGGCGAGCGGAACTTCCGACGGCGTGTTGAAGATCGGGCGTGGGGTCCGGCGCAGCCGGCCGATGGCGGCCACCGTCTGCCCCAGCAGGGTGAAGGACAGCAGCAGGCAGCCGACCGGCACCGCCGCCGTGACGAAGGCATAGCTGATGCCGCTGTCGCCGAACTGCCGCTCAAGGTTCAGCATGGTCAGCTGATAGCCCTTGACCGCCATGGTCAGCAGGAAAGCCAGCACCACCAGCGCCAGCAGGATGTCCAGCACCGCGCGCGGCCGTGCCGGCAGGCGCTTGACCAGATAATCGATGCCGATATGCGCATGCTTGCGCAGCGCGAGGTCGGCGCCGAGGAAGCTGGCCCAGGCGAACAGCAGCTGGGCGACGTCCACCGACCAGACCAGGGGATAGCCGAACCAGCGGCTGACGCCGGCCAGGAAGACCAGCAGGACGATGACGGCGAGCAGCGTCGTCGCCAACACCGCCTCCGCCTTGACGTACAGGGATTTCATCGCAAGGGGGTGCTCCGGTCCGGCCCGCCGGGATCGTCAGCGACGACGAAGGCTGCGAGCGTCGGTTGTTTGGAAGGGGAGCGCGAGGGAAGGGGAGCCTTTGAAAGGGCCCCCCACTCCGATTACTGCTTCACGAGCGCTTCGACCTGCTTCTGCAGGTCGCCATAGCCGAGCTTCTCGTAAACCGGGGCCGTGGCGGTGCGGAAAGGCGTCACGTCGATCTCGACGACCTGCATGCCCTTGTCCTTCATCTGCTTCTCGAAGTCCGCAAGCGAAGCCTCGGTCGCCTTCGACGCGCTGTCGCCGGCCTTCAGCGATTCCTCGCGCAGCAGCGTCTGCATGTCCTTCGGCAGGCCGTCGAACCAGGCGGCGCTAGTGACGATGCCGGTGATCAGGTTGATGTGGCCGGTCTTGGTCAGATATTTCGCCACTTCGTACAGGCGGGAGCCGTAGATGGCCGGGTCCTGCGCCTCCGCCCCGTCGATCACCTGCTGCTGCATGGCGGTGTAGACCTCCGACCAGGGCAGCGGCGTCGGCGTGGCGCCCATCGCGCGGATCGTCTCCATCCACACCGGCGCACCGGGGGTGCGGACGCGCACGCCGCTGAGATCGGCCGGCACCTTCACCGGCTTGTTGGTCAGCATGTGGCGTTCGCCCTGCCACCAGTTGAAGGACAGCACCTGATGGCCCGACGCCTTGCGCAGCTTCTGCACCCACTCCTCGAACATCGGGGAGGTTACGACCTTGCGGATGCCGCCATAGCCCTGGGCGACGTAGGGCGCGCCCAGAACGCCGAACTCCTTCACGAAGACGGCCAGCCGGCCGCCGTCCACCACCACCGCGACGGGCGCGCCGGCCCGCGCCTGCTCCAGCAGATCCTCGTCCTTGCCCAGCTGCGAGGCGGGGAAGAGGCGGACGCTCATCTTGCCGGCCGACCGCTTCTCCACATTGGCCTTGAACTCCTCCAGGCCCTTGTAGAGCGGGTCCTGGGGCGACAGCGCCGTGTTGACGCTGAGGGTGTAGTCGGCGGCCGACGCGCCGAACGAGACCAGGGACATCACCGAACCGAACAGCGCCGCGCGCACGGCCTTTGCCATGACAGACATCTCGTTTCCTCCCAGCAAATTGGACTGTCGGCGGCATGGAAACCGCCGTTCGACTGGTGCGTGTTCGGCCCGACGCCGGGGTGCCGGCAGCGCCCGCGATCAGGGGGGCGCCGGCAGGGAAGGGAATGGCCGATGACCAGATTGTTGAAACACTGGTATGGTAGTATGTATGAACTGTCTTGGCAATAGCGTTTCCGGCGGACTGTACGTTTTGCCTGCATGATGGTCATCGAACGGTTCGCGCATAGGAAAAGGGCCGGCACCCGAGAAGGATGCCGGCCCCATTTCTCTCCGCGTTCGGCCCGCCTAGCGCAGTCGCGGCGTCATCCGGCTCATGGCGAAGCCCAGCCCGCCCGCCAGGATCAGCCCGGCAGCGACCGCCAGACCGCGGGCGGTGCCGCTGGCTGCTGCAAGCCGCAGGCTGTTGTGCGGCAGGCCGAAGCGTCCGCGGGTCCGATGCAGCCCGTCGACGGGGTGATAGAGATTGTCCGGCCGGCCCGGAATCTCGGTCTCTTCCGTCAACTGGCCGTCCACCGCGTTGGCGGCGAGGTAGCGGTCGGCAAAACCGGGAGCGAGAAAATTGCCGAGGATGGCCTGCATCGCCGATCCGCCCAGCCAATATTCGCGGCGGGGGTTCTCGGCAGCGTGCAGGATGGAGCGGGCGATGTCCTCCGGTTGGAAGATCGTCCCCATCGGCCGGGCACGGCGCGGCATGTGGCTGCGCGCCCAATCGAACTGCGGCGTATTGACCGCCGGCAGATGCACCGCCGTCAGCGTGATCCGGCTGTCCTCGTGGATCAGCTCCGACCGCAGGCTGTCGACGAAGCCCTGCACCGCATGCTTTGCCGCGCAATAGGCCGACTGCAGCGGAATCGAGCGGTAGGCCAGCGCCGATCCGACCTGCAGGATCGTGCCTTGCCCCCGCACCCGCATCCGCCGCAGCGCCGTCTGGATGCCGTAGGCGGAGCCGAGATAGGTCACCTCGGTCACCCGTCTCAATTCCTCCGCCGTCACCGCATGGACCGGACCGAAGACGGTGACCATCGCCGCATTGATCCAGACGTCGATGGGACCGAAGGCCTCCTCCACCCGGTCGGCGGCGCTGTCCAGCGCATCGGCATCGGCAACGTCCAGCGGCAGCACCAGCGCCCGCCCGCCCAGCCGTTCCACCTCCGCCTTGACCTCCTCCAGCGCTTCCTCGGAGCGGGCGATCAGGCCGATGGAAGCCTGCCGGTAGGCGGCGAAGGCCAGCGCCGTGGCACGGCCGACCCCGGCCGATGCGCCGGTGATGCAGACGACGGGGGCGGTCGGAAGGGGCATGGGCGTTGTCCTGATCATGGTGCCGTATGATTGTGCCGTCAGGCGGCCGGCGGGACGCGGCGGCCGCTCCATCCTGTCCAACGGCCGGTACCGCCCGCAGTTCCGTCCCGGCCGCTCAGCGCCTCCTCCTCCACCTGGATGCGGCGGCGGGTGAGAGGGATGTTCAGCAGCGTGGCGGCGACGGCGATCCAGACATTGCCGAACACCAGCGGCAGCACCACCAGTTCGCCCGCCACCACCAGATAATTGGGATGCCGGACCCAGCGGAACGGGCCGCGGCGGACCAGCGGAGCGCCGTCCAGCGTGATGATCCGCGTCGTCCAGAAGCGGCCGAGCGTCGCGATCACCCACACCCGCCCGGCCTGCAGCAGCAGGAACAGCGCCAGAAGCCAGCCATTGATCGGGGCATCGGCCGGCACCGCCAGGAACAGCGCCAGCAGCCATCCGGCATGCAGCACGACGAACAGCGGGTAATGGGCGGCCCCGACCTCCCGCGCGCCTTCGGCCAGCAGCCGGGCGGTGTTGCGGCGGGCGACCACCAACTCAAGCAGCCGCTGCGCCGCGACCGCCAGCAGGATGACCTGCGGCCAACCGAATGCTTCCATGGTCACAGATCCAGCAGGGTGAGGCCGGCGGTGAATCCGGGGCCGAGCGCCAGCATCAGATGCGCCCCGGTGGCGCCGCTCCGCATTCGGCGGTCGAGCACGAACATCACGCTGGCCGCCGACATGTTGCCGCAGTCGCCCAGCACCGCCCATGAGTCGTCCATTCCGGCGGTGGCGGGCGCCAGCACCTCGGTCAGCGCCTGAAGAACCTTGGCGCCACCGGTGTGGCAGATCACTCCGGACAGGTCCGCGCGGGTCATGCCGCGGCCGGTCAGGAAGCCGTCGACCACCGGGGCCAGCCGCTCGCGGATCAGGCGTGGAATGTCCTGGCTGAAGACGACGCCGAAGCCCTCGTCCTCGATCCGCCAGCCCATGATCCGCCGGGTGCCCGGCCAGGTGTGTTCGGCACTGTCGACGTAGCGCGGACCGGGGGCATCGTCGCCGGCGGTCGGCGCGCGCAGCAGGGCGGCGGCGGCACCGTCGGCAAACAGGGCGCTCGCCACCACATTGGTGGGGGAGGCCTCTTCCGGCCGGTGCGACAGGGTGCAAAGCTCGACCACCAGGAACAGCACATTGCGCCCCGGCATGGCGCGCGCCATCATGCCCGCCCGCGCCAGCCCCAGCGCCCCGCCGGCACAGCCCAGCCCGAAGACCGGCAGCCGCACCGTGTCCGGCCGGAAGCCCATGCGGTCGAGCAGCAGCGCCTCAAGGCTGGGCGTCGCGATTCCGGTGGTGGTGGCGCAGACGATGGCGTCCACGTCTGCGGGGCGCAGCCCGGCTGCATCCAGCGCCTTGCCCGCCGCCTCTTCCAGCAGGTCCAGCGCCACCCGCTCGAACACGGCGGCGCGCTCGCCCCAGCCATGGGGCTCCAGATACCAGGACAGCGGGCAGGCGGCATAGCGGCTGCGGATGCCGGTGTTGGCGAAGACGGGGGCCAGCCGGTCGAAGTCGCGCAGGCGATGGGCGAACACCGTCCGGGCGACGGCCAGCGTCTCCTCCTGCTCGAAGCGGTGGGGCGGCAACGCCGTGGCGACCGCCAACAGCCGCGGATCGAGTGACATCCTGCCTCCTGCATGCTGCGGCGGACCGGCATGCGCATCCGGTGGATGCGCAGTCCAACCCTTTCCGCCAACAGAAAGCTGCCCCTGCGGTTGCGCCCGCCCATCCTCCTCAAAAGGCGATAGCCTTCTGAGGAGGTGGTGGTGCCGTTCAGTGCGCCAGGGCGCGCTCCTCGGCCCCCGGCTTGTCGTGGGTCGCCAGCCGGTCGACGATGGTCTCGCTGGCCGCATTGAGGCCGATCAGCCGCAACTCGGTCCCGGCACGGCGGAACTTCAGCACGACGCCGTCCAGTGCAGCGACGCTGGAGATGTCCCAGATATGGGCGCTGGAAACATCGATGACCGCGGCGTCCAGGTCCTCCCGCACGTCGAAGGCGGCGGAGAAATCGTCGGCCGAGGCGAAGAACAGCTGCCCTTCGACCAGATAGGTGCGGGTGCGGCCATCCGCCGACAGGGTGGAGGAGACGCGAAACATCCGGGCGACCTTTCCGGCAAAGAAGATGCCGGACAGCAAAACGCCGATCAGCACGCCGATGGCGAGATTGTGGGTGAAGACCACCCCGGCCACCGTCGCCAGCATCACGGCGCTGGAACTGCGCGGATGCGTGACCAGGGTCTTCAGGGATTGCCAGCTGAAGGTGCCGACCGACACCATGATCATCACCGCCACCAGGGCGGCCATCGGGATCCGCTTCACCCAATCGCCCAGCACGACGATCAGGAACAGCAGGAACAGGCCGGCGCAGAACGTCGACAGCCGGCCCCGGCCGCCCGACTTCACGTTGATCACCGATTGGCCGATCATCGCGCAGCCGGCCATGCCGCCGAGGAAGCCCGAGACCATGTTGGCGACGCCCTGGCCGACGCATTCGCGGTTCTTGTCGCTACCGGTCTCCGTCATGTCGTCGACGATGGCCGCGGTCATCAGCGATTCCAGCAGCCCGACCACGGCGATGCCGGCGGAATAGGGCAGGATAATGCGCAGCGTCTCCAGCGTCAGCGGAATGTCGGGCAGCAGGAAGACGGGCAGGGTGCTGGGCAGTTCGCCCATGTCGCCGACGGTGCGCACATCGATGCCGAAGCCGATGGTGACCGCGGTCAGCACAAGGATGCTGACCAGCGCCGACGGCACCGCCCTGGTCAGGCGCGGCAGCAGGTAGATGATCGCCAGCCCCGCGGCGACCAGCGCATAGGTGACGGTCGGCACCCCCACCAGCTCCGGCAACTGGGCCAGGAAGATCAGGATGGCGAGCGCGTTGACGAATCCGGTCATCACCGATTTCGATACGAAGCGCATCAGCGCCCCCAGCCGCAGGAACCCGGCGCCGATCTGCAGCAGTCCGGCCAGCACGGTGGCGGCCAGCAGATATTGCAGGCCATGCTCCTTGACCAGCGTGACCATCAGCACCGCGGTGGCGGCCGTGGCGGCGGAGATCATGCCGGGACGGCCGCCGACGATGGCGATGGTCATGGCGATGGCGAAGGAGGCGTAGAGGCCGATCTTGGGATCGACCCCGGCGATGATGGAGAAGGCGATGGCCTCCGGAATCAGGGCAAGGGCGACGACAAGGCCGGACAGCAGGTCGCCGCGCGTGTTGCCGAACCACTCCTGGCGGAGCCGTTGCAAATCGATGGTCATGGGTCTCGCAAGCTCAAGACGGGACGGCGGCAGCGTTCGCGCAGCGGCAAAGGCCGGGCGGTGTGCCGCCATCGACGATGATCGGGAATGGAAGTCTGAAACTGGAATCGCTGCGAAGCGGCGGCCGGTCCGGGACTTGGACGGTCGGGCTTCAGGTCAATGCAGGGAGCAGGCCGTCAAGGCGGCGTGACGCGGTGCAGCATGGCGGCAGACGTAACAGAATGTCGCAGGCGCGGCAACCCCGTGCATGGCTGCCCGCCGCGGACGCAAAAAGGCGGCGCCCCGCAGAGCGCCGCCTTGTCTGTCAAACGATCCGTTCCGTCAGGCCTGACGCGGCTTCAGCGGCGCGGTATCGCGGAAGGGCTTGTCGACCCCGCCCTTGTCGTTGGTCTGGTTCTCGACATCGCCTTCGAAGGTGCTCTCGCCCTGTGCCAGATCCATGTCGTCCGGCGTCATGCCGGCGGCGCGGGCGCCCTTGGTCCCGCCGATCTGCGGGTTGTTCTTCAGGTCGGCATCGGTCGGCTTGTCGGTCTTCTCGTGCTTGCTTGCGCTCATGACGGCGTCTCCGTTCCGGTTCCGCGGGTTCCCTTGTCAACCGGCGCGGTGCCGGATCGTTGCGGCCCTGACCCTCCGTACAGACCATCTGCCGCAGCGATTGTCCCTTCTCGCCCCCGGAGAGAAGGATAGGATGGGCCGAAGATCATCCAAAGGGCTTCCATGTCCCACGACGACAAGCGGCTGAGGATCCGCGTGCGCGGACGGGTGCAGGGCGTGGGTTTCCGTCCGCACGTCCATGCGCTCGCCCGGCGTTTCGGCCTGACCGGCTGGGTGCTGAACGATCCGCAGGGCGTGCTGATCGAGGTGCAGGGCGGCGACACCTCCGCGTTCCGCACCGCCCTGTCCGATGAGGCGCCGCCGCTTGCCCGCATCGATGCGGTGGACTGCGAAACCGTCGTCCCGCTTCCCGGCGAGGACTCCTTCACCATCCGCCACAGCGAGTCCGCGGGCGCCGTCGCCACCGGGATCGGTCCGGACGCCGCGGTCTGCTCGGCCTGCCTTGCCGAACTGTTCGACCCGGCGGACCGCCGCTACCGCTATGCCTTCCTGAACTGCACCCATTGCGGCCCGCGCTACACCATCACGCGGCGGCTTCCCTATGACCGGCCGCAGACGGCGATGGCCGGCTTTGCACTCTGCCCCGACTGCATGAGGGAGTACAAGGACCCGGCCGACCGCCGCTTCCACGCCCAGCCGACTGCCTGCCCGACCTGCGGCCCACGCCTGTCCCATCCGCCGGAAGACATTCTGGCCGCCCTGCGCGCCGGCAGGATCGTTGCCATCAAGGGGCTGGGCGGTTTCCACCTCGCCTGCGACGCCATGCGCGCGGACGCGGTGGAGCGGCTGCGACGGGTCAAGCAGCGCAACGGCAAGCCCTTCGCCCTGATGGTCGCCAATGCGGAGTCCGCCGCCCGCCATGTCCGCATGGACGACGACGAACGCCGGCTGCTAGAGGGGGTGGCCCGCCCGATCGTCTTGCTGCGGCGGCGGGCGGACGCGCCGGAGTTGGCGCCCGACATCGCCCCCGGTCTGGCATGGCTCGGGGTCATGCTGCCCTACACTCCGCTGCATTACCTGCTGTTCCACGAGGCGGCCGGACGGCCGGACGGCACCGGCTGGCTGCGCGAGCCGCAGGACCTGACCCTGGTCATGACCTCCGCCAATCCCGGCGGGGAGCCGCTCGCCATCGGCAACGGGGAGGCGCGGGAGAGGCTGGCCGGCATCGCCGACCTGATCGTCGACCATGACCGCGACATCGTCATCCGCGCCGACGACAGCGTGGTGCGCAAGCTGGCCGGCGCGCCCGCCTTCCTGCGCCGCGGCCGCGGCCATGTGCCGGAGCCGATCCGGCTGGCCTGCCCCGTGCCGCCGATCCTGGCGGTCGGCGGCCACCTCAAGGCGACGGTCTGCGTCACCCGCGGCGACGAGGCCTTTCTGTCCCAGCACATCGGCGACCTCGACAACGCCGCGACGCTGGGCTTCCTGGAGGAGACCGTCGCCCATCTGCTGCACATCCTGGGCGTCGAGCCGGTGGCGGTTGCCCATGACAAGCATCCGGATTTCCAATCCACACGCTTCGCCGAGCGGAGCGGCCTGCCGGCCATCGCGATCCAGCACCACCACGCCCATGTCGCGGCCGTAGTGGCCGAACACCGGATCGACGGTCCGGCGCTCGGCCTTGCCCTCGACGGGCTCGGGTTGGGGGAGGGGGGAGGTTCATGGGGTGGGGAGATGCTGCTGGTCGACGGCTTGCGGTCGGAGCGCCTGGGCAGTCTGGCCCCGCTCGCCCAGCCCGGTGGCGATGTCGCCGCCCGCCAGCCCTGGCGGATGGCCGCAGCCGCCCTCGTCCGCATGGGCCGGGCCGACGAGATCGTTCCGCGCTTCGCCGGTCACGGTCCGGCCGAGGGCGTGCGGAGGATGATCGAGCGCGGCATCAACGCTCCGCTCACCAGTTCCTGCGGACGCTGGTTCGATGCCGCCTGTGGGCTGCTCGGCGTCCGTGCGGTCGCGGGTTTCGAGGGCGAGGCGCCGATGGCGCTGGAATCGCTGGTCCGCCGGCCACGGGTGGCGGAGGGTGCCTGGCGGATAGAAGGAGGCGAACTGGACCTGACGCCCCTGCTGGAGCGCCTGTTGTCGGTGACCGACGCGGCGGAGGGGGCGGAGTTGTTCCATGGCACGCTGGCCGCGGCTCTGGTTGGCTGGACGCTGCCGGTGCTGCACGCGCATGCCCTGGACCGGGTCGTGCTGTCCGGCGGTTGCTTGATGAACGCGGTGCTGGCGGAGGAACTGGTCGCCGGCTTCCGCGCCGCCGGGGTTGAGGCGCTGCTGCCGCGGCTGGCCCCCGCCAATGACGGCGGGCTCAGCCTCGGTCAGGCGTGGGCGGCCTCTTTCGCTTTGTAGGGGAAGAGCGGCATCTGGACCGGCGCCCGCAGCTTTTTACGAGGCGCCGGAACATCGACGCTACGGTTGGCCTTGTCGAACTCGTAGAGGCCGCGATACTTGCCGATGTAGCCCTTGCGGCAGGCACGGTGGAACCGCTGCGATGCGGTTTCCCAATCGTCGCCCGGCCGCAGCCAGCTGACATAGGTGGTGCCGCTGCGCGGATCGGTGCGCAGGAACCGCCCGCGTCCCTTCTCGCCCCGCACCCATTGGCCGGGGTTCAGCGTCAGCGCCCCGCGCGCCAGAAGCAGCTTCACCTGCGGGGTCAGGTCGATGGTCGGAAAATAAGGCATGACGTCCTCCGGCCGCACCCGGACGGGGCGGCGCTGATCTGGGAGACTCCGTTGTTTCGGAACCTCCCGGATATGGGAACGCATACGGAACAATTCAAGGTTTTCAAGGGGTGTGGGGTGCTGTAGGGGCGAAGTTTTGCCCCCACCCCGACCCTCCCCCGCTGGGCGGGGGAGGGAGCGAGTGCTTATGCGGGAGAGTGGCGGCAGTCCCTCCCCGCCCAGCGGGGGAGCAACCATGTTGTTTTTCATGGTGAGGCTAGGTTGTCCTGCCATTCCTTGTTGTCTCGGACCATGGCATTGAGGGTGACGATCATCTTTCGCATTGCGGCGACGATGATGAGTTTATGTGGCTTTCCAGCGGCTTTGAGGCGTTCGCAGAAAGCCTTGATGATGGGATTGCATCGTTTGGCGGTGGTGGCGGCCATGTAGAGCATGGTTCGGACCCGTTCTCGGCCGCCACTGCAGTATCGTCGTCCCTTATGCTGGCCGCTCTCGTCGTCGAAGGGAGCGACACCGATCAGACAGGCGATGGCGTGTCGCGTCAGCCGGCCGAGTTCGGGCAAACGGACAGCCAGCGTGACCGCACTCAGGAAGCCGATGCCCGGCATGCTCTGGAGGCGCTTCACCTGCTTATCCAAGTCCTGGTCCTCTTCGACCAGAGCCCGGATGCGGGCGAGCAACGTCCGCTTGTCGGCGGTCAGGCGCCTGATCTGCTCGACAACCAGCGCCCGCACCTCGTCGTCGACAAAGCCCTCAAGCTGGGTCTTGGTCTGTGCTGCGGCAGCGCTGAGCTGTTCGTAGTAGGTCAGGTAAGCCGCCAGACGCTCCAGAACCGGGGAGCGTGCCGGACGCTCCTCGCCGAACAGTGCGGCGAACTCGGCGATCACGCGGGCATCCAGCCGATCATTCTTGGCATGCCGGCGCCGCATCTGGGCGAACAGCCGCACGTCGCGGGGCTGCAGAACCAGCACGCGAAAGCCGGCCTGCCGCATCGCCTCGACCAGTTTGCGTTCATAGCCACCCGATGCCTCGACCGCGATGGCATCCACCGCCCGTTCGGCCAAGTGACGCAGCAGGGTGGTGAACCCTGCTTCATTGTTTCCGACGCTGACGCTCACGCCATCGGGCCAGAAATGGCCATCCAGCTGGCGTTTGGAGACATCCAGGCCAAGTGTCTTGGAAAAAGCAGCCATCTCCCAGCCCCTGCCTTGCAAATCCGGGCTCATGGCCCGCGCAACCATTCGGGTTTGTTGGAAGACAACCGGCTGGGACCTCGCTCCCCCACGGCCTCAAGCAGCCTCGGATAGGACGGCCTGCCAGCCGGCCCGCGCTGCTGGGGGTGGCCACCCCCAGCAGCGCGATCCGTCCAAGGCACTATAACGAAAAACAAACATACAAGGATAGGTGGGGGCATAGAATCACACCACATCACGCACTCACCTCACCCCACCCGCGCCGCCTTCTTCACCGGGCGCTCATGCTCCTCGTCGGCCGGGGCCTCGGCATCCTTGAAGGTGCGGACGCCGCTGATCATGGTGGAGATGATCGACTGGCGGGACATGATGTCCTCGCGCACCGCGGCATAGATGTGGACGATCACGAACAGCAGGATCGCCCACATGCCCAGATGGTGCCAGGTGTGGACGTCCATGCTCTGGCCGAACAGCGGGATGACCCAGCCGAACAGCCGGTCCTGCCAGCTGCCCAGCCCGGTTCCTTCGCTGTAGAGCGCAAAGCCGGTGACGATCATGAAGACGCTGCCGACCGCTATGGCCCAGAACATGGCGAACTGCGCCAGCGGGTTGTGGCCGACATACAGCTTCGGCTTGCGCTCCAGGAACAGGTACCAGCGCGCCTCCAGGAACAGCTCTCCCCACCAGTGACGGTCCCAGAAGGGGAAGCGGAACAGTTGGCGGGCATGGTGGTTGCCGGCGAACGCCCAATAGAGCCGGCCGATGAAGCCGATGGCGAAGATGTAGGCCGCCGCGAAATGCACGAAGCGGATGTAGCCCATCAGGAAATTGGCGCTCGCCTCGCCCGGCATGCTCGGCAGCGGGTTGGCGATCAGGTAGCCGGTGACCGACAGCACCGTGATCGCCAGCGCGTTGACCCAGTGCCAGACCCGGACCGGCACCTCATACACATAGATCGCCTTCAGGAAGCGGCCGGCCGCCGGAGCGGCCGTCCCTTCCTCGTCCGGTGTCGCGACCGGCTTCGCATCGTCGAGAGGAGCCATGACGTAATCCTCCTCGGTTGCCGGTCAGCGCACGGTGACGCGGGCCAGTTCGGCGCCGTCCGGCGCCATGACGTGGGTGGAGCAGGCAAGGCACGGGTCGAAGCTGTGCAGGGTGCGCAGGATCTCCACCGGCTCGTCCGGGCGGGCCATCGGGGTGTTCAGCAGCGAGGCCTCGAAGGCGCCGATGTTGCCCTTGGGATCGCGCGGGCTGCCGTTCCAGGTCGTCGGCACGACGCACTGGTAGTTGTCGATCTTGCCGTCCTTGATCTTGATCCAGTGGCCGAGCCCGCCGCGCGGGGCGGCGACGGTGCCGACGCCCTTGGCCTCCTTCGGCCAGGTCTTCGGATCCCACTTCTCGACGTTGGCGGTGGCGGTGTCGCCGGCCTTGATGTTGGCGATCAGGGCGTTCCAGTCGTCCATCATCATGGTGCAGCAGTACTGGCATTCCAGCGCGCGGGCCAGGGTGCGGCCGATTGTGGTCGGCAGCGCCTGCTGCGGCGTGAGGTTCGTGCCGGCCAGCGCGTTGAAGGCGCCCAGCGATTCGGTGATCTGGTCCTTCACGTAGCCGACGCCCTGGGCATAGGCCAGGATGTAGCGGGGCAGGGGACCGACCTCCACCGCATGGCCGCGCCAGCGCGGGGCCTTGATCCAGGAATACTTGGCGGCCTCGTCAAGTTCCTTGATGTCGGTGCGGGTGCCCTTGGTGTTGGCGCCGAGTTCGAACTTGGCCTCGGTCACGCCGTCCCATGGGTGCAGGCCCTTGCTCTCGTCCTCGTAATGGTACCAGCTGTGGGCGACGAACTCCTGCACCTGCGCCGGGTCGCGCGGGTCGATGGGATGGACCTCGTTCCAGTTGCCGTTCAGGATGACGCCGCCCGGCAGCTGGCAGGTCGAATGGTCGTACGGCACCTTCTCGTAATCGCCGTAGTCCATGACGTTGGTCGCCGCCAGCCCGCCGCCATAGAGCCAGTCCTTGTAGAAGCTGGCGATGGCGAGCACGTCCGGCAGATAGACGTTCTCGACGAAGGCCGTCGCTTCCTGGATGCGGGCGCGAATGAAGTTCAGCCGCTCCATGTTCAGCGGCGCGCCCGACGACCCGTTTCCGTCCATGTTGATGGCGCAGGGAACGCCGCCGACCATGTAGTTCGGGTGGGGGTTCTTGCCGCCGAGGATGGTGTGGATCTTGACGATGTCCTTCTGGAGATCCAGCGCCTCCAGGTAATGGGTCACAGCCATCAGGTCGGCTTCAGGCGACAGCTTGTAGGCCGGGTTGTCCCAATAGCCGTTCTTGAAGATGCCGAGCTGGCCGCTCTCCACGAACTTCTTCAGGCGGGTCTGGACGTCGCGGAAATAGCCGGGGCTGGACTTGGCATGGCGCGGCGACACCGCCTGCTGGAGCGCCGAGGTCGCCTGCGGATCGGCCTTCAGCGCGTTGACCGGATTGACCCAATCCAGCGCGTGCAGGTGGTAGAAATGGACGATGTGGTCATGGACCTGCAGCGTCTTCGCCATGATCTCGCGGATCAGGTGGGCGTTCTTCGGGATGCGGATCTGCAGCGCATCCTCCACCGCGCGGACCGAGGTCAACGCGTGGCAGCCGGTGCAGACGCCGCAGATGCGCTCCACGAAGGCCCAGGCGTCGCGCGGGTCGCGGCCCTTCAGGATCACTTCGAGGCCGCGCCACATCGTTCCGGTCGACACCGCGTTGCGGATGACGTTGTTGCTGTCGACATTCACCTCGCAGCGCATGTGGCCTTCGATGCGGGTGACCGGATCGACGACGATGCGCTTGCCGCCATTGTCGAGCGAGAACCCGTTCGGGGTCTGGACGATGCCCATGGTCAGACGTCTCCCTTGTGCTGTGCGCGCTTCAGGGCGCTGACCGCCGCGTGGGCGGCGATGATGCTGCCGACGCCGATGGCGGCGGTGGTGCCGATCTCGTCGGCGTTGGCCTCGACCCCGAACTGGAGGATGTCGGACTGGCGGGCGTACCAGGACCCCTTGTCCCAGAAGCCGTCCTCCGAGCAGCCGATACAGCCGTGGCCGGACTGGATGGGGAAGCTGGTGCCTTCGTTCCAGCGGACGGTGGAGCAGGCGTTGTAGGTGGTCGGACCCTTGCAGCCGACCTTGTAGAGGCAATAGCCCTTGCGCGCGCCCTCGTCGTCGAAGGATTCCACGAACTGGCCGGCGTCGAAATGCGGCCGGCGATAGCATTTGTCGTGGATGCGCTGGCTGTAGAACATCTTCGGCCGGCCCTGGCGGTCCAGTTCCGGGATGCGGTCGAAGGTCAGCATGTAGGTGATGACGCCGGTCATCACCTCGGCGATCGGCGGACAGCCGGGGACCTTGATGATCGGCTTGTCGGTGATGACCTCATGCACCGGGGTGGCGCGGGTCGGGTTCGGACGCGCCGCCTGGACGCAGCCGAAGGAGGCGCAGGAGCCCCAGGAGATGATCGCCTTGGCGTCCTTGGCGACCTTGCGCAGCTGATCGGTAAAGGGCTTGCCGCCGATGATGCAGGACATGCCGTCCTGGTTCAGCGGCGGATTGCCTTCCACCGCCAGGATGTAGTTGCCCTTGTACTTCTCCATCACCTCGTCGAGGATCGCCTCGGCCTGATGGCCGGCCGACGCCATCAGCGTGTCGTCGTAGTCCAGCGAGATCATCGACAGCACCACGTCCTTCACCAGCGGGTGCGCGGAGCGGATGAAGGATTCCGAACAGCAGGTGCATTCCAGCCCATGCAGCCACAGCACCGGGGTGCGCGGCTTGGTTTCCATGGCATGGACGATCTGCGGCACCAATTCCGGCCCCAGCCCGAGGGCCGCGGCGGTCAGCGAGCAGTATTTCAGGAATGAACGGCGTGTGATCCCCTGCCGCCGCATCACCTCGTAGAAGGTTTCCAGCGTTGCCATCGGTTTGTTTTCTCCCCTGGGGCGGCACCGGCGTGCGAGGGTCCGGTGCGCTTCTCCGCGGGGCATAGGCAACAACCGTGCCGTAATACGAACATTTGGCAAAGCAACGGTTTCATGCCCGGACGGGCCTTGGCCTGTGGCAAGCCCCCGGCCAATGCGGCGGCCGGGGTGGCAGGGAAGTTGCCGGCTGCGATCAGGCGGACTGGCTACCTTCTTCCGGCCGGCCGATCAGCCGGTGGAGCACCAGCCCTAGCGCGACACCTGCCGTATGCAGACCGGCGGTGCTGGTCAGGAAGCCGGCGGCGTAGCCCAGCGCCGCGGCGTCGGCCGGCATCTCCGCCCCATGGGCGAAACCGTGGAACAGACCGAAGGCGGCGGCGAACAGGGCGCCCACCACGCCGTTGCGCGACATCGGCATGACGCACAGCAGGGCCAGCACGACCGTGGAGGCGTAGATCGTCGGCTCGACCAGCGGCAGCTCGCCGCCTGTCAACGCGAACAACCCACCGGCCAGCATGGCGGCAAGGAACGCCCCCGGCACCGCCAGCACGGCGCGTCCGCCGATGGTGGCGCCATAGACGCCGACCGTGACCATGGCGATCAGGTGGTCGAGCCCGCCAAGCGGATGCGCGGCGCCGTCGAGGAAGCCGGCCCCGGCGAAATGGCCGGGATGGGCAAGGGCAGGGGTGGCGGCAAGCGCGACGGCAGCCGCGACGGCGGCAAGGCGGATGGTTTTCGACATATCGAACGGCTCCTCGGGGTTCTTGTGGTTTGGTGAACTCTCCCGCCCAGGCCTCCCTCTCCCCCCTGGGGAGAGGGTCGGGGTGAGGGGGGCGCACAGCGAGGATTCTCGTAATGGCCACGCTATGCATCCCCCTCACCCTAACCCTCTCCCCAGGGGGGAGAGGGGAACTGGGGCGGGAGAGGGCGTTTAAGTTATCAATGCCTCTGCGCGGGTCCGCGCTCGATGCCGTAGCGCTCCAGCTTGGCGCGCAGGCCCATGCGGGACAGGCCTAGTTCGTCGGCGGCCTTGCTCTTGTTCCAGCGGCAGCGGACCAGCGTTTCCATCAGGATGCCGGCCTCAACCCGCTCGATCCGCGACTTCAGCGGGCCGCCCTGGCCGATCAGGTCGAGCGGCGGCAGCGGACCGTCCTCCGGGGAGGCGGGGCGGGCGTTCAGCGCGGCGCCGCGCAGAACCTGGTCGGACAGCAGGTCGGCCCCCAGCGTGTCGCCCTCGCACAGCACCAGCATGCGCATGATCTCGTTCTGCATCTCGCGCACGTTGCCGGGCCAGCCATAGGCCTCCAGGCAGGCCAGCGTGTCGGGGGCGAAGCCGGCAACGGGCTTGCCATGGGCGGCCGACAGCCGCTCCAGGATGTGGCGGGCGAGCACCGGGATGTCGTCGGGCCGGTCGCGCAGGGGCGGCATGGTCAGCGTCATGGTGCTGAGCCGGTAATAGAGATCCTCACGGAAACGGCCGGCCTTCACCTCGGCGGTCAGGTCGCGGTGGGTGGCGGCGACGACGCGGACATCGACCCGCCGCGTCTCGTTGGAGCCCACCGGCCGGATCTCGCCCTCCTGCAGGAAGCGCAGAAGCCGGACCTGGAAGGCCGGGCTGATGTCGCCGATCTCGTCCAGGAAGATCGTGCCGCCGTCCGCCTGCTCCAGCAGGCCGAGGCGGTTGCTGTGCGCCCCGGTGAAAGCCCCCTTCTTGTGGCCGAACAGCTCGCTTTCCAGCAATTCGTCCGGGATGGCGCCGCAATTCTCGCAGTAGAAGGGCTGGTCGGACCGCGGGCTGCCGTAATGGATGGCGCGCGCCAGCAATTCCTTGCCGGTTCCGGTCTCTCCCAGCACCAGAACCGGCACGTTGAATCCTGCCACCCGCTCCGCCTGCCGGCAGACTTCCTCCACCGGGCTGCCTTCAGCACGGATCAGGCCGTCGAAGCGGTAGGACTGCCGCACCCGTTCGCGTCTTGAGGCCACGCGGGTCTCGGCGACCGGCGGCAGCAGCTTCAGCTCATTGGTCAGCCGGTCATGCTCGCGCTGCAGCTGGTACATCTTCGCCGCGTTGCGGGCGGTCAGCAGCAGATGGTCGGGATGCCAGGGCTTGGTGATGAACTGGTGGATGCCGGCGGTGTTGATGGCGCCGATGATGTCCTCGGGGTCGATGTAGCCGGTGATGACGATCCGCACCACCTCGGGCCAGCGTCCGCGCACCTGGGTGAGGAACTCGACGCCACTGACCTCCGGCATCCGCTGGTCGGAGAAGACCACCTGGATCCATTCGGTTTCCAGCAGGCGCAAGCCCTCCTCCGCCGACAGGGCGGTGAAGACCTCGAACTCCTCGTCCAGCAGGCGGGCGATGACCTCGACGGAGCGCGGTTCGTCATCCACCACCAGAATGCCGGGGCGGGTGGTGTCGGTCATCGCACGGGATCCTTCCTCATTCAACCGGCCTCATTCGACCTCGAGATCCTTGATCGTCATTTCGGTGCCGCCGTTGGGATGCAGCCGGCTGCCGCCGCAGTGTGGGCAGGGCGACAGCCGGTCGTCCAGGTCCACCGTGTCGCTGCAGTCGAAGCACCAGCCGCGGCCCGGCACATCCAGCACCACCAGTTCCGCCCCCTCGGCCAGCGAACCGCGCGTGACCACATCGAAGCCGAAGCGCAGCGCCTCCACCTCCACCCCGGCGAAGCGGCCGATCTCCAGCCGGATTTTGGTCACGCGGCTGAAGCCGTTGGCGCGCCCGGCCTCCTCCATCGCCTGGAGCAGGCTTTCGCAGAGCGCCATCTCATGCATCGCCGGCGTCCCCCGCCCCCATACCCAGCAGCGCCCGGCGCGACGGCCGCATCGGTTCCGCCGGTTCTGGAACGGCGTCCGCAGAAACCGTTTCCGGCGGCGCCAGTTCGGCCTCGCGGCGGCGGCGGATCTCGGCGGTCTGGGCGCCGTCCTCGCGGATGGACGGATCGAAGAGGGAGACCAGCGCCGCCGACGCCGTTTCCGTCGCCTGGAGCATGGAGGCGAACTCGAACATCGGCGAGAAGAGGGAGCAGGCCTTGTAGGCGCCCACGCCCTTGCGATTGGCATGGACGAACTCGTAGCGGCCGGACGGGAACTCGATCAGTTCCTTGGCGCCGGGGACCAGGGCCGACCAGTCGTCCTCCTCGCCCGGCAGCAGGACGAGGTTCAGGAACCATGGCGTCACCAGCGCGCCCAGCCAGCGGTCTTCATGCCGGCGGAATCCGACCGCCTTCACCGCCAGCGCATCGTTGACGATGGGCATGCCGCGCATCTGCGCGGTGTGGATTTCGCGGAAAGCCGCTTCCAGCCGGGCGATGGTCTCGACCGGCTGGGCGGGCGGGGCAGGCACGGAGGGAAGCGGCGCGGCGACCGTCTCCGCCACGGCGGCTTCGCCGTCCAGCGCCATGAACTGGTCGCGGGCGCCGTCGCAGACCGGACAGCGCCAATGGCCGGGCAGGGCGGCGAACCCTGTGCCGGGCGGCACCTGCCAGTGCTCACACCCTTCCGCCGGGTCGTAGACATGCCAGCAGATCTTGCATTCCATCCGCGTGGCCGCGCCGATGCGCGTGGCGTCGCCCAGATAGGAGCCCTCGAAACGGGCGGCGGCGGCGCTCATCGCGCCCGCTCCAGATCGGTCGCCAGCGCGTCGAGGATCTCGGCCAGCCGTTCGGCGCTGTCGGCGATATCCTCCGCGGCGGCACAGACCACCGCCGGCACGTCGACGATCTCCACCGTATCGAGAATCAGCGTGTCGACCGAGTTGTAATAGCGCACCCACCAGACGTTCGGCGTCGCCGTGGCGGTGACGCGACAGTTGCCGTAGCCGCGCGACAGGATGGTGGTGGCGCCGACGCCCAGCCGCTGTTCGACGAAGGCCAGATCCTCGGGCGTGTGGGGAAGCAGGCTGAAATTCACCGCGTGGGGGCCGTCGCCGCGGCGCCAGGCGGCGCTGCGGTCCAGCAATTCGGTCAGGATCGGCATGCCGTTCATCAGCCCGGCCGGGGCGGGCCCGGCGGCAGCCGGTGCAACGGCGGTGAAGGCGCGGTTCAGCGCCACCCGCGGGAAGGCGCCGATCAGCAGGCTTTCGCGCACCGTCCCATCACCGAAGCCACGCACGCGCCAGACGCCGGCCAGCGACGCCTCCTGAATCTCCAGCCGATCGCCGGCCCGCTCCACCTTGACTGCAACCTCGCCTTCGCCCAGCGCCTCGTCCACCAGGGCCAGCACCGGGGCGTCGAGATCGTCGACCTGAATGCGGATTTCCTCGCCCGCCGACCAGCCGGCCAGCGCCTGATGAATGCGGACCAGCACCGCGCGCGCCGCGGCGGCGCGGGCGGGATCGGCGACCTCCGGCAGGTGCGGTTCATAGACGCGCATGCCCGACGGCATCGGCAGATACTCCAACCCTTCCTCGGTCGCGTCGGGTTGGCTGCCGGGGCCGAAGCCGACCGGCGGATGGGTCATGCCGAACAGGGAGGTCATACCGCACCGCCTTCCGAAGCGCCTTCCAGAATCTCGCCGATCCTCTGGAGATAATCGTCCCAGTCGCGCACGCGGGGAATGCTGCCCAGCAACCGGTCGCCACGCAGGAAGACCAGGGCCGGCAGGCTCATCATGCCGGTCAGCGCCAGGATCGCGCGCTCCGCCGCCTCACCCGCCACCGCCGGAGTCAGGCGCGGGTGCAGGGCGCGAACCAATTCCGGCAGGATAACGGCCACGTCGGCGGTCTCCGCATTGCCCTTGCCATGGCCGGGCAGGAAGACCACCCAATCCTTGGGCGGATCGTCCAGCCAGGGGCGGTCGTCGGCATGGTCGAGCCGCATGTATCCATGGACGTCGGTCAGAAGATCGACCAGCGGCGGCAGGGGCAGGCGCGGTTTGACGAGCGGGGGTGCAAGGTCGGTCATGGCGTCAGGCCTCCGTCAGGCCGGCCGCACGGGCCGCCTCCAGGTGGGGGGGAAGGGTCGGTTCGCGGCCGGTCAGGTCGGCGAAGGCGCTGTCCAGCCGTTCCCCGTCCAGCGCCGCGGCCATCGCCGCCAGCGCATCGAGAATTTGGGCCGCCTCCTCTGGCTCCAACAGCCGGCGGGCGGCGCCCAGGAAGCCGAGCACCCAATCGCCGGGCCCCGCCTCCGGGACCAGCGACAGGTCGATGGCGGACCCATCCTCAACCCTGCCGATGACACCATCGAGGGTGGTCAGGCGCAGGGGAATGCCGATGCACATGCTGGCCGCGCTCCAATTAGGATGCCGTGGCGGACAGCGCCGCCAGAATGCGGGGATCGCCGATGCGGCAGGCATCCTCGGCGCTGGGCCGGCCGCCCTCATAGGCGTCGCGGGCGATGGCCGGCGCCGCAATGTCTGCAGCGGCATCCCGGCGTACGCCCTCCACGCCGAATTCACCGCGCAGCAGGTGCAGAATGACGTCGATGGTGGGGACGACCTGGGCCGCGACGGTATCGGTCAAGCCGCCGCCGTAATCCTCCAGGCATTCCGGCTGGACCCCGACCAGGATCAGCTTTTCCGGGCAGCGGCCGAGGAACATGGCGCTGGCCAGCACCTCCTGAAACCCGGTCTGGTGCAGGCTCATCTTCTTGGCGCCCAGGAAAGCCGGCACGTCGTCGCCATGGAAGACCCGGCGGGTGCCCGGCGGCAGCCCATAGTCGATGGCGTCGACCACGATCAGCGCGTCGGCAGTCTCCAGATGCGGCAGCAGATACAGCCCCTGTGTTCCGCCATCCATCAGCGTGACGGTGTCGGGAAACCGCCAATCGGCGGCCAGGCGCTCCACGGTGCGGACACCGAAGCCTTCGTCGGCCCACAGGATGTTGCCGATGCCCAACACCAGGATTCGCGCCGCCCCGCGACCGTCACCATCCCGCGTTCCGTCCATTCCCATGCCCCGGCATCTGTCCCATTCCGCGGCGTTCTGCCGCCGAGGCTTGTTCGTACAAGTTCCATGCCAGGACCGGCCATAAGGCCAGCGCCTTGATCGGACAGCATATTTCCCCACCCATCGCTCGTCAGGGCAGCGATTGTGGACATCAACATTACAGCATGCATGGAAAGTGGCAACTTACTTGCCGGTCTGGCTGCACACTTGCCGCAGACGGCGCGACCGCGATTGTTCGCCGCAGCCGAACGGTGAAACCAGGATCCGAGCGTTTATCCCGGCACCTCACGG
This sequence comes from Azospirillum largimobile, assembly GCF_977007025.2. Classification (NCBI taxonomy): domain Bacteria; kingdom Pseudomonadati; phylum Pseudomonadota; class Alphaproteobacteria; order Rhodospirillales; family Azospirillaceae; genus Azospirillum; species Azospirillum largimobile. The sequence goes on from NZ_CDRMUA020000004.1 coordinate 441,600, forward strand.
ATTTAGATCTTGTCCATCAGGGCGGACATCCCCGCCGGATGCTCCGCCCAATGGAGGTCGAAATGGCAAGACTGGTTTCTCTTCTGATGTTCGTCGGCGTCATGTCCTACGCGGCGTTCATTGTCTCGTGAGTGCCAACATGTGATGGCACTTCAACTTCTTCATTCAAAGGGTTGGCACAACGCCGATTTATCGAAGAGCCAAGCTGGCGAACCAAGCTCCTGAAGCGATGTGCAAAGGTCTAGGCTTCGTCATACCCCGGCTCCCGCGTCTGGCCTTCGCGGTCACTCGCCTTCTCCGAACCGGGCTTTTTTGGGGTATTCCCGGTCGGCTCCTCGTTTTGGCCGATCGACGGCGTCTCCGGCGCTTGCCTGTTACGCTCGCCCTCAGTGGGTTGGTCTTCGGTGGGTTTGTCGCTCATTACAATCTCCCGGGTTGGTGATCCAATCCCAACAGGTTTGGGACTGCTTCATCCCCGCTTATGGCCCACCTTTGATGGAAGTCGGCTATGCAGCCATCTGTCAGGTGCTGCTCCACGAACTTTGATGAACAGTGAAAAACGACACGCAACACATTGATATCTCTATACCTTCTTCAATGAACCGTGCAGACCATGCATGGGTCGAATGACCGCACGATGTGCTGCACCGACAGCGGCGTGCGCTCGCCCTCGAGCACCGGTGCGCCGACCAGAGCCTGCTCGAGCGGGCCGGGAACACCGTCGAGGTCGCGGGGGGAGAAGTTCCAGGTCGTGGGCGCGATGATCTGGTACCCGGCGATGCGCCCGCGCTCCACCCGCAGCCAGTGGCCGAGTGCACCCCGCGCCGCTTCGGTCAGGCCCACCGCCTGGGCGCTATCTGGCATCTCCGCCGTCATACACCACGAACCATTGGGTTCGATGGCACGCAGCCAGCCCTCCATGGCGCGGGTGGTACGGGCCAGTTCCAGCAGACGGGCGACAACCCGGCTGCGCACGGATCCGCCATCCTGCGCCACCAGTGCCCGGATCAGCGGATGGCCGTCCACCAGTTGCCGCGCGATGGCCCCGGTCTCATAGGGCAAGCCGGCCAGCCGCGGCGCCTTGCACCAGCTGTATCCCTCCTGGTCCGCCCCATCGGGCACGGTCGAGCTGGCAAAGGGCGGGTGGGGGCGGTCCTGCCCGGCCATGCGGCTGAAACGGTGATGCTCGGCCACCTGTTCGGGGTCGAAGGCGGCGTCCTGACCGTCGGCGAAGGTGCCGCGGCGGTAGAGATGCCCGCCATCCGCCTCCGGATAGGCGCCGTGGCTGAGAAACCGGCTATAGGCACGGCCGTAATGGGCGAGATCCAAATCCTCCGCGATTTCCAGGAACAGGCGGAAATCACCGGCCGGACCGGACAGGCGCCAGCGTTCCAGATCCTCCGGCGTAGCAAGCTCCAGAACGCGGTCCAGCGGAGCGCCGAACAGGCTGTCCTCCAGGAAGCGGCGGAAGGCGCCGACGGTGGCGAGCAGCCGAACCCGGTCGCGGGCATCCGCCGCGCGGGTCACGCCGCCGGGCTGGAGCGTCAGCGTGTGCGGCCACTTGCCGCCCAGGATGCCCAGCACATGGAACAGCTCCGCCCGCGCCGCGGTGGCACCACGCACGGCGCTGCCCTGCGCCGCCTTGAAGCGAGCCTCCGCCTGTTCGAACCAGGGGCGGCCTTCGTAGGCGGGCCGGGCGAAGTCGGGCATGAAGAACAGGTGGAAATGGGTCAGGTGATCGGCGGCATTCTCCGTCGCTGTCATCAGGTTGGTCGCCAGAACGCCATTGCGCGGCACCTCCACCCCCATGGCTCCCGCCAGAGCCAAGGCCGCCGCGTGGCTCTGCGAGACGGAGCAGATGCCGCAGATGCGTGGCGCCACCACCAGCGCGTCCATCGGGTCGCGCCCCTCCAGAATGCGCTCGAATCCGCGGAACAGGGGCGAGTTCACATAGGCGGCGGAAACACGTCCGCCGTCGATTTCAAGCTTTACCTCAAGATCGCCCTCTACGCGATTGAAAGGACCCACGATCAGGCGTCGTTTCGGTTCTTCGCTCACCGGTTCAGCCTTTCCGGGTGGGGCGGACGGTGGGCGGCACGACGATGCGGTCGGCGGCGGCGTTGCGGCGCACCCGTTCGGGCGTCGCCGCCTTGGCTAGGGAGGCAAGCGCCACGAACCATGCCTTCGGCATGTCGGTCGGCAAGCCGATGGGGATGCCGGCGAACTTCGGGGTCTGCTGGAACGGATGCCCCGGCTCTTCGAAACCCGGCGCCGTACAGTTGATGCAAGCCGACCCGCCGCGGGTGCAGGATCCCTCGCCGTTCCACAGGCGGGTGTTGCAGTCGGCATGCGCCTGTGTGCCCAGGCAGCCGAGATGCTCCATCAGGCAGCCGAGGTCCGACGGCTTTTCCGCACTGGCCTTGTATTCGTAATACTCGTTGCGCGGGCAGCCATGGTGGACCAGATGGTCGGCGTAGAAGCGTGGGCGCTGGTAGACGTCCAGATCGTCGGCTCCCAGGGCATCCTCGGCCAGCAGCATCAGCGTCTCGGTCACCCAGTTGGGGTGGGTCGGGCAGCCGGCGACATTCACCACCGGAAGGCCGCCGCGCGCGCGGAACTCCCCGCCCAGCGCCCCGCCGCGTTGCGCCCCCTCATACTGCAGCCCGCAGGCATCGGCGATGTTCTCGCCGCCCGCGGTGATGCCGCCATAGGCCGCACAGGTGCCGACCGCCACCACGGTGCCGGCGACGGCGGCCAGATCGCGCGCCCAGTCGATGGTGGGCCGGCCGGTTCCCGCCAGCACATGGAATCGCCCGGTGCCATTGGGGCCGCGCAGCAGCGATCCCTCTACGCACAGCACGTCAAGCGGCTCCGCCCCGGACAGGATGCGCTCGAACAGATCCAGCGCCTCCGCCCCGGTTTCCTCGGACAGGCTGGGGTGCCAGAGCAGGCGGATTCCGGCCGTCTCGAACAGCGCCATCAGATCCGGGGATTCGGCGCAGAGCAGCGACATGGTGCAGCCGCCGCAGCCGCCCGATTGCAGCCACAGCACCGACAGCGGACGCTCTCTCATCGCTTGGCCGTTCATCGCGTGGCCCCTTCCTTGTGCCCGGCCGCCGGCAGGGTCAGGGTGAACAGCGCCCCGCCATCGGGATGGTTGGCCGCGGCCAGAGCGCCGCCATGGTCGCGCACCAGCTGGTAGCTGATCGACAGGCCGAGCCCGGTGCCCTTGCCGACCGGCTTGGTGGTGAAGAAGGGGTCGAAGATCCGGCCCAGTATCGCCTCGGGAATGCCGTGGCCGGTGTCGCGGATGGTCACGACGACTTCCCCGGCCTCCTCCCGGCCATGCAATTCCAGCCGCTTGAGCGTGGAACCGGCCATGGCATCGATGGCGTTCTGGACGAGGTTCATGGCGACCTGATGCAGGTGGCCGGGATGCCCGGCGATCTCCAGCGTCTCCGGCAGGTCGAAGACGACGGTCAGGTCCGGCATCTGCGCCTTTGCCACCCAATTGATTGCCGATCTGAGAAGTGCCGTCAAATCAAAGCGTTCCGAGGCGTGCTTCTGTTCCGACGAGAAGCGGCGAAGCTCCGCCACGATGTCGCGCACCCGCTCCGTCCCCTCCAGCATGCCGTCCAGCGTCGCCGCCGCGTCCGCACGGGCACGGTCGATGCGCAGTTCCTTGCGCAGCGCCGCCAACTCGGCGGCGCCGGCACCCTCATGCACGCGGTCGAGATAGGCGGTCATCCGGTCGACATAACGGCGCATGGCATGGGCGTTGCCGTAGACGAAGGAGATCGGGTTGTTCAGCTCATGCGCCACGCCGGCGACCAGCCGGCCGAGCGAGGCCATCTTTTCCGAATGGACCAACTGCTGTTGGGTCTGCTTCAGCCCCTCATGGGCGGAGGCGAGGTCGCGGTAGGCACGGCGCAATTCTCCGATCGGCCGGCCGACCAGCACCAACCCGATGGCATGGCCGCGCTGGTCGTAGCGCACCGTGCTGTTGACCGCGACGGGGAATGGACCGCTCGGCCCACGCAGGGACAGTTCCACGTCGCTGCCGCCCTCGCGCTGGAGGGCGGCGCTGCACAGCCGGGCGAAGGCGGGGTGGGAGGCGGGGTCGAGGAAGTCGCGCAGCAGCCGGCCGGTCAGCTCCCGCCCGGTGCAGCCGAGCGCCCGTTCGGCGGCCGGATTGGTCTGCTCGATCCGGCCGTCGCGGTCGCAAGCGATCAGCACGTCGGTCATGGAGCCGAGGACGCTGGCTATGAAGGCCTGCGCCTCCTCCAGCTCGGCATTCTTGCGCTCCAGTTCCACCTGCTGCGACACCAGATTGGCGTAGGTCTCGTCCATCTTCCGGATCACCTCGATCCAGGCGCTCTCGGCGTCGGCATCGGGCAGCATGCCGGGGATGGAAAAGGGCTGCGACAGGGGGGCGGTCATGGGACGCAGCCTAGCATGCTCCGCCCGCTTTGGGTGTGGAGGATTTCGCCCGGGCCTCAGGCGGTCCAGACCGACCACAGCCCGGCGAGGCCGCTCAGCACCAGCACATAGAGCGCGAAGTCGAACAGCGGCGGGTGCCAGACCCAGCCATAGGCGCCGACCGCTCGCAACACCCGGCGCAGCAGTGCCGACACAGCCCAGGCCACGACGGCCAGCACGAGGAGCGGCGGAAGGAACAGGCCGTAGATGTCGATCTCGCCGATCATGCGCGTGTCCTTTCAGGAAAATGCATCTCGTCCGCCGGCCGCAAGTTGCCGATTGCGGCGTCGGGGAACAGGCTGCGCCGCAGCGACGCCAGCGCCACCACCGCCCGGTCGCGTTCGGGGCAGCGCGGAGCGGTGCCGACCGCCGACAGAAACGCGTCCATGCTGCCCAGCAGTTCGGCCGGGGCAGGGTCGGGACGCTTGGCCGACAGGGCGCGGAAATGGGCGGCGACGCCGCGCAACAGCCGGTCCAGCACCGGTCCGGCTGCTACACCCAGCACCGGCCTGACCCGCTGAAGCTCCACCACGTTCAGCCCGACCCGCAGGTCACGCACCGCGTCGATGGCGTCCACATCCACCGAGCCGCCGGCCTGCGCCAGCCGGGCCGAGAGCAGCCCGACACGGTCCAGCATGCGGCTTTCGAAGCCGTCCGCCGACGGTGCGGTCCTGCGACCGGCCAGATCGGCGATCTCGCGCCAGCCGACATGCAGCAGGCGGCGGGCGCTCCAGGCGGCGCCGACCGACCGGCACAGGCGGGTGACCAGCATGGCGGTGACGATGCCGACGATCTGCCCGGCGCTGCTGTTCAGGAATGAGGCGAAATCGCCGGTCCCGGTATCGAGCAGGCTGAGCGTGCCGCCGACGCCGAAGATCAGCGCCATCGCCTTGCCCATCGTCGCCGGCCGGGCGACGAACACGCCGAGCGTCACCAGCGTCGGCGCCAGGCAGAGCGCCAGGATCGGGAAGCTGTCGAAGGACGGCAGCACCACCAGTAGGTAGAAGGCCGACAGCGGCATCGAGGCCAGCGTATAGACCAGGAACAGGCGGATGCCCGGCACCGGATCGTCGAAGGACGCGAAGAAGCAGGTGAAGACCGCTACCATCATCGCCGCCACCGAACCGGAGGACCAGCCGGTCAGAATCCAGAAGGCACAGATGACGGTGATCCCCAGCAGCGCCGCCGCCGCCGACCACAGGGCCATGCCATGGTCGAGATGGAAGACTCCGCGCGACCGCTTGCGCGCCAGCGGGTCCAGATGGTCGGGCATGGCGTGATCGCCGGACGCGATGTGCGCCCGCAGATCCCGGCAATCGCGGTGGATTTCCACCAGCGACCGCAGGCGCCGGATGAAGCTGAAACGGGTGGCCGCTTCCCAATCGCCAGCCGAGCCCGCGGACTCCTCCGTCTCCAGACGGTCGAGCCGGGCAATCAGCCGGTCGGCCTCCGCCGGATCGGCGGCGTCCCCGGCGGCGATCCAGTCGCGCACGGCGGTCAGTAGGGGGGCGACGTCCGGCGGCAGCGTGCCGTCCGGCCGACGCAGCGCGATCAGTCGGTCCTGCACCGCCGTCAGCACCGGCAGCAGATACACCATGCGGTCCTGCAATGCCCGCATCGGCCTGGTCATCCAACGCAGGTCGGAGGTGTCGTAGGGCAGGTGGGTGGTCATCACCCGCAACTCGGTCAGGTCGGTCGCCATCTTGTGGCGGTCGCGCAGGCGGGCGTCGATGTCCGCCCCGTCCAGCGCGTCCAATGTCCAGCGCTCCGCATCGCGCAACGCCGCGTCGAGCTTGCCGAGCAGAACCGGACCCAAGCCCCGCGGCAGCACCACGCTATGGATCACGGTGGCGCAGACGATGCCCAGGATGATCTCCTCCACCCGGGCGAGGCCGGTATCGAAAATCGCCTCGGGATTGGCGACGCCGGGAAAGACGATCAGCCCGGCGGTGTAGCCGGCCAGCATGAAGACGTAGCTGCGCGGGGTACGGTCCAGCAGCGAGACGAACAGGCAGCCGCCGACCCACAGCCCGACCGCCAGCGACAGCAGTTCCGGCGCGTTGATCAGCTCCACCGTCAGGATGATGGACGCGATGCTGCCGATCACCGTGCCGACGACGCGGTACACAGCCTTGGAGCGAACGGTTCCCGACAGCGGGCTCGACACCACATAGGCGGTCAGCATCGCCCAGAAGGGACGCGGCAACCCCATGCCGAAGGCGATGTAGAGCGCCAGCATGGAGGCCGCGAAGGACTTCAGCGAGAAGACCAGTTCGTTGAAGGTCGGCGCCGGTGGCAGGGAAAGGGCAGGGGCGGAGTTGGGGGATTTCGGCATCGCTATGCGCTCACCGCCCGGCCGGCAGCCCGGCGACCTTGGGCGCGCGGTCCGGAGCGCCGATGACCGACACCGTCGCAGTGCGTCCGGCCACCAGCTGCAGGGAGTCCGGCACCTCGTCCAGCGCGATGCGCACGGGGATGCGCTGGGCCAGCCGCACCCAGTTGAAGGTCGGGTTGACGTTGGCAACCAGCCCGGTGCCTTCCGCCCGGTCGCGGTCGACGATGGCGCGGGTGATGCTGTCGACACGCCCGCGAAGCTCGGCGTCCGTCCCCATGATCCGCACGGACACGGGCGCCCCGGCGTGTATGCGCGGCAGCTTCGTTTCCTCGAAATAGCCCATGACGTAGAAGGAATGCCGGTCGATCAGCGCAACCACCGCCTGCCCGGCGGCAACGTAATTGCCGTTCTTCAGCTGAAGGTTGGTGACGTACCCGTCGACCGTCGCCTTCACCTCCGTCCGCTCCAGGTTGAAGCGGGCGAGGTCGAGCGCCGCTTCGACCTGCTTGGCGGCGGCGGCGGCCTTGGCCAACGCCGACATCACCTCCTGCCGCTGGGCGGTGGAGACGACGTTGTTGCCCAGCTGCTCGTAACGATGGGCCTCGGCACTGCGGTAGGACTGCTCCGCCTTCGCGCTGTCGAGATTCGCCTGGGCCTGCTCGACGGCTAGCCGGTAACGGCCGGGATCGACGACGAACAGCACGTCGCCCTTGTGGATCAGCTGGTTGTCGGACACCCGCACATCGGTGACCAGCCCGGCGACGTCGGGCGACACCTGCACGATGTCGGCGCGGACGCGGCCGTCGCGGGTCCAGGGCTCGTTCATATAATAGTCCCACAGCCACAGGCCGCCGCCGACCGCCGCCACGGTGATCAGCAGGGTCACGGCGATGCGGGCCATGGTCCGCAAGGAAGGCAGGAAAGTCACGGTCTTGGTTCCTCAATCACCGCACGGATCGGACCGGAGGCACAGCGCGAGCAAGAGCGCTGCCGCACCGCCGGGATCGCGCCGCGGTCAGGTTTGTTCGCGCTTGGCGTTGGCTTCGATGGTGGCGAGCACGCGATAGCAGGCCTCCACGTCGGCCTCCGTCGCGTCCGCCATCAAGCACTGGCGAACGTCGTTCAGTGCCTCGTTCACCTGAACCAACAGGTGACGGCCGGCGTCGGTCATGTGCAGGGTTTTCGCCCGCCGGTCGCAGGCATCCTCCCGCCGCTCCACCAGTCCGGCGGCCTCCAGCCCGTCGAGCAGCCGGACGAGCGACGGACCCTCGACCGCCATCTCCTCCGCCAGTTCCCGCTGGCGCAACCCGTCGCCGAGTTCGGCCAGCAGCATCAGCGGCGTGATCGCCGAGCTTGAGAACCCGCTGTCCGCCAACACCCTGTTCGCCGCCCGCCGCCACAAATGGGAGGCGCGGAACAGGTGGAGGCCGAAATTGGGGGGAAGGCGTAGAGGCTTATCTTGTAGCATGCCTATTTAATAGGTTGGCTATCTAAATCCGGCAAGTGGCCGCGGTGCCGGGAAAGCCTCGGCTGCCGCATGGCTGGCTTGAAGCAGCGACCATGTATTTTCCATTTACCTGTAGGAAGTGCACTGATGTGGCTGAAATTCAGGGTCTAACACGCAGTTGACATGTCCACTTAGCAGGATGGTTAGCAATAAAGAGGGTATTTGAACGCCGTACTTGAGCGGGTTTCAGGAGTTGGTTTAGCCTCGTATTGCGGTACAGGCTGGGGAGCCGATGGCCGCCGCCGAACTTGAAACTGTCCTGGGGTGCGCTACGGCGGCCCCAGGCTCGGCGCTCATCAGCCGTCGTTCCGGATCAGCCGTCCGCGCAATTCCAGCAGTTCTGCCAAGGCGCGCTGATGCCGTTGGCGCCATTCCTCGGCCTCGCCCAGGGCTCTTTCGTAGCGGCGCTCCAGCGCAGTCTTCTGCTTGCGGAGTTCCGTGGCCTCCTCTTCCAAGCGCGTGATCTTGTTGCGCAACGCCGCCTCGATGGTGGCCGAGCGGCGGGCGGTGCGCATTGGCACCGGTTCGCCCTCCATCTCGATGCGCCGGCTATGCGTCGCTGTCCGCAGCTGCTCGATGTCTGCCTTGAAGTTCTGGTAAAGGTATTCGCGGCTGACGCCGGCTTTCTCGGCGATGATCTTGAAGGTGATCGCCTCGCCGGCGTGCCGCATGTCCTGGATGGCGGCCTCAACGGCCCGGCGCTTGCGGATGCGCTTCTCCTCCGTTGCTGCCCGTAGGCCGCTGGTATTTGTGGGTGTCGCCACGGTAGCTGCCTTCTGCCTTGATGGTCGCGATGATGGTGGTGAGGTTTATGAACAGAGCTTGGTTGTGCGCCAGCCGCTTTTCGCCAATCTCCGCCATGCGAGTCCGTCCCTGCTCGCGGTATTTGGCAACCTCCTGCTTCAAACGGGCGATGGTGTCGGTAATGGCCGCGTACTCCTGGTCGAAGAAAGCCAGTTGATCGACGTCTGCGCGGAAATGGATGCAAGTCATGCAGGCGCGGTTGTGCTCGCACCATTCGCCCAGTTGGCCAGGTAGGGAGCACAGGCCGCCAGGCACATCCACGGCCAGCGTGGCATCCCGGCGCACGGCAAGGGCCGCCATCTTGTTGTCCACTTGGCCCTTGATGTCGATGAATCGGCCGCCGCCCTTCTCCAACAAGGCCTTCTTTTTCAGGTGCAGGCGGCGGTTGATGTAAACCATCGTCATGTCGGCGGAGCCATGGCCCAGTTCCATCTGGATCAGCGCAATGTCATGGCCTTGCAGCGCCAGTTCGGTGCCATGAAAGTGCCGCAAGCCATGCCAACCGAACTCCCAAAAAACTCCATCCTTGGTGCGGATGCCTTCCGTAAGCATCCATTTCTTGATGGCATCGCGTGTATAGTCGCCGGTCAGGGTCGTTTCGCCGTCGCCGGTTCGTGTCGGAAACAAATACTTTGTCTCATGCTCCCACTGCTGGCGCACCTCGGTCTGCTGCTCGCGAATGGTCATGATTACAAGCGCGTGGGCGGCGTCTTCCCTCAGAAGAGGCTTGGTGTTCCAGCGTTGCACCTTGGATTGGTAGAACGTCAGAATCATAAAGCGTGGATCGTCAGGATCGTCCTTCAGGCAGTCGAAGTCGAGGGCGTGAAGATCTGCACTCCGCATGCCGGTGTAGCGGCCAAGAATGAGAAGGCGCTTCAGGACAGGGTCGAGACTGTCGAGCTTCTGGAACATCTGCTCGATAATATCATCGGGTATGGTGCGCTCCGTCACCTTCAACTGATAGCCACGTCCTCCAGGCCACATGCCTTCGACACGGCGGAGATCGCGCTTGTCCAGCATGAGGTTTGGCCAACCGCGGTCGGCCAAGTAACAGGAGGCGTAGCGAACGAGATTGCAGACGTCGGCGTACCAGTTCTTGCCGACGCACTTGCGGGTATTCCCCCAATTCAGGAAGCGCTCCCTAATAAAGGACTCGGTAACGTGCTCGATTTGAGGATCGGCATGCTCTTCACGTAAGCAGGTTTCAAGCAATTGAAGGCGTGAAATGAACCCCGGCAATGATGTTGGGCGAAGTTCCTGGTGATTGATCTTGCTGAGAATGAAATGGCGAGCGGCATGGCGTAGCCAATCCAACCGGAATCCGTAAAAATGAATGTAGGATTCTCTTCGCGGGGCCTCGGCAATCTCCTCTTCGGGGTAGAGATCCCGCATAAGAATAAGATCACGCCGCTCCAGAAGCTTCATCCGCTCCCGCAGCAGCACCAAGATAAAGGTCAGCTCGTTGGCGGGCATGCTGTTTTGGCAGCGGTAGTTATGTCGAATGATAACGCGAGAACCGCTTTCATCACGTGTAATGATTTCCGGAGTGTCAATTGTCGTGCTCAACCCAACTTCGTTCAACCAAAGTTCCATACTATTCCGAAGCGGAGAGCTTCCATTTCCCGCTCCAAACTCTATAGGATGTCCGTAGTCAATCAGCCGGGGCAAGGCCGTGGGATTGGCAGAAAGCTGATGGCAGAAGGCAATGAGCCGAACCGTACGGCAGTGTGGCTCACGGGAACGATGCTGGGGCCGGGCTAGTCGCCAAGCAAAGAAAGCCTTCAGTTCAGTCCGAAATGGTTCAGGAACGATGGTGAAATCATAACCAATTCCACGCAGAAAAACGTCGGATAAGATTTGATCTGCGCTCGGCCGGATGGAAATCCCCTTTGCCCTCGAGTCGCTTCTACTATAAAGGTGTGATGTCTCGTCAATGCCATAAGCCTCTTTTAGCGTCTGGAACCCCCAGCGATCCCGGTCGAGGAGAGCAGGGGAGATGGAAGCGATCACAGCCCGCAAACCGCCGAGGTAGGCGTCTGCCGGCGGATTGACGTGGACGGCGGTCAGAGCCATTTTACTGCTCCTTCGGTCAGCGCTCGGCGCCGAAGGGGATCCAGCTTGTCTGCCAACTCCTCATGGCTGCGCAGATAAAGCTTGCGATACTCGACGTTGAACAGGTGCTTGTAGATGTCGTTCGTCGTTTGCGGACTGGCGTGCCCGAGGCGATCGGCGACGTCGAGCAGGCTATAGCCCTGGGCAATGGCTTCGCTCGCGTGCGAGTGCCGGAACATGTGCCAAGTGAACGCGATACCCGACTTGCCGATCAGACGGTCCTGGATGTCGTAAGCGTTGGCCTCCGTGAGGCCGCGGCCGATCCGTCCACCCTGCACGTTGCAGAACACGTAGTCGGTGCCGGTCTCGAACGCCGGCAGGTACTCGTCGCTGGCCAGGTAGTCCTCGTACAGGCGCAGGATGAAGCCGGGAACCGGGATGGGGCGGGGCTTGCCGTTCTTGACCCGGGCACCGTTTTCCAGGGTCCGTGGCGTCACCCAGATGACGTTCTCGTCGAGCCGGATGTCTTCGTGGTGGAGCCCGCGCGCCTCGCCGATCCGCATGCCGGTCGTGTACAGGAGAACCACCAAGAAGGCATCGCGGGCCAAGGTGGCCGCCTCGATGATCCGCAAGACCTGTTCGGGCCGCAGCCGGGCATCGGCCGCCCGTTTGGCGGCGGCAGCCTTGACGGTCCGGTCGGCCCGGCGCTCCGACCGGCGCTGCGCCTTGCGGCCGGAAATGTGGTGGAGGAACGGCCGGTAGCTGTCCAAGGCATCGTAGGCCCGGTGGCGTTCGGCCTCAGCGAAGACCGCTGAACTCTGCCGCTGGTCCAGGAACTGATAGAAGCCCTTGATGGAAAACAAGACTTGGTTGTGCAAGCTGGCGGAGCCGGCATGGCGTTCCTGATGCAATGGCACAATTCGAGCGTGGGCGGAAGCCTGGCTGCTACCATATCGAACCGCTGTCATGAGGAAACGGTCGAATTCTGGAGCCGTCAACTGCGCGAAGCTCTTACCCAAGGCTCCGAGATGATTTCCCAACTGCACGACATGACGGGCGTAGTGTCGGACGGTGCTGGGCGCATAGCGGCGTGCCTCCAGGAACAGCACAAAGTCGCGGATTTCCGGAACCACCACACCGTGGTCGTCGAAAGCTGTCCAACTGACCAAGCCCGAAGGCATCACGATACGCTGAAGGTGCATGACGCACCTGACACGTTGTTGACAGCCTCAGGGTAAGCCTGTCAGCAACAGGGATCAAACGCGCAGAGTGGTTAGGTATCTGACGTTCCTGACATGAGCAATCCTCCTACAGGTATTTCCATAACGGCAGTTATGTGTTTTTGGTGTGTAGGCGCGATGTCAAAATGTCAGTCCCTCGCAACATAGAAGTGTCAGGTTCCATTTCGACGGCAGCGGGACTCCGCTCCCTGCCGCCGATGCAGACGAGCCATGACCTCCGGCGCCGCACGGCCACCTTCACGCTCGAATCCGGAAGCTGATAAGGAAGAGACTGCACAGCGCCGGAACGGCGAGACGATGAGACCGGAGACGCCCGTGACGTTCAATGCCGCGACCGCCCCGCATTCCGATCCTGCGAGGGCCGGCGAATGACCGCGCCCGCAACGCTGAAGGCCGTGCTGATCGGCAAGGCGGTCCCGTTCGGCAAGCCGGGAGCGCTCAGCGCCATCGGCAAGCAGCCGGTCGACGCCGCCCTCGCCATCGGGCCGGCCGGGCTTGCCGGCGACGAGCAGGCCGATCTCCGCAATCACGGCGGCCCGGACAAGGCCGTGCACCATTACCCGTTCGATCATTACGCAGCGTGGCGCACCGACCTGCCCTCTCCCGCTCCCCTGCTGGAATCCGTCGGAGCCTTCGGCGAGAATCTGTCGACGCTGGGACTGACCGAGGATGAGGTCTGCGTCGGCGACGTGTTCCGCATCGGAACGGCGATGCTGCAGGTCAGTCAGGGCCGCCAGCCCTGCTGGAAGCTGAACCACCGCTTCGGCGTGACGGACATGGCCCGACGGGTGCAGGCCACTGGCCGGACCGGCTGGTATTATCGGGTGCTGGAACCGGGCATGGCCGCCGCCGGTGACAGTGTCGCACTGGTCGAGCGCCCCCTGCCCGACTGGCCGCTGAGCCGCATTCTGCGTGCCTTCTACCACGACACCGGCGATGTCCGGACTTTGGCGGGCATCGCGGAGCTGGAGCCGCTCGCCCCCGGCTGGCGCGATCTGGCCCGGCGGCGGGTGGAGAGCGGCCGGGTAGAGGACTGGAAATCGCGTTTGGGAGAGTAGGCGGTCAAACCGCCGGACGTCATACGCCTGTCATGGAGCTGCTGTAGCGTTGCGCGCGGGCGCGGGGTCGTGCCGACGCTGCTTGCCAGGGGAAGCTCCCGTGTACGACATGTCCACACCGAACGCCAATCCGGCGACCGATCAGGCCGCAACCTTCCCCATCGCGGCACCCGGCGCGCTGCCGGTGCGCATCCGCAATTCGGCGGAAACGGATGTGCCGGCGATGCTGGACATCTACAGCTACCATATCCAGCGGGGGCTCGGGCCCTACGACATCGAGCCCCCGCATCCGGAAGAACTGAAGCGCCGCCGCAAGGCGATGCTGAAGCGCCGGCTGCCGCATCTGGTCGCGGATGTTAACGGGCTGGTCGTCGGCTATGCCTATGCCGCCCCCTTCCGCAAGCGGCCGGCCTACCGCTACACCGTTGAACACTCGATCTACATCCACAAGGACCATCAGGGGCGCGGCATCGGCCGGCTTCTGCTGCCGGCGCTGATCGAGGCCTGCACCGCCTCCGGCTGCCGCCAGATGATCGCCGTGGTCGACAGCGCCAATGTGCCGTCGCTACGGTTGCATGAGGCCTGCGGCTTCGTCCAGGCCGGCATCCTGCGCAACGTCGGCTTCAAGTTCGGACGCTGGACCGACAGCGTCTTCCTTCAGCGCGCCCTGGGGGCCGCCGACGGCGAGCCGCCGCATGACTATCGCGGCACCTGGACGGCGGCCGAATAATCGCCCTCGCCTGCCCCACCTCCGCATTTCCTTTCATTCTCCTCCCTGCCCTTCCGGAGACCCGTCGCATGGATTTCTTCCGCCGCTTCAACTTCCTGGTCTGCGCCCCCGCCTTCGAGGTGGACGAGTTGGAGGGCATGCGGCTTCAGCAGATCCTGTCGGAAGTGGAGCGGATGGGCTTCGAGGTGGTCCGCGCCCGCCGGGTCGAGGATGCCGAACTCGCCATCCGCACCGACGCCGCCATCGGCTGCATGATCGTCGACTGGGGCAAACGCGGCGCCGACGGCAAGCAGGCCTCGCTGATCGCCTTCGCCCGCCAGCGCGGGCTGGAAATGCCCATCATCCTGCTGGTCCGCCGCCAGCGGCTGGAGAACATCCCGGTCGACGTGCTGAACCAGGTCGACGGCTACATCTTCCTGGCGGAAGAGACGCCGGAATTCATCGCCAAGAATCTGGTCAGCCGGCTGAAGCAATATGCCGACACGCTGAAGACCCCATTCTTCGGTGCGCTGGTCGATTACGCGGAGGAGGGCAACCAGCTCTGGACCTGCCCCGGCCACAATGGCGGCATCTTCTACAGCCGCAGCCCGATCGGCCGCATCTTCGTCGAACATCTGGGCGAGGCGGTGTTCCGCGACGACATCGACAATTCGGTGCTGGAGATGGGCGACCTGCTGGTGCATGAGGGACCGGCGCTCCAGGCCCAGAAGGAAGCCGCCCGCATCTTCGGGGCGGAGCGCACCTATTTCGTGCTGAACGGCACCTCGGCGTCGAACAAGATCGTGCTGTCGGCGCTGGTCGCCGAAGACGACCTCGTGCTGTTCGACCGCAACAACCACAAGGCCGCCCATCACGGCAGCCTGTTCCTGGGCGGCGGCATCCCGATCTTCCTGGAGACGGAGCGCAACGCCCACGGCCTGATCGGTCCGATCGACCCGCGGGCGCTGGACGAGGAGGTGATCCGCGAGCGCATCCGCCGCAACCCGCTGGTCAAGGACCCCGACGCCTGGAAGCGCGAGCGCCCCTTCCGCGCTGCGGTGATCCAGCAGTGCAGCTATGACGGCACCATCTACAACGCCCAGATGATGCTGGAGCGGATCGGCAAGCTCTGCGACTACATCCTGTTCGACGAGGCCTGGGCGGGATTCCTGAAGTTCCACCCGCTGTTCAAGGGCCATTTCGCCATGGGGCTGGAAGGGCTGCATGACGGCCATCCCGGCATCATCGCCACCCAGTCCACCCACAAGCAGCTGGCCAGCTTCTCGCAGGCCTCCCAGATCCATGTGAAGGACAACCACATCAAGGGCCAGCGCCGCCGGGTGGAGCATCGCCGCTTCAACGAGACCTTCCTGCTGCACGCCTCGACCTCGCCCTTCTACCCGCTGTTCGCCTCGCTGGACGTCGGCGCGCAGATGATGAAGGGGCGGTCGGGCGAGATCCTGTGGGACGACACGATCCGCCTGGGCATCGAGCTGCGCAAGAAGATCCGCGCCATCCGCCGCGAGTTCGAAGAGCGCGAGAGCGATCCGGCCAAGCGCTGGTTCTTCGATCCCTTCGTGCCCGATCGCGTCAGCCGCAACGGCGTCGAGACCGCGTGGGAGGAGGTGCCGACCGACGAACTGGCGACCGACGTGCGGCATTGGGAATTCGCCCCCGGCGCCGATTGGCACGGCTTCCAGCATGTGGAGCCGGGCTATGCCATGACCGACCCCAACAAGCTGACCCTGCTGACTCCCGGCTTCGACCGTCACAGCGGTGCCTATGGCGACCACGGCATTCCGGCCCCGGTGGTGGCGCAGTATCTGCGCGAGAACCGCATCGTGCCGGAGAAGAACGACCTCAACTCCCTGCTGTTCCTGCTGACGCCGGGGGTGGAATCGAGCAAGGCCGGCACGCTGCTGAGCGGCCTGGTCGCCTTCAAGCGGCTGCACGACGACAATGCCCCGCTGGAGGACGTCATCCCCGAATTCGTCGCCAAGCGGCGCGCCCATTACCTGGGCCGACGCCTGCGCGACCTGTGCGCGGAGATGCACGCCTTCTACCGCGAGAAGAACACCAGCGCCCTGCAGCGCGCCATCTTCCGGCCGGAGCATCTGCCGACCATGGCGATGCCGCCGCGCGAGGCGACGCGCCATCTGGTGCGCAACGACGTGGATTACCTGCCCATCGACGAGATCGCCGGCCGCATCGCCACCACGCTGTGGGTCGTCTACCCGCCGGGAATCGCCACCATCGTCCCCGGCGAACGGCTGGATGCGCGGGCCAAGCCGATGATCGACTACCTGAAGGTCTTCCAGGAGAGCGCGAACCGCTTCCCCGGCTTCGACAACGAAATCCAGGGACTGTACCGGGAGACCGACGCCAACGGCGTGATTCGCTACTTCACCTATGTGGTGAGGGAGTAGGGGATGCTCCCTTACCCCTCGTCCACGGGAAGGGCCAAGGCGCCGGTGAGGTCGCGCCCCCCATACAACACCCGCAAAATGGTCACCATACGGCCTTGAACATGGAATGCGACCGCAACGCGGCGTTCGAAGCCTATGATGCGCAAGCCGGACCGCACGTCTTCGCGGAGAGTGCCGCGTTGCGGAAAGATTGCGAGGCGCATGCAATGCCGCTCAATACGTTCGAGATAGGCAAGCGCACGCGCCTCCCCTGCCTGTTCGGCGACATGGTCGTATAAGTCCAGCAAGTCGCTTTGCGCTTCCGGGCTGAATTGGACGCTATAGTTCACGCGGTCCCTTTTTCACGCGGTCGGCATGGCGAGCGCGGATGGTGGCGAAGACCTCAGCGGCCGGAAGGGCGCGGGAGGGGTCGCTCTGCATGGAATCGTAGGTTTGCGCAACCTCGCTCTGCAACCAACGCTCTACCGCTGCGTCGCGCTCCTGCAGCGCTCGCAGCCCTGCGCGCACAACCTCGCTGCCGGATGCGTAAGCCCCCGACGCCACCAGGGCATCAATATATCCGGCCTGTTCGGAAGGAAGGCTGAACGTTCGCTTTTCCGCAGAGGACATCGCAGTTTCCTCCTTCTGGATGATCAAAAGAAGGGTATGAAGATTTCATACCGCAGTCAAGGTTGGGGCACTTTCCTCCAGCAGTCCGCCAACCTGGGCTTCAAGTTGTGGATGAGCATGCGATTCCAGCTCCATCCCCCATCCGGATTTCCGAACGCCAAATGCAGGCTGCGTTCGGAAATCCGAACGGCCGCGGCTCTGACCAACGACGGAACCTCATAGTTCCAACAGCTTAGCCGGCTGCTTGCCGCTGCTCCCCAGTGGCACGCCGGTTGCTCCTTACGGGTCGCGTCCCGCGCAGGCGGGGCGGACTCATCAGATCAGGGGAGCGAAGCGTCCGATGCCTGCCACGACGCGCACCGAACACGACCTGCCGGGCGACCGCGAGGCTCCGGCCGACGTCTGTCATGGCGGCCGAACTCCGCGCGCTGTCGAGAATTTCCCGATCATCACCGGCTGACCGTTCCGCCACCCGGCCCCCATTCCGGTCCCGCGAGGGGCTTGGAAAGCCGGTACCCAATCGACCGTTACCCCGGCCGGCGCGTGAAGCGGGCGGGAAAGGTGAGGTAGTAGGACCATGAACAAACAGACGACGCTGATCATCGTCGCCATGCTGCTGGGCATCGTTACAGGCTATGTCTGCAACAGCATGTTCGACCCGGCCGCCGCCAAGAACATCGCCAGCTATTTCGCGATGGTGACGGACATCTTCCTGCGCCTGATCAAGATGATCATCGCGCCCCTCATCTTCTCCACCCTGGTCGCGGGCTTGGCCGGCATGAGCGACGCCCGCACCGTGGGCCGCATCGGCGGCAAGGCGGTCGGCTGGTTCCTGATGGCCTCCTTCGCCTCGCTGTTCATCGGGCTGGTCTTCGCCAACCTGCTGCAGCCGGGCGCCAATGTCGGCGTGCCGCTGCCCGATGCGGCGGCCAGCGCCGGGCTGAAGACCTCGGCCCTGAACCTGAAGGATTTCCTGACCCACGTCTTCCCGCGCAACTTCTTCGAGGCGATGGCGAACAACGAGATCCTGCAGATCCTGATCTTCTCGATCTTCGTCGGCCTCGCCATCGGCCAGCTGCGCGACACCAAGGCCGGCCTGCTCGCCCGCTCGATCGAAGAGGTCGTGCCGGTGATGCTGAAGGTCACCGACTATGTCATGCGCTTCGCCCCCATCGGCGTCTTCGCCGCCGTCGCCAACGTGGTGACGACCCAGGGGCTGGGCGTGCTGGCGGTCTACGGCAAGTTCATGGGCAGCTTCTACCTGACGCTGGCGGTGCTGTGGGCGACGCTGATCTTCGCCGGCTTCGTCGTGCTGAAGGGCGACGTGTTCCGCTTGGTGAAGACCATGCGCCAGCCGATGCTGCTGGGCTTCTCCACCGCGTCCAGCGAGTCCGCCTATCCGCGCGTGATGGAAGGGCTGAAGGAGTTCGGCGTGAAGGAGCGGGTGACCGGCTTCGTCCTGCCGCTCGGCTATTCCTTCAACCTCGACGGCTCGATGATCTACACGACCTTCGCGTCGCTGTTCATCGCCCAGGCCTATGGCATCCCGCTGACGCTGGAACAGCAGATCGTCATGCTGCTGGTTCTGATGGTGTCGAGCAAGGGCATCGCCGGCGTGCCGCGGTCCTCGCTGGTCGTCGTCGCCGCCGTGCTGCCGATGTTCAACCTTCCGGAGGCCGGCGTGCTGCTGATCATGGGCATCGACCACTTCCTCGACATGGGCCGCACCGCCACCAACGTGCTGGGCAACGCCATCGCCACCACGGTCGTCGCCAAGTGGGAGGACGCCATCGGCGAGGAGGACGAGGAGGAGGCCGACGCGCCCCTGCCCGCCCCTGCCGCGGCGGAGTAAGCGGGACGTCGATCCACAGGGTGCGGTCCACGAAGGCGGGCGGGCAATGGGCGGGGGGCTTCTGCTATGATACGGCGGTCGCCATTCCCGTCCCCGCCCCCGCCCCTGCCCGCCTTTTTCATGCCCGCCTTCTTCCTGTACGGCGCACGCCGCCTCCGCACCATCGGTCTTCTCCTGCCGGTCATGGCCGGGCTGGCCCTGCTCGCCGGACTGGCGGGGTTCCGCATCAGCGAGGGGATGGGGCTTGCCGCCCTGCAGGAGACCGGACGCCACCGGCTCGATCTCTATGCCGAGAGCCTGGAGCGGGAGATCGACAAATACGCCTATTTCCCCGCCACGCTGGGGCTGGAGCGCGACGTCCTCGACCTCGTGACCGGACGCGCACCGCTGGCCTGGGGGCTGAACCGCTATCTGGAGCGACTGAACGAGCGGGCCGGCACCCTGTCGATCTATGTGCTGAACCGCCAGGGCCGGGTGGTGGCCGCCAGCAACTGGAACCGCCCCGACAGCTTCATCGGCGAGGATCTGTCCTACCGCCCCTATTTCATCGAGGCTGCTGCCGGCCGCCAGGGCCGTCTCTTCGGCGTCGGCACCACGCGGGGGGAAGCGGGCTATTACCTGTCCTCTCCGCTGGCAGAGGACGGCGCCATCGTCGGCGTGGCGGTGGTGAAGGTCAGCCTGGAACAGCTGGAACAGTCCTGGTCGACGGTGGAGGCGCCGGTCCTGGTCAGCGACGAGAACGGCGTGGTCATCCTCGCCTCGGTCCCCTCCTGGAAATTCACCACCCTGCGGGCGATGGACGAGCCGACGCGCCGGCATTTCGATCGGACCCTGCAATACAACGCCCGCCCGCTGCCGCCGCTGGGCCTGTCGTCGCTGGACCGGATCGGCCGGGATGCGGAACTGGTCCAGCTCACCCGCCCGGCGGATGGGGAGGCGGAAGCGGCGGTCTTCCCGGTCAGCGGCAGCTTCCTGGCGCAGACGGCACCTCTGCACGGCACGGGATGGACGATGACCGTGCTGTCGCCGGCCTCGGACATCACCGGCATGGCCTGGACCCGCGCGGCGCTGGCGGCGGTCGGCAGCGCCTTCCTCGGCATCCTGCTGCTGATGTGGGTGCAGCGCCGCGGCCATCTGCGCGAGCTGGAACGCAAGGTGGAGGAGCGCACGCGCAACCTGCGCGCCGCCCAGGACGAGCTTGTCCATGCCGGCAAGCTGGCCGTGATCGGCCAGCTGTCCGCCGGGCTGGCGCATGAACTGAACCAGCCGCTGGCAGCCCTGCGCACCCTGTCCGGCAATACGGTCAAGTTCCTCCAGCGCGGCAACCTGGACGCGGCCCGGGGCAATCTGGAACGTATCGCCCAACTGGTGGACAGCATGGGCGCCCTGACCAGCCAGCTGAAATCCTTCGCCCGCAAATCCTCGGGCGCCCCCCGCCCGGTGGCGGTGCGGCGGCCGATTGACAACGCGCTGTTCCTGCTGGAGCAGCGGCTGCGACGCTCCGGCGTCGCCGTGACGGTCGATGTGCCGGAGGACGTGGCGGCGCTGTGCGATCCCAACCGGCTGGAGCAGGTGGTGGTCAACCTGGTCGCCAACGGCCTCGACGCGCTTGCCGGGCGGACGGGCTCCAAACTGACCCTCACCGCGCGGACGGATGACGGCCGGACGCGCATCCAGGTGGCGGACAATGGCCCCGGCCTGTCCGAGAAGGTCCTGCCCCGCCTGTTCGAGCCCTTCTTCACCACCAAGGAGGCGGCGAAGGACGGGAGCAGGGAGGGCAGCGGCGGACTCGGCTTGGGGCTTGCCATCTCCGCCGGGATCGTGCGTGACTTCGGCGGCGCCCTGACCGGGGCGAACGGTGCCGATGGCGGAGCAGTCTTCACCATCGATCTTCCCGCCGCCGACCTGTCCAACGACCCGACCGCCTTCCAGGCCGGAGACCTCGTATGCCCGACTCTGCCTCCGCCGCCCTGACGGTTCCGCCCCTGAAGGTCCTGATCGTCGAGGACGACCCGAACGTCAGCCTGGGTTGCCAGCAGGCCCTGGAGCTGGAGGATATCCCGACCGAGGCGGTGGACAGCGCGGAGAAGGCGCGGCGGCTGGTGGCGGACGGCTTTCCCGGTGTGGTCGTCACCGACATCCGCCTGCCGGGCATGGACGGGATGGAACTGCTCTCGACTCTCCTCGCCGCCGATCCCGACCTTCCGGTGGTGCTGATGACCGGCCACGGCGACGTGTCGATGGCGGTGCAGGCGATGAAGCTCGGCGCCCACGACTTCATCGAGAAGCCCTTCTCCCCCGACTATCTGGTCGAGGTGGTGCGGCGCGCGCTGGAGAAGCGGAGGCTGACGCTGGAGGTGCGCGACCTGCGCGCCCGGCTGCAGAACCGCGACAGCATCGAAGCGCGGCTGGTCGGCGGATCACCGCAGATGGAGCGGGTGCGCCGGCTGATCGGCGAGCTGGCGAACTCCGCCGCCGACGTGCTGATCCATGGCGAGACGGGGTCCGGCAAGGAACTGGCGGCGCGCTGCCTGCACGAAGCCAGCCAGCGCCGCGCCGGCAACTTCGTCGCGATCAATTGCGGCGGCCTGCCGGAAAGCCTGATCGACAGTGAGATCTTCGGACATGAAGCCGGGGCCTTCACCGGGGCCGGCAAGCGCCGGATCGGCAAGGTGGAGCATGCCAACGGTGGCACGCTGTTCCTCGACGAGATCGAAAGCATGCCGATGCCGGTGCAGATCAAGTTCCTGCGCGTCCTTCAGGAACGCACGCTGGAACGGCTGGGCTCCAACACGCCGGTCCATGTCGACTGCCGGGTGATCGCCGCCACCAAGGTGGATTTGCGCGAGTTGGCCGACCGCGGGCAGTTCCGCGCCGACCTCTATTACCGGCTGAACGTCGCCAACCTGCCGCTGCCGCCGTTGCGCGAACGGCGCGAGGACATCCCGCTGCTGTTCGAGCAGTTCATCCTGCAAGCGGCAGCCCGCCACGGCCGCCCGGTGCCGCCGCCGGATGCGGAGCGGATGCGCCGGCTGATGGCCTATGACTGGCCCGGCAATGTGCGCGAGTTGCACAACGTCGCCGACCGCTGCGTGCTGGGCATCGAACAGGGCTTCCCGCCATTCGCCACCGCCCATCCGGCGACCGCCCGGCCGCTGGCCGAAACGGTCGAGGCCTTCGAACGCGCGCTGATCGCCGACACGCTGCGCCGCACCGGCCACAGCCTTGCCCGTGCAGCGGAGGAGTTGCAGATCGCAAAGACCACGCTGCACGACAAGATCAGGAAATATGGGCTGTCCTAACCGCTGCGTAGTTTATGAAGCCCTTCTCCCCTTGCGGGAGAAGGGTTGGGATGAGGGGGGTGGCGGCCGCAGGCCGTTGGAAATCAAACTTGCGCCCCCTCACCCCAACCCCTCTCCCGCAAGGGGAGAGGGGCTAGAACTCTCGGTCAGCGGGAGGCGCCTGCCAGGGCGGTGGCGTAGCGTTCGGCCAGCAGCGGGCTGGCGGCGGCGCATGCCTCCGCGACGAGGCGGGAGCCTTCGACATAGGCGTCCGCGCGCTCCACGCTCCAGGACAGCGGGCGTTCCACCGCCAGCGCCTTGAGGATCGAGATCTGCTCGGCCAGCTTGATGCGTTTGGCCCCATCGGGCGCCGCGGCGAGACGGGCGGCCTGGATCGCCTTGCGCTCGGCGATCGCCCGGCCGACATCCTCCGGCGCATCGCTGACTGCCGCCACGAGGTCGGCGACCTCCGGGCCGAAGCGGTCCTCAAGTTCGGCGATGGTGGTCAGCCCGTCCTCGACCGCATCATGGAGCCAGGCGGCGGCAATTTCCGCCGGAGTGCCGCCGGCCTGCGCCACCAGTTCGGCTGTTTCCGACAGGTGCGAGACGAAGGGCGTGCGCGCCCGGTCGGGGCGGAAGGTGCCCTCGTGCAGGGCTGCCGCATGGCGCAGCGCCGCGGTGATCAGTTCATGGTTTTCAGACATCTGGTCTCCTCCGTGCCGCGGGCGGGCGGCGAAATCGCCGTGATCCGCCCTGGCGGCTACAGTGCGCCGATATCCCGCCGCGGGGGCTTCGCTGCGGGGAGAGGCGGCTGCAGGGTCTCTTGCGGTCCGATCAGGCGCGCGTGCCACCGGCACGCATCTGGCAACGCATGCCACCGGCACGCATCAGGCGGCGCGTGCCATCGGCAGGCGGCGGCAGCCCATCTCGAACGCGTGCAGCCGGGTCCGAAGATGGTCGGCCGTGGCGCGGTCGAAGTCCAGAACCTCGGCCGGCGGCAGATCGCCGCGGATCCGCATGTGGATGGCGGCCTTGCCGTCATGGGTCAGATGCAGGTCGAAACTGCCGACCAGCCGGTGCAGCCCCTCGCCCTCGTCTTCGCCATGATGCGCGCGGTAGAGCAGTTGCGCCCCGCCGTCACGCTCCACCAGCTCGACGGTGCCCACATCGGCCATGCGCCGTGCAAGCGCGTCCGCTTCACTGTGCAGGCGGGCGACCACCTGGGCGAAGGCGGCATGGACATCGGCACCCAGCGGCTCGTGGTCGAGCGCGCGCTGGGCCGGGGCGACCGACCAGCGGTGCGACGAACTATCGGTGTTCATTGGAAAAAGCACTCCTCGGGGGGAGGCGTGGACGGGCCGATCCCGGCGCGTCTCCCGTCCGTTTCCTTACCATGCTGCATCGCAGCACAGGGGCGCGACAAATCGTCAAGTGGTATGACCACTTGGCAAGGCTGCCCTGTGATCAGGCCGCCATCGCCAGTTCCGGGGCGAGCCGGCGCGCGTCGGCGATCAGCGCCGCGGTCAGCGGCGGCTGAGGATCCCGGCGGGCGACCACGAGTCCGATCAGGGTGGACAGCTCCGGCGCCACGATGGGAATCGCTCGGATGGCCGGCGGCAACAGCAGCGAATCCGCCATGATCCGCGGCATGATCGTCGACCACATGCCGGTGCAGAGGTGGTTGGTCAGCACGACGATGGAGTTGGATTCCAGCATCGGTTCGGCATGCACCCCCGCCTCGGCAAAGGCGCGGTCGATGATGCGGCGATTCTGCATGTTGGCGTTCAGCAGGCAGAGCGGCACGGTCGCCGCCTCCTCCCAGGTGACGCTGTCGCGTTTGCCGAACGGGCCGTCCACCGAGGTGATCAGGTGATAGCGCTCGTGATAGAGCGGCACCTCGTCGACATTGCCGAGCGGTTCGTTGTCGAGATAGGTGATGCCGGCCTCCGCCTCCAGATTCTCCAGCCGCGACAGGATCTCGGTGGAGCTGTGGGAGGCGATGGTGATCTTGATGCCGGGATGCATCGACCAGACGGTGGCGGTCAGCCGCTGGACCATGGGCAGCGCCGTCGGCACCACCACCAGCCGCAGCGTGCCGGTCAGCCCCTGCTTCATCGTCTCCACATCGGCGCGCATCGCCTTGTAGTCGCCGACGATGCGCCGCGCCCATTCCAGCACCCGCTCCCCCTCCGGGGTGAAGCCGATGAAGCGGGCGCCGCGGTCGACCAGGGGCACGCCCATGGTCGATTCCAGCTGCTTGATCGCCGCGGACAGGTTCGGCTGCGAAACGCCACAGACCTGCGCCGCGCGGCCGAAATGCTTTTCAGTGGCCAGCGCGATCAGAAATTCCAGCTTTTCCTGCATGCCGGGGCTCCTCCCACATCGGGCGCAGCGTAAATCGGGTGCCCGCTGCCAGGGCGCACTGCACGCGGGAACTTATCGATCACGACCCGGGCAATATCATTGATGCGAGTCACGGTTTTCTGTCGCGGCGCGGCCTGCCGCAGCGGCAAAGGGACGCATCGTTGGCGCACGAAGGGTTCACGGTCACGACACCTCCATCTCCAGCAGCCCGAATCCATCGCCGGGCGGCTGGTCGATCCGCAGCTCCGCGCCCTCCAGGAAGGTGTCGCGGCTGAGCAGGTCGAATGCATGGCGCAGGGCGTCCGGCTGCACCCGGCTGGTCCGGCCGACCGACAGGCTGACGCGGACCACCCGGTCGAAGGGGTTGGCGTCCCGCACCTTCATCGCCTGTTCCAGCAGGGATTGGCAGAGTGCGATCTCATGCATGGGATTGGGTCCTGTAAGAGCCCTCTCCCGCCCCGGGAGAGGGAGGGGACCCACGAAGTGGGGAGGGTGAGGGGCAGCGCAAGAATCCCAAGCCGCATGGTTCCTTGCACTCTCCCTTACCCTTCCCAAGCTGCGCTTGGGCCCCTTCCCTCTCCCGGGACGGGAGAGGGAGAAACATCACGCGTAGGCCGGGGCCTTCTTCGCCGCACGGGTCACCGCGTTGCTGAGGCCGCCCTTCAGCTTCGCGTATTCCTGCTGGACATAATTCTCGGCCCAGACCTGATCGGCGATCGCCTCCACCCGGACGGCGGCGTATTTGTATTCCGGCGTCTTGGCGATGGGATCGACGGCGTGGATGGTCAGCTCGTTGCAGGCGCCGATCCACCACTGGTAGGTCATGTAGACGGCCCCCTTGTTGGTGCGGTCGGTCACGCTGGCGCGGCTGATCACCTTGCCGCGGCGCGACGACACCCAGACCAGTTCCTGGTCGCGGATGCCCAGGGCCTTGGCGTCCTTCGGGTTAATGGTGACATAGCCGGGCTCGTCGGCCAGCGTCTGCAGGGCGGCGCAGTTGCCGGTCATCGAACGGCAGGAGTAATGGCCGACCTCGCGCACCGTGCAGAGGATCAGCGGGAACTCCTCGTTCAGCTGGTCCTGCGGCGGACGCCATTCGGTGGCGAACAGCAGGCCCTTGCCGCCCGGCCGCTGGAAGACATTGCCCTCATAGAGATACTTGGAACCGGGCGAATCGAGGTCGCGGCACGGCCATGGCACGGCGCCCAGCCCTTCCATCTTCTCGTAGGTGACGCCGTAGAAGATCGGGCAAAGCTCGCGCAGCTCGTCCCAGATCTCCTTGGTGTTGTTGTAATGCATGGGATAGCCCATCGCCGTGGCGAGCAGGCTGATGATCTCCCAGTCGTGCTTGACGTCGCCCTTGGCGTCCACCGCCTTGGTGAAGCGCTGGAAGCTGCGGTCGGCGGCGCTGAACACGCCCTCATGCTCGCCCCAGGAGGTCGCCGGCAGGATCAGGTCGGCGAACATCGCCGTCTTCGTCATGAAGATGTCCTGGACGATGACGAACTCCATCGCCTCGAAGCCCTTGCGCACCTGGGTCAGGTCCGGCTCGGTCTGGGCCGGGTCCTCGCCCATGATGTACATGGCCTTCAGCTTGCCGGTCTCCGCCAGATGCGGCACGTCGGTCAGGCGGCAGCCGATCTGGTCGGGAAGCGATTCGACACCCCAGGCCTTGGCGAACTTCGCGCGGATCTCCGGATCGGTGACCTTCTGGTAGCCGGGGAACTCGGTCGGCAGCACACCCATGTCGCAGCTGCCCTGCACGTTGTTCTGGCCGCGCACCGGGCCGACGCCGACATTCGGGCGGCCGAGATTTCCGGTCAGCAGCGCCAGCCCCGACAGCCCCTTCACCACATCGACGCCCTGGCCCCACTGGGTGACGCCCATGCCCCATAGGATGGTGGCGGAGGGTGCCGCGGCGTAGATGCGCATCGCCTCGCGGATGTCGGCAGCGCGTAGGCCGGTGATCGCCTCGGCGTATTCGGGGGTGTATTTGTCGACGATCTTCTTGTACTCGTCGAAGCCCTCGGTGTGGTTGGCGACATACTCCTTGTTGTAGAGCCCTTCATTGATCAGGACATTGGCGAAGGCGTTGACCAGCGCCATGTTGGAGCCGTTGTTCAGCGGCAGCCACAGGTCGGCAAGGCGTGCAGTCTCGATCTTGCGCGGATCGCAGACGATGATCTTGGCGCCGCGTTCCTTGGCCTTGATGATGCGCTTGGCGATCACCGGATGGCTGTCGGCGACGTTGTAGCCGAAGACGAGGACGCATTTGGTGTGCTCGATCTCGGGGATCGAGTTGCTCATGGCGCCATTGCCCAGCGTCACCTGCAATCCCGCGACCGACGGGCCGTGGCAGACGCGCGCGCAGTTGTCGACATTGTTGGTGCCGAGAACCGCGCGGGTGAATTTCTGCATCACATAGTTGGTCTCGTTGCCGGTGCCGCGCGACGAGCCGGTGGTCATGATCGAATCGGGACCGTACTTGGCCTTGATCTCGCCCAGCTTGGTCGCGGCGTACTGGATCGCCTCGTCCCACGACACCGCCTCGAAGGCCGCATCGCGGCTGCGGCGCAACATCGGGTTGCGCAGGCGCGGAGTCAGGATCTTGGTGTCGTTGATGAAGTCGTAGCCGAAATAGCCCTTGAGGCAGAGCTCTCCTTCATTGGTGACGCCGTTGAGGGGTTCGGCACCGACGACCTTCCCGCCCTCGACCAGCAGATTCAGTTTGCAGCCCGTACCGCAGTAGGGGCAGACCGCCATATGCTTTTCCATCTCGACCTCGGTGTTCGCTCGATTGTGCCGGCTGTGCATCAGCCGCAGTGATGGGAGGGTCAGGCCGCGATTTCGGCGGCTTCCAATGCGGCGCGCTCGCGCCGGCGGCGCAAGGTCTCGTCCATCGCGTCCCGGTCCATCAGCGTCAGGGCGTTGGTCGGGCAGACCGACACGCAGGCCGGGCCGGCGGCGCGGTCGACGCACAGGTCGCATTTGTGCGCCTGCGCCTTGACGCCCAGGCTGAGCGTCATGCCGGCGAACTGACGGACCGCCGGGATGGTCACCACGTCCATGGCACCGAAGGGGCAGGCCAGCACGCAGTTCTTGCAGCCCAGGCAGCGCTCCTGCTCCACCTGCACGCTGTGCTGGCGATAGACGATGGCGTTGTTGGGGCAGGCGTTGACGCAGGGCGCGTCCTCGCAATGGCGGCACATCACGGCGGTGCTGACGTCGGCCGTCTTCACCATGCGGATGCGCGGCTTGAAGGTCTCCGGCGCCAGCCCTTCGACGCCCGCACCATCGGAATGGGCAAGCGCACAGGCGACCTCGCATGTCCGGCAACCGATGCACTTGCTTGGGTTTGCAGTGACGAATCTGTTCATTCCCGTCGTCCTTGTTTGCAGCCGGAGGGGGCCGTCGGACGGCTCCGCCCCGGCATCGCTTCACTGTTCCCTGGCGTTACGCGCCGGTTCACCCCGATGGGCACCGGTGGCTTCACGTCCGATCGAAATCGCTTATCGCCCGATCTTTAAAAGTAATCGATGCCGATAAGCCGATCCTATCGAGTATCTTCTCTTTCTTATCGGAGTTTCCGGGGAGGCCTTCTGCAGTTAAATTGCCCCATGACTTCCTGTCTTTGTGCCGCGCACCTTATACCCACTTTTTTTATGTGTCTAGTTGACATCGCATAACTCAGGGGAATAGCGTAGCGAAGTCGATGACGGTCATCACCGTGACGGTCATTTGACAAAGATTCGCAACAGCTGGCTCTCCTTCTGCCGCACCGCATGTGAAAACAGGCGGCCGCGGGGGCGTGCGCGAGCCAATACTGTCTTCTTATTGGCCGATCAGGATTCTTTATCGGGAGTCTTCCCAATCCCGATCAGGCCGAGTCGACGCACCCGCCCGGGAAGCCGGAGGTCTGAACATGAATCGCTTCGTTATCGCGGAACCGAGAAAATGCATCGGGTGCAACACCTGCATGGCGGCCTGCACCGAGGCACACAAGAAACAGGGGCTGCAGGCGCACCCCCGGCTGACCGTCATGCGGATCGGCGACGACACCGGCCCCGTCCTCTGCCACCAGTGCGAGGATGCGCCCTGTGCCCGCGTCTGTCCGGTCGACGCCATCACCCATGCCGCCGACGCCATCCTGCTGGATGAGCAGGCCTGTATCGGCTGCAAGATGTGCGCGCTGGCCTGCCCCTTCGGCGCCATCACGCCCAGCGGCACCGGAATCGCGGGCGTCGCCGGCATCGCCACCGCCACGCCCAGCCATTCGGCGGCTCTCGATCCGCTGCTGGCCTGGGACATTGGCGTGCGCAGCGTGGCGGTGAAATGCGACCTCTGCGCCTTTTCCGGCGACGGGCCGGCCTGCGTGCGCGTGTGCCCGACCGCCGCCCTTTACGCGGCAGACGCCGACGCCACCCGCCAGGCTGCCGCCGTCAAGCGCAGGCTGGCCGCGGCGGCACCGGTCAGTCTTGAAACGCCGCTCGCCTCGCTGGAGGGGCTGGACCCATGATTCCACTCTCCCTGCTCATCATGTCGCTGCTGCTGTCCTGCGGCGGCGCCATCCTCTGCCTCCTCCTGAAGCATCGCGAGGGGGACATCCGTCTTGGCGGCAGCGGCGTCGGCATCGCCGCGGCGTTGGCCGGGCTCGGCGCCGGGCTGACGGCCATCGCCGCCGACCAGCCGGCCGTGCTCGACGCCGCCGGCCCCTACCCCTTCGCCCATTTCATCCTGCGGCTCGACCCGCTGGCCGGCCTGATGATCGCGGTCATCTCCCTGCTGTCGCTGGTCGCCTGGATCTACGGCTTCGCCTATGTGCGCGAGTATGCCGGGCGCGGCATCGGGGCGATGGGCTTCTTCATGAACGCCTTCATCGCGTCGATGATGCTGGTGGTGGCGGCCGACAACGCCTTCTGGTTCCTCATCTTCTTCGAGATGATGTCGCTGGCCTCTTATTTCCTGGTCATCTTCGACCAGGATGACGAGGCGGTGGGCGCCGGCTTCCTCTATTTCCTGGTCGCCCATGGCGGCTCGGTGCTGATCATGGCCGCCTTCTTCCTGATGGCGAACCAGGCCGGCAGCTTCGATTTCGCCGCCTTCCGCGCCCATCCGCTGCCGGCCCCGCTGGATAGCGTCGCCTTCCTGCTGGCCTTCATCGGCTTCGGTGCCAAGGCCGGCATGATCCCGCTGCACATCTGGCTGCCGCGCGCCCATCCGGCCGCCCCGTCGCACGCCTCGGCACTGATGTCGGGCGTGATGATCAAGATCGGCGTCTTCGGCATCGTGAAGGTCGGCATCGACCTGCTGGGCGCCAGCGCCGGGCCGGCGATGCTGGGCTGGGGCCTGCTGGTGCTCGCCTTCGGCGCCGTGTCCTCGGTGCTGGGCGTCGTCTATGCCCTGGCCGAGCACGACATCAAGAAGCTGCTCGCCTACCACTCGGTCGAGAATATCGGGATCATCCTGCTCGGCGTCGGCACCGGCATGATCGGCATGGCGCTGCACCAGCCGGTGCTGGCGGTGCTGGGCCTGATGGCCGGCCTCTATCACCTGCTGAACCATGCGGTGTTCAAGGGGCTGCTGTTCCTGGGCGCCGGCTCCGCCATCTTCCGCATGCACAGCAAGGACATGGAGGAGATGGGCGGGCTGGCCCGCAACATGCCCTGGACCGCCCTGTCCTTCCTGGTCGGCGCCCTGGCCATCTCGGCGATCCCGCCGCTGAACGGCTTCGTGTCGGAATGGTACACCTATCAGGCGCTGTTCGCCGCGGCGCTGGACGGCACCCCGCTGGTGAAGTTCGCCGCCCCCGTCGCCGCCGTCATGCTGGCGCTGACCGGCGCGCTTGCCGTGATGTGCTTCGTCAAGGCCTACGGCATCATGTTCGCCGGTGCGCCGCGCAGCCATCATGCGGAGGAGGCGCGCGAGGCGCCGGCCGCGATGGTCGCGGGCATGGCGGTGCTGGCCGTCGCCTGCGTGGCGCTCGGCCTGCTGGCCCCGCTGGTGGCGCCGGTGATGGGCCGCATCGCGGCGGCGACCATCGGCACCGCTCCGGTGACACTGGCGGTCGGCACCACCCTGCTGCCGGGCGACGCCCAGCAGGCCACGCTCTCCACCCCGCTGATCGCCATCCTGCTGATCGCCATGGCCTTCCTGCCCATCGCGCTGAAGGCGGCCTTTGCCGCCAAGCGCGGCGGCGACCGCAAGGTGGCGGCGCCCTGGGCGGCCGGCTATCTGCCGGACCACCACATGCCCGCCACCGCCGGCAGCTTCGCCCAGCCGATCCGCATGTTCTTCGCCCCGCTCTACACAATGCGCCGCTCGATCGCCGGGCGCTGGACCGGCGT
The DNA here is from genome assembly GCF_977007025.2 of Azospirillum largimobile. Classification (NCBI taxonomy): domain Bacteria; kingdom Pseudomonadati; phylum Pseudomonadota; class Alphaproteobacteria; order Rhodospirillales; family Azospirillaceae; genus Azospirillum; species Azospirillum largimobile. The sequence goes on from NZ_CDRMUA020000004.1 coordinate 472,661, forward strand.
CGCACACGGCTTCGAGCGGGTGGTCACGCTGGCACGGCGCACCGAACCGCTGGCCGACCGCAGCGTCATCGCCCCGATCACCGGCGCGGTCGATGCAAGCGGCAAGTGGCTGCAGGTCATCCAGGCCGGCGATTTCCGGATCTACTGCCTCTACATCGTCGCGGCGCTGATCGCGCTGCTGGCGCTGGCCGTCTGACGGGAGGACGCCATGCTGACCTTCTCACACCTGATCCTGGGACTGTTCCAGGCGCTCCTCCTGCTCGCCGCGGCCCCCCTGATCTCCGGCCTGTCGCGCATGATCCGGGCAAAGCTGCACACCCGCCACGGGCCGGGACTGCTGCAGGACTATCGCGACATCGCCAAGCTGCTGACCCGCCAGGACCTGACCCCGCCCAACAGCGGCTTCGCCTTCCGCGCCATGCCGGCGGTGATGCTGACGACGGTGCTGGTCATCGCCATGGGCATCCCGATGCTGACCCGCTTCACGCCGGTGGCGCCCATCGGCGACCTGATTACGGTCATCTACCTGTTCGCGCTGGCCCGCTTCTTCTTCTCGCTGTCCGGCATCGACAGCGGCAGCTCCTTCTCCGGCATCGGCGGCAGCCGCGAGCTGACCATGGGCGTGCTGGTGGAGCCGGTGATGATGCTGTCGCTGTTCGTCGCGGCGCTGCTGGCCGGCTCGACCAACCTCGGCGCCATCGGCACCGCCATCGCCGACGGCCATGTCCAGTCGGTCACCGCGACCATCGTTGCCGCCCTGTCCTTCGCCTACGCCATCTACATCGAGCTGGGCAAGCTGCCCTACGACATGGCGGAAGCGGAGCAGGAACTGCAGGAAGGCCCGCTGACCGAATATTCCGGCCCGTCGCTGGCGCTGATCAAGTGGGCGATGTCGCTGAAGCAGGCGGTCGTCGTCGCGTGGTTCATCGGCGTCTTCCTGCCCTTCGGCAGCACGCCCGAGATGACGTTTTTCGGGCTGCTGTTCGGGCTGGTCGCCTTCGCCATCAAGCTGGTCCTGATCTTCGCCGCCGTCGGCGTGGTCGAGAACAGCGTCGCGCGCGTCCGCTTCCGCCTGACCCCCCAGCACAGCTGGGTCGGGGTCGGCGCCGCCTCGCTCGCCTTCGTCTTCTATCTGGTCGGCCTGTGAGCCGGCGAGGGGCAGCATCATGATAACACTCCCCACGGAACCGCTCGGGCTGTTGGCGCTGGCCGCCATCCTCGTCCCCTTCGGCGGTGCGGCGGCGATCGCGGCATCGGAACGGGCATCGGCCAAATGGCTGTGCCAGGGCTTCGCCGCCGCCACCGTCGCGGTGATCGCCATCCTCGCCATGTCGCTGCTCGGCGACGGCAAGGTCGGCGGCACCTTCGACCTGATCTCCTTCGGATCGGTCTCGATCCTCGGGCTGGTGGTGGACAGCGTCAGCGTGCTGATCGCGCTGGCGGTGATCGCCATCGGCCTGCTGGTGGCGGTCTATTCCGCCGCCTACCTGAACGCCGGCAACCGCGAGCATCCCGACATCGGCCGGCGGCGCTTTTACGCCTTCCTGCTGGTGTTCATCGGTGCCATGACCGGTCTGGTCTTCAGCTCCACCGTCGTCGGCCAGCTCGCCTTCTTCGAGTTGACGGGCGCCTGCTCCTGGGCGCTGATCGGCTACTACGAATCGCCCAAGGCGCTGCGCTCGGCGGCCAAGGCGCTGCTGGTCACCCATGTCGCCTCGCTCGGCCTCTATGTCGCGGCGGCGCTGCTGTTCCTGTCGACCGGCACCTTCGCACTGACCGCCATCGCCGATCTGGCGCCGGGGATGAAGGCGGTGGTGCTGCTGGCGATCCTCGTCGCCGCCTGGGGCAAGTCGGCCCAGCTGCCCTTCCACATGTGGCTTCCCGACGCGATGGAGGCCCCGACCCCGGTCAGCGCCTACCTGCATGCGGCCTCGATGGTGAAGGTCGGCGTCTACATCTTCGCCCGCGGGCTGATGTCGTCGGGCGGCGCGCCGGAGATCGTCGGCTGGGTCGGCTCGATCATGGCGGTGCTGACGCTGGTCTACGGCTTCTTCATGTATCTGCCGCAGGTCGACCTGAAGCGCCTGCTGGCCTATTCGACCATCACGCAGCTGGCCTACATCCTGCTGGCACTGTCGCTGTCGGTCTTCGGCTCCGACCTCGCCTTCAAGGGCGCCATCGCCCACATCTTCAACCATGCCTTTGCCAAGACGCTGTTCTTCCTGGTCGCCGGTGCGCTGAGCTACACCGCCGGCACCCGCCTGCTGCCGTCGCTGCGCGGCATCGTCACCAAGTCGCCACTGCTGGGCGTCGCCTTCGTCTGCGCCGCCCTGGCGATCACCGGCGTGCCGCCCTTCAACGGCTTCTTCAGCAAGTTCGCCATCTTCGCCGGCGGGTTCGAGGTCGGGGCCCATCACTGGGCGCTGATGGTGCTGGTGGTCATCGCGCTGGCGGAATCGGTCGGCTCCTTCGCCTGGTTCCTGAAATGGCTGGGCCATTCGGTGCCCGGCAAGCCGTCCACCACCATGGCCGCGGCGGCACCGCTGCCGGCCGGCATGAAGTTCGTGCTGGTGGCCCTGGTGGCGATGACGGTGGTCTCAAGCTCCATCGCCGCCTCGTGGCTCGGCTGAGGGAGGGAACGGTCATGAACGGATTTCTCATCGTCAACGGCCTGTCGGGCCTGCTGATCGTCAGCTCCCTTCTGGTCACGCTCGCCGGCAATCCGGCCAACTCCGCCCGCTTCTATGCGCTGCAGAGCTTCATCCTTGTGATGCTGTTCGTGGCGCTGGCGGGGACCACCGGGTCGGGCGAGCTGTATCTCTGGTCCTTCACCGCGCTGCTGACCAAGGTGATCCTGGTCCCGGCGATCATGTACCGCGCCTTCCGCAAGCTGAGCGATCCGGCCATCGGCTCGGGCGCGGTGATGCCGACGGCGCTCTCCATCGTCGGTGCGGCGGCCGCCGTCATCCTCTGCTTCGGCGTGGCCTCCAAGGTGACGCTGCCGGCGGCCGACGCGATCAAGCCGGCGCTGGCTGTGTCGCTCGCCCTGTTCTTCATCGGGCTCGCTTGCATCGTGGCGCAGCGGAACATCCTGAAGCAGGTGTTCGGCTATTGCCTGATGGAGAACGGGTCGCACCTGACCCTGGCCCTGCTGGCCCCCAACGCCCCTGAACTGGTGGAGATCGGCATCGCCACCGACGCCATCTTCGCGGTGGTGGTGATGGCGGCACTGGGATCGCGGATCTTCGACACGCTGCACACGCTCGACGCGCGCCAGCTCACGAGCCTGAAGGGATGACCGCCATGGTACCCTCGATCCTTCCCCCACTTCTCCTGATCGGTCCGCTGGCGGTGGCGCTGTTTCTGCTGACCCTGCCCTGGTTTCGGGACTCCCTGCCCGAATCGCTCGCGACCGACCAGGGCAGCGTGGCGCTGCTGGAGCGCATCCATCTGGGCTCCATCGGCTATGTCTTCCTGCTGAGCGCCGCCGCCCTGATCCAGGTGCTGTCGAACGGCGCCATCGCCGCCTTCGGCGACTGGCTGTTCATCGACGCGCTCGGCGCGGTCTTCATGATGCTGATCGGCGTGGTCGGCCTGCTGACCGGCCTCTATTCCATCGCCTACATCCGCCACGACCTCGAAGCCGGCCTGATCGATGCCGGAAAGGTGCGGATCTACTACGGCTTCTTCAGCCTGTTCCTGTTCACCATGCTGCTGGCGGTCACCGCCAACAACATCATCATGATGTGGGCGGCGATCGAGGCGACGACTCTCGGCTCCGCCTTCCTCGTCGGGCTGTACGGGCAGAAATCCTCGCTGGAGGCCGCCTGGAAATACGTCATCATCTGCACGGTCGGCGTCGCCTTCGGCCTCTACGGCACGGTTCTGGTCTTTTCCAACGCGGCCGACGTGCTGGCCGACCCGCATCAGGCGGTGCTGTGGACGGCCCTGGTCGGCCACGCCGCAGAGCTGGACCCGATGCTGGTCAAGCTGGCCTTCGTCTTCGCCCTGATCGGCTTCGGCACCAAGGCCGGCATCTTCCCGATGCATGCCTGGCTGCCCGACGCCCATTCCGAGGCACCGAGCCCGGTGTCGGGACTGCTGTCGGGCGTGCTGCTGAAATGCGCGCTGCTGATCGTCATCCGCTTCTACGTCATCACCGTCGGCACGGTGGGCGTCGGCTTCCCGCAGATGCTGCTGCTGACGCTGGGCGTCCTGTCGGTCGGCGTCTCGTCCCTGCTGTTCTTCGTGCAGCAGGATCTGAAGCGCAAGCTGGCCTATTCCAGCATCGAAAATGTCGGGCTGATCGTCGTGGCGCTCGGCGTCGGCGGGCCGCTGGGCATCGCCGCGGCCTTGCTGCACGCCATCAACCACAGCGTCACCAAGGCCCTGTTCTTCTGCAGCGCCGGCAATGTCCTAATGAAGTACGGCACCCGCGACCTGCGGGCGGTGAAGGGCGTGCTGCGGGTGGCGCCGGCCACCGGCCTGCTGATGATGGGCTGCGCCCTGGCGCTGGCCGGCTTCCCGCCCTTCAACATCTTCGTCAGCGAATTCATGGTCTTCATGGCCGGGCTGAACGAAGGCTATGGCTGGGTCATGGCGCTGTGCGCGCTGTTCCTGTGCATCACCATCGCCGGTCTGGTGAAGATCGTCGCCGACAGCGTGCTGGGCAAGAGCCCGGAGACGATGCCGAAGGGTGACGTGGGCTGGAGGGCGCTCGCCCCGCTGGGCGTGCTGGCGGTCCTGGTGCTGACGCTGGGCTTCGCCGTGCCGCAGCCGCTGTCCAACCTCGTCCAGCAGGCGACCGCGGTGGTGATGAACGGCGACAGCCGCCCGGTGGTCGCCGCCCCCTGGCAAAAATACGACACGGTCCGCGCCGCTGGGCCCGTGGTGACCGGCAGCCTCTCGCAGACGGAGATCTCCAAATGAACCTCATCACTCCGGAACGGGTCGGGAGCGGCACCATCGCCTCCCTGCGCGAGAGCCTGCCCCATGCGATCCTGGATGAGTCCTGGCAGACCGAGGCCCAGGTCACCATCACGGTCAAGCCGCAATCGCTGCCCGACGTCGTCGCCAGCCTCTATTACGACCACGACGGTTGGCTGTCGGTGGTGGTCGGCAACGACGAACGGCCGCTGAACGGCGCCTACGCCGTCTACTATGTCCTGTCCATGGAGGGCGGCGACAAGTGCCATGTGGTGGTGCGCTGCGAGGTGCCGGCCGACACGCTGGAATACCCCTCCGTCACCCCGCGGGTGCCCGCCTGCGTCTGGGGCGAGCGCGAGGTGCGCGACATGTTCGGCCTGCGCCCGGTCGGGCTGCCGGACGAACGCCGCCTCGTCCTGCCCGACGACTGGCCGGACGAGCTGTATCCGCTGCGCAAGGATTCGATGGACTACCGGCTGCGGCCGGCACCGACCAGCGACGACGAGACCTATCAGTTCATCAACGAAGCCAAGCAGGAGACCCGCGTCGTCCCGCTGGGACCGCTGCACATCACCTCCGACGAGCCCGGCCACTTTCGCCTGTTCGTGGACGGCGAGGACATCATCGACGCCGATTACCGCATGTTCTACGTCCACCGCGGCATGGAAAAGGTGGCCGAAACGCGGATGGGCTACAATGACGTGACCTTCCTGGCCGACCGCGTCTGCGGCATCTGCGGCTACGCCCACAGCGTCGCCTATGCGAACTCGGTGGAGAATGCGCTGGGCATCAAGGTGCCGCCGCGGGCGCAGGCGATCCGCTCCATCCTGCTGGAGACGGAGCGGATGCACAGCCATCTGCTGAACCTCGGCCTCGTCTGCCATTTCATCGGTTTCGACACCGGCTTCATGCAGTTCTTCCGCGTGCGCGAGAAGGCGATGACCCTGGCGGAACTGCTGACCGGCGCCCGCAAGACCTATGCGCTGAACCTGATCGGCGGCGTCCGCCGCGACATCCTGGGCGACCAGCAGGCCAGGACCCGCGAACTGGTCGCCGAGCTGCGCGACGACGTGACCCGGCTGGTCGATGTCCTGCTGTCCACCGCCAACGTCAGCGGCCGCGTCAAGGGCGTCGGCCGGCTCGACCCGCAGATCGCCCGCGACTACAGCCCGGTCGGGCCGGTGGTGCGCGGCAGCGGACATCGCCGCGACACCCGCGCCGACCATGCCTTCGGCGGCTACAAGCTGCTCGACATGCCGGTTCATGTTGAGCAGGGCTGCGATGTGCTGTCCCGCACGCTGGTGCGGGTGGCCGAGTTCTTCGACAGCCTGTGGATCATCGAACAGCTGCTGGACAAGGCGCCTGCCGGCCCGGTGCTGACCGAGGACTTCACCTATGCCCCGCACAAATTCGCGCTCGGCTTCACCGAGGCGCCGCGCGGCGAGGACATCCACTGGTCGATGACCGGCGATAACCAGAAGCTCTACCGCTGGCGCTGCCGCGCCTCGACCTACAACAACTGGCCGGTGCTGCGCTACATGCTGCGCGGCAATACGGTGTCGGACGCCCCGCTGATCGTGGGCAGCATCGACCCCTGCTATTCCTGCACCGACCGCGTGACCGTCGTCGACGTTCGCAAGAAGCGCTCCAAGACCATCGCCTACAAGGAGATGGAGCGCTACTGCCGCGAACGCACGGATTCACCGCTGAAGTGACGGGGGCGACCGATGCTCAAGCTACTCAAGGAAATCTTCCGCACGGGCGAGGCGACGGTCAAGTACCCCTTCGCTCCCATGCCGGTCTGCAAGGACTTCCGCGGCAAGCCGGAACACAAGGCGGAGGACTGCATCGCCTGCGCGGCCTGCACCGTCGCCTGTCCGGCCAATGCCATCCAGATGGAGACCGACACCGCGGCCGGCACCCGCACCTGGTCGATCAATTACGGGCGCTGCGTCTTCTGCGGCCGCTGCGAAGAATCCTGCCCGACAGCCGCCATCCGCCTGTCCGACGATTTCGAGCTGGCAGTCGGCAGCAAGGCCGACCTGACGCGCAAGGCGGTGTTCTCGCTGGCCGAGTGCGCCTGCTGCGGCAAGGCCTTCGCCCCGGCCAAGGAGGTCGATTACGTCGCCCGCCTGCTGAGCCAGTCGGCCCGCAGCGCCGAGGAAGCGGACCGGCTGCGCCTGACCGTCTCGACCTGCCCGGCCTGCAAGCGCGCCCAGGACGTCCACCAGATCGCCCGCATGGGGATCGGCCGGCAGATGAATAAGGAACTGGAGACCACGCCATGAACGTCCCGGTGAACCCCAAGACCCTGGTGGCGGAGATGCCGCCGGTCTCCACCAGCGAACAGATCGCCACGATGAAGAAGGCGCTGCTGAAGAACATCCAGCGCTCCGCCTATGTCTATCGCGTCGATTGCGGCGGCTGCAACGGCTGCGAGATCGAGATCTTCTCGTCCATCACCCCGGTGTTCGATGCGGAACGCTTCGGCATCAAGGTGGTGGCGTCGCCCCGGCATGCCGACATCCTGCTGTTCACCGGGGCGGTCACCCGTGCCATGCGGATGCCGGCGCTGCGCGCCTACGAGGCCGCGCCCGATCCGAAGATCGTGGTGTCCTACGGCGCCTGCGGCTGCACCGGCGGAATCTTCCACGACCTCTACTGCGTGTGGGGTGGCACCGACAACATCGTGCCGGTGGACGTCTACATCCCCGGCTGCCCGCCGACGCCGGCCGCGACCATCCATGGCTTCGCGGTGGCGCTGGGCCTGCTGGAGCAGAAGCTGAAGGCCGAGACCCATGTCGAGGCCGCCGGGGAGACGGCCGCCCTGCCCCACCCCGACATCCCCTATGCCTTGCGGGTCCAGCTGGAACGCGAGGCGCGGCGGATGGCCGGCTACCGCCAGGGGCACGACATCGCCGAGGAGTTCTTGGCCCTGCTGGAGGGGCATGCGCACATGCCGGGATCCTTCACCCTGTCCGAATGCATGATGGAGGCGATTGCCGAGGAACGCGACCCGCGCCGCGCCGAGATCATTGGCCGGCTGGTCGATGTCGTGCAGCAGGCGATCCGGGGAGAGGCGGCATGAGCACCCCCGCACAGGCCGATCCCGGCTCCATTCCCGGCCTGCGCGCCGGCCGCGGCGTGGCGCCCGAGGTGGTGTTCTACCAGTTGAACGCCAAGGTTCTGGAGCGGAAGGAGGACATCCCTGAGGATGCGAAACAGGTGGTCTATTATTCCCTGGCCATCGGGCATCACATCGGCGTGTTCGACTGCTTCAAGCCGGCCTTCCGCTGCACCACCGCGGTGTTCGACCGCGTTCTGGAAACGCTGAAGGACAATGAGGAGGCGCACCGCAAGCTGTCGGGCCTGCTGCGCTTCGGCGAGATCACCGTGGACAGCACCCACACCCGGCCACTGATTGCGGCCATCGAGGCGGTGCTGCCGACCGCCCCGCCCGACGTGGCGGCATGGCTGGACCGGCTGCGCACGGCGCTGGACGCCATCCGGCGCGAACCCGCGATCTATCTGATGGGGAGACGGCTGTCATGACCGATGTCGTATTCACGGTTGGAAACGTCCTGCGCGGCGACGACGGGGCCGGCCCGCTGCTGGCCCAGCTGCTCGACGAGCAGCCCGCCCCCGGCTGGACCGTGGTGGACGGCGAGGATGTCCCGGAGAACCACACCCACCATATCCGCTCGCTGGCGCCGCAGCGGGTGCTGATCGTCGATGCCGCCGACATGGAACTGCCGCCGGGCGAGATCCGCCTGATCGGGCAGGACAGCGTCGCCGAGCAGTTCATGGTCACCACCCATGCCATCCCGCTGAACTTCCTGATCGACAGCCTGCGGGAAACCGTGCCGGAGATCCTGTTCCTCGGCATCCAGCCGCAGGACACCAGCTTCTTCGCGCCGGTCACCAGCACCGTCCGCCACTCCGTGGAGGCCGTGCACGACCGGCTCGTCCGCGGCGAAGGTTTCGAGGTTTACGAGACGGTGGGCTGAAAGGGCTCCGGGTCTGGTCGAGGCCGGTACGTCTCCCTCTCGACCGTCATCCCTGCGAAGGCGCTACGGGATGCACAGATCTCGCATATGCGAAAGAATAGCAGCCTTTGGCAGCGAATAGCCCTTCTCCCCTTGCGGGGCGGGATCGGCCAAACGCCAACGGCGTTTTGCCGACCCGCGGGTTGGGATGAGGGGGGGTGACCGGCTGAAAGCCGGTGGAAACCAGTTCTGCGCCCCTCACCCCAACCCCTCTCCCGCGAGGGGAGAGGGGCTTTCCTCAATGCCAAGCTGTACAATTTTCCGCAAGTGCGAGATATGTGCATTCTGTAGCGCCTTCGCGGGAATGACGGTCGGAATGGCGAAGGAAGGGCTCCGGCCGAACTGGCGGGGACAACGGCAGAAGGCTTGTCGCCAGCCCCATACGTTCGACACCAAGACGCCGACGGCGTCACCGATCGGCGCTGAATTGCCGGTCGCCCCTCCCCCTGGCCGACGAACCGTTGCGCATCCGTCGGCGGGTGCCGGGACAGACCGTGTCCGGAACAACTCCACACAAGCGGAGGACCCCGTCATGGCAACGGATCCTGCATCTAAAGATTCGATGGTGCTCGGCATGGACGCCTATTCGCCTGCCGAGATTCAGGACAAGGTGGAAAAGCTCGGCGTGAAGAAGGCGACGATGCCCTTCCTGCCCAGCTTCATGCTGGCGGTGGTCGCCGGCGGCGGCATCGGGCTGGGCGGCATGTTCTTCGTCATCGTGCTGGCCGATCCCGCCCTCAGCTTCGCGGTCCAGAGGCTGCTGGGCGGGCTGGTCTTCTCGCTCGGCCTGTCGCTGGTCATGGTCGGCGGGGCGGAGCTGTTCACCGGCAACTGCCTGATCGTGATGGCGCGGGCGAACGGCCAGATCAGCACGGCGCAGGTCCTGCGCAACTGGGCGACGATCTGGATCGGCAACGCGGTCGGCGCGCTGGGCCTCGTCTTCCTGATCTTCATGTCGCACCACGCCGAGATGAACAACGGCGCGGTCGGCGGCGCCGTCCTGAAGCTCGCCGTCGGCAAGATCGCACCCGACGCGGTGACGATCTTCTTCAAGGGCATCATGTGCAACCTGCTGGTCTGCCTGGCGGTCTGGCTCGCCTATGCCGGCCGCACGGTGACCGACAAGATCGTGGCGCTGACGCTGCCCGTCGCCGCCTTCGTCGCCGCCGGGTTCGAGCATTGCATCGCCAACCTGTATTTCCTGCCGCTGGCCTATGTCTTGAAGATCACGGGCCATGTGCCGGCCGGGATGGACGTGTCTATGATCACGGCGGGCGGCATCCTGCACAACCTGCTGTTCGCCACGCTGGGCAACATCGTCGGCGGGTCGGTGTTCGTCGGCGGCGTGTATTGGCTGATCTACCGCAAGGGCCTGGGCGGCCTGACCCCACTGCCGTCGCGCAAGGCGATGCCGGTGATGGGGCGGCCTGCCGCGACGCACTGATCACGCGAATCCCGCGGGCCGGCGATGAACCGGCCCGCGGGATTTTGCGCTCATGCGAGCGTGGCGACGCGGGAGGGCACGGCGTAGACGGTGAATCGGCCGTCGCGCACATAGGCGACCACCCCCACCCCGACCGTCTCGGCAAAGCCGACGCACAGCGATGTCGGGGCGGAAATGGCCGCGATCAGCGGGATGCCGGCGGCGGCGGTCTTATGGACCATCTCGAAGGAACAGCGGCTCGACACCACGACGAAACCGCCGGTCGGGTCGATGCCGGCGCGGGCCAGCGCGCCGATCAGCTTGTCGAGCGCATTGTGCCGGCCGACATCCTCGCGCACGGCGACCAGTTGCCCGTCGGGAAGGGCGAAGCCGGCGGCATGGACGGCGCCGGTCTGCCGGTTCAAGGTCTGCCCCGACGGCAAAGCCGCCACGGCGCGACGGATGGCGTCGGGCGCAATGCGGGCGGTGGAACGGACGGGATCGAGAGGCCGCAGCGTTTCCGCAAAGCTGTCGGTGCCGCAACGGCCGCAGCCGGACCCGCCCATCAGGTTGCGCTTGCGCCGCAGAAGGGCCGCAAGCCTCTCCACCGGCAGTTCCATGCGCAGGCGCACGCCGTCCGTCAGCTCGTCGATCGCGGTGATCGCCAGTTCGTCGGCACTGCCGACGATCCCCTCGCTGAGCGAGAAGCCGGTGGCGAAATCCTCCAGGTCGGTCGGGGTCGCCAGCATGACGGCGAAGAGGTCGCCGGCATAGACCAGCCCGACCGGCACCTCGTCGATGATCTTCTCTTCGCGGTCGTCGGTATCCGATCCGGTGCAGACGGTCGCCGGCACCAGCCGGATGCCATGACGCGACAGCGGCTGCGCCAGGGAAAGCGGCGCGGAGGTCGGGGCCGCGCAGGCGGTGGCGTGATCCATGATGTGGCAGAGCCCCTGGCTGCGATGAAAGGCGGGGTGAGGACGAGCGCCGGCCGAACGGTCCGCCACAGCGTACCGTTATAACGCCGAAGCTGGAGCATTGGTCCCGGCGCCATGATCAGGCCGGCGCTCGCCCCACGATCTTGCACCGGTGCGCGGCGGAACGACATGCGGCATTACGGCCCATCGCCAATATTTACCGAACTATCTCAAAATAAAATCAGCTTATCGGGTGATAGAATATACTTATCATCCAAGAGCGATTACATAATTTCATGTATATCTTCCGTTTTACGATTTGCCATACTTCGCCTGTGGTGATATTTTCCACGAGGCGGAGACGGAAGATGCATGAGCTATCATTGTGCGAACGGCTGCTGGATTTGCTGCGGGAGGAATCCCGTCGGCACGCCTTCCGGCGCGTAACCCGCATTCGGCTGGCGGTGGGGCAATTCGCCTGCGTCGATCCGGACGCTCTGCGCTTCGCTTTCGATGTGGTCCGTCGCGACACGCTGGCCGATGGGGCGGCGGTCGACATCGTCCAGCCGCCGGGTCTCGTCTGGTGCGACGACTGCGCTTGCGAGCGGGAGGTGCCGTCACGGCTCGCCCCCTGCCCGACCTGCGGCAGTCAGCGCCTCAGCCCGCGCGGCGGTGACGACCTGACCCTTGTCGAACTGGAAGTAGCCTGACCGCCGCGACGAAGGAGCCCCGCCATGTGCCTTGGTGTCCCGGCCCGCATCCTCGCCGTCGCCGATGCCGGACGGATGACCGTCCTGGCCGAGATGCTGGGCGAGGAGCGGGAGGTGAACCTCTCCTGCCTCGCCGGCCCGGATGAGCCGCCAGCCGCCTGGATCGGCGACTGGGTGCTCGTCCATCTCGGCTTCGCCCTGTCCCGGATCACGGAGGCCGACGCGCTGACAACCCTCGACATGCTTCGCCAGTTGGACGAGGCGGAGGACGGACGGGGCCATCTGAAGGCCTCCCTGATCGGCTGATCCCGGCAATGAGCACAGTCGGCAAAGAGCACAGCCGGCAATGAGAACAGCCGGCATTCACAGGAGTTCTTTAGCAATGAACAGGTTGCTTTCCGCCGGCCTCGCCGGCCTTCTCACGGTGGCGCTCGCCCTTCCGGCACTTGCCCACACCGGCCACGCCGGACACGCGATGTTCCAGGAAGGGCTGCTCCACCCGCTGAACGGCATCGACCATCTGCTGGCGATGATCGCCGTCGGTATCTGGGCGGCGCAGAATGGCGGCCGGGCGATCTGGCTGCTGCCGGCGTCCTTCATCACCATGCTGGCGGGGGGCGCCCTCCTCGGCATGACCGGTGTCGAGTTGCCGGCGGTGGAGGCCGGGATCGCCGCCTCGGTCGCGGTGCTGGGCCTGCTCGTGCTGCTGAACAAGCGGGTGCCGGTGGCGGCCGGTATGATGCTGGTCGGTGCCTTCGCCGTCCTTCACGGCCATGCCCACGGCGCCGAGATGCCGCAGGCGGCCGATCCGGTCCTCTACAGCCTGGGATTCCTGCTGTCGACCGCGATGCTGCACGGTGCCGGCATCGCCATCGGACTCGCTCGCCACATCCCACGCCTGCTGTCGGCGGTGCGTGCCAACCGGTAAGACGGCCTGCATGAAACGGCATGGAAAGCCGGGGGGAGAGGGCTCACAAATCCTGAGCCGCAGCCACCCTGACCGGCTTCCCCGGCCGGTCCGGCACCAGCCGCCCGCCATTCTCCCGCAGTCCCTCCGCGAGCTCCACCGCATAGGCGGCGCCGTCCACCAGCATGGCTGCAGCGATGACGGCAAGATGGGCGGGGGGAATGTCGCGGCGGAAGCGGAGCGCCGGCTCCGTCTCCATCCCCTCGCGGCGTCGCGCGAGGTAGCTGGCGGCGGCCATGGCGAGGGGCACGGCCGGGACCATGTTCTGGATGCCGTGCAGCTTCTGCTCGACCGGCGGGACCGGCCGCCGCGCGATGGCGTAGCGCAGATCCGCCATCATGGTCGCCTCGTGCGACAGCAGGCCGGCGGCCATCAGTGCCAGGCTGCGCGGGTTGGTCTCCAGCAGAAGCAGCGCCAGGCCGGGCATCGCCGCCTGTCCGGACATCACGATGTGCATCAGCGATTCCTTAGCCCCGGCCGTGTGCTGAATGTCCATCCTGCGGTGGACCAGCCAGTCCGCGAACCCCGCCAGCGCCCCCGCCGGCAGCAGACCATAGGCGACGACGTCCCGCATCGCTCGGTCCAGCGCCTCCGCCGGGGGAGCGGGTGCCGGAGGAGCCGGAGGATGTGCCCGTCTGGCCGCCGGACGCTTCCCCCGCTTCCCAACGACGCCGGCGCCGACCGCCACGGCCGACAATGCGACGGCGGACAAGGCCATGGCGGATAGGGTGGTGGTGAAAAGTCCCCTCATCCGGTCTCTCCTCCCTGGATCGACTGTTTCGCGGGTCCCGGTTGCATCGTCAGGGGCCGACATCGCCGTCGGCATCGTTGCCGACCACGTCATCCTCGGTCATGTCGAAGGCGGCGCCCGGATTGCGGTCCATTTCGGAGGCGATGTCGTCGTCCTCGGTGATGTCCTCCTCCGCGTCGCTCATGGAATCCTCGTCGGCGAGCGAGTTGTCGGTGGTGTGCATCCAGTTGTTCTCATCCGCCATCAGTTCGGCGATCTCCTCTTCGGGCTCGTCGGCCTCGATCGACTTCTGGTGGCCGCGGATCAGGGTCTCGCGCAACTCGGGCAGCGACAGCCTCTCCTCCGCGATTTCGCGCAGGGCGACCACCGGGTTCTTGTCGTTGTCCCGGTCGATCGCCAGCGGCGCTCCGCTGGCGAGCTGACGGGCCCGCTGAGCCGCCACCATGACCAGATCGAAACGGTTGGGGACCAGAAGGACGCAATCCTCGACGGTGACACGGGCCATTCGATGAACACTCCGGGACAGGTGACGGGCCAGAACAGGTGACGGGCTTGGAAGATCGGTGATGACCGGGCCAAGAGAGGCCAGCCCTATTCCTCAACAGTCCCTTTCGCCGATTGCGCATCCGTTCACTGGTCGTATCGCAAAGGGAGAGTACCGGTCCGTTCCATCGGGACATCGGCCGCCGTCCCCATCCGGGGGCGGGAGCGGTACCCATCACGCCGTTGCGAACGAATGGTGCCGAGCGCTGTTCTTGTCTGCGTACCCTTCCCCGGCCGCCACGGTTCATGCCCTCCGCTCCGATCTCCCTCACCGACACCTCCCTGCACCACACATCCGATGCCGGCCGGCTCGCCGAAGATTTGGCCCGCAGGGAAAGGCAGCACGATCTGCTGGCCCGCTTCGGCATGGCCGCCCTGAAGAGCACGGACATCGGCACGCTGCTGCAGGAGGCCACGCGCCTGTGTACCGAAGGGCTGGGAACGGAACTGTGCAAGGCCCTGGAATGGGTGCGGGACAGTGATGGCGACGGGACGGTCGAAGACCGCCTGCTCGTCCGCGCGGGCGTCGGCTGGAACCCCGGCGTCGTCGGAAGCCGGACGGTCGGTGCCGACCTTGCGTCCCCCGCCGGATACGCCCTGAAGACCGGCGAGCCCGTCATCTCCAACGATCTCGGCACCGAATCCCGCTTCCGACGCCCGGCCCTCCTGGCCGAGCATGGGGTGAAGAGCGCCATCAACGTGATCATCCGCGGCGAAGGCGAACCCTTCGGCGTGCTGGAGGTCGACAGCCGGCAGGTGGGGCGCTTCGACGCCGCCGACGCCGCCTTCCTCCAGGGCTTCGCCAACCTGCTCGGCGGAGCCATCGACCGCGCCCGCGACGCGGCGGAGCGCCACCGGACGGAGGCTCTGCTGCGCGAGAACGAGCAGCAGTTCCGCAGCCTCGCCGACCTGATCCCGCAGCTGACCTGGATGGCCGATGCGGGCGGCGCGATCTATTGGTACAATCGGCGCTGGTACGACTTCACCGGCACCAAGCCAGGGGAGACGGAGGGCTGGAACTGGCGCATCGTCCACCACCCCGACCATGTCGACCGCGCCTCCGACGGCTTCTTCCGTGCCATCCGGGCGGAGGAGCCGTGGGAGGACACCTTCCCCCTGCGCAGGCACGACGGCGAATACCGCTGGTTCCTGTCCCGTGCCGTGCCGGTGCGCGGTCCCGATGGGCGGATCCTGCGCTGGCTGGGCACCAATACCGACGTGACCGAGCAGCGCCGGGCCGAAGCCCGCGTGATGGAGGCGGAGCGGCGGCTGCAACTGGCGCTCAACGCCGCACGGATCGGCGCATGGTCGTGGAACCTGGACGAGGACCGGATAGAGGCAGACGCCCGCCTGCGCGAGATCTTCGACTTCACGGCGGAGTTCCCGCCCGACCGCCCGCTCTGCGGATCGGACGTGACCGGCCGCGTGCACCCCGACGACCAGCCCCGCATCCGGCGGATCATCGAGACCGCCCGGCGGGAACGCGGCGAATATGACGCCGAGTTCCGCATCCTCCTGCCCTCGGGCGAGGTCCGCTGGGCCGTGGCCCGCGGCATCGTGACCGACAGCACGCCCGAACGCAGCCTGAGCCTGATCGGCGTCACCTGGGACACCACCGACCGCAAGCGGGCGGAAGACCGTCTGCGCGTCAGCGAGGAGCGGTTCCGCTCGCTGGTGGAGGCCACCGCCGCCATCGTCTGGAGCACGTCGGAGACCGGACGCTTCACCGCTCCGCAGCCGAGCTGGAGCGCCTTCACCGGCCAGAGTTTCGAAGAGTTGAAGGGTACCGGCTGGATCGACGCGATCCACCCCGACGACCGCCCCCACACGGCGGAGGCCTGGCGCGCGGCCCGGACGGGACGGACGGTCTACAAGGCCGAACACCGGCTCCGCCGTCACGACGGCGTCTACCGCGACATGCTGGTCCGCGCCGTCCCGCTTCTGGACGGCAACGGCGCCGTGCAGGAATGGGTCGGCGTCCACACCGACATCACCACCCGCCGCCGCGCCGAGGAGGCGTTGCGCGAGACGGAGGAGCGTTACCGGCTGGCGGCGCGGGCGACCAACGACGCCATCTGGGACTGGAACCTGTCATCGGACCGCATCCACTGGAACGAGGCGGTGCGCACCCTCTTCGGCTATGGCGAGGATGCCACGGAGACCGCCGCCGCCTGGTGGATGGATCACATCCACCCCGACGACCAGGACCATGTGGTGACCGGCATCCATGCGGTGATCGACGGCGGCGGCACCCGCTGGAACGACGAATACCGCTTCCGCCGTGCCGACGGCAGCTATGCCAGCATCCTCGACCGCGGCTTCGTCCTGCGCAACGCCGTCGGACAGCCGCTGCGCATGATCGGCGCGATGCAGGACATCAGCACCCGCAAGCGGGCGGAGGAGGAGCTTGAGGCCGCCCGCCTCGCCGCGGAGGAGGCCAACCGGGCCAAGAGCCTGTTCATCGCCAACATGAGCCACGAGCTGCGCACGCCCTTGAGCGCCGTCATCGGCTACACCGAGATGCTGGAGGAGGAGCTGGCCGACCTCGGCGTCGACAGCATGCTGCCCGACCTGGAGAAGATCGAGGCCAATGCCCGGCACCTGCTGAACCTCATCAACGGCGTCCTCGACATCTCGAAGATCGAGGCCGGCAAGATGGAGGTGCATGGCGAGGACGCCGGCATTGCCGAGCTGACCCGCGAGGTCGCCGCGACGGTCGAGGCCCTGGTGTCGAAGAAGGGCAACCGGCTGGCCGTGGAGGTGGCGGACGGGCTGGGCCGCATGCACACCGACGTGGTCAAGGTTAGGCAGTGCCTGTTCAACCTGCTGAGCAACGCCGCCAAGTTCACCGAGAACGGCACCGTCACCCTGTCGGTCGAGCGCATCGCGGCAGATACCAGCGCGGCAGATACCAGCGCGGCAGACACCGGAGCGGCAGACATCGGCGCGGCAGCGGGGGACATGGTGATCTTCCGGGTCACCGATACCGGCATCGGCATGTCGCCGGAGCAGGTCCGGCGGCTGTTCGAACGCTTCATGCAGGCCGATAGCTCGACCACGCGCCGCTTCGGCGGGACCGGTCTGGGGCTGGCGATCACCAAGGCCTTCGCGGAGATGCTGGGCGGAGAGATCGCGGTCGAAACCGCATCCGGCAAGGGCACCAGCTTCATCCTGCGGCTGCCCGCCGACCTGCGGCACGGTCAGGCGCACCGCCACTCCGATCCTTCACCGGTAACGGTTGACGAGGGCACACCCGCGCCTTCCGCCCGCGAGACGATCCTGATCATCGACGACGAACAGGCGATGCGCGAGCTGCTCGCCCGCTTCCTGCACCGCGAAGGCTTCGTCGTGGCGCTGGCGGCGGACGGCCAGACCGGCTTGTCGATTGCCCGGCAAATCCGGCCGCGTGCCATCCTGCTCGACGTGATGATGCCGCGGACCGACGGCTGGTCGGTGCTGTCGCTGCTGAAGGCGGAACCCGACCTGGCCGACATCCCCGTCATCATCATCTCTTCCCGCCGGGAAAAGGGGCTGGCGCTGTCGTTGGGCGCCGCCGACTACTTCACCAAGCCGGTGGACTGGCAGCGCCTGCACCGCGTGCTGAACGGCCTCAGCGGACAGGCTCCGGGCACCGCGCTTGTGCTGATGGAGGCCGACGAGACCCGCGCCCTCCTGGGGGCTGAGCTGGGTCGCGACGGCTGGGACGTCCGGGAGGCCGATACGGAGGAGGAGGCGTTCCGCCAGCTTGCCACCGTCCGGCCCACCGTGATCCTGCTGGACCCTTTCATGGACGGCATGGACGGGCTCGCCTTCCTCAAGGCATTGAGCCGCGACCTGGATTCGAGCGGCATCCCCGTCATCGTCATGGCCCCCCAGGCGATCGGCCGCAACGAGGCCGAGGAGTTGCGTGGCCGTGTCCGCGACATCATCCCGGTGACGGAGGACGGATCGGCGGAAATGATCGAAGAGCTGAAGGACGCGATCGCGCGCCTGCGGCCGGCCTCCGGCAAAGTGGGGGATGCCGCCCGCGCGACGGGAGGAACGGGAGGAACCGATGGCTAAGCTGCTGCTGGTCGAAGACCATGAGGAAATCTGGGATTTCCTGTCACGTCGCCTGAAACGGCGGGGGTTCGACGTGGTGCTCGCCTTCGACGGGCGCCAGGGGGTGGAGATGGCGCGCAGCGAGCGGCCGGACGTTATCCTGCTCGACATGAACCTACCGGTCATCGACGGCTGGACCGCCGCCCGCGAACTGAAGGCGGGCGAAGAGACGGCCGCGATCCCGATCATCGCCCTGACCGCCCACGCCATGTCCGGTGACCGTGAGAAAACGCTGCAGGCGGGCTGCGACGATTACCACCCCAAGCCCGTCGACTTCTCCCGCCTGCTGACGCAGATCGACAATGCGATGCAGCGGCCGGCCGGGGCCGACGGGGGAACCCCCTGATGAAGGATCTTCAGAAACCCAGCCTGCTGAAGCGCCTGTTCGGCGGCTCGCCGGAGTCTCCTCCCGCCATTCCGCCTGTCATTCCCACCGCCATTCCCACCAGCGAGCCGGAAGCGGACGCCAGCCCGCTGGGGTCACGCCTGGGCCACCAGCCGGTGCTGCACGAGATGCTGGCCCGGCAGATCCTGGACGCCCATCTGCGCAACCGCCACCAGCTGCACGACCGCGCGCCTGCGGATCTTGGATCCGCCAGTCCGGATGAGGCGCGCCTGCTGGTCCGCGCCATGGCCGCCGCGGCCAACGCGAATGGCAAGTTGGACGGCATGGAACTCGGTCGGATCAGGGGCAAGCTCCGCAGCAGTCCCCTCGACGAGGAGGACCAGCGCGCGCTTGAGAGTTCGTTGGAAGAACCGCAGTGCCTTGAAGAGCTGGTCCGGCAGGTCGACAGTCCGCGCCTGGCCGCCCGCTTCTACGCGGTCTCCCTGGCCGCGGTCGACAAGAACGCGCCGATCAACCGCTCCTATCTGCGCTACCTCGCCCAGCGCCTCGGCCTTCCCGCCGATCTGGTGGTGCGGCTGAACAGGCAGATGGGGCTGCGGCTGTAGCCGCCCCCATCAGACGTCCTGCCATCAAACGTCCTGGCCGCTGGCGCTGAGTTCGCCCAGCGCGTTCCGGATCGTGTTGGTTTCCAGCAGCAGCCGGCGCGACACGTCGCTCAGCGTCAGCCAGCCGACGACCTGCTTCGCCTCGTCCAGCACCGGCAGGCGCCGCACATGGTAGGCGCCCATGATGTCCATCGCCGTCGCCAGCGTGTCGGTGTCGCGGCAGCTGAAGACGGAACTGGACATCACCTCGCGCACCCGCACCCGCGTGCTGTCGCCGCCCTCCGCCACCACGCGGAACAGGATGTCGCGGTCGGTCAGGATACCCAGCAGGTCCTCGGCCGACCCGACCGGCAGCGCGCCGACATCCAGTTCGCCCATCAGGGTCGCAGCCTCCTGTACGGTGGCGTCGGGGGCGATGAACTCCAGCGCTTTCGCCATGATCTCGGAAACCAGCACGGTCGTGTTCCTCATTGGTCGGGCCTGCCCCTTGGCGTCGGGGGTCGGCGATGGGGCGGGCGGCGATGGGCAACATCCGGCCGGGGACCGTTGTTCCTCCCTCACCCCCCAAGCGGCCAGACCATCACGATCAGCCAAGTGCCCAGCGTCAGGATGAGCAGTGACAGGGGCAACCCCAGCCGGGGATAGTCGCTGAACCGGTAACCGCCGGGGCCCATCACCAGCGTGTTGCACTGATGGCCGATGGGAGTCAGGAAATCGCTGCCGGCACCGACGGCAACCGCCATCAGGAACGGATCGGGGCTGAGGCCCAGCTGCTGAGCCACCCCGGCGCCGATGGGTGCCATGACCAGCACGGTCGCCGCATTGTTGAGGAAAGGCGTGACCGCCATCGCCGCCGCCATGACCAGCGTGACGCAGGCCACCGCCGGCAGGCCGCGCGCGGCATCGGCCAGCAGGGTGGAGATCACCTGGGTCGCCCCTGTGCTCTCCAGCGTGCCGCTGACCGGGATCAGCGCGGCCAGCAGGATGATAATGGGCCACTCCACCGCGTGATAGGCATCCTCGACGCTGAGCACTCCGGTGACGATCATCGCCGTTGCCGCCGCCAGGAAGGTGACCGCCAGCGGGGCCAGATGGAAGCCGACGACCAGCATGGTGATGATGACGATCCCGACCGGCACCCACATCGGCCGCCGCCGGCCCAACTGCAGGCGACGCTCCGCCAGCGGGATCAGGTTGGCATCGGCGAGCGCGTCGGGATAGCGCTCCGCCGGCACCTGGAGCAGCAGCAGGTCACCCTCCCGGAACACCACATGGTGCAGGCGCTGGGCAATCCGCTCGCCGGCGCGGCTCACCGCCAGCAGGCTGAGGCCGAAACGCCGCCGCAGGTCGAGACGGCGGTCGGAATGGCCGGCAAGCGGCGAGTCCGGCGTCACCACCGCCTCGACCGCCAGCAGTTCGCCATCCACTCCCTCCAGCACGCCCAGCGGTTCCAGCGAGGCGGCCTGGACCAGACGCTGCAGGGCCGGCGCGTCGCCCTCCAGCACCAGGATGTCGTCGGCCAGCAGGACCCAGTGCTTGTCCGGCACGTAACGGCGAAAGCGTTCGCGGATCAGGCCGATCACCTGCGCCTCACCCTCCGCCAGGGCCTCGATGTCGCGGACAGTGCGGCCGACGAAGGCCGACGCCGCCGGCAGCCTCATCTCGCTGGCGTAATTCTCGATGGCGAAGGTCTCTTCGGCCGAGCGCGCACCGCTGCGGTCCTGGGGCAGCAGGCGCCAGCCGAACATCAGGAAGGCCAGACCGGCCAACGTGATCCCAAGCCCGACCGGCAGGTAATCGAACATGGCGAAGGGCTTACCGAGGATTTCCTCCCGCACGCGGGACACGATGATGTTGGGCGAGGTGCCGACCAGCGTCATCAGCCCCCCCATCAGAGAGGCGAACGCCATCGGCATCAGCACGCGATGCGCCCCGGTGCGGTGCCGCCGCGCCAACTGCATGGTGATCGGCAGGAAAATGGCAAGCGCGCCGATGTTCTTCATCAGGGCCGACATGAAGGCCACCGATCCGGATAGGAAGGCGATCTGGCGCGTCGGCGTGTTCAGCTTTGCTGCCACCGGGCGGACCAGCGCGTCGATCACGCCCGACCGGGCGATCCCGGCGCTGACGATGAGGGCGGAGGCGATGATGATGACGATATCGTCGGCAAAGCCGGAAAAGGCGTCCTTCGCCGGGATCAGTCCCAGGAATACGCCGGCCAGCAGGGCCAGCACCGCCACCACGTCGAAGCGCAACTTGTTCCAGACCAGCATCGCCACCACGATGCCCACCAACGCAAAGGCCATGAACTGCTGCAGGGTCATCGAAGGTCCGTCAGTTGGTGTCGCCCCGAGGTAACCCAGCGACACCCGGGAGCGTTCCCGAAGCGCTGGCGGTACGGCAGTTGCGCCAACGCCGGTAAGCCAACAGCAAAAAGCGCCAACAGCAAAACGCCCCGGCTGGTGAGAGCCGGGGCGTTTCTGATGTTCGTGACGATGCCAGCGTGTTTGCTTTGGTTTGGCGTCTCTTGAGCCTGAGTGACCTGGCGGCGACCTACTCTCCCACGTCTTAAGACGCAGTACCATTGGCGCGGAGGCTTTTCACGGCCGAGTTCGGGATGGGATCGGGTGTTTGACACCTCGCCATGACCACCAGGTCACCAAGGCTCAAGACCGACGCTTATCCGAAGCGTATCGCTGTTCAGTGCAAGTGAGGTGAGGATGTATCGAACTGGCGGGCTTGCGTCAAGCAGGGCCTGTGGAACAGGCTTGCTGCTGCGCATGGCGCGGTTTGTGGGGTCGAGATCAAGCCGATCGAGCGATTAGTAAGGCTTAGCTTCAGGCATTGCTGCCCGTCCACATGCCTCCTATCGACGTGATGGTCTGTCACGGCTCTCAAGGGAGCTCTGGTTTAGAGGTGGGTTTCCCGCTTAGATGCTTTCAGCGGTTATCCCGTCCATACTTAGCTACCCGGCCATGCCACTGGCGTGACAACCGGTGCACCAGAGGTATGTCCATCCCGGTCCTCTCGTACTAGGGACAGATCCTCGCAAAACTCCGACACCCACGGCAGATAGGGACCGAACTGTCTCACGACGTTCTAAACCCAGCTCACGTACCACTTTAATCGGCGAACAGCCGAACCCTTGGGACCTGCTCCAGCCCCAGGATGTGATGAGCCGACATCGAGGTGCCAAACGACTCCGTCGATATGGACTCTTGGGAGTCATCAGCCTGTTATCCCCGGCGTACCTTTTATCCGTTGAGCGATGGCCCGTCCACGTGGAGCCACCGGATCACTATGGCCGACTTTCGTCTCTGCTCGACTTGTCAGTCTTGCAGTCAGGCGGGCTTATGCCATTGCACTCGACGAGCGATTTCCGACCGCTCTGAGCCCACCATCGCGCGCCTCCGTTACACTTTGGGAGGCGACCGCCCCAGTCAAACTACCCGCCATGCAGGGTCCCGGACCCGGATCACGGGCCACGGTTAGATGCCAGAGACTTCAAGGGTGGTATTTCAAGGTTGGCTCCACCCGGGCTGGCGCCCAGGCTTCCAAGCCTCCCACCTATCCTACACATGAAGTCCCTAGCACCACTGCAAAGCTGTAGTAAAGGTGCACGGGGTCTTTCCGTCTGACCGCGGGAACTCCGCATCTTCACGGAGAGTTCAATTTCGCTGAGTTGGTGTTGGAGACAGCGGGGAAGTCGTTACGCCATTCGTGCAGGTCGGAACTTACCCGACAAGGAATTTCGCTACCTTAGGACCGTTATAGTTACGGCCGCCGTTTACCGGGGCTTCAATTCAAGGCTTGCACCTCTCCTCTTAACCTTCCGGCACCGGGCAGGCGTCAGACCCTATACGTCGCCTTGTGTGGCTTCGCAGAGCCCTGTGTTTTTAGTAAACAGTCGCTACCCCCTGGTCTGTGCCCCCCGCCATGGCTTGCGCCACAACGGGGCCCTCTTCTTCCGAAGTTACGAGGGCAATTTGCCGAGTTCCTTCAACACCATTCTCTCAAGCGCCTGGGTATACTCTACCAGTCCACCTGTGTCGGTTTGGGGTACGGTCTATACGGCGGGGCTATTTCCTGGAACGGGTCCACAGCATGTCCAATCCGATAAGGACATACACGCTTTCCCATCCGTCACCTCCGCCAGGCCCACGATTATTAACGTGGTTCCCATCGACTACGCCTTTCGGCCTCGCCTTAGGGGCCGGCTCACCCTGCGTGGATTAACCTTGCGCAGGAACCCTTGGACTTTCGGCGACAGTGTTTCTCACACTGTTTGTCGCTACTCATGTCAGCATTCTCACTTCCGATACCTCCAGGCGGCCTCACGGACACCCTTCGCAGGCTTACGGAACGCTCCGCTACCACGTGATCATGAGATCACATCCGCAGCTTCGGTACACGGCTTGAGCCCCGATACATTTTCGGCGCAGGCCGGCTTAACTAGACCAGTGAGCTATTACGCTTTCTTTAAAGGATGGCTGCTTCTAAGCCAACCTCCTGGTTGTCATGGCCTTCCCACATCCTTTCCCACTTAGCCGTGATTTGGGGACCTTAGCTGGCGGTCTGGGCTGTTTCCCTCTCGACGATGGACCTTAGCACCCACCGTCTGTCTGCCGGACTGCACTCTGCGGTATTCGGAGTTTGGTTAGGTTTGGTAAGGCTCGCGCCCCCCTAGCCCATCCAGTGCTCTACCCCCGCAGGTGATATCCGACGCGCTACCTAAATAGCTTTCGCGGAGAACCAGCTATTTCCTGATTTGATTGGCCTTTCACCCCTAGCCACAGGTCATCTCCGACTTTTTCAACAGGCGTGAGTTCGGTCCTCCAGTGCGTGTTACCGCACCTTCAACCTGCCCATGGCTAGATCATCAGGTTTCGGGTCTAAAGCATGCAACTCGGTCGCCCTATTCAGACTCGCTTTCGCTGCGCCTCCACCTACCGGCTTAAGCTCGCTGCATACTCTAAGTCGCTGACCCATTATACAAAAGGTACGCCGTCACCCCATGAAGAGGCTCCGACTGCTTGTAGGCATCCGGTTTCAGGAACTGTTTCACTCCCCTTGTCGGGGTGCTTTTCACCTTTCCCTCACGGTACTGGTGCACTATCGGTCACTGAGGAGTACTTAGGCTTGGAGGGTGGTCCCCCCATGTTCAGACAGGGTTTCACGTGCCCCGCCCTACTCGAGCATCCGATCCGGTTTATCCGTACGGGGCTATCACCCGCTATGGCCCGACTTTCCAGACGGTTCCGGTTATGTAGATCGAATGACTGGCCTGGTCCGCGTTCGCTCGCCACTACTAGCGGAGTCTCGGTTGATGTCCTTTCCTCCGGCTACTTAGATGTTTCAGTTCGCCGGGTTCGCTTCCCATGCCTATGGATTCAGCATGGGATACCGCGTTAAGCGGTGGGTTTCCCCATTCGGAAATTCACGGATCAAAGCCTGCTCGCGGCTCCCCGTGACTTATCGCAACGTGCTACGTCCTTCATCGCCTCT
>NZ_CDRMUA020000004.1:500000-751338 GCF_977007025.2 Azospirillum largimobile
CTTATATGCGGCCCGCCCCAAACCGCGCAAGCACTTTTTTCAGTGCCATGTCGATTTTTCGAGCGACCCGCTCAGAAGGCGGCCGATGGGATCTCGTCGTCGTGCCAGGTGCGGCCGTCGCGTTCGATCAGGGCGATGGACTGCGAGGGCCCCCAGGTACCGGCGATATAGGGCTTCGGCATCTCGTGCCGGGCCGCCCAGCCGTCGATGATCGGCTCCGCCCACTGCCATGCAGCCTCGACCTCGTCGCGGCGCATGAAGAGGGTGGAGTTGCCGCGCACCACATCCATCAGCAGCCGTTCATAGGCATCGGGGAAGCGGCCGCCGAAGGTCTGGGCGAAGCTGAGGTTGAGAGCGGCCGGACGCAGACGCATGCCGCCCGGTCCCGGCTCCTTCGTCATCAGGTGCAGGCGGATGCTCTCATCGGGCTGCAGCCGGACGATCAGGCGGTTGGCCTGCAACTCGCCCGCTGCCTGTGGGAAGATCGAATGGCGGATCGGGCGGAACTGGATGACGATCTCCGACATCTTGGCCGGCAGGCGCTTGCCGCTGCGCAAATAGAAGGGCACGCCGGCCCAGCGCCAGTTGTCGATCTCCAGCTTCAGCGCGACGAAGGTCTCGGTGCCGCTGCCGGGCGGGATGCCGGGCTCGTCGAGATAGCCGGGCACCGCACCGCCGGCTACCGCACCGGCGCGATATTGCCCGCGGACGGTGCAGCCGCCGATCTCGTCGGTCCCGATCGGCTTGAGCGAACGCAGCACCTTCAGCTTCTCGTCGCGCACCGATTCCTGGGCCAGCGAGATCGGGCATTCCATGCCGACCAGACAGACGAGCTGCAGCAGATGGTTCTGCACCATGTCGCGCAGGGCGCCGGACTGGTCGTAGTAACCGCCGCGCTCCTCAACGCCGACAGTCTCGGCGACGGTGATCTGCACATGATCGATATGGCTGGCGTTCCACAACGGCTCGAACAGGGAGTTGCCGAAGCGCAGAGCCAGCAGGTTCTGCACCGTCTCCTTACCCAGATAGTGGTCGATGCGGTAGATCTGCTGCTCGGAGAAGACGGCGCCGACCTGATCGTTGATCTCCTGCGCCGAAGCGAGGTCGCGACCGATAGGCTTTTCCAGAACGACGCGGGAGTCCGCGGTGGCCAAACCGAAGGCACGCAGCTGATCGCAGATCGGGCCGAACAGGCCGGGCGAGGTCGCGAGATAGAAGATGCGCACCGCGCCGGCGCGTTGGGCCGGCGGGTTTTCCAGCCGTTCCGCCAGTTCGCGCCAGCCGTCGTCGGAGGTGGCATCGACCGGAACATAATCCAGCCGTTCCAGGAAGCGCGCGATCAGGGCGATGTCGCGCTCGTCGGCGTGGACATGCTGTAGGATCGCCTGCTCCGCCTTCGCGCGGTAGTCGGACGGGCTCAGCGGGCTGCGCGAGACACCGATGATGCGGCTGCCGTCGGCCACCTGCCCCGCCTTGTCGCGGAGATAGAGTGCCGGCAGCAGCTTGCGCAGGGCCAGATCGCCGGTGCCGCCGAACACGGTGTAGTCGAAGGGAGGCAGTGCGGGAGCGGCGACGGTGGAGCGGGGTTGCATCTTCGGACCTCTCGACATCGGTGGCACGGTGCCTCACGCAACCCGTGCGTCATGGTGCCACAGGGATGGGCCGGTCACAATCCGGGCCGGCATGGCCCGGCGCCGGCCCGAACGTCCATGGAATTCCGCCGGATCAGCCCAGCAGGTTGAGAACCGAGGCGCCGCTCTCCGCTGGGCCGGCATTGTGGCGGAACAGGGAGAACAGCTCGCGACCGCAGCCGTGGGAGGCATCCTCGCTCGGCGGCGGTGGGGCGCCGCGGCTTTCCCACTCCGCAGCGTCGACCAGGGCGTCGAGCGTCCCGGACTCCGCGTCCAGTCGCAGCATGTCGCCGTCGCGCACACGGCCGAGCGGGCCGCCGCCCTGCACTTCCGGCGTGACGTGGATGGCGGCCGGCACCTTGCCCGAGGCCCCGGACATGCGGCCGTCGGTCACCAGCGCGACCTTGAAGCCCTTGTCCTGCAGCACGCCCAGCGGCGGCGTCAGCTTGTGCAGCTCCGGCATGCCGTTCGCGCCGGGCCCCTGGTAGCGGACGACCACGATCACATCGCGGTCGAGTTCGCCGGCACGGAAGGCAGCCTGGACGGCTTCCTGGTTGTCGAAGACACGGGCCGGGGCCTCGACGACGCGATGTTCCGGCTTGACCGCCGAGGTCTTGATGACGCCGCGGCCGAGATTGCCGGTCAGCACGCGCAGGCCGCCTTCGGCCGCGAAGGGTGCCGCGGTGGTGGCCACGACCGTCGGGTCGCCGCTCTGGTCGGTGCCGGCACGGGTCCAGGTCAGGGCGCCGCCCTCGTCGAGGTCCGGCATGCTGCGGTAGGGCTCCAGCCCGCCCTCGCCCAGGATGGTGGAGATGTCGGTGTGGACGAGGCCTGCGTCGATCAGCTGGCCGATGACGAAGGGCATGCCGCCTGCCTGATGGAAGCGGTTCACGTCGGCGCTGCCGTTGGGATAGACGCGGGTCAGCAGCGGCACGACCGCCGACAGCTCCGAGAAATCCTCCCAGTTCAGCTCGATGCCGGCGGCGGCAGCAATGGCCGGGATGTGCAGGGTGTGATTGGTCGAACCGCCGGTCGCGAGCAGCCCGACGATGCCGTTGACCAGCGCGCGTTCGTCGACGATGCGGCCGATCGGCGTGCCGGCGCCGGGGGCCGTCATCGCCACCACCCGGCGGGCGGCGGCGTCGGTCAGCGCATCGCGCAGCGGCGTGTTGGGGTTGACGAAGCTGGCGCCCGGCAGGTGCAGGCCCATGATCTCCATCAGCATCTGGTTGGTGTTGGCCGTACCGTAGAAGGTGCAGGTGCCGGGCGCGTGGTAGGACTTGGACTCGGCGTCCAGCAGCTCCTCCCGCCCGACCTTGCCCTGAGCGTAGAGCTGGCGCGCCTTTGCCTTGTCGGCATTGGACAGGCCGGACGGCATCGGGCCGGCGGGCACGAAGATCGTCGGCAGATGGCCGAAGGCGAGCGAGCCGATCATCAGGCCGGGGACGATCTTGTCGCAGATGCCCAGGCACAGCACGCCGTCGAAGGTGGCGTGGGACAGCGCCACGCCGGTCGCCAGCGCGATGACATCGCGGCTGAACAGCGACAGCTCCATCCCCTCATAACCCTGGGTGACCCCGTCGCACATGGCGGGCACGCCGCCGGCGACCTGCGCCACGCCGCCGGCCGCACGCACCGACTCCCGGATCATGGCGGGATAGCGCTCGTAGGGCTGGTGGGCGGAGAGCATGTCGTTGTAGGCGGTGACGATGCCGATCGACGGCTGCTTCTCACCCCGCAGAGCCGCCTTGTCGTCCGCCGCGCAGGCGGCGAAGGCGTGGGCGAGATTGGCGCAGCCCAGGCGATGGCGGCGGGGCTTCCCGCCGGCGCTTTCCAGCCGGGCCAGATAGGCCGCACGGCGGTCGCGGCTGCGTTCGGCAATACGCTCCGTCACGCGGGCGACGACAGAATTCAGGGGGGCGGGCTTGCTCATGATCGCGTCTCGACCGTTAGAGGGAGGCGATGATTTCCGGACCGGACCATACGCCAGGGGCGGCAGCGTGTGAAGAAAATTTTTTTCATACATGGAGTTCCGGCACTGGATTTCTCGCCATGTGCGGAAAAATTCTTCATAGTGAACGCCGCCTTCCGGCAGGGATGCCGTCCCCCGCGGGGCTTTCCAGGAAAGTAACTTTACGCCATGCCACCCCCGGTCAACAGCGCTGCCGCCATCACTGCACCATTGGATATACTGGATGAGATCCGCCGGCTGCGAGGCGCGTTGAAGCGGTCGGAGGGACAGATCGCCGATCTGGTGCTGGCCGAACCGCGCCGGGTGCTGGATCTGAACGTCACATCGCTCGCTCAGGCGGCGGAGGTGAGCGAGGCTACGGTGGTGCGCTTCTGCCGCAGCGTCGGCTGCGCCGGTTTTCCGGATTTCAAGCTGCGTCTCGCCGAATGCCAAGCGCGCGACGCCCTGCGCGACGAGGTGCGGAGCGGAACGCCCTATGTCAGCCAGGATGTGGCGCCCGACGACGATGTCGGCACGCTGGCGCGAAAAATTTTTTCATCGAGCGCCGCGGCACTGACGGCCGCCTCCGCCACGCTGGACGAACAGGCGCTGGATCGGGCCATCGCCCTGTTGGCGGCGGCACCGCGGGTGCTGTGCGTCGGCACCGGCGGGTCCAACGCGTTGGCCCAGGATGCGGCGCACAAGCTGCTGCGCTTCGGCGCCGATGCCCAGCCCTGCGCCGACCCGGTGCTGGCGCGCATGCTGCTGGTCAACATGGGAGCCGGCGGGGTGCTGCTGGCGCTGTCCAACACAGGGCGCAGCGGGGCGATCAACGAGTTGGCGGCGGCGGCGCGGGCACAGGGCACGGCGGTGGTCGCGATCACCGCCCCGCGGTCTCCGCTGGCCAGCATGGCGAGCGTGGTCATCGCCAGCCAGCCGGTGGAGGATACGGAGATGTACACGCCGATGGCGTCGCGGCTGGTCCACCTGACGCTGATCGACGTGCTGTCGACTGGCGTGGCGCTGCGGCTCGGCGATCCGGCGGTGCGGCAGCTGGCGAAGGTGAAGGCGGCGATCAATGCCGGGCGGCTCCCGCCACTGGCGTGACCGGAGCGCGCGACCCTGCCGCATGCGTCATCCGACCATCGTTCAGGTTGCCGCCGGACGGTTCGGCCGGGCTTGAGCATGGCGGCGCCTCGCGGTCTTGTACCATTGTCGAATAATTAAGCGAACGAACGATTGCTATCCTCGGCCGCAATCCGGCCTTGCAACCGTCCCGCATGCCCGCAAATCCTTGGACAACGGGCGATCGGACTGCGGCGGGGCCACAAGCAAGGATGCAGGAAGAGGACGCACCGATGACGCTCAGCCCCGC
Organism: Azospirillum largimobile; assembly: GCF_977007025.2. Taxonomy (NCBI): domain Bacteria; kingdom Pseudomonadati; phylum Pseudomonadota; class Alphaproteobacteria; order Rhodospirillales; family Azospirillaceae; genus Azospirillum; species Azospirillum largimobile. The sequence goes on from NZ_CDRMUA020000004.1 coordinate 504,958, forward strand.
CACGCCGCCTCCCCTCCCCCGTCGCCGTCCGGCACTGCATGCCGCCGCCCTGGCCGGAGTGCTGGCACTGGCGCTGCCCGGTCCGGTCCATGCCCATGGCGATGTCGTCCCGCAGGCGGTCGACACCAGCGGACTCGAGAAGCTGGGCGACAAATGGCGCGACAGCAATCCCTACCGCAGCAACCAGCGCGCCATCGAGATCGGGTCCTCCGCCTTCAACCAGAATTGCGCACGCTGCCATGGGCTGGGCGCCGTGTCCGGCGGCATCGCACCCGACCTGCGCTATCTCGAAAAGGGCGATGCCGGCGACGAATGGTACAAGGAGCGCGTGATCAACGGCTCGATCCGCAACGGCGTCACCTACATGCCGGCCTTCGGCGAGGCGCTGGGGCAGGAGGCGCTGTGGGCCATCCGCTCCTGGCTGGAAACCGTGCACGAGGAGTGATCACAGAGGCCGGGACCGAAGGGAGTAACACTGATGGCGGTGCGGCATGTTCGCGCACAAAACAATTCGTGTCATTCGCGGTGTTGCGCCCCCCCATTTCGGTCTGACACAATGAGCGAGAGACTTTTTACCATATCCCGCCCCGCCCGCCGCTGCACAGGGAACCGCAGGCCATGACCCGGATCCTGATTGCCGATGATCACCCGATGGTGCGCGACGCTTTGCGCAGCGCGGTTCTCTATTCCTGCCAAGCCACCGACGTGATGGAGGCGGACCGCCTCGACAGCGTCATGCAGGCGCTGGAGGAGCGCGGCGACCTCGACCTCGTGCTTCTCGACGTCAACATGCCGGGCATGAACGGGCTGGGCGGGCTGCGCACGCTGCGCCAGCGCTTTCCGGCGACGCCGGTCGTCGTCGTGTCCGCCCATGAGGAACGGCGCTGGGTTCGCGAGGCGATGGAGAGCGGAGCCGCCGGCTTCATCCCCAAATCGACCCCGCGCGATGCCATTGCAGCGGCCCTGCGGCAGGTGTTGAACGGCGAGCTTTACGTTCCGCCGTCCGCCGGGGAAGAGACCGCCGCAGAAGAGGCGGAGGACGCCGAAACCGCGGAGATCGCGCGGCGCATCGCCACCCTGACCGCACAGCAGCTGCGGGTGCTGGAGTTGCTCGGCACCGGCAAGCTGAACAAGGAGATCGCCTTCGACCTCAGCATCACCGAAACGACGGTGAAGGCGCATGTCTCCGCCATCCTGCAGAAGCTGAAGGTCTACAGCCGCACCCAGGCGGTGGTGATCGCCAACCGCGTGCTGGCCGAGCGGCGGTGAGAGTCGACGACGAATTGCCCCCACCCCGACCCTCCCCCGCTGGGCGGGGGAGGGAGATTGGCGCAGGAGCGGCGGAGTTCCCTCTCCCGCCCAGCGGGGGAGGGTTAGGGTGGGGGTCTAACTTCTCAAAGATCACCGCACTCCTTCTTCTCCTCGCAGTCTCCACCCCCGCCCTCGCCGCCGGTATCCCCCAGCCCGACGGCTACCGCCTGTCCGACTACCGGTCCCCCACGCCGGACGGCATTGCCGGCGGCGAGACGGTCGACACGCCGGCGGTGCAGACCCTGCTGTCGCAAGGCCGCGTCATCCCGATCTTCGTACAGCGGCTGGAGCGCAGCACGCTCCCCGGTGCTCCCTGGCTGCAATCCAAGCCATACCGCCAGATTCCCGGCAGCGTGTGGTTGCCCAATGTCGGCATGGGTGCGCCCGACGATGCGACCCTGGCCTGGTTCGAATCACAGCTGGAGCGGCTGACCGCAGGCGACCGGACCCGCGATCTGCTGTTCTATTGCCTGTCCGATTGCTGGCTGTCGTGGAACGCCGCCAAGCGTGCGGTGTTGCTTGGCTATGCCCGTGTCCATTGGTACCCGACGGGCATCGACGGCTGGATGGAGGCCGGTCTGCCGACGGAGGAGGCGCATCCGCTGCCGCCCCCGCCGCCCGGCGCCGCACGCAACCCGTCCGCGCCCTGACTCGCCTGCGGACGGTGTCGCCGAAAGGGGTGGCGGATTGCACCATCGTAGCATGGCGGTCCTCCGCCCCGGCCCGCTACTCTTCATCTCGCCAACCATCTTGGTCAGCAACAGTCAGCAAGCAGGAGCATCACGCAATGAAGACCTGGCGCAAACCGAAGACCACCGAGATCGCCGTCGGCACCGAAATCAACGCCTACGCCTGCGCCGGTCTCTAAGCCGGTCGATGCGGAGCCGGGGGGACGGGGTGCTCGCATCCCCTCCCCGGCATCCAATCCAAGAAACCGCGGCAAGACGGTTTTCAGATAAGACGTGAAGGCAGTGGCGATGAAGATTCTCGTCCTCGGATCGGCGGCCGGCGGGGGCTTCCCGCAATGGAACTGCGCCTGCGAGGGCTGCCGCCGCGCCCGCACCGGCGATCCGGCGGCCAAGCCGCGCACCCAATCGTCGCTGGCGGTGAGTGCCGATGGCGAGCGCTGGCTGCTGCTGAACGCCTCGCCCGACCTGGGCGCGCAGCTGCTCGCCAACCCGCAGCTTCACCCGAAGGAGGGCCTGCGCGGCAACCCGATCGCCGCGGCCCTGCTGACCAACGCCGACATCGACCATGTCGCGGGTCTGCTGACCCTTCGCGAATCCCATCCCTTCGCCGTCTATGCCACCCCGCGCGTCCATAGCGTGCTGGCCGCCAACAGCGTCTTCAACGTGTTGAGCCCGGAATTCGTCGCCCGCCGTCCGATGGCGCTGGGCGAGCCGTTCCACCCCGCCGGAGCCGACGGCCGCCCGCTGGGGCTGGAGGTGGAGGTCTTCGCCGTGCCGGGCAAGGTTGCGCTTTATCTGGAGGATGCCTCGGCCGGTCCCGGTTTCGGTTCCGTCGCCGAGGACACGGTGGCGCTGCGCATCCGACCGACCGACGGGTCGAAGAATGGCTCCAATGAGGGCTTCTTCTACATCCCCGGCTGCGCCGGCATGCCCGGCTGGCTGGCCGACCGGCTGCATGGCGCGCCGCTGGTGCTGTTCGACGGCACCACCTGGACCGACGACGAGATGATCCGCAGCGGCACCGGGGTGAAGACGGCGGGGCGCATGGGTCACATGCCGATGTCGGGGCCGGCCGGCAGCATGGCCGCCTTCGCGCCGCTGAACGTCGCCCGCAAGATCTACATCCACATCAACAACACGAACCCCGCCCTGCTGGAGGATTCGCCCGAACGGGCGGAAGCCGAGGCGGCCGGCTGGCGCATCGCCCATGACGGGCTGGAGCTGACCCTATGACCGACCATGCAACTGCCCCGATGTCCGGCGCCCTAATGTCCCATGAGGAGTTCCGCGCCGCTCTCTATGCCATCGGCGAGCGGCAGTATCACGACCTCCACCCCTTTCATCAGCTGCTGCACGGCGGCGTGCTGAAGAAGGGGCAGATCCAGGCCTGGGCGCTGAACCGCTTCTATTATCAGGTGTCGATCCCGCGCAAGGACCTGACCATCATGTCCCGCATGGACGACCCGGCGTTGCGCCGCGCCTGGCTGCAGCGGGTGCTGGACCATGACGGGCTGACCCAGTCCGGCGAATTGGACGAGACCAGGGTCGGCGGGATCGAGCGCTGGCTGCGGCTGACCGACGGTCTGGGGCTGGACCGCGACTACGTGAAGTCGCTGGAGGGCATCCTGCCCGCCACCCGCTTCGCAGTGGACGCCTATGTCAACTTCGTCCGCGACCATTCCCTGCTGGAAGCGGTGGCGTCCTCGCTGACCGAGTTGTTCGCGCCGTCGATCCATCGCGAGCGCATCGCCGGTTTCGAGCGCAACTACGCCTTCGCTAACGACAGCACCCTGTCCTACTTCCGCAAGCGGCTGGACGAGGCGCCGCGCGATGTGGAGTTCGGGCTGGAATATGTGCTGACCAATGCCCATACAGCGGAACAACAGCGCCAGTGCCTGCGCGCGCTCCGTTTCAAGACGGAACTGCTGTGGGCCCAGCTGGACGCCCTGCATCACGCCTATGTCACCCCCAACCTGATCCCGCCCGGCGCCTTCGTGCCGGAGGACATGGAACCGACACGGTACAGCCGGTGAACGCACTCACTCCCCATATCAGCCCCCATATCGGCGAAACCGACCGGCTGCGGCTGGCGCCCGGCGTCATGCTGCGCAACGACCGCCGCCGCGGCGAATGGATGCTGATGGCGCCCGAACGGCTCCTGGTGCTGGACGAGATGGCGCTGGCGGTGGTGCGTGCCTGCGTCGGGGCGGAGGTCGCCGACGTGGCCGCCGGAATCGACCGGCTGACGGCGGAATACGACGCCCCGCGTGGGGAGGTCGCCGCCGACGTGCTGGAGATGCTGACCGACCTGCGCAACAAGGGCTATGTCGTCACATGAGGTGCCCCAGGAGGCGCGTCCCCAGGAGGTGTTTCCAATGAGCTGCGCCCTGCCCGCCTTCGCCGCCGCGAACCAAACTGACCCGGCACCGCCCTTCGCCGTGCTGATGGAGCTGACGCATCGCTGCCCGCTGCGCTGCCCCTACTGCTCCAACCCGGTGGCGCTCGATGCCGCCAGCGCGGAACTGGACACCGCCACCTGGAAGCGGGTGCTGGACGAGGCCGCCGATGTCGGCGCCCTCCAGGTCCATTTCTCCGGCGGCGAGCCCTGCGTCCGCAAGGATCTGGAGGAGCTTGTCGCCCATGCGACGGAAATCGGGCTCTACAGCAACCTGATCACCTCCGCCGTCCTGCTCGACCAGCCTCGGCTGGAACGGCTGCAGCGCGCCGGGCTTCAGCATGTGCAGATCAGCCTGCAGGATTCGGAGGCCACCGGCGCCGACCGCGTCGGCGGCTTCAAGGGCGGTCATGTGAAGAAGCTGGAGGTGGCACGCGCGGTGGTGCGGCAAGGCTTGGCGCTGACCATCAATGCCGTGCTGCATCGCCACAACATCGACCGGGTCAACGACGTCATCGATCTGGCGATGGAACTCGGCGCCGGTCGGATCGAGATCGCCAATGTGCAGTATTACGGCTGGGCGCTCGCCAACCGGGCGGCGCTGATGCCGTCGCGCGAACAGCTTCTGGCGATGGACGCCGCGGTGCGTGCGCGCCTGCCGGAACTGGCCGGGCGGATCGTCGTCGATTACGTCGTGCCCGATTACTATGCCCGCCGGCCGAAAAGCTGCATGGGCGGCTGGGCCCGGCGTTTCATGAACGTTACCCCGCGCGGCCGCGTCCTACCCTGCCATGCCGCCGAGACCATCCCGGGATTGGAGTTCGAGACGGTCCACGACCGCAGCCTGTCCGACATCTGGCGCGACGGCCCGGCCTTCGCCCGCTACCGCGGCACCGCCTGGATGCCGGAACCCTGCCAATCCTGCGACCAAAAGGAAGAAGACTGGGGCGGCTGCCGCTGCCAAGCATTGGCGCTCGCCGGCAGCGCGGACGCGGCCGACCCGGTCTGCGAACTGTCTCCGGCCCATGCGGAGGTCGCCGTCCTGCGCGACCGCGATGCGGCGGCGCTGGAGGCGGAGTGGCGGTATCGGGGGGTTTGAGGGTCGTCGGTTTCGATTGCCCCAACTCCAACGCTCCTCCGCTCTCAGCGGACCTGCGGTCCGCCTGCCGCGTCAGCACATGGCGGAGCTTTGTGCGAGAGCTGGGCGGGAGGTTAGCTGGGATCTAACTGGGCACAAGCACACACTCCCCCTCAATCCACCATCGGTTCGTCGCCCAGCAGCAAATCGATGCGGCGGCGCAGGCTGATCAGTTCGCGGCGCTGCATGTCGTCGACATAGGCGCGGTGCTCGCGCGGATCGCCCAGCTTGGCGGTGGCGCGGCGCAGCGCGTCGAGGAAACGGCCGACCGCCGACATGGTGCGCAGCGACGGCTCCTTGGCGGCATCCTTGCGGCTGCGGGCGGCCTGGACGGTGCCGTCACCGGCCTTCACCTGCTCCCACAGCGCCATCTGCTCTTCCAGGTCCTTGATCCAGGCGATCTCGATCAGGGTGGAGCGGGAGACGTCGTGGTGGGCGGCGGCATATTCCTGCTTGATCGTCTCCGGCAGGCTGTTCAGCCGCAGGGTATGGCTTATGTTGCTCTGGCTCTTGCCGATGATGCGGCCCAGCTGCTCCTGGGTGTAGCCGAAACGGTCGATCAGCCGGGCCAGCGCCTCCGCCAGTTCCAACGCGTCCAGGTCGACGCGCTGCACATTCTCCACCAGCGACAGCTCGTCCGGATTGCCGGAGGTGACCAGCGCATAGATGGTCGCCAGCCCCAGCATCTCATGGGCGCGCAGCCGGCGTTCGCCGGCGACCAGCCGGTGACCGCCCACCGTCTCCTGCACCAGAATCGGCTGTTTCAACCCGTAATGCGCGATCGAGTCGGCCAGCCCCTGCATTTCCTCCGGGTCGAAATGGCGGCGCGGCAGATGCGGGTTGCGAAGGATCCGTGAAACATCGAGTTCCAGCAGCCGGGGCGGTTTGCCCGCATCGTCGAACAGGTCCGAATGATCGGGCGCGAGCGTCGGCATGTCGTGTTCTGGTCCCTTGGTTCCCAGTCCTTCCGGTTCCGCAACGGTGCCCCGGCGATCCCGGCCATGTCAACGGTGGAGTGGAAGAAAAGGAGAACATTGCAGCGGCGATTCGCGAATGGAACGGCTGTTGGCGGCCCCGCGTCGCCACGGAGTACCCCTTTCGGCCAAGCGTACCGAAATACTCGACGACCATAATGCTTCATGGCTTCGTCACGGTTTTGTTAAACGATCATTCAAAATCCATTCGGCTGGCGCAACGAAACGTAACTCAGTAGAAAGGGTTGAAGCAGAGCCGAGGAATTGATCCGGCGTCTGTTGGGAGGTCGGTCGATGTCACTTGCTGAACGCAAGCTTTTTGTCGAGCGCTGGATTCGCTCACCCCTTAAGGTCGCATCGGTAACTCCAAGCGGTCCCGAACTGTGCCGTGCCATGGCGAAGGCCGCCCAATGCGGTCCCGACCGCCGCGTGGTTGAGCTTGGCCCCGGAACCGGCCCCGTCACCTCCGCCCTGCTCGGCCATGGCGTCATTCCCGGCAATCTGCTGATGGTCGAGTTGGACCCCGCCTTCGTCGACCATCTGTCGGTGCTGCATCCGGATGCGACTGTGGTGCGCGGCGACGCGACGCGGGTGCATCGGATCGTCCAGGCCCATGGTTGGGAGACCTGCGACGCGGTGGTGTCCGGCCTGCCGCTGATCGCCATGCCGCTGTCGGTCCAGGCGCGGATCGTGCGCGGCGCCTTTTCCGTGCTGGCGCCCGACGGGGTTTTCGTGCAATTCACCTACGGCCCCTTCGCCCCGGTGAACCCGGAGTTGATCCGGCGGCTGCGGCTGAAGCCGCGGCGCCATGCCTGGATCGCCCGGAACCTGCCGCCGGCGTCGGTGTGGACCTTCCGCCGGCTGCCCCAATGAGTCATTTTGACCGCTGAACCTGTCCTGGTATCCAACCTGTTGGACGAGGCGCGCGCCCTGATCGACGCGCGCCGTTACCGCCCCGCCCTGCGCCTGTTGCGCAGCGACGCCATTCCCACCGGTCTGGAGCGGCTGCATCTGTTGGGGCTGGCCCTTCTCGGCCACCGCGACGCCCCGGCGGCCATCGCCTGCCTGCGCCGGGTGCTGGCGGACCGTCCGGACGACGTCGATCGCCTCGCCGCCTTGGCGCAAGCCCATCAGGCTGACAACGCCCCCTTCCCCGCCGTCCGCTGGTTCGAGCGTGCGGTTCGAGTTTCCCCCGGCTGCCCACCCCTGACGGCGGCACTGGCCGGCGCGCTGCGCCGCGACGCCCGTTATGACGACGCGCTCGTCCTGGCGCGCAAGGCGCTGGCAAGCGGCGATACCTCCCCGGACATCCGTTACGAGGCGGCGATGGCCGCCGCCTATCTCGGCCGCGACGGCGTATCGCTGGCCCATTTCGATGCGCTGCTGGCCGACGATCCCGAACATGCGGCCGCGTGGTTCGGCAGCCATGCACAGGCGCTGCACGGTCACGGCTCCGACGAGGCGCTGCGCCGCCTGCGCCGTGCGACGCGCTGCGGCGGGGCCAATGGGAAATACTGGGGCTATCTCGCCGCCACCCTGCGACTGCTCGGCCGCGATGCCGAGGCGGATGCGGTCGAGGCCGCGGAGATCGGCGACAACCCGAAGCGCCGGCCGCTGCCGGACGGGACCAGGGCGCTGCTGCCGAAGCTCTCATCCGACTTCCGCCTGTTCGGCAACAGCGGCCGTCTGCTGCGCCATGCGCTGGCCTGCGCCGGCACGCCCGGTCTGGTGCTGGAGTTCGGCGTGCGGCGCGGCACCTCGCTCGACCACATCGCCGACGCCGCCGGCCAGGAGGTCCACGGCTTCGACTCGTTCGAGGGGCTGCCGGAGGGCTGGGTGAACTCCCCCCGCGGCGTGCTGACCACCGACAGCCAGCTGCCGCCGGTGCGCGACAACGCCCGCCTGCATGTGGGGTGGTTCGAGGACAGCCTGCCGCCCTTCCTGGCGGGTCATGCGGGGCCGGTGCGCTTCGTGAATGTGGACAGCGACATCTACGCGTCGGCCCGCACGGTGCTGTCCGCGCTCGCGGACCGGGTGCGGCCGGGGACCGTCATCGTGTTCGACGAGTATATCGGCAATCGCAGCTGGCGCGACGACGAGTATCGGGCGTTCCAGGAATTCGCCGTGGAGAATGCGGTCCAGTACGAGTATTTCGCGGCCAGTCCCTACACCAAGCAGGTGGCGGTGCGGGTGTTGGGAGTTGGTGGGAAGCGACGTTAGACCCCCACCCTAACCCTCCCCCGCTGGGCGGGGGAGGGGATAAGTGCCGATGCGGGAGAGCAGCGGCAGTCCCTCCCCCGCCCAGCGGGGGAGGCTAGGTGGGGGTCTAACTGCTCCTTAACTCAGCCCCCTCACTCACCCCGCCGCCTTCACCTGACGGCGGCGCGCATGCAGGACCGGCTCGGTGTAGCCGTTCGGCTGGACACGGCCCTTGAACACCAGATCGCAGGCCGCCTGGAAGGCGATGCTGCCGTCGAAGTTGCCGGCCATCGGCTTGTACAGCGGGTCGCCGGCGTTCTGCTTGTCGACGACGGCGGCCATGCGCTTCATGACCTCCATCACCTGGGCCTCGGTGCAGATGCCGTGATGCAGCCAGTTGGCGATGTGCTGGCTGGAGATGCGCAGGGTGGCGCGGTCTTCCATCAGCCCGACGTCGTGGATGTCCGGCACTTTGGAGCAGCCGACGCCCTGGTCGATCCAGCGCACCACATAGCCGAGGATGCCCTGGGCGTTGTTCTCCAGCTCCTCCCGGATCTCGTCCTCCGACCAGTTGGGGCGGTCGGCGAGCGGGATGGTCAGGATGTCGGACAGGGCGGCGGCCTGACGCTTGGCCAGCTGGTCCTGCACCTCGGCCACATTCACCGAGTGATAGTGGGTGGCGTGCAGGGTGGCGGCGGTCGGCGACGGGACCCAGGCGGTGTTGGCGCCGGCCTTCGGGTGGCCGATCTTGGCGACCAGCATGTCGGCCATCAGGTCGGGCATCGCCCACATGCCCTTGCCGATCTGCGCGCGGCCCTTCAGACCCGCCTTCAGGCCGACATCGACGTTGTTGTCCTCATAGGCCGAGATCCACTTGGTGGCCTTCATCGCCGCCTTGCGGACGACCGGGCCGGCCTCCATGGAGGTGTGGATCTCGTCGCCGGTGCGGTCCAGGAAGCCGGTGTTGATGAACACCACGCGGTCCTTGGCGGCGCGGATGCACTCCTTGAGGTTGACGGTGGTGCGCCGCTCCTCGTCCATGATGCCGACCTTGAGGGTGTTGCGGGCCATGCCCAGCAGGTCCTCGACGCGGCCGAACAGCTCGTCGGTGAAGGCGACCTCTTCGGGGCCGTGCATCTTCGGCTTCACGATGTAGACCGAGCCGGCGCGGCTGTTGCGCAAGCCCCCATCAGCCTTCAGATCGTGCAGCGCGATCAGCGAGGTGAAGACGCCGTCCAGGATGCCTTCCGGCGCCTCGCTGCCGTCGGACAGCTTGACCATGTCGATGGTCATCAGGTGGCCGACGTTGCGGACCAGCAGCAGGCTGCGGCCGTGCAGGGTGACGCTGCCGGTCGGCGTGGTGTAGGTGCGGTCCGGGTTCAGCTTGCGGATGACGGTCTTGTCGCCCTTGGGGAAGCTGGCCTCCAGCGTGCCCTTCATCAGGCCCAGCCAGTTGCGGTAGGCGACGACCTTGTCCTCCGCATCAACGGCGGCGACGGAATCCTCGCAGTCCTGGATGGTCGACAGGGCGGCTTCCAGTACGACGTCGGCGACGCCGGCCGGATCGTCCTTGCCGATCACGCTGCTGCGGTCGATGCGGATCTCGATGTGGGTGCCGTTCTGCACCAGCAGCACGGCCGACGGCGCCGAAGCCTCGCCCTGCCAGCCGACGAAGGCGGCCTTGTCCTTCAGCCCGGTCTTGCCGCCGCTCTTCAGCGTGACCGCCAGCGCCTCGCCCTCGACCGCATAGCCGGTGGCGTCGGCATGGCTGCCCTCGGCCAGCGGAACGGCGTCGTCCAGGAACTTGCGCGCCCAGGCGATCACCTGCGCCCCGCGGGCGGCGTCATAGCCGCCGGCCGCCGGAGTGCCCGGAATGGCGTCGGTGCCGTACAGCGCATCGTACAGGCTGCCCCAGCGCGCATTGGCGGCGTTCAGGGCATAGCGGGCGTTGGTGATCGGCACCACCAGCTGCGGGCCGGCGAGATAGGCGATCTCCGGATCGACGTTGCCGGTGCCGACGGCGAAGTCGCCACCCTCGGGCACCAGATAGCCGATCTGGCGCAGGAAGGACTCGTATTCGGCCTGATCGAAGACCTTGCCGCGGCGGGCGGCATGCCACTCGTCGATCTGGGCCTGCAGGCTGTCGCGCTTGTCCAGCAGAGCCTTGTTGCGCGGCGCCAGCTCGTGCAGGAGTTGGTCGAGGCCGGTCCAGAGACGGTCGGCGTCGACACCGGTCCCCGGCAGCGCCTCGTCATTGATGAAGTCGTACAGCGGTTGGGCGATTTCGAGGCCGCCACGGCGGATCCAGTTGCTCATCTCGTTGCGTGTCCCATTCTCTTGCGCTCGGTTCGCAGACTCCTCTCCGGGAGTCTTGGTTCATCGGTTATCGCGTCTTCCGCGCGAGCCGGTCAACACAATGTCGCACCGCAGCGTATGGAGAAATGGTAGCAGACGGCTGGTGTCCGCCGGGCCCGGTCAGGCGAGCAGATCGAGGGCCGCAGCCGGCTGGGCAATGGAGGCGACCGGCGACGACACGCCCGGGATCTCCGCCGCGTCCGCATCGCCGCCGCCCAGCAGCCCGGCCGCGCCGAGCGCCTCGCCGGACCCGAAGGCGGCGGCGCGCAGGGCGTTCACCTCCTTCTGGGCGGCTTCGACCATCTTGTCGTCCGCCTTGAAGCCTTCGCGCCGCTCCCGCCGCCGTTTTTCCGATTCCTCCAGCATGTTGGCGGCCTTGGCCTCACCGATGATGCGCTTGGAGGTGGCAAGCACGCCTTCCACCCGCTGGCCGAAAGCATCGGCCTCGCGATAGCGCGACATCTTCATGGCGTTGTCGGCCATCATCTGCTGGATCATCGGACCGTGGCCGCTGATTGGTCTGCCGGCGGCCACGCCATGTCCGGTCATCCCACCGGCGCCCAGCCCGGACAGAACATCCTCGACCAGCCGGGCAATGTCGTCGGGCAGTGCGCCGTCCTGGGACGCGGTTTGGGCAGCGGACTCGGCATCGGCCGCGGCACCGGCTGCCATCAGGTCGGCGGTTGTTTCGGCCGCGTTTTGGACGGCGCTTTGGGCCGGAACCCCCTCCCCCGCCGAAATGTCGATGGTCAGCGTCAGTTCGGTCTGCTGCAGGGTCAGGCTGGTGGTGCTGCGCGTGATGGTGGTCTCGCTGGACAGCATCGTTCCGCCGGCCGCGGCGGCGCTGTCGCCGGGCAGACCCAGTTCCGCCGCGGCCTTGATGCCGGCGCCGTACTCCTTGGCAGCGCGCCCGGCCTCACGCGCCAGCAACGCGGCTTCGCGCGCCAAGGCCGCCAGCTTCTGCGCATCGCCCTGGGCGAAGCGCATCGCCAGCTTCAATTGCTCAATTTTGCGTTCGACCTGCTCCAGCCGGGCCGCTGCGGCCTCCTTGGGCCCGCCGACACGCCGCGCCTCCTCCAAGGCGGCCCTGGCGGCGGAGTTGTCGCTCTGCCATTTGGCCGATGGCTGGGTCATGGCATGCGCACGCTCCGCCTTCTGGGCGAGTTGGCCCTTGGCGTCCTTCGCCTCCAGTTCCTTCTCCCAGGGCTTCTTCGCCTGCTGCAGCCGGAAAAGGCCGGACTGGCCGTCCGCCACCACGCTGAAGACGCTCATGCCGCCACCCTCCGGCCCGGCCGAACCAAGTTGTTCGCGGCAAAGTTTAGCACAATCGCCGCAACTGTCCATTTCGCGCAGGCCCTGCGTGGAACCCCAAGGCTTGGCTGGTGTTTCACTTCCCGACACCCGATTCCGCAACGGGCGGTGCGAAACCGCAGGCGCGGAGCCGCGGAATACCGGAATCCCGAGGAGGAAAGACACGATGCCGAACCGCGACATGACCGGCACCGGCGGAACGACCCCGACCGGCTCCACCACTGGACATTCGACCGCCGGCAGCAGCTCCACCACCGCCAACACCCCGTCGGGCGGGCGCGGCAGCGTCGAGGACATCAAGAAGACCGTCAACCGTGCCGCCGACGACGCCATGGAGACCGGCCGCGAAACGCTGGGCCAGGCCCAGGGCCGCATCCGTTCGCTGCTGGAGCAGCAGACCGGCCGCGCCGCCGACCAGTTGGGCGGCGTCGCCAACGCCCTGCACAAGGCCGCCGAGCAGCTGAACCAGGAGAATGGCGGCGTGGTCGCCGATTACGCCGTGCAGGCGGCCGACCGTGTGGAGCGCGTCGCCGACATGCTGCGCGACGCCACGGTCGACGACATCGTCGGCGAGGTGGAAGGCTTCGCCCGCCGCCAGCCGGAGGTGTTCATCGGCGCCGCCTTCGCCGTCGGCTTCCTGGCCGCACGCTTCATCAAGAGCTCCGGCGAGCGCCGGATGCACCGCGCGTCCACCTCGTTGCGCGGCAACGCCCACCCGTCGCAGTCCGTGCGCAGCACCCGCGGCACCGCGTATGACGTCGGCCGCGACCGCGGCCGCGACATGAACCGCGATTCCGACCGCACGCCGAGCCGCGGCATGGCCGGCGGCATCGCCGAGTCCGTCAGCCGCGGCACCCCGTCCCACAGCGCGGACACCCCCACCACCGGCTCCACCAGCGTCAACACCGGCAGCCTCGCCGGTCGCATGGAGTCGGAACGCGGAGCGGAGCGCCTGGGTGAGCCGAAGCCGGCTGCCGCCGGCCGCATCGGCATGCCGCTGTCCACCGCGCCGGCCTCCGTCACCGGCCGCACCGCGTCGCCGTCGGCCGATACGGCGCTCGGCACCAGCACGGTCAGCACGCCCGCCGGAGTTTCGGGCGCCACCGGCAGCGCCGGCAGCTCCGTGAATGCCGGCACCACCGGCGTCGGCACCACTGGAGTCGGCGGCACCGGCAACACCACCGGCACCAGCGGAACCCAGGGCGGGGCCGCCGGCACCACCTCCTCCACCTCCAAGCCGCAGGGACAGCGTCCATGAGCGCCGCCGAGAACCGCTATGACGAGCCGCGGGATCCGCGGCAGGACCGGCCGCTCGCCGGCCTGTTCGCCGATCTCGCCCGCGAATCCGCCAACCTCGCCCGATCCGAGATCGCGTTGGCGAAGGCCGAGCTGACCGACAAGGCCACCGAGGCCGCCGGCGGCGTGGCCTTCATCGCCGTCGGCGGACTGGTCGCCTTCGCCGGCGTCCTGGTCCTGCTTGCCGCTGCGGTTCTCGGCCTGTCCAACGTCCTGGCCCCATGGCTGTCAGCGCTGATCGTCGGCGTGGTGGTTCTGGCGGTGGGAGGCATCCTGGCTTACGTCGGCAAGAACCGGCTGAGCCCCGCCAACCTCCGCCCCCGCCGCACCATGAACACGCTGGAAGACGACAAGCGTTGGGCCAAGTCCCAGCTTGCCCGCTAGGGGCCGGCCGATGGCGGACGACAAAAGCACTCCCGCGGCCGGGCAGGCAGCCACGCCGCAGGATCTCGACGCCCTGGAGGGCGACATCCGCGCCAGCCGCGCGCGCATCGGCGGCACCGTCGATGCGCTGCGCGACCGCACCGCACGTCTGCGCGGCAGTCTGGCGCGGTGGTCGCCCCAATCCCTGATGGAGAACACCATGAAGCACACCTACACGCCGGCGACGCCGGAAACCCCGTCCCAGCGTTCCCACCAGCATCAGTCGGACCGTTACGAGAGCGGCCAGACCGTCCACTACAAAGGGTCGCGCTCGCGCTCCGCTTCGGACGGCTCGATGCTGAGCAGCGTCACCAGCAACCCGATCCCGCTCGCCCTGGTCGGCATCGGGCTGGGCTGGCTCGCCCTGTCCAGCACCGGCTACGACCGCCGCATCGCCCGGTCCAGCACGGTTCGGTCGGCCCGCCACCGCATGGGCGACGCCGTCGATTATGCCCGCGAGTCGCTGAGCAGCGCCTCCGACAGCGTGCGCAGCGCCGCCAGCTCCGCCTATGACAGCGCGTCGGGCGCGGTCGGTTCTGCCTACGACAGCGCCTCGGGCACCGTCAGCGGGATGATGGGTGGCTCGGACGACGATCATGCGTCGGGCCGGGGCGACATCCATGGCCAGCGGCAATCGCAGGGCAACGCCGGCCGCGGCATGTCGCGTCTCTCCTCCATGGCGCCGTCGACCGATCATCTGCGCCACCGCGCCCATGACATGACGACCGGCTTCTGGGACCTCGTGGAGGATCACCCGATCGTCGCCGGGGTCATGGGTGTCGCACTGGGCGCGGCCATCGGCGCCGCCCTGCCGGGCACCCGCTATGAGAAGCAGTGGGTCGGCGAGTATGCGGACGAGGCGACCGAGCGCGCCAAGGCGATCGCGATGGACGCGCTCGACCGCGGCACCCGCGCCGCCCAGGCCGCGGCCCAGACCGTTGTCGAGTCGGCCAAGGAGGACGTCCGCGAGGTCGTTTCGGAAGCCACCAACGCCGCCCGCGAGGAAGTCAAGAAGCCGGGCTGACCCCCGCTTCCCAACTGAATCGGACCGACCCCGCGCCCTTCCGGCGCGGGGTTTTCCGTTTCTCCACCCAGATTGCGACAAACCGCCGCACCATCGCCAACGGGCGCCGCCTTGGCTGTAGCGTGATGGATGGAGCGACGCTATAACCAAGTAGGCTTGATGGGTATTCCCGGCGGATCAGCTATGCATAGGCGCCAAAGCCGCGGAAACCCTGCACTTTAATCGACAAACGCCCCTTGCCCCCCGGATCAATCAGGACTAAATTGGTCCTGTATTCGAAACCGGGGTGAAACGGGGTGCGGTCATGATCCGGCTGAGCAAGCTGACCGACTATGCCATCGTCGTGTTGAGCGAGATGGCGCGGCAGGTGGGTGCGGTCCATACCGTCGCCCATCTGGCCGATCGCACCGGCGTGCCCGCCCCGACCGTCGCCAAGCTGATGAAGGCGATGACGCCGGCGGGCCTCACCACCTCGCAACGCGGTGCTGCCGGCGGTTATGCGCTGAGCCGCCCGGCCGATGCAATCTCCATCGCGGAAATCATCACGGCGCTCGACGGTCCCATCGCGCTGACCGCCTGCGTCGACGGCGCCGACAGCCAATGCGGGGTGGAGCAACTTTGCCCCATGCGCGGCGGTTGGGAAAAGGTGAACCGCGCCATTCGCGGCGCGCTGGAGGAGGTGACGCTGGCCGACATGATGGCCCCCATCACCTTCCCGGCCCCGGCAGCCGCAACGAATTCCACTGCCGCCCAGCCGGCCCGCCCTGCGCATTGAACGGCGCGCACCGAACAGCATTCTTGAGAAGGACGAGGCAAAGCCATGGCCGCCCAACCGGAAACCGTCGAGCAGGTCCGCGCCGTCACGGAGCAGAAGTACAAGTACGGCTTCACGACCGACATCGAATCCGACGTCGCGCCGAAGGGCCTGAACGAGGACATCGTCCGCTTCATCTCCGCCAAGAAGGAGGAGCCGGAGTGGCTGCTGGAATGGCGCCTGAAGGCTTTCCGCGTCTGGCAGACGATGGAGGAGCCGCAATGGGCCGCCGTCAGCTTCCCGCCCATCGACTATCAGGACGCGCATTACTATGCCGCGCCGAAGCAGAAGGTCGGGCCGAAGTCGCTGGACGAGGTCGATCCGGAACTGCTGAAGACCTACGAGAAGCTGGGCATCCCCCTGCGTGAGCAGGAGATCCTGGCCGGCGTCGAGGGATCGGAGGGCAAGAGCCCGGCCATCGCCGTGGACGCCGTGTTCGACAGCGTGTCGGTCGCCACCACCTTCAAGGCGAAGCTGGAGGAGATGGGCATCATCTTCTGCGCGATCTCCGAGGCGGTGCAGAAGCACCCGGAACTCGTGAAGAAGTATCTCGGCTCGGTGGTGCCCTACACCGACAACTACTATGCGACGCTGAACTGCGCAGTGTTCACCGACGGCAGCTTTGTCTACATCCCCAAGGGTGTGCGCTGCCCGATGGAGCTGTCGACCTACTTCCGCATCAACCAGGCCAACACCGGCCAGTTCGAGCGGACGCTGATCATCGCCGACGAAGGGTCTTACGTCAGCTATCTGGAAGGCTGCACGGCACCCCAGCGCGACGAGAACCAGCTGCATGCCGCGGTGGTGGAACTGGTGGCGATGGACGACGCGACGATCAAGTATTCGACCGTCCAGAACTGGTATCCCGGCAATGCCGAGGGCGTCGGCGGCATCTACAACTTCGTCACCAAGCGCGGCGCCTGCCGCGGCAGGAACTCCAAGATCTCCTGGACGCAGGTGGAGACCGGCTCGGCGATCACCTGGAAGTATCCGAGCTGCATCCTGCAGGGCGACAATTCGGTGGGCGAGTTCTATTCGGTCGCCATCACCAACAACTTCCAGCAGGCCGACACCGGCACCAAGATGATCCACATCGGCAAGAACACCCGCTCGACGATCGTGTCGAAGGGCATCTCGGCCGGCAAGGCGCAGCAGACCTACCGCGGGCTGGTGAAGATCCTGCCCAAGGCGGAGGGTGCGCGCAACCACACCCAGTGCGACAGCCTGCTGATCGGCGACAAGTGCGGCGCCCACACGGTCCCCTACATCGAGAGCCGCAACCGCTCCGCCCGCATCGAGCATGAGGCGACGACGGCCAAGATCAGCGAGGACCAGCTCTTCTACTGCCGCCAGCGCGGCATCTCGGAGGAGGACGCGGTGTCCCTGATCGTCAACGGTTTCTGCAAGGAGGTCCTGAAGGAACTCCCCATGGAATTCGCCGTGGAGGCGCAGAAGCTGGTGGGCATCAGCTTGGAAGGCAGCGTGGGGTAAGAGCGTGCCCTCCCCTCTCCCTCGTGGAGAGGCGGAGGACAGAGTGAAGCCACCGGACGGCGTGCCGGCAGCCAGAAGACGACAACGAGGCGAAGACGATGATCGAAATCAAGAACCTGCACGCCACCGTGGACGGCAAGGAAATCCTCAAGGGCGTCGACCTGACCATCCGCCCGGGCGAGGTCCACGCCATCATGGGGCCGAACGGCGCCGGCAAGAGCACCATGTCCTACGTGCTGGCCGGCCGCGACGGCTATGAGGTCACGGAGGGTTCGGTCACCTATTACGGCAAGGACCTGCTGGCGATGGAGCCGGAAGAGCGGGCGGCCGAAGGCGTCTTCCTGGCCTTCCAGTATCCGGTGGAAATCCCCGGCGTCGGCAACACCACCTTCCTGAAGACGGCGATCAACGCCATCCGCAAGCATCGCGGCGAGAAGGAACTGGACGCCATGCAGTTCCTGAAGCTGATCCGCGCCAAGACCAAGGCTCTCGGCATGTCGGACGAGATGCTGAAGCGCGCGGTCAATGTCGGCTTCTCCGGCGGTGAGAAGAAGCGCAACGAGACGCTGCAGATGGCGGTGCTGGAGCCGAAATTCGCCATCCTCGACGAGACGGACAGCGGCCTCGACATCGACGCGCTGAAGATCGTTGCGGAGGGCGTCAATGCGCTCCGCTCGCCGGAGCGGTCGATGCTGGTCATCACCCACTACCAGCGCCTGCTCGACTACATCGTTCCCGACTATGTCCATGTGCTGGCCGCCGGCCGCATCGTGAAGTCGGGCGGCAAGGAACTGGCGCTGGAGCTGGAGAAGAACGGCTACCGCGACTTCGGCGCGAGCGAGGCGGCGTGATGACGGTGCAACATCCCTCCCCCCTTCACCCTATGACCTACTCGACGCGCGGTGCCGATCCGGCGACGGCGCCGGCCTTCCTGGCGCCGCTCGACGAGATGGGCGCCGGCCTGCCCGGCAGCGGTCTGTCCTGGCTGAACGAGCTGCGCGCCGCGGGGCGTGAGCGCTTCGCCGCCGTCGGCCTGCCGACGATCAGGAACGAAAGCTGGCGCTACACCAACCTGCGCGACCTCGCCAAGGTCAGCTTCCAGCCGGCGGCCCCGGCGGCGGCAGCCATCGACCTGCTGCCGACCGTGCGGGCCGAAGGGCAGGACGGTCCGCGTCTGGTGTTCGTCGACGGCCGTTTCCGCGCCGACCTGTCCTCGGTCGAAAGCTTGCCGCCGGGTGTGGAACTGCTGAGCCTCGCCGCCGCGCTGACCAGCCATGCGGACCTGTTGGCCGACCACATCGGCCGCCTCGCCGCTGCCGACGACCGGCCGCTGGTGGCGCTGAACAGCGCCTACCTCGCCGACGGCCCGGTCCTGCATGTGCCGGCCGGCGTCCGGGTGGAACGGCCCATCGAGCTGGTCTTTGTCTCCGTCGGGTCCGAGGCGCAGGCGACCACCTGCCATCCGCGCATGCTGCTGATCGCGGAGGCCGGATCGAAGGCGGTGGTTGTCGAACACCATGTCGGCCGCGGCGCCGGCACCACGCTGTCGAACCACGTCACCGAGGTGTTCGTCGGCGAAGGCGCCATCCTGCACCATTACAAGTCGCAGCGTGAGGGCGCCGGCGCCATCCACCTGTCGCACATCGCGGCGACGGTGGCGACCGGCGGCTGCTACGACAACTTCATCCTGACGACGGGCGCCAAGCTGTCGCGCAACGAGGTGGTCAGCCGCCTCGACGGGACCGAGGCGCGGACGCATGTCAGCGGCGGCTATCTGGTCCGCGGCACCCAGCATGCCGACACCACCACGGTGATCGTCCACGCCCAGCCGAACGGCACCAGCCGCGAGGTCTACAAGGGCGTCATCGACGACACCGCCCGCGCGGTGTTCCAGGGCAAGATCACCGTCTGCCCGGATGCGCAGAAGACCGACGGCTACCAGCTGAACCGGGCGCTTCTGCTGTCCGACGGGGCCGAGATCGACAGCAAGCCGGAGCTGGAAATCCATGCCGACGACGTGAAGTGCAGCCACGGCTGCACCGCCGGCGAGTTGGACGACGACGCGCTGTTCTACCTGCGCGCCCGCGGCATCGACCGCGACACCGCCCAGGGCCTGCTGATCGGCGCATTCCTGTCGGAATCCCTTGAGGAGATCGCCGAGGAGTCGATCCGCGACGCCTTCCAGGGGATCATCGCCGGCTGGCTGGAGGAGCAGAAGTAACCATGTCCGATGCCATCCTGAACCAAGCCTACGACGTGCAGCGGGTGCGGGAGGATTTCCCGATCCTCGCCCGCAGCGTCCACGCCAGGAAGGGAAAGCCCGGCAAGCCTCTCGTCTATCTGGACAGCGGGGCGTCCGCCCAGAAGCCGCGTCAGGTCATCCAGGCCATGACCCGCTTCCTGGAGGAGGACTATTCCAACATCCACCGCGGCGTTCATTTCCTGTCGCAGACCGCCACCGACCAGTTCGAGGCGGTGCGCACCAAGGTCGCGCGCTTCCTGAACGCGCCGAGCGACCGCTGCATCGTCTTCACCCGCAGCTCGACCGAGGCGATCAACCTCGTGGCCGCCAGCTATGGCCGCACCTTCCTCAACGAAGGCGACGAGGTCATCCTGTCGATCATGGAGCATCACGCGAACATCGTTCCGTGGCAGTTGCTCCAGGCCGAGAAGAAGATCGTCATCAAGGTCGTGCCCTGCGACGAGGACGGCGTCCTCGACATGGACGCATACAAGAATCTGCTGTCCGACCGCACGAAGCTGGTGGCGATCACCCACTGCTCCAACGTGCTGGGCACCGTCACCCCGGCCAAGACCATCGCGAAGCTGGCGCATGAGCGCGGCGTGCCCGTCCTGTTCGACGGCAGCCAGGCGGTGGTGCATGGCACGGTGGACGTGCAGGACATCGACGCCGACTTCTACGTCTTCACCGCGCACAAGCTCTATGGCCCGACCGGTCTCGGCGTGCTGTACGGCAAGTACGACCTGTTGAAGAAGATGCCCCCCTACCAGGGCGGCGGCGACATGATCGAGAGCGTCAGCTTCGAAGGCACCACCTTCAAGGCGCCGCCGTCGCGCTTCGAGGCCGGCACGCCGCCGATCACCGAGGTCATCGGGCTGGGCGCCGCCATCGACTATGTCGAGGCGCTGGGCCGCGACGCCATCGCCGCGCACGAGCACGATTTGCTGCAATACGCGACGCAGCAGCTGTCGCAGATCGACGGCCTGCGCATCGTCGGCACCGCGCCCGGCAAGGGGCCGATCATCTCCTTCGCGCTGGAGGGCGTGCACCCGCACGACGTCGGCACCATCGTCGACCAGTATGGCGTCGCCGTGCGCGTCGGCCGCCATTGCGCCGAGCCGCTGGCCGAGCGGTTCGACGTCGGGCCGACCGTCCGCGCCTCTTTCGGCCTGTACAACACGCGGGAGGAAGCCGACGCCCTCGTCCAGTCCCTCCAGGCGGTCAAGGAGTTCTTCGGAGCATGATGGACGATCTGCGCGAGCTGTATCAGGAAGTGATCCTGGACCACGGCAAGAATCCCCGCAACTTCCGCCATCCCGACGACTCCAACCGCGAGGCGAAGGGCGAGAACCCCATGTGCGGTGACCGCTTCATGGTCTATCTGACCCTGAAGGACGGCGTGGTCGACGACGTGGCCTTCCAGGGCCGCGGCTGCGCCATCTCCACCGCAAGCGCGTCGATGATGACGGAGCTGGTGCGCGGCAAGACGGCGGCGGAGGCGGAGACGCTGTTCCACGCATTCCATGAACTGTGCACTCAGGACGAGCCCGACATCCCCGATGGTGTCGATGACGAGACCATGGAAAAGCTGATGGTCATGTCCGGCGTGCGCCAGTTCCCGGTGCGGGTGAAGTGCGCGACGCTGGCCTGGCACGCGATGAACGCGGCACTCCACGGCGAGGCTGCGGCCTCCAGCGACCAGTATTGAGGGAAGGGGGATCGAAATGCCCGATGAAACCCTGACGCAGCGCCCGATCGCTCCGAACCCGGCCGAAGCCGAGGCGCAGTTGAAGGCCGACGCGGCGACCGAGGCTTCCGAGTCCAAGGACTTCGCCCCGATGCCCCAGCCGCCCGAGGGCTACGACCCGCGGGAGGAGATCATGGATCGCGTCGTGGCGGCCATCAAGACCTGCTACGATCCCGAGATCCCGGTCGATATCTGGGAACTGGGCCTGATCTACCGTGTGGACATGGATGGCCAGCGCAATGTCGAGATTGATATGACGCTGACCAGCCCCATGTGTCCGGTGGCCGGCGAACTGCCCGAGCAGGTCCGTCAGGCCGTGCTGGGCGTCGAGGACGTCAACGAGGTCAAGATCGAACTGGTGTGGGAGCCCCCCTGGCACCAGGGCATGATGTCCGAGGAAGCCCGCCTGCAACTGGATATGTTCTGAGCCGTATTGAGCCGTATTTAGGAGACCGTCACCATGGCCCGTTCCCTGCCCAAGGCGCTCACGATCACCGACGCCGCCGCGGAGCGCGTCAAGGCGCTGATGTCCAAGGCCACCGACGACATGGTCGGCCTGCGCATCGGCGTGAAGGCGCGCGGCTGCTCCGGCCTCAGCTACGACGTTCAGTATGCCAAGGAGAAGATGAAGTTCGACGAGGTGGTGGAGGACAAGGGCGTCACCATCCTGATCGACCCGGCCGCCGTCATGTTCCTGATCGGCAGCGAGATGGACTATGTCGACGACAAGTTCCAGACCGGATTCGTCTTCAAGAACCCCAACGAGAAAGGCCGCTGCGGCTGCGGCGAGAGCTTCCACGTTTGAGGTCGGCAGAGCCTCCACCGCTGCTCGCGGCGGTGGAGGAAACATCGTTATAAATCCCGCGCAATTTTTACTCATATCCGCGCTTGCGCTATGGTGATCGCATCGCCACGCAAGGTTGGGGATGTGAGATGGTGCAGAGCGTTTACAGCAACGCCTGGGCGGCGCTGACCGGCAAGTCCACCACAACCGCAGCGACCCAGCTGTTTTCAAGCAAGGCCGCACCCTCCCCTTCGCCAGCCGCACCGGCAGCCGCGGCCGGCGATACCGTCTCCGTCAGCAAGCTTGGCAAGGCTCTGACCGGCATGGCGGCGAAAGCCTTCGAACATCTCGACTCCGACAGCAAGAAGCAGTTGGAAAGCTTGGTGGAATCCGGCCGCGTATCGGCGGATGACGCGGTGAAGGGCCTGCGATCCCTGGCGAAGAATGCACTGTTCAATCGCTTCGTAACCGAGGGCGGCCATAGCGCTGAAGAGCAGCAGATGGCTGAACGCATGAAGGTACTGCGCGAACAGAACGCCGCCGCGGCCAAAGCGGCCGAGAATCCGGACCATTGGGCGGCGCTTGAGGATCTCGACCGGTTGGGCGAAGCCTGGAAAAGCGGATCGGTCAGCCAGGAGGAAGTGAGCGCCATGCACCGATCGATCTCCGAGCGCCTCAAGGGATTTGGACAATCCGGTAAGCTGCATTTCTCCCAAGAGGAGGGCGCTTTGATGGGGTCGGTCTTCACAAGCAAAACCAACCGCTTCGCCGATCTCGACCTTGGCGAAGACGATCACGAAACCAGCGCGACGACCAACAAGATCCAGAGCGACGATGAGATGGCGGCCGCTGAACGGCTCTTCGCCGCCGGCTTCAAACTCGAGAACAACGCAATGGCGCGCTTTGCCGCCGATTACGACATTCCAGGCCTGGGCAAGGGAACCATGCCGGCATGGCACAGCTTCACGCCGATCAGCCGGTGAGCGTCCCCAACTCAGTTTCTGGAAATAAGAATCGTTCGCGTTCTAAGGTCAGTGCGGCTATACCGATGTAACTGGCATCCCAGGCGATGAGCCCACGGATGCCGGTTCCTTCGCATCCGCCATTCCGCGCACCCGTGACCGATACGCTCCGCCCTGCCCTAGTCAACGACCTCTGTTCCTGGCGCGCCCGATGACCGGCGCTGTCGGAACCTGGGCGCGCAGGATCGCGGAGCTGTTCGATGCACACCGGCTGCGGGTGGAGCGTGCCATCGCCCGGCGGACCGGCGATCCACAAACGGCTGGCGATCTGGCACAGGATGCCTTCCTGCGGCTGGCCCGCCTGTCCGATGGCGAGGCGGTGCAGAACCCGGCCGGTCTGCTCTATGTGGTGGCCGACCGCATCGCGCTCGACCATTGCCGCGCCGCCAAGCGCCAGCGCCTGCGCGAGGCAGGGCCGCCCGACGACGATCTGCCCGCCGCCGGCCCCGGCGCCGATGCGGTGGTGGAGCGGAACCAGACCATGGCCCGGCTGCGTGGCGCCATCGATGCCCTGCCGCCCAAAACCCGCGAGGTCTTCCTGCTCTACCATGTGGAAGGCCTGCCCTACCGCGCCATCGGCGAGCGGCTCGGCATTTCCCCGCGCACCGTGGAGTACCATCTGCGCACGGCGCTGGAACAGTGCCGCGCCCACATGAGGCGGCGCCCGCCGCGATGATCGGCAGAGCCCATTTCCCGGCAGGTCATTTTCTTTGAGGGATCGGCCTCCGCAGGTCGTCTTATCAGACACGAGGCAACAGGAGCTTGCGGCAAGACACGATGGATCACCGGGATGAACAGCACAGGAAGCCGGCAGACGGCGGACCGGATGAGGACCGGCTGTTCTCGGAAGCCAACGCGTGGTTCTTCCGCCTTCAGTCCGACGACCTCAGCCCGGCAGAGCGTACCGCCTTCGCCGAATGGCTGGCCCGCAGCCCGGCTCATGCCCACGCCTGGAGCGAACTGCGAACCCTCCTGCACGACCTGAAGGAACCCGCCCGCGCCGCCTATGCCGAAACCCGCATCGCGGCACCCCGACGCCCGGCGGCCGGCGTGCGGCGCTTCGCGGCGGCGATGGCGGTCATGCTGCTGGTCGGCGGGTTCGGCGTCTGGCGCGGACCGGTGCTCTACCAGAATGCCGTTGCGGATCAGGTGACCTCGACCGGGCAGAGGCGGACATTGACCCTGCCCGACGGCTCCACCGCTGAGATGAACGGCGACACCGCTCTGGCACTCGACTTTCATGACGGGGCAAGGCGGGTCCGGATCCTGCGCGGGGAGGCATGGTTCCGCGTCACCCGCGATCCCGATCATCCCTTCGTCGTCGAAGGCGGGGCGGGTGCCGCCCGTGTGCTGGGCACCCAATTCAGCGTCCGGCGCGAGGACGACCGCACCACTGTCACGGTCGGCGAAGGGCTGGTGGAGGTCGCTGCCCATCCGAACGCCGACAACCACGCACCTTGGCCCGGCAGCGTCCGCCTGCGCCCCGGTGAAAGCGCGGAGGCCGGCCCCCGCGGCCTGACCGGTCCACGGGCGGCGGATCCCGCCGTCGCCTTCGCATGGCGCCAAGGCCAGATCGTCTTCCGCCAGCAGTCGCTCGCCTCGGTCATCACCGCGCTGAACCGGCAATGGCCGGGCCGTGTGGTCCTGCTGAACGACGAGGCGGCGGAGCGCGTGGTCTCCGGCGTCTTCGCGCTCGACCGGCCGGATGCCGTGTTCGATGCGCTGGAGCGCGGCCTCGGCGTGCGCGCCACCCGCATCACCCCCTACCTGACACTGCTCCGCTGAAAAAAACTTGGTGGACTGAAAAATACTTCCCAGGGATCTCCGTCCGCCCATCGTCATGTCCGGGAAAGAAGAGAATGAGACGCAGTCGCAGAAAGCGGCGCGGTCTCTCACCGGATGACAGAGGCGAGCGATGGCATCGGCAAAGTTTGGAATGACGGGTGTGACGACCGGGCGCCGGGGCAGCGTCCAAGGCGGCTTGTTCGGCCGCAGGTTCCTGGGGCGGCTTCTTGCGACGACGGTGCTGATCGCGCCCGGGCTGCTGCTGTCCACCGTCCCCGCGGCGATGGCGCAGACGAACCCGGCGGGCGCGGTGACCTTCGCCATCACGCCGCAATCGGTGGACGGGGCGCTCGCCGCCTTCTCCGCCGCCACGCGCATCCAGGTGCTGAGCCCCGGCGCGGTGACGCAGGGCGTCAACTCCCCCGGCGTCAGCGGCTCGATGTCCGCGCGCGAGGGGCTGAACCGCCTGCTGTCGGGCACCGGGCTGACCGCCCGTTTCCTCAACACCGACACCGTGACGGTCGAGCGCGTGGCTGCCGGCGGCGCCGTCCAGCTCGACCCGGTGCAGATCGAAGGCAGCCGGGCTGCGACCGGTCCCGGCGCCCTGCCCCCTGCCTATGCCGGCGGTCAGGTGGCGCGCGGCGGGCGCATCGGCGCGCTGGGCAACCAGGACGCGATGGATGTTCCGTTCTCCGTCACCGGCTACACCGCCGAGACGATCCGCAACCAGCAGGCGGATACCATCGCCGACGTGCTGGCCAACGACCCGGCGGTGCGCAGCAGCCTCGGCTACGGCAACTTCGCGGAGAGCTTCGTCATCCGCGGCTTCCAGCTGGCGGGCGAGGACCTGTCGATCGACGGACTCTACGGAACCGCACCGCGCCAGATCGTCGCCACCAACATGTTCGAACGGGTAGAGGTGCTGAAGGGTGCCAACGCCTTTCTGAACGGTGCGGCCCCCAGCGGGTCCGGCATCGGCGGCGGCGTGAACCTGGTGCCCAAGCGGGCGGAGGATGAACCCCTGACCCGCCTGACCGCCAGCTATGCCATGGACAGCCGCTTCGGCCTGTCCGCCGATGTCGGCCGCCGGTTCGGCGACGCCAACCAGTTCGGCGTGCGCGTCAACGCCGCGGTCCGCGGCGGCGACACCGCCATCGACGACGAGGAGCGGACGCTGAAGCTCGGCTCCCTGGCGCTGGACTATCGCGGCGAGCGCGCCCGCGTGACGCTTGACGTCGGCACCCAGACCCAACGGGTGGAGCAGGGCCGCCCCGTGGTCTATTTCGGCAGCTTCGTCCCGGCGGTGCCGTCGGCTTCGCAGAACTACGCGCAGCCCTGGAGCTATTCGCAGATGCGCGACACCTTCGGCCAAATGCGCGCCGAATACGACATCCTGCCCAACCTGACCGCCTATGGCGCCTTCGGCATGCGCAGCATGCGCGAGGACGGCGACTATGCATCCCCCACCATCACGCGGGTCGACGGCACCGGCACCGTTAGGCGCCTGACCGTCCCGCGCGAGGATTTCACCAGCACCGGTCAGGCCGGCATTCGGGCCGACCTGCACACCGGCCCGGTCAGGCACCAGTTGAATGCCGGCGCCTCCGCGCTGCGGACGACGAACAACAACGGCTTCGAATTCGGCACGATCACCGCCGTCAACCTCTACAACATGGTCGGCTTCCCGCGCCCGGCGACCACATCGGCCAGCGGCATGGTCGGTGATCCGCCGAAGGTCAGCGAGTCGGTGCTGCGCAGCGTCTATGCGTCGGACACGCTGTCGATCCTGGACGACCGGGTGATGGTGACCGTGGGCTTGCGCCAGCAGAACATCCAGGTCCGCGGCTACAACAGGGCCAACGGCGCCCGCACCTCCGATTACGACCAGTCGGCGCTGACGCCGGTGGTCGGGCTGGTGGTGAAGCCGATCAAGGAATTGTCGCTCTACGCCAACCGGATCGAGGGGCTGGCGCAGGGGCCGACCGCCCCCTCCACGGCGGCCAATGCCGGAGAAATCTTCGAGCCCTACCGCTCGGTCCAGTACGAGGTCGGCGGCAAGCTGGACTTCGGCGGCTTCGGCGGCTCGCTGTCGCTGTTCCAGACCACCCAGCCCAGCGGCGTCACCGACGCGTTCACCCGCATCTACAGCGTGTCCGGCGAACAGCGCAACCGCGGCATCGAGCTGATGCTGTACGGCGAACCGGTGCAGGGCGTCCGGCTGCTGGGCGGCGCCACCTTCATCGATCCGGAGCTGAGCGACACCGGCAGCGCCGCGACCGAGGGCAAGGATGCCGTCGGCGTGCCGCGCCACCAGTTCAACGCCAACGTCGAATGGGACCTGCCCTTCCTCCCCGCGTCATTCCCCACCGTGACGCTGACAGGCCGTGTGATCCACACCGGGTCTCAGTATCTCAATACCGCCAACACGCTGAAGATCCCCAGCTGGACCCGCTTCGACATCGGCGCGCGGATGATCACCGACATCCAGAACCGTCCGGTCACCATCCGGGCGGCGGTGGAGAACGTGACCGACAAGGCCTATTGGGCGTCGGCCTATGGCGGCTACCTGAGCCAGGGCGCTCCGCTCACGGCCAAGCTGTCGTTGTCCGTCGATTTCTGAACGGCGGATGTCTGATCTGCCATGGCATGACGGCGGCATGAGGGGCTCCCGATGACCAATCGAACCATCCGGATCTGGACGCTGATCCACAAATGGACCAGCCTGATCTGCACGGTCTTCATGCTGCTGCTGTGCCTGACCGGCCTGCCGCTGATCTTCCATGACGAGATCGAGGCGCTGACGGAGGAAGACAACCTTCCGCCCATGCCGGCCGATACGCCCTTGAAATCCTTGGACGACGCCGTTGCCTCGGCACTGGCCACCTATCCCGGCGAGCGCCCGTTGTTCCTCAGCTTCGATGTTGACCGGCCGGTGGTGAACGTCACGACCGGACCCGGCGCCCGCCCGCCGGTGTCGCAGATGCACATCTCCGCCATAGATCTGCGCACCACGCGGATTCTGGCCGACCTGAACGACGACCAGGGCTTCATGCATGTGATGCTGCGCCTGCATGTGGACATGTTCGCAGGCCTGCCCGGCGAGCTGTTCCTCGGCTTCATGGGGTTCCTGCTGTTCCTCGCCACCCTGTCGGGCGTGGTGATCTATGCCCCCTTCATGCGCAAGCTGTCCTTCGGCACGGTGCGGGCCGGGCGCAGCAGGCGGCTGAAATGGCTCGACCTGCACAACATGCTGGGCATCGTCACGCTGATGTGGGTGGTGGTGGTCGGGCTGACCGGCGTCATCAACACCCTGTCGGTGCCGCTGGTCGCCTATTGGCGCGCCAACGAACTGGCGGAGATGATCGCCCCTTATCAGGGCAAGCCGGTGCCGGCGCGCTTCGCCTCCGTCGACGCGGCCGTCCGCACGGCCATGGAGGCCGCGCCCGGCATGCGCCCGCAGTTCGTCGCCTTCCCCGGCGTTCGCTTCTCCAGCAACCATCATTACGCGGTGTGGCTGAAGGGAGCCACGCCGGCCACCAGCCGGATCCTGACCCCCGCCCTGATCGACGCGGAAACCGGGGCCTTCACAGACATGCGCTCCATGCCCTGGTACATGCTGGCGCTGCGGCTGTCGCAGCCGCTGCATTTCGGCGATTACGGCGGGCTGCCGATGAAGATTCTGTGGGCGGTGCTGGACGTACTGACCATCGTCATCCTCGGCAGCGGCCTGTATTTGTGGGTCGCGCGCCGCCGCGGCGCCCAGGATCAGGCCGGCGCGGCCCACAGCCTGCGCGCCGTCGCCGGGGAGGCCGCGGAATGAAGCCGCGCACTCGCCTCCCCCTAATGGCGATCTTCGCCATTCCCACAGCAATCGCGCTCGTCACCGCCGCCGGTTTGGTCACCGCCCTGCTGGACGACGGACTGGTGGACGCCGTGTCCTGGGCGGCTCTGTCCGTCCCCGTGCTCGCCGCTGCGTGGTGCTGGCGGAGACGCGAGCGTTGAAGCGGCCATCTACGACATGGGGTTGGCGGGCGGCTTCGGTATTTCCGGCAGGGGGATGAATTCGCCGCTGTCCAGGTCCGGCAGTTTCATCCGGCCGGCGCGCCAGTCGGCCTTGGCCTGCTCGATCCGCTCCTTCGACGACGACACGAAGTTCCAGTCGATGAAGCGCTGCCCCAGTGGTTCGCCGCCGACGGCCATGACGATGGAGTGCGTGGAGGCGGTCAGCACCGCCGGATGGCCGGGCGCGAAGACGGCCATCCGTCCCGCCTCGAAGCGCTGCCCCTCGGCCTCGACGGAGCCTGCCACCACATAGGCGGCCCGCTCCCATCCGTCGGCCGGCAACTCCACCCTGGCGCCGGGGGCGAGATCCCAATGGATGTAGAACAGCGGCGAATGGGTCTTCACCCCCGCCCTGGCCCCGAACGCCTCGCCCGCCACCAGCCGGCCGCGCACGCCGCCCTGTTCGAAGACCGGCAGGTCGCCGGTGCCGTAATGGCTGAAGGCGGGGTCGGTCTCTTCATCCGATTCGGGCAGGGCGACCCAAGCCTGGATGCCGTGCATCCATCCACCCTCCATCCGGGCGCGCTCGAAGCGTTCGGAATGGGTGATGCCGCGGCCGGCGGTCATCCAGTTCACCTCGCCCGGCCGAATCGCCTGTTCGGAGCCCACGCTGTCGCGGTGCATGATCTCGCCCTCGAACAGGTAGGTGACGGTGGACAGCCCGATGTGTGGGTGGGGACGCACGTCGACGTCGCGCGGCAGGCCCGGCTGGAAATCGACCGGCCCCATATGGTCGAAGAAGACGAAGGGGCCGACCATCCGCCGCTGAACGAAGGGCAGGACCCGCCCCACCTCGAATCCGCCCAGGCTCTTTCGGCGTTGATCGATGACCAGTTCCAGCATCGGATTCCCTCCCGGCGAATGGTGTGGCGGCCCGATTTGCGTTCAGGCGTTCGGATTGCGCGGCACGGTCTGGATGACTTCGAATCCTTCGAATTCCGGCGGCCCGACATACAGGGGCTTGCTGGTGCCGGCCTTGCCGTGGGCGGCGCGGAAGGCCTCCGACCGCGTCCAGTCCTGGAAAGCGGCTTCCGAGTCCCAGACGGTGTGGGAGGAGTAAAGCCTGTATTCCTCCCGGTCGGGTCCGCGCAGCATGTGGAATTCCACGAAGCCCGGAACCTTGTGCAGATGGACCTCGCGGTTCAGCCAGACCTCTTCGAAATCCTGCTCCGCCCCGTGGCGGACCTTGAAGCGGTTCATCGCGATGAACATGCGGATTTCCTTCCCGGCATTGTCTGTAAGCATGGCCTTGGCCCCGGCCTTGACCAGGATAGAGGTTGGGACCGCCGCCCGGCAATCAACCCGGCCTGACACCGACAGTCTTCCCGATTGCTTACGATCCGTTAATGCAAAGAAGCTCTAATATGAGAAAAGAGGTATAATGGCTGCCGGCCGGATCGGCCGAGCACGCAGCCCCGGGGGAACGGCATGACCGGAACAAGCGTAGCGCAGACGGCGGCGGACAGGTTCCGCTCCAAGCCGCCCGGCACCATTTCGACCATTCTCACCCTGGCCGTTCCCTTCCTGCTGGTCCTCGAAGCGACGTGGCTGACCGGCCCGGTCGATCTTGCCCATTACCTGCCTCTGCACACCTTCTTCGAGATTTTCGCCATCGCCGTGGCCGCCTTGGTCTTCGCGATCGGCTGGCATTCCCACACGGACGAAACCCCGCCGGCCCTGCTGGCCCTGTCCACCGGCTTTCTCGGGGTCGCGCTTCTGGATTTCGGACATCTGATGTCCTATGCGGGAATGCCCGATTTCGTCACCCCGTCGGGGCCGGAGAAGGCGATCGCCTTCTGGCTCGCCGCCCGTGGGATGGCGGCCGCGGCACTCCTGCTCGCCGCCGTCCTGCCCTGGCGCCCCGGGTCGGCGGCGTTGCGCTTTCCGCTGATCGGTGCGGTGCTTGCGATCACCGCGGCGGTCTATTGGATCGTGCTTTGGCATCCCGGCCTGCTGCCGCGCACCTTCATCGCCGGCGAGGGGCTGACGCCGTTCAAGATCGCGGTCGAATACGGACTGGTCCTGCTCTATGGCGGTGCCGCCCTGGTCTTCCACAGGCGGCGGCGCGAGGCCCGCACGCTGGACGTCCACCGCATGGTGATCGCCGCCATCGCCATCGCGATCAGCGAACTGTGCTTCACGCTCTATTTCAGCGTCTACGACCTCGCCAACGTGGCCGGCCACATCTACAAGGTCATCGGTTATTGGTCCCTGTACCGGGCGGTGTTCGTCACCGCGGTCCATCACCCCTACGAGGCGCTGCACCAGTCCGAGCGCGACCTGTGGCGGGAGAAGGAGCGGGCGCGCGTCACCCTGCTGTCGATCGGCGACGGGCTGATCGCGACCGACACCGCCGGGCGCGTGACCCTGATGAACCCGGTGGCCGAGCGGCTGACCGGCTGGAGCGGCGGCGAGGCGGCCGGCCGGCCGGTGACCGACGTCTTCGACATCGAGAATGCCGAAACCGGAGAGCGGGTTCCGGTGCCGGTCCAGGAGGTGTTGGAGAATGGCCAGCTGGTCGGGCTCGCCAACCACACGGTGCTGGTGGCGCGCGGCGGACGCCGCAGCCACATCGCCGACATGGCCTCGCCGATCCGCGACCGCGACGGGACCCTGCACGGCGTGGTCATGGTCTTCCAGGACGTGACCGAAACCTATGCCAGCCGCGAGGCGCTGAAGGACAGCCTGTCGCTCAATACCGGCATTCTCGAAAGCGCCGCCTGCGGCATCATCGCCACCACGCTGGACGGCATCATCCGCGTCTTCAACCGCGAAGCGGAGCGGATCTTCGGCTATCCGGCCGACGAGATGGTCGGCACGGCGTCCCTGCCGCGCCTCTACGACGGGGAGGAGCTTCGCGCCCATGCCGACCGGCTTGCCGCAGAGCTGGGGGGCGCGACGCCCGCGGGCTTCGAGGCGCTGGTCGCCCGCACCCGCGACGGCGGCCTGCCCGATTCCGGCGAATGGACCGGACTGCGGAAGGACGGCGCCCGCGTCGCCCTTTCCGCCGCCACCAGCGTTCTGCGTGACAGCGGTGGGGCGGTGCGCGGCTATCTGACCGTGGTGATGGACGTCACCGAGAGGAAGCGGGCGGAACGGCAGATCGAAAGCCTCGCCTACTACGACCCGCTGACCAACCTGCCGAACCGGCGCCTGCTGCTGGAACAGCTGGACGGCCAACTGCGCACGGCACGGCAGAACGGACGGTGCGGCGCCTTGATGTTCCTCGACCTCGACGACTTCAAGGGGCTGAACGACGCCCGCGGCCATGTCGCCGGCGATACGCTGCTGCGCGAACTGGCGGCCCGGCTGAACGCCACCCTGCGCCGGGACGATCTGGTCAGCCGCCTGAGCGGAGACGAGTTCGTCATCCTGCTGCCCGACCTGGGTGCGACGCCGGAAGAAGCCTCCAAGGTCGCATGGCGGGTGGCGGAGAAACTACGACTGGCCGTCGCCCAGCCCTTCCGCCTGGACCGCTATGAACACAGCATCTTTGCCAGCATCGGCCTGACCGTCTTCCCCAAGACGGCGGAGGAAACGGTCGAGGACCTGCTGAAACAGGCCGACACCGCCATGTATGCCGCCAAGGACGGCGGACGGAACACCATCCGCGACTATGATCCCGCAATGCTGGTGGACGCCCAGGCTCGCTTGGCGCTGCAGCAGGATCTGCGCAAGGCGGTGGATGCCGGAGAGTTCACGCTGTTCCTGCAGCCGCAGACCGGCGCCGACGGCACCCTGGTCGCGGCCGAGGCGTTGATCCGCTGGCAGCATCCGCAGCGCGGCTTCGTGGCGCCCGGCGCCTTCATCGCGGTGGCCGAGGAATCGGGCCTGATCCTGCCGCTGGGCGACTGGATCCTGATGGAGGCCTGTCATGTCCTGCGCCGTCTGGCCGATGCGGGCAGCAGCTGCCACCTGTCCATCAACATCAGCCCGCGCCAGTTCCGCCAGCAGAACTTCTGCGCCGGTGTCATCGCCGCGGTCCGCGCCAGCCGCATCGACCCGCGCCTGCTGACGCTGGAGATCACCGAGGGGATCGCCATCGACGACTGTGCCGACACCGTCGCCAAGATGTCGGAACTGGCGGCGGTCGGGATATCCTTCTCGTTGGACGATTTCGGCACCGGCTTCTCGTCACTGTCCTACCTGAAACAGCTGCCGGTGGGAGAGCTGAAGATCGACCGTTCCTTCGTCCAGGATGTGGACCGCAACAGCCACAACGCCGTGCTGGTGGAAACCATGCTGTCGATCGCCAGCCGGCTTGGACTGAAGGCGGTGGCGGAGGGGGTGGAAACCGCAGCGGAGCGGGATTTCCTGCGCGACCACGGCTGCGCGATCTTCCAGGGCTACTACTTCGACCGGCCGATGCCCGTCGACGACTTCATGCGCAAATATATCCAGCCAGCCGAGCGGGCCGTTAACGAAGAGCCGGCGCTCGCCTGAAGCCGTGACGCGTGAAGAGGCGGGGGGAAGCCGCTTGGACCTCCCCCCGAACCGGCATATCGGTTACTTCTGGGCGACCATCTTGGGCTGGCCGTTGCTCCAGACATACATCACGTAGTTCGGCTTGGTGATGTCGCCCTTCTTGTCGAACTCGACCGGGCCGACGACGGTGTCGTAGCTGCCGGAATGCAGCGCGGTCGACAGCTTCTTCCCGTCAGGGCTGCCGGCCTTCTGCAGGCCCTGCGCGATCACCTGAACCGCGGCGTAGCTGTAGAAGGCGAAGTTGCCCGGCTCCGGCAGGCCGGCCGCCTTGAAGGAAGCGATCAGTTCCTGCGCCTTGGGATCGCTGGCGGCCGACGGGCTGTCGGTGTACAGCGTGCCCTCGCCCGTCTGGCCGGTGATCGCCCAGTATTCCTGGTTGTTCAGGCCGTCGCCGGCGATGAACTGCGGCTTCAGCCCCTGTTCCTGCGCCTGACGGACGATCAGCCCCAGTTCCGGGTGATAGCCGCCGTAATAGACGGCGTCGATCTTCTTGTCCTTCAGGCTGGTGATCAGCGCCGAGAAGTCGCGCTCGCCGGCCGTGACGGAGCCGCGGTAGGCGACCTTGCCGCCGGACTTCTCCAGCGTCTCGACCACGACGTCGGCCAGCCCCTTGCCGTAGGCCTGCTTGTCGTCGAGCACCGCGACGTTCTTGCCCTTGAAGGTCTCGGCCAGATATTTGCCGGCGACCACGCCCTGCTGGTCGTCGCGGCCGCAGACGCGGAAGATGTTCGGGTGGCCCTTGGAGGTCAGCAGCGGGTTGGTGGCGGTCGGGGTGACCATCACCACGCCTTCCTCCTGGTAGACGTCGGCGGCCGGGATGCTGGCGCCGGAGCACAGATGGCCGACGACCGCCGCGACCTGGTCGCGGACGAACTGGTTGGCGACCGCCACCGCCTGCCGCGGGTCGCAGGCGTCGTCACCCACCTTCAGCACCAGCTTCTGGCCCAGCACGCCGCCCTTGGCGTTGATGTCCGCGACCGCCTGCTTGGCGCCGTACACCGACTGCTCGCCCAGCGCCGCCACCGGACCGGTGGTCGCCGTGCCGAGTCCGATGACGATGTCCGCCTGCGCCGTGCCGAAGCCGGCCAGCAGTGCCGTCGCGCTGACGAAGGAAAGGACGGTGAGACGCATTTTATTTCTCCTGGGATGACCATTTTGCGCCGGTCCACGACCAACGGCCCCGGCACAATCCCATTTCTGACCCAAGCGACAGGATTTTGAAAGCGCGATCATGGATGTCGCAGCGCTTCAATCACCCCCGCGACCGTTCGTCGCCATCCGCAACATGTCCCACTATTTGGCACCATGCAAAACTATTTGACACATCTTGGGACATGCGCGAGCATTCGAAAAACAACGGTAACAAACAAATCATGGGCGGAATCATCCAAGCGACCGAGCAGGAGGCGGAGGCCGGCAAGCCGCAGGCCACCGGAACCCAAACCCTGCTGCGCGGACTGGCTTTGTTGGAGTGCGTGGCCGCCGGCATCGGCGACGTGAAGGGAATCGCGGCCCGGCTGGGCACCCCGCGCAGCACCACCCACCGCATGCTCGTCAGCCTCGTGGCGGAAGGGTATCTCCATCACATCCCGTACAAGGGCTATCTGCTGGGTCCGAAGCTGATCCAGTTGGGGATGAAGGCGCTGGAGCAGCGCCCCCTGGTCGCCGTCGCCCGCCCGCATATCGAGGCGCTGGCACAGGCCACCGGCGACACCGTCCATCTCGGCGTCGAGGACAACGGCGAGGTCTTCTATCTCGACAAGATTCCCGGCACCCGGGGGCTGGAGATGCGGTCCCGCACCGGACAGCGCATGCCCATCGCCTCCACCGGACTGGGCAAGGCGCTGATGCTGGGCATGGCGCCTGCGCGCTGGGCATCACTGCACGCGCTGCTCTGCTCTCCCGACGCGCCGGCCGATCGGCCGTGTCCCGCAGACTGGCCGCAGTTCCAAAAGCAGCTGGACCGCTACGTCGCCCAGGGCTGGGCGATGGATTTGGAAGAGAACGAACTCGGCATCCGTTGCGTCTCCGCACCGGTACGCGACGGCCGGAATCTGGTGGTGGCGGCGATCAGCGTCGCCAGCGCCGTCCCCTACATGCCTGACGACCGCATGGCCACTCTGGGACCGCTGGTCCGTGCCACGGCGGACGCGATATCCAAGGATCTGGGATGGATCGCACCATAACCTCCTCCGCCGACTCCCCCACCGAACCGGCGCTGATCGCGCTGGACTGGGGGACGTCGAGCCTGCGCGGCTTCCTGATGGACGGCGGCGCGCGCGTGCTTGCCGAACGGGCGTCCGCCCACGGCATCCAGAACCTGCCGCAGCCCGGCCCCGCCGGATTCGACGCCGCCCTGGCCGCCCTGTGCGGGGACTGGCTGGATGCGCATCCCGGCCTGCCGGTGGTGGCGGGCGGCATGGTCGGCAGCGCCCAGGGATGGATCGAGGCGCCCTATGTCACCACCCCGGCAGACGCGACGACCCTGGCCGACCGGGCCGCGCGGGTGGAGACGGCGGCCGGCCGCCGCATCCTGATCGCCCCCGGCGTTCTGCACGACCCGGCCGGCGCGCCCCCCGACGTGATGCGGGGAGAGGAAATCCAGATCGCCGGGGCGCTGGCCGAGAATGCCGACTGGGCGCGAAACGCCTGCATCGCCATGCCCGGAACCCATTCCAAATGGGTCCGCGTCACCGATGGGCGCATCGCCGCCTTCTCCTCCTACATGACGGGGGAGCTGTTCGCGGTCCTGAAGACCCATTCGCTGCTCGGCCGCCTGATGCCCCCCGACCGCGAGGCATCGCCCGAGGATGAGGCGGCGGCCTTCGCCGTCGGAATCCGCGCCGCGCAGTCCGCCGGTCCCGGCGACCTGCCCCACCAACTGTTCGCGACCCGCACGCTGGGCCTGACCAGGCGCATGCCGGCCGAGGCGCTGGCGCATTACCTGTCGGGCCTGCTGATCGGGCACGAGCTGCGCTCCGGCCTCGCTGTGCTGGCGGAAATGCCGGCGGGCACACCGCTGCTGCTGATCGGCGCCCCGGCGCTGTGCATCCGCTATGGCCGCGGGCTCGCGGCCTTCGGCGTCACGCCGGCGGCACAGCTGGGCAATACCGCCCCGCGCGGCCTGTTCCAGTTCGCCGCCGCGGCCGGGCTGCTTGCCACCGGCACCACCCCCAGCACGATGAGCGCGCCATGACCGAGCTTTCGCTTTCCGCCCGCTTCGATGCCGCCTTCTCCGCCCTGCCGCTGGTCGCGATCCTGCGCGGGCTGACCCCGACCGAGGCGGAGCCGGTGGCGGCGGCACTCTACGAGGCGGGATTCCGGCTGATCGAGGTGCCGCTGAACTCGCCCGATCCCTTCGACAGCATCGCCACCATCCGCAGCAGCCTGCCGTCCGACGCGCTGGTCGGGGCCGGCACGGTGCTGACGCTGGACGCCGTGGACCGGCTGTCCGCCATCGGCGCCGATCTGGTGGTGATGCCGCATGCCGACACCGCGATCATCCGTGCCGCGAAATCGCGCTCGATGGTCTGCACCCCCGGCGTCGCCACCGCGACGGAGGCCTTCGCGGCGATCGCCGCCGGGGCCGACGCGCTGAAGCTGTTCCCGGCCGAGCAGATCGCGCCGCCCGTGGTGAAGGCCCTGCGCGCGGTGATCCCGCACAGCGTGCGGCTTCTGCCGGTCGGCGGCATCACGCCCGACACCATGCAGCCCTTCCGCACCGCCGGTGCCTCCGGCTTCGGGCTGGGTTCGGCGCTCTACAGCCCCGGCCTGCCGGCGGCGGAGATCGCGGCCCGCGCCAAGCGCTTCGCCCAGGCCTGGGCGGAGGGATCGTCCGGCCGCTGATCACCAGCCCTTTCTTGATCGTCGCCTTTCAACGACCGGCGCACAAGCCGGCACACCCAGAGGGAATGCCATGAAGGTCTCTACCCGCCTGACCCGTACCGTTCTGACGGCCGGCCTGTCCGCCGGCATGCTGTTCGCCGGAACCGCGACCATCACCGGCGCCGCCCTGGCCGCCGAATATCCGGCGAAGCCGGTCGAGCTGATCGTCCCCTATGCCGCCGGCGGCGGCACCGACCTCGTAGCCCGTGCCTTCGCCGATGCGGCCAAGAAGCAACTGCCTCAGTCGATGGGCGTGGTGAACAAGACCGGCGGCGGCGGCGCCGTCGGCCTGACCGAGATCATGGCCGCCCGTCCCGACGGCTACAAGATCGGCATGGGCACGGTGGAGATCACCCTGCTGCCGCATATGGGCGTCGCCCGCTTCACGGTGGAGGACTTCACTCCGATCGCCCGCCTGAACGCGGAGCCGAGCGCCATCACCGTCAAGGCCGACGCGCCGTGGAAGACGGTGGAAGAGTTCCTGGAGCATGCCAAGGCCAATCCGGGCAAGGTGCGCATCGGCAACTCCGGCACGGGCGCCATCTGGCACCTCGCGGCCGAGGCGCTGGAGGAGAAGTCCGGCACCACCTTCAACCATGTACCGTTCGACGGCGCCAACCCGGCCGTGACCTCGCTGCTGGGCGGCCATATCGAAGCGGTGTCTGTCAGCCCGGCCGAGGTGTCGAGCCAGCTCGCCGCCGGCCAGCTGCGCATGCTCGCCGTCATGGCCGAACAGCGCAGCAAGACCTTCCCCGACGTGCCGACGCTGAAGGAGAAGGGCATCGACCTGTCCGTCGCCACCTGGCGCGGCATCGTGGTGCCGAAGAAGACGCCGGCCGCGGTGGTCGACACCCTGCGCACCGCCAGCAAGGCCGCGGCGGAAGACCAGGCCTTCCGTGACCAGCTGGCCAAGATGAACCTGACCTGGGCCTATGCCGACGGTCCGGAGTTCGGTCAGGTCATGCAGAAGGACAATACCTTCTTCAAGGACCTGATGACCAAGCTGGGCATGGCGAAGTAACGCCGGACCGACGCCGTTCCCGGCGGTCCGCCGCCGGGAACGCCTTCATCGGTTGAGGAGACCGGACCATGAGCAACGCACCCGCAGGGGGCGAAGGCCCCGGCTTTGGCAATGCTATGCCGCTGACGACCAAGATCGCCAACCTCGTGATCTCCGTCGTGCTGATCGCGATTGCGGCCTCGGCCATCGCCGCGACCGGCGATTTCCCCAAGAGCATGCTGGCGGCCGATGTCGGCGCCGCCCGCTTCCCGATCATCCACGCCGGCGCGCTGATCGTGCTGTGCCTGATCCTGATCGCCAACACGCTGCGCACCCCCACCGCCCCGGCAGCCACCGGAGAGGCGCCGGTCGGGATCGCCGGCTATGCCGGCGTGGCGCTGGGCATGCTGGCGACCGCCGGCTGCATCGTCGCCATGGAGTATG
The DNA here is from genome assembly GCF_977007025.2 of Azospirillum largimobile. NCBI lineage: Bacteria > Pseudomonadati > Pseudomonadota > Alphaproteobacteria > Rhodospirillales > Azospirillaceae > Azospirillum > Azospirillum largimobile. The sequence goes on from NZ_CDRMUA020000004.1 coordinate 543,834, forward strand.
TCGGCTATGGCGTGGCCACCGCCGTCTACATGGCCGTGATCATGGCGCTGATGGGGCAGCGCAGCCCGGTCTGGAACCCGGTGCTGGCGGTCGGCGTGACGGCGATCGTCTACGGCGTCTTCCACTATGCGCTTCAGGTGCCGTTGCCGGTGGGGAGCCTGTTCGAATGACCGCCCGCGCCCTTTTCATGGCCGCACCGTACGTCGTGGAGGACCGCCGCCATGCATGAATTCGATCTTCTGATGAACGGCTTCGCCATGCTGGCGGCGAACCCTCTGGCGCTGTTCCTGGCGCTGGTCGGCGTCACGCTCGGCATCATCATCGGCGCCCTGCCCGGCCTGACCGCGACCATGGGTGTCGCCATCCTGCTGCCCTTCACCTTCGGCATGGATCCGGTGTCGGGCCTGCTGATGATCTCCGGCGTTTTCTTCGGCGGCGTCTATGGCGGGTCGGTGACGGCGATCCTGCTGCGCATTCCCGGCACCCCGGCCGCCGCCGCCACGGCGATGGACGGATTCGAACTGACCAGGAAGGGCATGGCCGGCGTGGCGCTGGGCACCGCGACCCTGTCCTCCTTCCTCGGCGGCACCGCCAGCATCATCGTCCTGATCTTCCTTGCCCCGGTCCTGGCCGGCTTCGCGCTGAAGTTCAGCGCGTCGGAGAGCTTCGCGCTTGCCGTCTTCGGCCTGAGCATCATCGCCAGCATTTCCGGCCGTTCGGTCATCAAGGGGCTGATCGCCGGCTTCCTGGGACTGCTGATCGCCACGGTCGGCATGGACCCGATGGACGGGTTCCCCCGCTTCACCGGCGGCTATACCGAGCTGTTCAACGTTCCCTTCATTCCGGTGATGATCGGCCTGTTCGCCGCAGCCGAAGCCTTCAAGTCGCTGGAGGACCCGAAGGTCCGCCTGGGCATGGCCGCGGCGCTGGGCCGCATCATTCCGGAATGGGCGACCTACCGCCGGATGCTGGGAACGGTGGGGCGCTCCACCGGCCTCGGCGTGGTGATCGGCATCATCCCCGGTGCCGGCGCCGACATCGCCGCCTATGTCGCCTACAACGAGGCCAAGCGGTTCAGCAAGACGCCGGAGAACTACGGCAAGGGCGAACTGGCCGGCGTCGCCGCCTGCGAAGCCGGCGCCAACGGCTGCACCGGCGGCGCGCTGCTGACCATGCTGACGCTGGGCATTCCGGGCGACGCCGTCACCGCGGTGATGCTGGGCGCCCTGACGCTGCAGGGGCTGCAGCCAGGACCGCTGCTGTTCAAGGAGCATGCGGACCTGGTGTTCACCCTGTTCGCCGGCATGCTGTTCTGCTACGTCGGCATGCTCGTGATCGGGCTGGGCTTGCTGCGCGTCATGGGCCGCGTCCTGCAAATGCCGAAGTCGGTGCTGACGCCGGTGATCCTGGTCCTGTGCGTGGTCGGCACCTACGCCATCAACAACAGCCTGTTCGACATCGGCATCATGCTGGCGGCCGGCATCGCCGGCTACTTCATGCAGAAGTGGGACTTCCCGGCATCGCCGGTGGTGCTGGCGCTGATCATGGGCCCGATGGCGGAGGCCAACTTCCGCCGCGCCCTGTCGCTGTCGGGCGGAAGCTATGACTTCCTCTACACCCGGCCGATCACCGTGGTGCTGCTGACCATCGCCATCCTGACCCTGTTCCTGCCGCTGGTGAAGCGCTGGCGCAGCCATCGGGCGGAGACGCGGCAAACCGGCGCCGCCAGTTCCCTGAATCAAGCCTGATTATAAGGAAAGACAGCCATGTTCGACGATCTGAAGGGCCGCCGCGTCCTGATCACCGGTTCGACCCAGGGGATCGGTCTGGCCGCGGCGCAGGCCTTCGCCCGCCACGGCGCCAAGGTCGGCATCAACGGCCGCAAGGCGCCGGCCGATCTCGACGCGACCCTCAAGGCGATGGAAACGACGGGTGGCGAGGCGGCCTTCTTCGCCGGGGATCTGTGCAGCAGCGCCGCCTGCAAGGCCGTGGTCGACGCCTTCGTCGAGCGGTTCGGCGGCATCGACGTGCTGATCAACAATGCCGGCGGGCTGGTCGCCCGCAAGCCGCTGGAGGAGATCGACGACGAGTTCTTCGACGCGGTCACCGACCTGAACGCCCGTTCCGCCCTGATGACCACCAAGCATGCCCTGCCCCATCTGCGCCAGTCGGCCAAGGACAGCGGGCAGACGGCGTCCGTCATCCTGGTCGGGTCGGTCGCCGGCTATACCGGCGGTGGGCCGGGCGCCGGTCTGTATGGCGCGGCCAAGGCGTGGCTGCACAACATCCAGAAGAACTGGGTCGCCTTCCACACCAAGGAAGGCATCCGCTTCAACACCGTGTCGCCGGGCACCTTCGACACCGCCTTCCATGCCGACAAGGACGAGGCCGCCAAGGCCCGCGTGTCGACCGGCATCCCGATGGGCCGCTTCGGCAAGCCTGAGGAATGCGCCCCGACTTTCCTGTTCTTCGCCTCCCATGGCTGCTCCGGCTACATCACCGGGCAGATTCTGGACGTGAACGGCGGCCAGTTCATGCCGTAAGGGCCCGACCGGCAGGGGACTGCAGGACAAGCACCGTTTCCCGCTGTTGTCGGAAGACACGGGTAGGAGATGGACGACCATGGCCTCGCAGATTCCCCTGTCGGAAGACAGCAGCGCGATCGATCCGGCGCTCGATGCGCTGCGCAGCGACCATACGCACGAGATCGCACCCGACCTCGCCTATCGGCGGCTCGGCATCGTCAATGTGGTGTTCTGGGGTCCGCCGGGCGCCGGCGACCGCGAATGGGTGCTGATCGATGCCGGGCTGATGGGCACCAAGGGTTTCATCCGCAGCGCCGCGGCGGAGCGGTTCGGCCGCGACTCCCGCCCCGCCGCCATCGTCATGACCCACGGCCATTTCGATCATGTCGGCGTGCTGGAGGATCTGGCGGAGGAGTGGGATGCCCCGGTCTACGCCCACCCGCTGGAACACCCCTATCTGAACGGTCAGGCCGCCTACCCGCCCGGTGACCCGTCCGTTGGCGGCGGAGCGATGGCGGCGCTGGCACGCTTTTACCCGCGAAAGCCGGTGGATGTCGGATCGCGCCTGCGCGCATTGCCGGAGGATGGGTCGGTGCCGGTCATGCCGGGCTGGCGCTGGGTCCACACGCCGGGGCACAGCGTCGGCCATGTCTCCTTCTGGCGGGAGCGCGACCGCTCGATGATCGTCGGCGACGCCTTCGTCACCACGGGGCAGGAATCGGCCTACGCCGTCGCCGTGCAGCGGGCGGAGATGCACGGCCCACCAATGTATTTCACCGTTGAATGGGACAAGGCGCGGGAATCCGTCGCCCGCCTTGCAGCACTGGAACCGGAACTGGTGATCACCGGCCACGGCGAACCGATGCAGGGGGCGGAAATGCGCGCCGCGCTGCACCGGCTGGCGGACGAGTTCGACAGCATCGCCATTCCACGCCAGGGCATCTATCTGGAAAAGCCGGCACGGGCGGAGGATGGGACCGCCTATTGCGGACCGGAAGGGTGAGTTTATGTGCTTGGAATGAAGGCACCAGGGCACACTGCCCCGGCTTTCGCGTGATGAGCCGCGGCAGGTGCCCAGGGGCCAAGTGGACGACTATCCGATCCGGAGCGCTGGTCTTTGCCTCAGGCGTATTGCGCAACGCCATTGCCGAGCGACCAGTTCTCTTTCGCCACTTCGACGATGTTGACGAACACGTCCTGCGGCCGAATGCCGGGGTCGTCGCCGAGCAGTTCCACGATCCGCGCGAACAAAGCCTTTTTCTGTTCCACAGTGCGGGTATTGTTCGCGGTGATCTGGATGTATACGAGGTCATCTCCTCGTGATACGCCAAGATAAGATGAACTGTAGCGGAAGTTCACTGCATCATGCTCGGTGATGGTCATGAACTGATCATCTTCCGGCACGTTGAAGGTTTCGTGCATCGCGCAGTAAAGGCCGTCGAAGATTGCCTGCCGGTAGGCCTCAGACTTTCCAGTGCGCAGGGAGATGTGAACGAGCGGCATCGTATTTCCTTTCGATGATGTCGTCGTTCAAAATAGCCGTGGTGCAGTCATTTCCATATGCTATGATTTTTTATATCTAAGATAACGGTTGGAAATGATGGACCAACCACTCGACCTCGATGCGGTTCGGGCCTTCGTGCGCATCGCCGAATTGGAGAGCTTTACGCGCGCGGCCGAAGCCATGCGGACGACGCAAGCGGCGGTCAGCCTGAAGCTGAAACGTCTCGAAGAAAGGCTGGGGTGTCGCCTGTTCGAGCGGACCCCGCGGTATGTGCAGTTGTCGCCACGCGGCGCCGCCTTTCTCGATCACGCTCGTGACCTGCTGGAGGCGCATGATCGCGCGCTCGCCTCGCTGAGTGAGGGGCGCCAGCGCATCGCCATCGGCATCAGCGACCATGTGGCGGGGCCGGAGCTTCCCGCCCTGATTGCCCGGATGAACGCGCAAGATCCGCAGTTGGTGATCGAAATCCGGATCGGATCGTCCGGGGACCTGCTGCAGAGCTTCGACCGACGGGAACTCGACAGCGTGATCGTCCGCCTGCATGCAGGGCGCAACGACGGCCAACTCCTCACCGAAGAACAGTTCGGTTGGTTCGCGGCGCCAAGCTGGCAGCATCGGGCGGACGAACCTCTGCCAATCGCAACCATGGCCGAGCCTTGCGGGGTGCGGGCGTTGGCCGGGCAGCTTCTCGACGGAGCCGGAGTGCCTTGGACGGAGATCTTCGTCGGCGGCGGCGTGACCGCGGTGGCGGCGGCCGTCACGGCCGGGCTCGGCGTCGCGGCATTGTCCCCGCGCATGGTGCCATTCGGTGCCGTCGACGTCGGTCCCAGACTAGGGCTTCCGACCCTGCCACGGCTGCCCGTGGTCCTGCATACCAGGGTGAAGGATGGACGACCGCGCGAGGCGCTCGCCGGACTGGCGGCCGCCTTCAGGAGTGCGGTGCGAGGCTGATGCTCCCACAAATGAAAACCCCCGCCGGATCGCTCCGGCGGGGGTTTTCGTCAGTGACCGCTGTGTCCGGCTATCAGGCCGGGACGGCGACCTTCTCCGCGACGTCCTGGAAAGCCGGGATCTGGTCGAAGTTCATGTAGCGGTAGACGTCGGCGGCGGCCTTGTTCACCACGCCGACCTGGGCCAGATACTCCTCGTTGGTCGGGATCTTGCCCAGCAGCGCCGCGACGGCGGCCAGTTCGGCCGACGACAGGTAGACGCGGGTGTCGATGCCCAGACGGTTCGGGAAGTTGCGGGTCGAGGTCGAGATGGCGGTCGAGCCCTTGCGGATCTGCGCCTGGTTGCCCATGCACAGGCTGCAGCCCGGCATCTCCATGCGCGCACCGGCCTTGCCGAGGGTGGCGTAATAGCCTTCCTCGGTCAGCATCATCGCGTCCATCTTCGTCGGCGGGGCGATCCACAGGCGGGTCGGGATGTCCGACTTGCCGTTCAGAATCTTACCGGCGGCGCGGAAGTGGCCGATGTTGGTCATGCAGGAGCCGATGAACACCTCGTCGATCTTGTCGCCGGCGACCTCGGACAGCGTCTTCACGTCGTCCGGATCGTTCGGGCAGGCCAGGATCGGCTCCTTGATGTCGGCCAGATCGATCTCGATCACCGCGGCATACTCGGCGTCGGCGTCGGGCTTCAGCAGCTGCGGATCGGCGATCCACGCCTCCATCGCCTTGATGCGGCGCTCCAGGGTGCGCGCATCGGCGTACCCGTTGGCGATCATCCACTTCATCAGCGTGATGTTGGAGGTCATGTACTCGATGATCGGCTCTTTGCTGAGCTGCACGGTGCAGCCCGCCGCAGACCGCTCGGCCGAGGCATCGGACAGTTCGAAGGCCTGCTCGACCTTCAGTTCCGGCAGACCCTCGATCTCCAGGATGCGGCCGGAGAAGATGTTCTTCTTGCCCTTCTTCTCGACCGTCAGCAGGCCGGCCTTGATCGCGTAGAGCGGGATGGCGTTGACGAGGTCACGCAGGGTGACGCCCGGCTGCATCTCGCCCTTGAAGCGGACCAGCACCGATTCCGGCATGTCCAGGGGCATGACGCCGGTGGCGGCGGCGAAGGCGACCAGACCGGAACCGGCCGGGAAGCTGATGCCGATCGGGAAGCGGGTGTGGCTGTCGCCGCCGGTGCCGACGGTGTCCGGCAGCAGCAGGCGGTTCAGCCAGGAGTGGATGACGCCGTCGCCCGGACGCAGCGCGACGCCGCCGCGGGTGGAGATGAAGTCCGGCAGCTCGTGGTGCATCTTCACGTCCACCAGCTTCGGATAAGCGGCGGTGTGGCAGAAGGACTGCATCACGAGGTCGGCCGAGAAGCCCAGGCAGGCCAGGTCCTTCAGCTCGTCGCGGGTCATCGGGCCGGTGGTGTCCTGCGACCCCACCGTGGTCATCTTCGGCTCGCAATAGGTGCCCGGACGGACGCCCTTGCCTTCCGGCAGACCGCAGGCGCGGCCGACCATCTTCTGGGCCAGCGTGAAGCCCTTGCCGGTGTCGGCCGGGGATGCCGACTGGCGGAACAGGGTCGACGGCGCGAGGCCCAGCGCCTCGCGGGCGCGGGCGGTCAGGCCGCGGCCGATGATCAGCGGGATGCGGCCGCCGGCACGCACCTCGTCGAAGATCACCTCGGACTTCACGGTGAACTCGGCGATGACCTCGCCGTTCTTCAGGGCCTTGCCCTCATAGGGGCGCAGCTCGATGACGTCGCCCATCTCCATCTTGTTGACGTCCAACTCGATGGGCAGGGCGCCGGCGTCTTCCATCGTGTTGTAGAAGATCGGGGCGATCTTGGTGCCGAGGCAGACGCCGCCGAAGCGCTTGTTCGGGACGAACGGAATGTCCTCGCCCGTGAACCACAGCACCGAGTTGGTGGCGGACTTGCGCGAGGAACCGGTGCCGACCACGTCGCCGACATAGGCGATCAGGTTGCCCTTCTTCTTCAGCTCTTCCAGCTGCTTGGTCGGTCCGCGCTGGCCCGGCTCGTCGGCCTCGATGCCCGGACGCGGGTTCTTCAGCATGGCGAGCGCGTGCAGCGGGATGTCCGGGCGGCTCCAGGCGTCCGGGGCCGGCGACAGGTCGTCGGTGTTGGTCTCGCCCGACACCTTGAAGACCGTCAGCGTCATCGACGCCGGGACTTCCGGACGCGAGGTGAACCACTCCGCATCGGCCCAGGACTGCAGCACCGCCTTGGCGTTGGCGTTGCCCTTGTCGGCCAGTTCCTTGACGTCATGGAAGAAGTCGAAGACCAGCAGGGTCTTCTTCAGGCCTTCCGCGGCGGCGGCGCCGCATTCGGCGTCCGACAGCAGGTCGATCAACGGCTGCACGTTGAAGCCGCCGAGCATGGTGCCCAGCAGTTCGGTGGCCTTCACCTTGGAGATCAGCGGCGAGCTGTCGTTGCCCTTGGCGACGGCGGCCAGGAAACCGGCCTTGACGCGGGCGGCATCGTCGACGCCGGCCGGAACGCGGTGGGTGATGAGGTCGAGGAGGAACGCTTCCTCGCCCGCCGGCGGCGCCTTCAGCAGGTCGATCAGCTCCGACGTCTGCTTCGCGGTGAGGGGCAGGGCCGGGATTCCGAGGGCGGCGCGTTCGGCCGCGTGCTGGCGGTAGGCTTCGAGCACGGCAGGGTTCCTCATAAATGAAAGGCCGGCCCTTGGATGGGAACCGTGAGACGGCCCGCTTGAACTCAGGTCGGGTTTATATGCCCGCTTAAATGAAAGTGCAAGGGGGCGCCCCGCTTACGTGAAGCGGACAGGACGAAATGGCCTCTGCTTCTGCACTGGTATTACCGGTGCTTGGTATGACCACTTCTTTGCCCCGGCTTTATTTCAGCGCGGCTGCCTGCTCCGGCGTCAGGACGACGATGCCGTCCTCGTCGGCGAACAGGATGTCACCCGGCTGGATGACCGCGCCCGGCAACTCCACGGCCACATCGACCAGCCCCTGGTCGCGCCGGGTCGAGGCGCGCGGAATCGACGTCAGCGCCTTGATGCCCAGCGGCATGGTCGCCAGTTCGGCCACATCGCGGACGCAGCCCCAGATCACCACGCCGGCCCAGCCGTTCTTGACCGCGGAGGCGGCGATCATGTCGCCCATCAGGGCGCAACGCAGGCTGCCGGCGCCGTCCACCACCAGGACACGGCCGGCACCAGGGGTCGCCAGCAGTTCCTTGACGCGGGAATTGTCCTCCAGGCACTTGACGGTGACGACCTCGCCGCTGAAGCGGGTGACGGCGCCGAAGTCGCGGAAGCCCGGCAGGACATAGCGGGCGGCATCCTTGAAGCGGTCGAACAGGTCGCAGGTGGGGACGAAATTCTGGCCGGTGGACATGGCTTGCGGCTCCGCAGCGTCGACGTTGCAGGGATTTCTCCCTCCACCTCTTGCGCCAAAGGCGAGCGGGAGGCAAGACCCGCAATCGGCCGCTGCCGGCGGCCGGCGATCATGCCGCAGGAGGCTTGCCGAACGTGCAATCGTCGGACCGGCGACGCGCCCCCATATTCGGGCAAGTGCCCCCGTTTTTCGGGCAAGTGCAAAGAGAAAGAACGGTACCCCGTATGAAAACGCCGACGATCCCGGCCGCGGCGGCCGGCGCACTGACCCTGATGCTTGCCGCCTGCGGGTCCATCGCTCCGCCGCCGGTCGCCACCCCCGACCCCGCCGTGCTGGCCGCGCTGGACCGCAACGCCTCGAACAGCTGCAACCCGTCGGTGGCGTCCGTCCTGACCGGTGCCCGCATCCCGGCCTCGGACATCCGTGGGCTCAGCTACGGCATCTACCGTGACGAGTTCCGCGACATCATCGTCCGCTGGGATGCCTGGGTGTACCTGAACAGCCAGCCGGGCGCGGTGGTGGTTACGGTCGACGAGGACTGCCGGCCGATCCAGATCTATGCCCGTGGGGGAGCGAAACTGCCGGGCGGACGCTGAATGCCTGCCCCGAGGCCGCATTTCCGTGGCCGCCTCGCCCACCGGCAGGCGGCTCCACGGGGATGGCTTCGGTCTGCATACCATCGCCGGCGAATCTCTGACCTGTCTTAACTTTGGCACGCCGATATTTAGTGACCCTGGATTTCACAATCCCGGAGCCTCGCTTCGACTTCTAAGTTTTATCTAAGGCACCTCTTCATACAATCATATGTTTTACTTAAGGGGGCCGAATTTCACCTTGACGCGTGAATTCGATGTGAGCTAATCATAATCCCATATTCTGTTTGTGGTCATGCTGACCACCACCGCCTGCGCTCCGCATCGCCTCGATCCGTTCGTCAGCCGATCTTCGTCGATGGCCGCAGGCCTCCCGCGACGACGGCTTGTGCCCCGGTGTCGTGATGCAGCCGGAGCAGGCGGCGGAACAGGACCGGCCACTCGGAAAATGGAGCCACGTCAGGGGGAAACATGACGGAGCAGGGATCGACGCGCGCGGTCGGAATGGCCGCGATCTTCGTGGCTGCCATCCTGTTCGGTGCCGCAGGCGCGGCGGCGAAGGTGCTGTTCGTCTCCGACATGTCGCCGCTGGACCTGACGGCGATCCGCAGCTTCGTGGCCTGCGCCGTCCTGGGGCCGATCATGATCCTCCTGCCGGGCCGGCCGTTCCACGTCCCGCCTGCTGCCCGGCGGATGACGGTGGCGGCGGGCGTCATGTTCGTCGTCGTGAACGCCACCTTCTATCTGGCGATCGACATGATGAACGTCGCGGCGGCCATCACGCTGGAATACACATCGCCCTTCTTCGTCCTGGTACTCGGCGCGCTCCTCGGCACCCGGCGCATCGGCCTGCGCGACTGCGCGATCGTCACGCTCAGCCTTGTCGGCTGCTTCCTCCTGACGGGGGGCGGCGGCGAGTGGGTCAGGCTTTCCGCCGGTCTGGCCGTCGGGCTCGCCTGCGGGTTCGCCTTCGCCGTCTTCAACATGATCGGCAACGCCTGCAAATCGCGGGGCATCGGCGCCACGACGCTGACCTTCTGGAATTTCGCAATTTCCTCGCTGATCTGGGCCGCCGCCCTGCCCTTCCTCGGGGTGCACAGGCTGGAACCGACGGCGGAGATGATGGCCTATATCGTGTTCATCGCGGTGGTCGCCACCATTCTTCCCTATTGGCTGCTCCTGTTCGGCCTGCGCCATGTCGATGCGCTGCCGGCGACTGTGATCGGGTTGCTCGACCCGCTGGCGGCCGGTCTCATGGCTTATGTCCTGCTGGGAGAAACGCTGACCCCCGCCAACATGGTGGGCATCGCGCTCGTCTCCCTCTCCGTCATCTTCGTGACGCTTTCGGAACGGCAGGCGAGCTGCGCGCCGGCCAAGTCGCCCCGCAGCCCCGCCGAAGGCGTCCCTCAGCTGGAGGCAAACAATGGTTGATACCCCGGCGCCCGCGGCCTCGCCGCTCGATCATCTCCGCATCGAACCGGATCTTGATCGGCGCTCCCTCCCCCATATCCGGGCGGCGGGAAAGCGGCTGGAGGATTTATGGGCGAAAGGAACCGATCACTGCCCCAGCCTGATCGGCGCCGCGGCGGCAAGCGGGCGGATGATCCATCTGGACCTGGACCTGACCGGCGAATGCGCCCTGAAATGCTTCTACTGCGACCGCACTCCCGACCGCTACAACGGCGTCCCCAACCGGCAGGAAATGACCACCGAGGAGCGCAAGGACATCATCCGGCAGGCACGGGCGCTCGGAGCCACGACGGTGGAGTTCCCCGGTGCCGGCGAGCCGATGCTGGATCCGGGGTTCTGGGAGATCGTCGAATTCATCCATGACCTGGGCATGACCAGCGTCGTCTTCACCAGCGGCTATCACCTGGACGAGGCGGCGGCAGACCGGCTGTACGACCTGGGTGCGACGATCTTCCTGAAATACAACAACATCGACACGATCGTGCAGGACCGCATGGTCGGTCTCCGCGGCTATGGCGAGAAGGCGCACGAGGCGATGCGCATCCTGCTTGCCCGCGGGTTCAACCGGACCATTCCCACCCGGCTGGCGATCGACGTCGTCGTCACGCCGAAATACCACGATCTGGGCGGCGTCGCCGACCTGTTCCGCTGGTGCCGGGACAACAATGTCCACAGCTATATCGTCACCCTCATTCCCGAAGGCATGGCCGACCACAAGTCGATCCTGCTTGAACGCAACCGGGCCGACGAGCTGATCGAACTGATGCGGACCATCGACGAGACGGAATACGGCATCGTCTATGAACCCAGCCGGCCGATGGGCGGCGGATACCGCTGCCGGCAGGTGAATTGCGGACTGTTCGTCAATCTTTTCGGCGAGGTCTACGATTGCAACGGGCTTTCCCGCCTGATCGGCCATGTGCGTACGGATTCGCTGGAGGCGATCTGGAATTCCGCCTATGCGCGCCATGTGCGGCAACCGGACCAGGATGGCTTCTGTCTGGTGCGTGAACGCCAGTGGGAGGGACGGGACCTGTCGGCGATGGATCGCAAGCTGGAGGATTATCACCGCTGGCAGGCGGCCAACGCACCGGACGACATCGTCGAACGTGCAAAGGAGATGGTGGGCGTCGGCCGCATCGAACTCGCCCGGACCGGCGCGGTTCCGGTCGGTGCGGACACCTGATCGATGGCGGCCGGCATGAGCACGCGCGTCGTCGAGGATTCCACCGTCCGCTGGATTGGCGGAGCGTGGAACTATCCGGGAAATGACTTGGACGGCAATCGGCCGGAGGTCGAACCCGGCACCGGACTCCTGTTCCTGGAAATCCCGTTCGACCATGCGGTCAGCCACCGGCCGGGCACGCGGTTCGGACCGGCTGCGATCCTGGGGGTGCTGGACGGCTTCAGCCTCTACTGCACGGACAAGCGGGTCGACTTGGGTCCTTTGCGACTTCGCCGCTTCGGGGAGGTCGACGTCTCCAACGACATCCACGCGACCTACCGGCACATCGCGGACACCGTGGCCGGCCTGCCCTCCGGCGACACCCCGGTCTTCCTGGGCGGCGACCATTCCATCACCGATCCGATCCTGCGCGGCCTGCTGCGACGCCATCCGGAGCGCAAGCTCGGGCTGATCGTCTTCGACGCCCATTTCGATTCGCGCGTTCCCGTGCCGGGGAAGGAGCATTCCGGACATTGGATGCATACGGTGGCCGAGGTGTTCGACCACCGCCACAGCGTCCAGCTTGGGATCGATGCGCCGATCTACTCCCGCGATTACATGGAGCAGACGGAAGCGGCCGGGATCATGGTGCGCACCCCCTGGGACATCCGCCGCGCCGGGCTGGCCGGGACCGTCGAGGAGACGATCCGGCATGCGGTGGAGCCGACCGACGCGGTCCATATCTCCATCGACATCGACTGCCTGTCGGCGGCCTTCGCACCGGGAACCAGCGTTCCCAACGCCGCCGGGTTGATGCTCTGGGACGTCGCCGACGCGGTGTTCGAGATTGCGCGCAGCGCCGACCATGCCAGCCTGGACATCGTCGAGGTCAGCCCTCCACTGGACGCCGGCGGGATAACCGCCCAGTCCGCGGCCCATCTCGTGATGAATTTCCTGGCCGGAAGGGCGGCCCGCCTCCGGCAGGGCTGATCCGGTCGCCTATCTCTCCGTCGCCTTTTCCGACACATGGGCATCCACGGCGCGGTCATGCCGCTTCAGGCGCTCCTGCAGCGTATCGCCCATGCGCAGCGCCACGGCGATCGACAGGATGTCGCCCAGCACCAGATGCGCGATGCGGACGGTCATGGGAGAGTGGATGTCGAAGTCGTCGGCGATGTCGGCCACGAGGCTGACCGTGGCCATCTCCGCCAGCGGCGTGCCGGAGCGGGTCAGGGCGATCACGTCGGCGCCGGCCTTGCGGGCGTTCTGGACGGCGTCCAGGATGTCCCGGGTCCGGCCGGTGCTGGACACCGCGACCACCGCATCGCCCTGCGTCAGCGTAAGGGCGGACGCGAAATAGATGTGGGAATCGGTGTAGGCGACGGTGGGGATGCCCAGCCGGAAGAACTTGCGCTGGATGTCCTCCGCCACCGTGCCGGAATTGCCGGACCCGTAGAACTCGATCCGGCGCGAAGCCGCCAGCATATCGGCGGCGCGGTCCACCGCATCGGCCGGCAGGTTGTTGCGCACCTGCATCAGCGTGGCGATGGTCCGGTCGAACAGCTTGCCGGCCAGCACCGCCCCCGGCACTCCGCCATCCGCATTCAGTTCTCCATCCACCGACAGGTCCTGATGCAGGAAGGGCATGCCGCCGGCGATGTCCTGCGCCAGCTTGATCTTGAACTCACGGAAGCCTCGGCATCCCAGCGCCGAGCAGAAACGCGCCACCGTCGGTTCGCTGACCCCCACCCGCTCCGCCAGTTCGGCCATGGACAGGTTGATCACGTCGCCCGGATGGGCCATCGCATAGTCGGCCAGCTTGCGTTCGGAGGGGCGGATCTGGTCGCGGACCGCCGCGATTCTCGCCAGCATCTGGGGTGTCTCCCTTCTGATTGTGCGTCAGCCTAGCACATGTAGCAAAGCTACATATACAGCGCTGCGAACGACCGAATCCATCGCACGCCGGTTAGCCAGTTTCCAAGGATTTCCAATCTGCTGCGCCCTGCCCTGCGACAAAATGTCGAGGCTGCGCGCCTTGTTCGGAGGCCCGCCAGGGAGTATGTAGTAAAACTACAGGGCGGGACACAACGGTGTCGGTATCCGGGGTTCGAAGGCCGGATCGGCGCGATGGCCCCCGCCCTGAAAATATGACGTGTATCAACGATTCCGGCGCCCGATGCGCCTATGGTTTCAATCGCTCCGCTTGCTCGCGGGCCCCACACGACCGCCGACACGGCCCCTGACCGCGCCGACGTCTATAGCTCTAAGGAGACATCATGGACACCCTGCTGATGGACGGACTTGCCCAGGCCCCGGAGCAGCAGTCCGCCGCCGACCCCTGGCGCGGTTTCGCCCCGGGCGTCTGGCGCCGATCGGTCGACGTCCGCGATTTCATCCAGCGCAACCTGCAGCCCTATGAAGGGGACGCGGGCTTCGTCGCCGGTCCCACCGCCCGCACCACCGCGCTGTTCGCCAAGGTCACCGACCTGCTGAAGCAGGAACGCGCCGCGAAGGGCGGCGTTCTGGATGCCGACACCGAAATCTTCGCCTCGATCACCTCGCATGCCGCCGGCTACATCGACCGCGAGCTGGAAGTCATCGTCGGCCTGCAGACCGACAAGCCGCTGAAGCGCGCGATCATGCCGTTCGGCGGCTGGCGCATGGTCAAGACCGGCCTGGAGGCCTACGGCTACACCCCGTCGCCGAAGCTGGAGGAGGTGTTCCCGAGCCTGCGCAAGACGCACAATGACGGCGTGTTCGACGTGTACACGCCCGAGATGCTGCGCTGCCGCAAGTCCGGCGTCATCACCGGCCTGCCCGATGCCTACGGCCGCGGCCGCATCATCGGCGACTATCGCCGGCTGGCGCTGTACGGCGCCGATTTCCTGATCAAGGACAAGAAGGCCCAGCTGGCCTCGCTGGAAGTCAGCCGCATCGACGAGGACGTGCTGCGCCTGCGCGAGGAGATCTCCGAGCAGATCCGCGCGCTGAAGGAGCTGGTCCAGATGGCCGCCTCCTACGGCTTCGACGTCAAGCGTCCGGCCGCCACCGCCCGCGAGGCTGTGCAGTGGACCTATCTGGCCTATCTGGCGGCGGTCAAGGAAGCCAACGGCGCGGCCATGTCGCTGGGCCGCGTGTCCAGCTTCCTCGACATCTACATCGACCGCGACCTGCGCGACGGCGTCATCACCGAGGCCGAGGCCCAGGAGATGATCGACCACTTCGTCATGAAGCTGCGCCTCGTCCGCTTCCTGCGCACGCCGGAATACGACCAGCTGTTCTCGGGCGACCCGACCTGGGTGACGGAATGCCTGGGCGGCATGGGGCTGGACGGCCGGACGCTGGTCAGCAAGACCAACTTCCGCATGCTGCAGACCCTGCACAACCTGGGCCCGGCACCGGAACCGAACCTGACGGTCCTGTGGTCGGAGAAGCTGCCGGAAGGCTTCAAGCGCTTCTGCGCCGACACCTCGATCAAGACCTGCTCGGTCCAGTACGAGAACGACGACCTGATGCGCGGCTATTGGGGCGACGACTACGGCATCGCCTGCTGCGTGTCCGCGATGCGCATCGGCAAGCAGATGCAGTTCTTCGGCGCCCGCGCCAACCTGGCCAAGACGCTGATGTACGCCATCAACGGCGGCAAGGACGAGGTTTCGGGCGAGCAGGTCGGCCCGGCCTTCGCCCCGATCAACGGGGACGTTCTGGACTATGACGAGGTCATGGCCCGCTTCGAGCCGATGATGGAGTGGCTGGCCAAGGTCTACATGAACGCGCTGAACGCCATCCACTACATGCACGACAAGTACATGTACGAGCGGATGGAGATGGCCCTGCACGACCGCGACATCCTGCGCACGATGGCCTGCGGCATCGCCGGCCTCAGCGTGGTGGCGGACAGCCTGTCGGCGATCAAGCATGCCAAGGTGAAGGTCATCCGCGACGAGAACGGTCTCGCCACCGATTTCGAGATCGAGGGCGACTATCCGGCCTTCGGCAACAACGACGCCCGCGTCGACGACATCGCGATCTGGGCGGTCGAGCGCTTCATGACGGCCCTGCGCAAGCAGAAGCCCTACCGGAACGCGTTGCCGACCCAGTCGGTGCTGACGATCACCTCCAACGTGGTCTACGGCAAGAAGACCGGCAACACGCCGGACGGCCGCAAGGCCGGCCAGCCCTTCGCGCCGGGTGCCAACCCGATGCACGGGCGGGACAAGAAGGGTGCGGTCGCGTCGATGGCCAGTGTCGCCAAGCTGCCCTACGCCCATGCGCAGGACGGCATCAGCTACACCTTCACCATCGTCCCCGGCGCGCTCGGCCGGACGGAAGACGAGCGCGTGGACAATCTGGTCGGCATGCTGGACGGCTATGCTGCCCAAGGCGGCCACCACATCAACGTCAACGTCTTCGACCGCGAGACGCTGCTGCACGCCATGGACCATCCGGAGCTGTATCCGCAGCTGACCATCCGGGTGTCCGGCTATGCGGTGAACTTCATCAAGCTGACGCGCGAGCAGCAGCTCGACGTCATCAGCCGCACGTTCCACGACAAGCACTGAGGGACGTGGACGGCTACCCCCCGCCGAGAAGCGAAAGCCCCTCTCCCCTTGCGGGAGAGGGGTTGGGGTGAGGGGGAAGCGTGGCAGCCCTTTATCGAGAATCCACCCAATGCATCCCCCTCACCCCGACCCTCTCCCCGGGGGGGAGAGGGGGTTTACCTGCATGTACCGTGACTTACATGCGTAGGGCGCAGAGTTTTCAAATTGGATCCCTGAAGTATGACACAGCCCCTCACCCAGGCCCGCCCCGGCTCCGTCTCCGGATGGATCCACTCGGTCGAAACCGGCGGCACGGTGGATGGGCCGGGGATCCGCTACGTGCTGTTCATGTCCGGCTGTCCGCTTCGCTGCCTCTACTGCCACAATCCCGACACCCAGCACATGCATGACGGGACGCGGACGACCTCCGCCGAGGTGCTGGACGACATCAAGCTCTATGCCGAATTCCTGAAGCGGGCCCATGGCGGGCTGACGCTGAGCGGCGGAGAGCCGCTGGTGCAGCCGGAATTCACCGCCGCGATCCTGCGCGGGGCAAAAGCGATGGGTATGCACACCGCGCTCGACACCTCCGGCTTCCTCGGCAACCACGCCGACGACCATCTGCTTGAGGACGTCGACCTCGTCCTTCTCGACATCAAGGCCTTTTCGGAAAAGACCTACCGCCATCTGACCGGCGTTCCGCTGCGCCCGACGCTGGAATTCGCCGAACGGCTGGCCGGGCTGAACAAGCGCATTTGGCTGCGCTATGTGCTGGTCCCGAACCTGACCGACGACGCGGCCGAGATCGACGGGCTGGCCGATTTCGTGGCCGGGCTCGGCGTCGTCGACCGGGTCGACGTGCTGCCCTTCCACAAGATGGGCGAACACAAATGGAAGGCGCTCGGCCGCAAATACATGCTGACCGATACCGAGCCGCCGTCGCGCGAACTTGTCGAGCGCGTGCGCGGGCAATTCCAGGCGCGGGGGCTGCGGGCCGACTGATCCCGCAAGCCCCCTTTGACGCTCAAGCCGAGCGGATCGCCTGCGCGAAGGTGAAGAGCATGGCGGGATCGACCGCCTTCTTCACCTCGGCCAGCTTGGCAAGGTTCTCGCCGTAATAGGCCCGCTGCCAATCGGCCAGCGACGGGTCGGGGAAGTTCTGGAAGGCGCCGGCCGCCCTGGTGCGGCGGTTGACGTCGTCGTAGAAGCGCTGCTGCCACTCCAGCGCCTGCTCGATCAGCAGGGCCGAATCCGTCGGCCGCCACCAGTTGGCCTCGATCGAGAACAGCCAGTCATAGCCGCGGTGGACATAGGCGGTCTCGGTCGCGCCGACCCGGTTGATGGCGCCGCCGACCTGGAAGAACTTGAAGGCCACCGGCATCGAGGTGGCGGGCATCCTCCCCGCCCAATCGAACATCGCGGCGATGGCCTCGTCGCCGATTTCCGCCGCCTTCATATAGCTGGACTTCTCCTGGTAGTAATAAGGGAAGGTGGTTTCAACCAGGAAGTCCTGCGCCGTCCAGTAGGGCACCTCCTCCATCACCTTCGACTTGGACCAGTCGATCCATTCCCAGGTGGATTTGAAGATCTCCTTCAACGTCACCTTCGACTTATGGAGCTGGCCGAGGACGGAGATGCTGATTGGCACCTTGTCGCACTGCTCCTGCCGGCTGGGGATGGTGACGTTGATCTTGCTGCCGAAATCGTCGGGCGCGGTCGCCAGTTCGGTCAGCAGAAGCTTAAGGACCTTCGGCAGCTTGTCGGTCCAGGTCAGGTTGAAGACCGTCACCGCTTCCACCGGGCGGGTTTCCAGGGTGAAGGAGGTGTTGATGCCGAAATTGCCGCCGCCACCGCCGCGGCAAGCCCAATAAAGGGCGGAGTCCGTATTTGCATCGGCCTTGACGTGGCTGCCGTCGGCGGTCACCAGTTCTGTGGCGCGCAGCAGGTCGGAGGCCATGCCGTACTTGCGCATGTTGAAACCGATGCCGCCGCCCAGCAGGAAACCGGCGGCGCCAACGGAATCGCAGCGCCCATGGGTGATGGTGCGGCCCAGCCGTTCCATCTGCTTGTAGACGGCGGAGTTGAGCGTGCCGCCCAGGACCTTGACCAGCCCGTCCTTGCCCGGCAGCAGTTCCGCCCCCGCCATCTTGGTCATGTCGATCAGCAGGCCGGGCGTGGTGGAGAAGCCGGCGTAGCTGTGGCCGCCGGAGCGCACGGCGAAAGGCATGGCCTGCTGCTTCACCCACTGGATGCAGGCCTGGACATCCTCCGGCCGCGAGCACCGGGCGATACCGGCCGGCAATGTGGCACCGTAGCGCAGGTTGTTGGGGCGGCAGACGTCGGCGAAGAACGGATCCTCCGGCCGCAGCACCCCGCCCTTCACCGCCTTCGCCAGGTCGGACCAGGCCGAGGGCGGCGGGCAGTACGCCCCACCCGCCTCCGCCGCGAAGGCGGAACCCGGCATCAGCCGAACCGCGGCGGCGGCGCCGGCGAAACGGCCGGCCCCGACAAGGAAGTTGCGGCGGGATGAGTGAAGTCCGAGTGCCATGAGCCAGTCCACCCTGCGTTACGGGTTGTGTTTGATGCTGCTTATTAGCCTAATGATAACAAACAGCGTCAACCGCACGCGCAAACAGGCATGAGAAAGGCCATCGCACCTCTCGGAGTATGGGGTCCCAGGCCTCCTACCCCTTCCCCACCGGCCGGGTGCTGCCGCGGATCACCAGCTCGCATTCGAGGTTGTGGTGCTGGGGCGCAGTGCGCGCTCCATCCAGTGCCGCGAGAATTTGCGTCGCGCTGAGGCGGCCGATTTCGCGCTGGGGCGGGCGGACGGTCGTCAGCGGCGGCGGGCAGGAGTTGCTGAAGGGCAGATCGCCGAAGCCGACCACCGCCAGATCGTCCGGCACCCGCAGGTCGCGGCGTGTCACCTCGAACAGAACACCCAGCGCCAGCGCGTCGTTGGAGCAGACCACGCCATCGATGTCGGGGTGACGCGTCAGGATCTCGTCGATCAGCCAGCGGCCGACCTCCGTCGTGGCGGCATCGGGCACTGTGAAGTCGATGGGGTCGTGCAGGCCCCGCCGCATCACCTCCGCCTCATAGCCGTCGGTGCGACTGCGCACGCGCAGGTCCTGATGGGCGGCGGCGCCGATATAGGCGACCTTGCGGCTGCCCTGGTCGTAAAGGTGGCTGGTCTGCATGCGGCCGACCTCGAAATGCGAGAAGCCGACGCTGATGCCGATGGCCTCGCCGGGATGGCTGGGCATGTCCCACATCTCCACCACCGGCACCCCGCAGGACGCCAGCATGGCGCGGGTCCGCTCGGTGTGGTGGAAGCCGGTCACCACCATCGCCGCCGGCGACCAGGCGAGGAAGGCACGGATCAGGCTTTCCTCCTCCTCCGGGCTGAATTCGCTGACGCCGAGCAGGGTCTGGTAATGCGCCGCCTGGAACATGCCCTGCAGCGTGTTGTAGGTCTCCGCGAAGAAGGAGTTCAGGATGGAGGGCAGGATGACGCCGACGGTGCGGCTGCGCGCCGCGGCGAGGCTGCCGGCCACAAGGTTGGGCACATAGCCCATCTCGTCGATGACGCGGGCGATGCGCTCGGCAAGGTGCCGGGACACCGCCCCCGGACGGCGGAGATAGAGCGACACGGTGCTGGGCGACACGTCGGCGGCGTTCGCCACGTCGGTCATGGTCACCCGTTGGGTGCCGCGGCGTGTCCGCTTCCTCGATTCGGTCGTCTGCATCGTCGGTCTTCCTCACGCATCGTAAATCGCTGCCCGTCAGTGGCGGGTCGGCAGGTCTGCGAGAGCCAGCACGGACAGGGATTGGATCGCGTCATGGACGAGCTGATAGGCCGCTTCGATCCGGCTGATCGCCTGATCGCATTCGTCCTCGTCGCCGCTGTCGCGGGTTTCCTGCCGGACGGCACGGAACAGGCTCAGCGCCTGCCGCCCGATCGTCCTGTGGCTCGCCCACAGGCCGCAATCTTCCTGCATCGCCAGGGGGATATGCAACAGGCGATGGCGAAGCACCGCCGCGTCGAGTTCCAACTCGGCGATGCGAAGGGTCAAGGTCGGTGTCATCGATGCCGTGCCTTGCGGAGCGCAACCAAACGGCCACGCTCCGCTCTGCAGTCACGCAAGCCGGATCAGCCGGCAACCAGATCGGCCATGGCGGCCTTCATGCCCTTCGCCTCGATGGCGGCGAGGCTGTCGGCGACGCGGGCAGCCAGGCCGGGGATCCCGGTCAGGTCTTCCTTCCACAGCCGGACGTCCGACAGGATCGCGACCACCAGCGCCCGCAGATCGCCGGCATTGGCCGCCAAGGCGGCGCTCATGGCGGCGATCACCTCGGCATTGTCGCTGATCGGGTAGGATCCCGCCTCGCGCTCGCCGGTATAGGCGCCGTTGGCGAGCGTGCCGCGGTAGAAGCGCAGCAGCGCCGCCAGCGAGAAGGACAGGCCGGCCGGAGCCTGCCCGTTGCGGGCCACGGCGTCCTTCAGGCTGGGCAGCACGCGCACCTGCCATTTCGACACCGAGTTGAGCGTGATGGAGATCAGCTCGTGCCGGATATAAGGATTGCCGAAGCGCTCCATGATGGTGCGGGCATAGTCCTGCCGCTCCGCCTCGGGCAGCGGAACGTAGGGGACGATCTCCTCGAACATCACCTTGTTCAGGTAGGCCGACACGGTGGGGTCGTCCATCATCGACTTGACGGTGTCGAGCCCGGCGCAATAGGCGGCCAGTGCGCTGGCGGTGTGGGCGCCGTTGAGGATGCGGACCTTGCGGGTGCGGTAGGGCTGCAGGTCGTCGGTCCAGACAACGTTCAGGCCGGCCTTGTGCAGCGGCAGTTCCTCGGCCAGATGGGCCGGTCCCTCGATCACCCAGACATGGAAGGGCTCGGCGGCGACGGCCAGACGGTCCTCATATCCCCACTTGGCGCTGAGCGCAGCAGCCTCGTCCTTCGGGTAGCCGGGGACGATGCGGTCGACCAGCGTGTTCAGGAAATGGTTGTGCGTCTCGACCCAATCGGCGAAGCCGGCCTCCAGCCCCCAGCGCTTGGCATGGGTCAGCACGATGCGCTTCAGGTTGGCGCCGTTGGCCTCGATCAGTTCGCAGGGCAGGAAGACGAGACCGCTGTCGGCGCTGCCGCCCAGCGCCTTGTAGCGGGCATGCAGCAGAGCCGCGACCTTGGCCGGGAAGCTGTCCTGGCAGGCCCCGGGGGTGTAGGGCTCCTCGCGATCGGCGATGCCGGCCTCGGTCGTGTTGGAGACGAAGAAGCGCAGAGCCGGCGAGGAGGCCAGTTCCACCATCCGCGCCCAGTCGGCATAGGGATTCAGCGCTTCCGAGACGCAGGAGACAACGCGGCGGGATTCGACCTCTCGCCCGCCCTCGATGCCGCGCAGCAGCACCGTATAGAGGTTGTCCTGCGCCTTCAGCAGGTTGGCGATGCCCTGGTCCAGCGGCTGGGCGATGGCGACACCGGCTTTGGTCAGCCCCTGGCCGTTGGCGACATCGACCATCCAATCGACGAAACCGCGCAGGAAATTGCCGTCGCCGACCTGGAGGATGGTCACGGGCAGGGTCGGCGCACCGCCGGTATGGGCGACGTCGAACGCGCCGTCGGCAAGCTGGTCACGGGTCAGGGAACGCATGACTGGGCATCCTTACAGGAGCAGAAAGGCTGGGCCGGCGCCATCGGAACAGGCACGGGCGATGGGTTCAATATACTAATATATTAATCTTGGGCGCAAGGGGAAAAGGGTGCGGCAATTGTGGTTGGGGGGTCAGAGGTGTCGGCGTTAGACCCCCACCTATCCTTGTATGTTTGTTTTTCGTTATAGTGCCTTGGACGGATCGCGCTGCTGGGGGTGGCCACCCCCAGCAGCGCGGGCCGGCTGGCAGGCCGTCCTATCCGAGGCTGCTTGAGGCCGTGGGGGAGCGAGGTCCCAGCCGGTTGTCTTCCAACAAACCCGAATGGTTGCGCGGGCCATGAGCCCGGATTTGCAAGGCAGGGGCTGGGAGATGGCTGCTTTTTCCAAGACACTTGGCCTGGATGTCTCCAAACGCCAGCTGGATGGCCATTTCTGGCCCGATGGCGTGAGCGTCAGCGTCGGAAACAATGAAGCAGGGTTCACCACCCTGCTGCGTCACTTGGCCGAACGGGCGGTGGATGCCATCGCGGTCGAGGCATCGGGTGGCTATGAACGCAAACTGGTCGAGGCGATGCGGCAGGCCGGCTTTCGCGTGCTGGTTCTGCAGCCCCGCGACGTGCGGCTGTTCGCCCAGATGCGGCGCCGGCATGCCAAGAATGATCGGCTGGATGCCCGCGTGATCGCCGAGTTCGCCGCACTGTTCGGCGAGGAGCGTCCGGCACGCTCCCCGGTTCTGGAGCGTCTGGCGGCTTACCTGACCTACTACGAACAGCTCAGCGCTGCCGCAGCACAGACCAAGACCCAGCTTGAGGGCTTTGTCGACGACGAGGTGCGGGCGCTGGTTGTCGAGCAGATCAGGCGCCTGACCGCCGACAAGCGGACGTTGCTCGCCCGCATCCGGGCTCTGGTCGAAGAGGACCAGGACTTGGATAAGCAGGTGAAGCGCCTCCAGAGCATGCCGGGCATCGGCTTCCTGAGTGCGGTCACGCTGGCTGTCCGTTTGCCCGAACTCGGCCGGCTGACGCGACACGCCATCGCCTGTCTGATCGGTGTCGCTCCCTTCGACGACGAGAGCGGCCAGCATAAGGGACGACGATACTGCAGTGGCGGCCGAGAACGGGTCCGAACCATGCTCTACATGGCCGCCACCACCGCCAAACGATGCAATCCCATCATCAAGGCTTTCTGCGAACGCCTCAAAGCCGCTGGAAAGCCACATAAACTCATCATCGTCGCCGCAATGCGAAAGATGATCGTCACCCTCAATGCCATGGTCCGAGACAACAAGGAATGGCAGGACAACCTAGCCTCACCATGAAAAACAACATGGTTGCTCCCCCGCTGGGCGGGGGAGGGACTGCCGCCTTTCTCCCGCATAAGCACTTACTCCCTCCCCCGCCCAGCGGGGGAGGGCCGGGGTGGGGGTCTAGCGCCGACACCCCTTGCGCCCTCCCCTACTCCTTGAACCCGGCCATATGCTCGAACAGGTGGCGCTTGCGGCGGATCTCCGCCTCGGCCTCGTCCAGCAGGGCGTGGTAGCGCTCGGGGTTGCTGCGCTCCACCGCGCTGAAGCGGGACTCGCCCGCCATGAACGCGGCGAGGCCGGCGGAGGGGGCGCCGCTGTCCAACTGCAGGGCGGTCTTGCCGGCGGCAAGGCGGCGCGGATCGCGGCGGTAGAGCGACCAGTGGCCGCTGTCCACCGCCAGCTTCTGATGCTCCAGCCCGTGCGACAGCTCGAAGCCGTGGGCGACGCAATGGCTGTAGGCGAGGACCAGCGACGGACCGCGGTAGGCCTCCGCCTCCATCAGGGCGTTCAGCGTGTGGCTGTCGCGGGCACCGAAGGCGGTGCGGGCGACATAGACATGATCGTAGGCCATCGCCATCAGCCCCAGTTCCTTCTTGGCGGCGGACCGGCCGGCGGTGGCGAACTTGGCGGAGGCGCCGATCGGCGTCGCCTTGGACTGCTGGCCGCCGGTATTGGAATAGACCTCCGTGTCCATCACCAGGATGTTGACGTCGCGCCCGGACGCCAGCGCATGGTCGAGCCCGCCATAGCCGATGTCGTAGGCCCAGCCGTCGCCGCCGACGATCCACACGGATTTGCGGACGAGATAGTCGGCCAACTGCTCCAGCCGGCGGGCCAGCGGGTCCTTCACCGCGGCGAGCTGCCCCGTCAGGGCGGCGACGCGGCCGCGCTGGACGGCGATGCCGGCCGAGTCGGACTGGTCGGCCTGCAGCAGCTCCGTCACCAGACCGGGTTCCAGCTGGGCGGACAGAAGCGCCAGGGTATCGCGCGCCTGTTCGGCCATCTGGTCGATAGCGACGCGCAGGCCGAGCCCGAACTCCGCATTGTCCTCGAACAGCGAGTTGGCCCAGGCCGGACCGTGGCCGGTGGCATCGGTGGTGTAGGGGGTGGTCGGCAGGTTGCCGCCGTAGATCGACGAGCAGCCGGTGGCGTTCGCCATCACCATGCGGTCGCCGAACAGCTGGGTCAGCATCTTGATGTAGGGCGTCTCGCCGCAGCCGGCGCAGGCGCCGGAGAACTCGAACAGCGGTTCCAGCAGCTGGGTGTGCTTGACGGTGGCCGGCACCGACTCGCGCGGGATGGCCGGCAGGCTGCGGAAGAAATCGAAAGCCTCCTGCTCGCCGGCCAGCGCCTGGATCGGCCGCATCTCCAGCGCCTTGCGGCCGGAGCCGCCCTTCTCAGGGGCCTTGTCATGCGCCGGGCAGGCGGCGACGCAGAGCGTGCAGCCGGTGCAGTCGGCGGGCGAGGCCTGCAGGCGATAGCGCCCACCGGGAAACTCGCGGCCCTTGTAAGGGGTGGTCTCGAAGCCGGCCGGCGCGTCGGCCAGGGCCGACTCCGGAACCACCGTGGCGCGGATGGCCGCGTGCGGGCAGACCAGCACGCATTTGTTGCATTCGATGCAGAGATCGGCATTCCAGCCCGGCGCCTCCGCCGCGATGCTGCGGCGTTCATATTTGGAGGTGCCGGTCGGCCAGGTGCCGTCCACCGGGAAGGCGGACACCGGCAGCCGGTCGCCATGGCCGGCGATCAT
The DNA here is from genome assembly GCF_977007025.2 of Azospirillum largimobile. Taxonomy (NCBI): domain Bacteria; kingdom Pseudomonadati; phylum Pseudomonadota; class Alphaproteobacteria; order Rhodospirillales; family Azospirillaceae; genus Azospirillum; species Azospirillum largimobile. The sequence continues at coordinate 568,672 of NZ_CDRMUA020000004.1, forward strand.
CATGGCGGTGACACGCTTGACGAAATCGGGCGCCGTCTCCGGCACCGGGGCCGGCCGGTCATGGTCGGCAGTGACGTGATCGGGCACCGGCACGGCGCGAAGATGGGCGAGCGCTTGATCGACGGCGGCGATGTTGCGCCTCACCACCTCCTCGCCGCGGCGGGAGTAGGTCTTTACGATGGCGGCCTTGATGCCGGCGATGGCGTCCTCGACCGGCATTACGCCCGACAGGGCGAAGAAACAGGTCTGCATGATGGTGTTGACGCGGCGGCCGAGCCCGACCTCGCGCGCGACCGCGCCGGCGTCGATGGCATGGAGCGACAGCTTGCGCTCGATGCAGATGCGCTGCACCTCCGCCGGCAGTGCGTCCCACACCTGCTGCGGCGTTCCGGGGGCGTTCAGCAGGATGGTGGCGCCGGGGGCGGCCATCTCCACCACCTCCACCCGCTCCATCAGCGGCAGATGGTGGCAGGCGACGAACTCGGCCTGACCGATCAGGTAGGGCGCATGGATCGGCTCCCTCGCGAATCGCAGGTGCGACACGGTGGTGGAGCCGGACTTGCGGCTGTCATAGACGAAATAGGCCTGGGCATGGCCGCCGGTTCCGGATTTGGCGGTGCGGGCCTGGATGATCTTGATCGAGTTCTTGTTGGCGCCCACCGTGCCGTCGGCACCAAGCCCGAAGAAGACCGCGCGGGAGACGCCCGGCTCCTCCATCCCCCAGGCCGGATCCCAGGGGATCGACTGGTGGGTGACGTCGTCGGTGATGCCGACGGTGAAGCGGCGCTTCGGGCGCTCGCGCTTCAGCTCGTCGAACACGGCCTTCGCCATCGCCGGGGTGAATTCCTTGGACGACAGGCCGTAGCGGCCGGCGATCACCATCGGCTCGGCGAGCGCCGTGTCGGCGGCGCGGGCTTCCGCCAGGGCGGCGACCACGTCGAGGTAGAGCGGGTCGGCGACGGCGCCCGGTTCCTTGGTGCGGTCGAGCACGGCGATCCGGCGGACGGTTGGCGGCAGCGCCGAAACGAAGTCGGCGATGGCAAAGGGGCGGAACAGGCGGATGGTCAGGCAGCCGACCCGCTCCCCCTCCTCCACGAGTCGCCGGACCGCGCCGGCGCAGGTCTCGGCACCGGAGCCCATGACCACCACCACCCGCTCCGCCTGCGGATGGCCGGCATAGTCGAACAGGCGATAGGCGCGGCCGGTGCGCGCCGCCAGCTGGTCCATCATCTCCTGCACGATGGCCGGGCAGGCGTCGTAATAGGGGTTTGCGGCCTCGCGCGCCTGGAAGAAGACGTCCGGATTCTGCGCGGTGCCGCGGACGACGGGATGGTCCGGCGTCAGGCCGCGGCGGCGGTGGGCATCGACGCAGGCGTCGTCGACCAGCGCGCGCAGATCCTCGTCCGACAGGGTCTCGACGCAGTTGAATTCATGCGAGGTGCGGAAGCCGTCGAAGAAATGCAGGAACGGCACTCGTGCCCGTAGCGTCGCGGCATGGGCGACCAGCGCCATGTCGTGCGCCTCCTGCACGTTGGCCGAGGCCAGCATGGCGAAGCCGGTCTGGCGGCAGGCCATCACGTCGGAATGGTCGCCGAAGATCGACAGCGCATGGGTCGCCAGCGTGCGGGCCGCCACATGCATGCAGAAGGGCGTCAGTTCCCCGGCGATCTTGTACATGTTGGGGATCATCAGCAGCAGGCCCTGCGACGCGGTGAAGGTCGTCGCCAATGCGCCGGCCTGCAGCGCGCCGTGGACGGCACCGGCCGCACCGCCCTCCGACTGCATCTCCACCACGTCGGGAACACTGCCCCACAGGTTGGGACGGCGCGCCGCCGACCATTCGTCGGCGAACTCCCCCATCGGCGAGGACGGCGTGATGGGGTAGATCGCGATCACGTCGCTGGCGCGGTAGGCCACCGATGCAGCCGCCTCGTTGCCGTCCATGATTCGGGCGGAGGCAGGGGCGGAGCGCGATGCGGCCTGGGTGGATGCGGCCTCTGTGGATGCTGTGGGCGTCGGGGTATTGGTCATGCCGGAAAAGTCCTCTTGCGTGGCGACGGTCGTCTCCGTGGGGCGTCTCTGATGGGCAGGGCCGGCAGCGATGAAAGCCGGCGGAAAACGCGGCAGGAAACGGCGGTCGACCGGGGAAAAGGGTCTGCTTCCCGATGGGTCGACGCAATGACACGTGTCAGTCCGCAGCGGATTTTCCGCCCGCCGCCGCTCTGCGCTGCACAACGGTCTGATATATTACTTTTGCAAGGAAGGTCTCAATTTGTCGCACCGCAACATGCGCTGCCGCCCAGGCGTGCCATGGGAAATCCCCGGTGCAGGCACGCGAAGCCGGCAGTCCGCGTGGATGTCGAGCGCGCACAGGCCATTGATCCAGATCATTTATCGCTGCCGGCTGCCATGGCCTCCTACATGCGGATGCGGAAGGCCGGCCGTTCTTTCGCAGAAATCCGAACCGAAAGACCAGCCTCTCATCCCCTGGAAAAGTTGCGTTGCAGCAAAGAAAAGGCCGCCGGCACCGGTCCTGATTACGCTGCAACTGCGAAGAGATCAGCGCACCGCAACATTGGCCTGCGACATTTTCGCTAAGGCCGAAGCAGGTCCCGGAAAACCACTTGATGCCTTCACTGATATATTAATATAACGCCTTCAACGCTGCTTCCGCCCTCTTGAAATCATGCGGAAGCGCACCCGTCGCCCGGCACCGAACACCCGCTGGCATGGCATCCCGGCCAAGGAAAGCCGCCCAGGGCCTGTACGTGCGCACCGGCGCCTGCCGAAGCAGGCTTGTGAGGAAAGAATGAAGAAGATCCGTGGTTTGCGGTGGCAAATCCTTGCCCTGATGATGCTCGGCACCGTGGTCAACTACATCGACCGCAACACGTTGGGCATCCTGGCGCCGACGCTCAAGGAACAGCTCCACTTCACGACCGAGCAGTATTCCTTCATCGTCAGCGCCTTCCAGCTCTGCTACAGCCTGATGCAGCCGGTCGCCGGTTACATCACCGACCTGATCGGCCTGAAGCTCGGCTACGCCATGTTCGCCTTCGTCTGGGGCACCGCGGCCGCCATGCATGCGCTGGCCGGCGGCTGGCAGTCGATGGCCTTCTTCCGCGGCCTGCTGGGCATCAGCGAGGCGGCCGCCATGCCGTCGGGCGTGAAGACCTCCACCCTGTGGTTCCCGGCCAAGGAGCGTTCGATCGCCACGGGCTGGTTCAACACCGGCAGCTCGATCGGCGCGATGGTCGCCCCGCCCTTCGTCATCTGGCTGTCGCTGACCTATGGCTGGCAGGAAGCCTTCCTCGTCACCGGCCTGCTGGGCATCGGCATGTCCGTCCTGTGGTACATGCTGTACCGCAACCCCGAGAACCATCCGCGCCTGACGAAGGAAGAGCACGCCTACATCCTGGAAGGCCAGGAGCATGTCGAGCTTCCGAAGCCGTCGGTGAAGCGCGTGCTGAGCAAGGGCAAGTTCTGGAGCATCGCCGCCGCCCGTTTCCTGACCGAGCCGGCGTGGCAGACCTTCAGCTTCTGGATCCCGCTGTACATGGTCACCACGCGTGGCATGGACATCAAGCAGTTCGCCCTGTTCGCCTGGCTGCCCTTCCTGTTCGGTGACCTCGGCTGCATCCTCAGCGGCTACCTGTCGCCCTTCTTCGTGAAGCGCTTCAAGATGTCGCTGGTCAACTCCCGCATCGCCGGCGTCGGCATCGGTGCGGTGTGCATGGTCGGCCCGGCCCTGATCAGCTTCTCTGCCAGCCCGATCACCGCCATCTTCCTGTTCTCGCTGGGTGCCTTCGCCCACCAGATGCTGTCGAGCCTGCTCTACGCCCTGGTCACGGACACCTTCGAAAAGCAGGACGTCGCGACGGCGACCGGCTTCGGCGGCATGGCCGGCTACATGGGCGGCATGATCTTCTCGCTGATCATCGGACAGCTCGCCACCACGATCGGGTACGAACCGCTGTTCGCCTGCCTGACCGTGTTCGACCTGATCGCCTTCGTGATCATCGTCCTGGTCCTGGGCGAGCGCGGCAAGAAGGGCGCCCCGTCGGTCCCGAACGCCGCCACCGGCACCGCGGACTGAGCATCCGTCAGTCCCGCGATCCCGAACGCCCCCCGGTCTTTCCGCCGGGGGGCGTTTTTCTTTTTTCGCCTCGGTCGAACGGCAGCCGGACAAAAAAGCTCACGAGCGGCCGAACATGCTTGCCAAGGGAATAGGATATTAGTATATTAGTCCTCGTACCGCTGGATGCGCCGTGGTCTGATCGCGGCACAACTTGTTGGACGTTCCTCTCGGACTTCAGAGCCGCCGGTTTTCCGACGGCTCTTTTTTTGTGTCGGATCAAGGCCGGACGGCACGCGGCAAGCCCTTGGTTGCTCAACGGCGCCCGCTCAGCGGCGCCCGCCGACCTCGTCCAGATGCTTCAGCATGTCGGCGGGATCCTCGTAGACGCGCAGGGCGCCGGAGCGCTCCAACTCCTCCCGGCCATAGCCGCCGGACAGCAGGCCGATGCCGAGCGCACGCGCCCGCTGGGCCGCGATCATGTCCCAAATGCTGTCGCCGACCACGAAGGCGCTTGCGATGTCCACGCCGATGCGGGCGGCGGCGGCCAGGAACAGGTCGGGATCGGGCTTGGCATATTGGACCTCGTCACGGGTCACCACCGCGGCGCGGCCGGGATCGACACCCAGCTTTTCCAGCGCGGGCCTTGCGGTTTCCATCCGGCCGCTGGTGGCGATCGCCCATGGGATGCCCATGCCCGTCAGCGCCTCCAGCAGGTCGCGCGCACCGGGCAGCGGCACGACTCCGGCGGCCAGCCGCTTGTAAGCCTCCGCATGACGGCGGCGCAGCCGGTCGAGAAGATCCTGGTCGATGGCAAGCCCGGTTTCCCGCAGCAGCATGTTGGTGAACAGCCCGCCGCTCATGCCGATCTTGCGGTGGATGCGCCACACCGACAGCGCGATCCCCTCCTCGTCGAGCGCCTCCTTCCAGGCCAGCACATGCTGGTACACGGTGTCGGTCAGCGTCCCGTCCAGGTCGAACAGGAAGGCGTTGGTCGTGTGGGGAAAGCTGGTCATGTCCCTCTGGTCCATCGGTTGACTGGGCAAGATCGCCGATGCCGGCATGCCGGACAGGAACAGACGTGGGGGCGCCGGCCACGCTTCGCCAAAGATTTGCGATGGGTCGCGATGGATTTCCTTCACCGATAATCCGCGCGAACTTCACCACCTCTTTCACCACGCCTGCGCGAACACTGCCGCTTCCGCTGGCGTATTGACTCCGATACAGTCCCCGACAAAGCTTGCGGCCGGTTGGTTCGGCATGATGTCGGGAGTGGGAGACGCGCGTGTTGGAAACGCCGCAGGGCGACGGGTGGTCTGCCGATGATGATCTGGTCACCCTGCTGGATCACGTCAGCAGGCTTGTCTATGGCATCGGCTTCGCCGACGGGCTTTTCCCGGCGCAGTGGGTGGCGTTGCGCTATTTCCACGACTCGCCGGAACCGGCACGCACCCTGACGGCACTGGCCCGGTTCCAGCGAATCCATCTCGCCCCGGTCTCGCGCACCGTCTCCACCCTGGTGGACAAGGGGCTGCTCACCCGCCGGCCCCATCCGGGGTTCAAGCGCGGTTGGCTGTTCGACCTGACCGACGACGGCCGGGCACTGCTGGTCCGCGACCCGTTGCGCCAGTCGCTGGGTCCGCCCATCGCCGGACTGGCGGAGGACGAGCGGGCGATGCTGGGCCGCCTGATGAAGCGGATCATCGCCCACATGCAGGCCGGGCCGGAGACGGAAGACAAGGCGGAAGACAGGGCGGAAGACAAGGCAGACGGCCCGCCGGTCGCCTGAGGCGACGGGCGCGCCAACCTTTCGCGCCCGCCGCACGCCCGCATCAGTAGGTCAGCCTTTCGATGTTCTGCAGAACCAGCTGGTGCTGGTTCTGGTCCTCCAGCGTGACCGTCGTTTCGGTGTTGAAGGTCAGGCCGTGGCCCGACGGGTCGACGGTGTAGTGAGCTCCTTGGGCGTCGAGCTGCTGCAGCCAGTTGCCGCTGACATTGGCGACGAAGGCCCCGACCTCGACCACATCGGTCCAGTTGCCCACGCCGCCGTTGATCGTCAGATCGCCGTTGCGCGGCGCGAAGATGAACAGGTCGTCGCCATCGCCGCCCGACATGCTGGTCGTGGCGCTGCCGGCATAGAGGATGTCGGCACCCGCGCTTCCCGTCATCGTCGCATCGCCCGAAACCAGCACCTCCAGCGCCATCGGGTCGCTGGACAGACCCTGGCCGTCGCTGACCGTTACCTCCAGCGTCCGGGCACCGGTGCCGCCGGGCGTCAGGGCCATGTGGCGGAGGATGTCGGTGTAGGTGGCGGTGGATGCGGTTCCGGCCAGCGAGAGCTGGTGGGTGGCGTCGTTCCAGCTGACCTCGATCCCCGTGCCGGACACGGTCCTGTGGCCGGTGGCCGGATCGGTGTCGATGGTCAGGCCGGCCAAGGTCAGCGTGTCGCCGGTCTGCGAGCCGGCCGCGATGCGGATCGACATGCCGGACATGACGCTGCTGTCCACATCGGTGATCGTCGCATCGGCAGCCACCGCCGGATGGTCGGTGGCGCCTGCAGCGATGACGGCGGTGGCGTGGCCGGCGGCCAGGGTCGGCTTGTCGTTCACCGGATCGACGGTAACCGTCACGGTCTCGGTCACCGAGGCGCTGTCGGCCCCGTCCCGCGCGGTCGTCGTGACCGACAGGATGACCTGTCCGCTCGCATCGGCCGGCGGGGTGTAGGTCAGTCCCGCCAGCTGCGCGGTGGTGAGGGTCCAGCTGCCGTCGGCATTGTGGGTGCCGTGGTTCAGGCTGGCGCCGTTCGGCACGCCGGTGATCCGCACCGTCACCGTTTCCGACCCGTCGACGTCGATGGAGGCGGCGGTGATCGTCAGCGCGACCGCCGTGTCCTCCCGCCCGTTGACGGTGGGATCCACCACCAGTTTGGGAGTGTCGGCCACCGGGCTCACCGTAACCGCCAGCGTGCCGGAGGTGGTGGCCGCCGCCGCGGTACCGTCCTTCGACGTGGCGGTGACGGACAGGGTGAAGCTGGCGCCGCTGTCGGGAGCCGGCTGGATCGCCAGCCCGGCCAACTGGTCCGGCGTCAGCGTGATCGTCCCGTTGGACGGGGTCAGCGTCTCGCCGGCCGTGTTGGACAGGGTGGCCCCGGCCGGGATGTCCCTGATGGTGACGGTGAGCGTCTCCGACGCGTCGGTCAGCGCCGGTGCGATGGACAGCGGGATCGTCCCGTCCTCCGTCCCCGAGGCTGGCAGGAGGGCCAGGGTCGGCGCGTCGGAGACGGCCGCCACCGTGACCGGCAACTGCGCCACGATGGAGGCCGGGGTGGCGCTGCCGTCGGTGGAGGTGGCGGTCACGGTCAGGGTGAAGTCGGTGTCGTCGTTCGACGGCGGCTTGATCTTCAGACCGGAGAGCTGCGCCGCGGTTAGGGTGACGCTGCCGTTGACGACCGTCAGCGCGCCGTTGGCGGTGTTGGTCAGCTGCGCCCCCGCAGGAATGCCGCTGATGGTGATGCTCAGCGTCTCCGAACTGTCGGTCAGGGCGGAGCTGATGGTCAGCGGGATCGCCGCGTCCTCGTTGCCGGAGGCTGCCGCGACGGTCAGGGTCGGGGTGTCGGATACGGGGTCGACCTTTACGGACAGCGTCTTGCTCACCTCGACCGCGTTGGCGTTTCCATCCTTGGCGGTGGCCTTGACGGTCAGGGTGAAGTCGGTGTCGCTGTTCGACGGCGGCTTGATCGCCAGACCCGCAAGCTGGCCCGGATTGAGCGTGATTGCACCCCCGCTGATGGCGAGGGTGTCGCCGGCGGTGTTGGTCAGGGTGGCACCGGTGGGGATGCCGCTGATGGTGATCGTCAGCGTCTCCGACCCGTCGATGTCGCCCAGCAGCGCGCTGATCGACAGCGCGATCCGGGTGTCCTCGTCCCCGGTCGCGGGCAGGACATCCAGGGTCGGGGTGTCGGTCACCGGCGCGATGGTCACCGCCAGCTGCGCGCTGGTGCTGGCCGGGGTGGCGGTTCCGTCGGTGCTGGTCGCCGTCACCGTCAGGGTGAAGTCGGCGTCGCTGTTGTTCGGCGGCTTGATCGTCAGACCGGAGAGCTGCGCCGGAGTCAGGGTTGCGGTGCCGTTCACCACCGCCAGCACACCGCCGGCATTGCGCAGCACCGCCCCGTCGGGAATGCCGGACAGGGTGATGGTCAGCGTCTCCGAGCCGTCGGTGTCGGTCAGCGCCGGATTGATCGTCAGCGCGATCGCCGTGTCCTCGCTCCCGCTGGCGGCGGTGACCGCCAGGGTCGGGGTATCGGACGCCGCGTTCAGCGTGATCGGCACGGTCACCACCTTGGTCGCCGTGCTGCCGTTGGACTCGATGCTGACTGCGGTGACGGTCAGGGTGATGGCCGCATCGCTGTTGGCCGGCGGGGTCAGCGACAGGCCGTTCAGCTGGGCAGGCGTCAGGGTCCAGCTGCCGTCACCGTTGCGGGTGCCGGCCGACAGCAGCGCGCCGGTCGGCACGCCGGTGATGGTCACCAGCCCCAGACGCTCCGATCCGTCGGTGTCGGACAGGGCGACCGACAGGTTCAGCGGCAGGACGGTGTCTTCCGTCCCGGTCAGCGGACCCGCCGTGATGACGGGCTGGTCGGCGACCGGATCGACGCTGACGCGGAACAGCTGGCTGGTGGTGGCGGTGGTGCCGCCGCTCTCCTTCGTCGTCGCGGTCAGGGTCAGGTTGAAGTCGGTGCCGCTGTTGGCGGGCGGCCGCAGCTTCAGCCCGCTCAACTGCGCCGCGGTCAGGTCGACCGCACCGGAGATGGGCGTCAGCGTGTTGCCGTTCGCATCGATCAGCACCGCGCCGGCGGGAAGGCCGGACAGGACGATGGTCATCGTCTCCGACCCGTCGGTATCGACCAGGGACGCCCTCAGGTTCAGCGCGATTTCCGTGTCCTCGCTGCCCGAGGCATTGGCGACGATGACGGTGGGCGCGTCGGTCACCGCCGTGACGTCGACATGGATGTTGGCGGTGGTGGTGGCTGTGCTCTTGTTGGAGCTTTCCAGGCTGGTGGCGGTCAGCGTCAGGTCCATGCCGCCGGAATAGTTGCGCGGCGGCGTGACGGTCAGGCCGGACAGTTCCGACGGCTTCAACGTCCAGGACCCGTCGCCGTTGTTGGAGCCCTTGTTCAGCACCGCGCCGTCCGGCAGGCCGGACAGGATGACCGCCATCGTCTCCGACCCGTCGGTATCCATGAGGCTGGCCGACAGGTCCAGTGTGATGGCCGTGTCCTCCGCGCCCATCGTGTTCTGGACGTTGACGTCCGGCGCGTCGGCGACGGCGGTGTAGGTGACGTTGAGCGTCTTGGACGACCAGGCCTCCGCCACCGTGCCGTCCTTGGCGGCAGCGTCGATAGTCAGCGTCACCGTGCCGGAGAAGTTGGCGGGCGGCGTCAGGGTCAGGGCGGAACGTTGCGCCACCGTCAGGCCGGACAGGTCGTAGACACCATTGCCGAGCAGCGTACCTGCCGACAGGGTGAAGCCGGCCGGAACCGTCACCTTGAGCGCGGTGATCACCTCGCCGCCGCCGACCAGATCAGTAACCGCGGCGGAGATCGACAGGCTGGCGGCGTGGTCCTCCTGCGCCGTGACCGAACTGGCGGAAATGGACGGGGCGTCGCTGACCGGCGCCACGTCGACGGTCAGGGTCTTCGTCGTCGTCGCCCGGTCGGCGTTGCTGGTCTCGCGCGAGACGGCGGTCACGGTCAGTTGGAAGGTGCCGCTGGCGTCGGCCGGCGGGGTGAATTTCAGCCCGGTGAGCTGGTTGGGGGTAAGCACCCAACGTCCGGTGGTGGAGTCCAGATATCCGGCCGACAGCGTGGCGCCCGCAGGTACCCCTTCGATGACGACGCTGGCCAGGATTTCCGAGCCGTCGGGGTCCTCCAGGGCGGCGGCGATGTTGAGCGCAATGGCCGTATCCTCGTTGCCGGAGGCCGCCTGGACAGTCAATTTCGGGCTGTCGGCCACGGCGGTGACGGTCACGTCCTGCGTCAGCGTGGTGTGGGCGCCGTTGCCCGAGGTCACATCAAGGGTGATCCTGAAGTCGGCATCGCTGTTGGAGGCCGGCGTGAGCGTCAGGCCGGCCAGTTGCGCCTTGGTCAGCGCGATGGAGCCGTCGGTGATGGTCAGCGTGTCACCGGCTGTATTGGTCAGGCTGGCACCTGTCGGGATACCCGACAACGTGACGAAGGTCACATTCTGCCAATTCGCCAACCCGGCCTCGATGCCCAGCGCGACCGCCGAATCCTCTGCGGTGGTCACGGCTGCCGGCCGGTTGCTGCCGACGCTGGGGTCCAGTGGCGGCGGAGGCGGAGGCGGGGGAGGCGGCGGAGGGCTGGTGCCGCCGCCGTTGTTCCCTCCGGTCGAGCCACCCGGATCCGTCGAACCGCCGCCGGGGTTGGTCGAGGTCGTCCAGCTCAGCACGAAGCTGTCGGACACGCTGGTGTTGCGGTCCCCCTCGCTTTCGATGCTGTAGGGTTTGACCGTCAGCGTCACGCTGGCCGTGTCGACGTTGGTGGTGGTGTTGACGCTGTGGGCGATGCCGGCGGCATTGGCATCCTTGACGGTCAGCTTCAGACCGCCTTCAGCCAGCGCCGCGGCATAATCCTCCGCGGTCAGCGTCCAGGTGCCGTTGCCGTTGTCGAGGCCGCGCGACAGCACCGTGCCCTTCGGCATGCCGGAGATGGTGACCGCCAGCTTTTCAGACCCGTCCGTATCCTGCAGGAAGGCGTTCAGGTTCAGCACCAGATCGGTCGGCACGGCGCCCGTCACCGTGTGATCGTCGACGTGGTAGGCCTCGACCGCGTTGTTCGTCCCATGCGACACCGGCGCGTCGGCCACCGCGGTGATGGTGACGGTCGGGGTGTAGGTCTTGGTCAGGCTGTCGGTGCCGTCGACCACCGTCACCTTCACGGTGATGGTGAAGTCGTCGGCACGGTGCTCCGGCACGATCAGCCGCAGGTTGCCGAGCTTGGTCGGATCGACTGTCCAGCTGCCATCGGCATTGTGGGTCAACGCACCCACATCCGTGCTGGTCAGCGTCGCCCAGGACGGCAGATCGGAAATGACGATCGCGGAGATCTGCTCCGAGCGGTCGATGTCGCTGGTGAGCGCCGAGATGGTCAGCGGAATGCCGCCGACCGCATCCTCCAGCGCGCTGGCGCCGATGGAGACCTTCGGTTCGTCGGCCTTGGGATCGACGGTGACGATCAGGTCGCGGGTTTCCTTCAACATCCCGCCGGAGGTCACGCCGTTCACCGTGATGATCGGCGCACCGTTGCTGTCGGTGGTGATGACGTCCACCTTCAGCGAAACGGTTCCGGCGAAGTCCTTCTTCGTCGTCAGGGTCAACTCGTCGCGATAGGCGACATCCACCGACCAGCGGCCGTTGCCGAGATAGACCAGCCCGCTCTCGTGCCCGGCCGCCAGCGACAGCCAGGAGTCGGCCGGCAGGTTGCTGATGACCAGCGACAGGCGCTCCGACGTGTCGTTGTCCAGCATCACCAGATCGCCGAGGCGCAGGTTGATCGCCGTGTCCTCGTGACCGCTGGCGCTGAGCGCGCCGTTCGGCGTCACGGCGTCGGCGACGCCCTGCACCTCGACATGGACGGTCACCGGGGTGGCATCGGCAATGCTGCTGTTGGAGGCTTCCGTCGCCCGGGCGGTGAAGGTCAGGTTGAAGCCGGTGTTGGAATTGGCCGGCGGGGTGATGGTCAGCCCGGTCAGGTCGGCCTGGGTCAGCACCCATTTGCCGAGAGCGGCATCGTAGTGGCCATGGTTCAACGTGGCGCCGGCCGGCACGCCGCCGACCAGGATGCTGAGGGATTCGGACCCGTCGCGGTCGGTCAGGGCGGCGACCACCGACAGCGGAATGGCGGTATCCTCGCGCCCCACCGCGTCGGAGGCCGACAACACCGGCGTATCGGCGACCGCGGTGACAGACACCACCAGGGACACCGGCGCCGAGGTGGCGGTGGTCGTGCCCTCCACCGAGGTGGCGGTGATCTTCAGCGTCACAGCGCCGGAATAGTTGGACGGCGGCGTGAAGGTCAGGTTGCTCAACTGGGCCGGCGTCAGCGTCCAGCTGCCGTCGGCGTTGTGGATGCCGGCGGACAGCTTCGCCCCTTCCGGAACGCCCGTGATGGTGATGTGGTCCAGCGTTTCCCCCGTCAGGTCGGACAGCCGGGCATCGATGGCCAGCGCGATGGCGCTGTCCTCGGGCCCGGAAGCGGCCTGCGGGGTGACGATGGGGGCGTCGGCCACGCCGGTGACGGTGATCGTCAGGTTGGCCTTGGCCGAATTGGCGGTGGAGCCGTTCTCCCTCTCCTCGGAGGTGGCGACGACGCCCAGCGTGATGGTGCCGGAGAAGTCCTTCGGCGGGTTCAGCCGCAGCCCCGACAGCTGTGCCTGGGTCAGCGTCCAGGTGCTGCTGCCGTCCGAATGGGTGACGGATGTGCCGGCGCTGAGGCTTGCGCCATCCGGCACGCCGGTGATGGTGATCAGGCTGATGGACTCGGACCCGTCGGTATCGGTCAAGGACGGCGCGATGGTGAGAAGGACCGAGGTGTCCTCGGTCGTCCCGGCCGGAGCGGCCGTGACCGTGGGAGCGTCGGCGACGGCGTCCACGGTGATGGTGCCGGTCGCCGTCTGCTCGCGGCGGCTCGCGGTGGCGCCGCTGCCATCGATCGTCCCGACCTTCAGCGTGTAGTTGAGGTCGGCATCGGAATCGGGATCGGTGACGATCTTCAGGCCCTGGATTTTCCAGACCCCGGCTGTGGTGCCGTCGGCCTGCAATGCCGTGGTCGGAATCGTCCAGCTGTAATTGCCGTTGGTGGGACCGCTGCGCGTCAGAAGCGCGCCATTGAGGGTGAGCGTGGCGCCGCCGGCATCCAACTGGTTCGATGGGATCAGCAGGGTGATGCTCTCCACCTTCTCCGGGCTGGCCGCATCGACGTCGCTCAACGTGATGGTGGGGGCGAGGGCGATGCCGCCTGCCAAATCCTCGTTGCCGCGCGCGGCGAGCGTGGTGATCTGGAACGGGTCGGCGACCGGGGCGACCGTGATCGTCTGAACGGCGGTGGAAATGCCGCCGAAGGCGTCCGTCACCGTGAAGGTGAAGGTCTCCGTCCCGCTGAAATCGGCGTCGGGGGTGTAGGAGAAGCTGCCATCGGCATTCACCACCAGCGTGCCGTGCGTCAGGCGCACCGGCTGGCCGTTGTCGCCGGGTCCCTTGTAGGTCAGCGTGTCGTCGGTGCGGCCGTTCGCCGTGTCCTGGTCGGTCGCACGCAGGGTGCCGGTGACGGCCGTGTCCTCGTTGGTCGAGGTGCTGGCCGCGGTGGCGTTCGGGGCGTAGTTCAGCGCCGTGCGGACGCTGACCGGCTGGCCGTCGACGTAGAGTTCCAGCTTTTCGAAATCCGCCACCTTGATGCCGAGCGCGGACAGGGTGGCGGCGTTGGCGACGTCGGTGTCGGTCGTCGCGGCGGTCGGGTTGGCTGCCGCCGTCTCGATCCGGTCGCGCAAGGTGCGCAAATCGGCCAGGATCGACGGGTTCGACAACTGGGCCGTGGTCAACATGACCCGGAAGGTATCGATCCCGGTGTCGCCGTCCTGAAGTTCGGGACCGGTCGAGGTGCCGCCATCGGTGCCGACGGTGAAGATCGACAGGTCGTCGCCCGCCCCGCCGCTGACGGTGTCGATGCCGGCCCCGCCGGTGATGGTGTCGCTGCCGGCGCCGCCGATCAGGATGTTGGCGACACCGCTTCCGGTGATCACGTCGTCGAAGGCCGAGCCGGTGACGTTCTCCAGGTTGCGAAGAACGTCGGTGCCGTCGCCGGTGCCGACGCCGGTCGTCAGATTGGCATTCACCGGACCCGCGGACGAAGCGTAGGTCACCGTGTCGTTGCCGTCTCCACCGTCGATGGTGTCGTTGCCGGGACCGCCGGCCAGCAGGTCGTCGTCGGTACCGCCCTCCAGGCTGTCGTCGCCCAGACCACCGAGCAGGGTATCCTTGCCGGCACCGCCGAAGATGGTGTCGTTGCCATCGCCGCCCTCCAGGCTGTCGTCGCCCTTCGGGGTATTGGTGAAGCTGATGGTCAGCGTCTTGGCCGTGCTGTCGGCGGTGCTGGTGTTTTCCTGCTCCTTCGACGTGGAGACGACGGTGAGGGTGATGGAGTTGTTGGCGTCACCTTCCCTGGCGGTCAGCGTCAGACCGGACAGCTGGGCCTCGGTCAGGGTCCAGGTACCGTCGGCATTTCGGGTGCCGGCGCTGAGCGTTGCGCCGGTCGGTACGCCGGAGATCGTCACCTTGGAAATGGACTCCGACCCGTCGGTGTCCTTCAAGGCAGCGGTGATGGACAGCGCCGTGGTGAAGGTTCCGGAACCGTCGCCATAAATGACGTCGTCGCCGCTGCCGCCCAAGATGGTGTCGTTGCCCGCACCGCCGGACAGCGTGTCGGCATTGTCGGTGCCGGTCAGCGTGCCATTCTGGCCGACAGCCAGATCATAGGTGACCGGGGTGACGGAGACCGTCGGCGTATCGGCGACCGCGACGACGGTGACGGCCAGCGTCTTTTGGACCGAAACAGGGGAAATCCCCCGGTCAAGGGCGGTCGCGGTGACGGTCAGGGTGAAGTCGTCGCCGCTGTCCTGCTTCGGCTTGATCTTGAGGCCGGCCAACTGCTCCGCCGTCAGGGTGATCGAGCCGTTGGTGACGGTCAGCGTGCCGTTCAGCGTGTTGGACAGCGTGGCACCGCTGGGAATGCCGCTGATGACGATGCTCAGGGTTTCCGACCCGTCCAGATCGGTCAGGGCGGAGGTGATGTCCAGCGCAATGGTCGTGTCTTCGTTGCCGCTCGCCGGCTGAACGGTCAGCGTCGGCGTATCGGTGACGGGATTGACGGTCACGACCAGGGATTGCGTCTTGGTCGCTTCCTGCGCGCTGCCGTCCTTGGCGACCGCGGTCACGCTAAGCGTGAAGTCCACGTCGCTGTTCGGCGGCGGCGTGATCGTCAGCCCGGCAAGCTGCTCCGGCGTCAGGGTGATCGAGCCGTTGGTGACGGTCAGCGTGCCGTTCAGCGTGTTCGCGAGCGTGGCGTTGTTGGGGATACCGCTGATGCGGATGGTCAGCACCTCCGACCTGTCGGTGTCGGTCAGGGCCGGATCGATCGTGAGCGGAATGGCCGTGTCTTCGTTGCCCATCGCAGCGCTGACGGTCAGGGTCGGCGTGTCCGATACCGGGTTCACCGTCACCACAAGCGGTTCGCTCTTGGTCGCCTCGACGGCGCTGCCGTCCTTGGCGATGGCGGTGACGGTCAGGGTGAAGTCGACGTCGCTGTTGAGCGGCGGCGTGATGCTCAGGCCGGTCAGCTGGTCCTTGGTCAACGTCCAGGTGCTGGTGCCATCCGTCTGGGTGCTCGTCTTGGTGCCGGCGCTGAGGGTCGCCCCCGAAGGCACCCCGGCGATGGTGATCTTCAGCACCTCCGAGCCGTCGGTGTCCATCAGCGCCGACGTGATGACCAGCGGGATCGCGCTGTCTTCGTTGCCGGAAGCCGCCGCCGCTGTCAGCGTCGGCATGTCGGTCACCGGATCGACGGTGACGCGCAGGGCCTCGCTCTTGGTCGCCTCGACCGCGCTGCCGTCCTTGGCGATGGCGGTGACCGTCAGAGTGAAGTCGACGTCGCTGTTGAGCGGCGGCGTGATGCTCAGGCCGGTCAGCTGGTCCTTGGTCAGCGTCCAGGTGCTGGTGCCGTCCGTCTGGGTGCTCGTCCTGGTGCCGGCGCTGAGGGTCGCGCCCGAAGGCACCCCGGCGATGGTGATGCTCAGAGCCTCGGAGCCGTCCGTATCCGTCAGGGCCGGATTGATCGTGAGCGCAATGGCCGTGTCTTCATTACCGGTCGCGGCGCTGACGGTCAGCGTCGGCGTGTCTGACACCGGGTTCACCGTCACCACAAGCGGCTCGCTCTTGGTCGCCTCGACGGCGCTGCCGTCCTTGGCGATGGCGGTGACCGTCAGAGTGAAGTCGACGTCGCTGTTGAGCGGCGGCGTGATGCTCAGGCCGGTCAGCTGGTCCTTGGTCAGCGTCCAGGTGCTGGTACCGTCCGTCTGGGTGCTCGTCCTGGTGCCGGCGCTGAGGGTCGCGCCCGAAGGCACCCCGGCGATGGTGATGCTCAGCGTCTCGGAGCCGTCCGTATCCGTCAGAGCCGGATTGATCGTGAGCGCAATGGCCGTGTCTTCGTTGCCCGTCGCAGCGCTGACGGCCAGGGTCGGCGTGTCCGACACCGGGTTCACCGTCACCACAAGCGGTTCGCTCTTGGTCGCCTCGACGGCGCTGCCGTCCTTGGCGATGGCGGTGACGGTCAGCGTAAAGTCACGGTCGCTGTTCAGCGGCGGCGTGATCGTCAGGCCAGCCAGTTGGGCTTTGGTCAGGGTCCAGGTGGTCGTGCCATCCGTCTGTGTAACGGAAGTGCCGGCGCTGAGGGTCGCGCCCGAAGGCACTCCGGCGATGGTGATGCTCAGCGTCTCGGAGCCGTCCGTATCCGTCAGAGCCGGATTGATCGTGAGCGCAATGGCCGTGTCTTCGTTGCCCGTCGCAGCGCTGACGGCCAGGGTCGGCGTGTCCGACACCGGGTTCACCGTCACCACAAGCGGTTCGCTCTTGGTCGCCTCGACGGCGCTGCCGTCCTTGGCGATGGCGGTGACGGTCAGCGTAAAGTCACGGTCGCTGTTCAGCGGCGGCGTGATCGTCAGGCCAGCCAGTTGGGCTTTGGTCAGGGTCCAGGTGGTCGTGCCATCCGTCTGTGTAACGGAAGTGCCGGCGCTGAGGGTCGCGCCCGAAGGCACTCCGGCGATGGTGATGCTCAGCGTCTCGGAGCCATCAGTATCCGTCAGGGCCGGGTTGATCGTGAGCAGAATGGCCGTGTCTTCGTTGCCCGTCGCAGCGCTGACGGTCAGCGTCGGCGTGTCGGTGACCGGATCGACGGTGACGCGCAGAGTCTCGCTCTTGGTCGCCGCGACGGCGGTGCCGTCCTTGGCGATGGCCGTGACAGTCAGGTCGAAATCGACATCGCTGTTCAGCGGCGGCGTGATGGTCAGCCCGGTCAGCTGGGCCGGAGTCAGAGTCCAGGTGGTGGTGCCGTCCGGCTGGGTGACGGGCGTTCCGGCGCTGAGGGTCGCCCCCGCCGGAACACCGGCGATGGTGACGCTCAGCGCCTCCGACCCGTCGGTGTCGGTCAGGGCCGGGCTGATCGTCAGCGGGATTGCCGTGTCTTCATTGCCCGTAGCGGCCTGGACCGTCAGCGTCGGCATGTCGGTCACGGCGTTGACGGTGACCCGCAGGGTTTGAGCGACCGAGACCGGGGCGGCGACGCCGTCCTTGGCGGTGGCGGTCACCGTCAGGTCGAAATCGACGTCGCTGTTCGACGGCGGCGTGATCTTCAGCCCGGCCAGCTGCGCCGGCGTCAGGGTGATCGACCCGTTGCCGATGACCAGCGCATTCCCGGCGGTGTTGCTGAGGCTGGCGCCGGTCGGAATGCCGCTGATGGTGATCGTCAGCGATTCCGACCCGTCCAAATCCGTCAGGGCGGGGGTGATCGTCAGCGGAATGCCGGTGTCTTCGTTGCCCGTCGCAGCGCTGACGGTCAGCGTCGGCGTGTCCGTGACCGGATCGACGGTGACGCGCAGAGTCTCGCTCTTGGTCGCGGCGACGGCAGTGCCGTCCTTGGCGATGGCGGTGACGGTCAGGTCGAAATCGACATCGCTGTTCAGCGGCGGCGTGATGGTCAGCCCGGTCAGCTGGGCCGGAGTCAGAGTCCAGGTGGTGGTGCCGTCCGGCTGGGTGACCGACGTTCCGGCGCTGAGGGTCGCCCCCGCCGGAACACCGGCAATGGTGATGCTCAGCGCCTCCGACCCGTCGGTGTCCGTCAGGGCCGGGCTGATCGTCAGCGGGATGGCGCTGTCTTCGTTGCCCGTAGCGGCTTGGACCGTCAGCGTCGGATTGTCGGACACGGGATCGACGGTGACGCGCAGGGTCCGGCTCACCGGCACGGCGGTGGCGACACCGTCCTTGGCGATGGCGGTGACGTTCAGAGTGAAGTCGACATCGCTGTTCGACGGCGGCGTGATGGTCAACCCGGCCAACTGGGCCGGAGTCAGAGTCCAGGTGGTGGTGCCATCCGGCTGGGTGACGGACGTTCCAGCGCTGAGGGTCGCCCCTGCCGGAACACCGGCAATGGTGATGCTCAGCGCCTCCGACCCATCGGTGTCGGCCAGGGCCGGGTTGATGGTCAGCGGGATCGCCATGTCTTCATTGCCCGTCGCGGCGCTGACGGTCAGCGTCGGCGTGTCGGTGACCGGGTCGACGGTGACGCGCAGAGTCTCGCTCTTGGTCGCCTCGGTCGCCGTGCCGTCCTTGGCGATGGCCGTGACGGTCAGGTCGAAATCAACGTCGCTGTTCAGCGGCGGCGTGATGGTCAGCCCGGTCAGCTGGGACGGAGTCAGAGTCCAGGTGGTGGTGCCATCCGGCTGGGTGACGGACGTTCCGGCGCTGAGGATCGCCCCTGCCGGAACACCGGCGATGGTGACGCTCAGCGCCTCCGACCCGTCGGTATCCGTCAGGGCCGGGTTGATCGTCAGCGGGATGGCGGTGTCTTCGTTGCCGGTGGCGGCGGTGACGGTCAGCGTCGGGGTATCCGACACCGGGTTCACCGTCACCTGCAGCGCTTCGGTCCTGGTCGCCGCGACAGCCGACCCGTCCTTTGCGGTGGCGGTGACGGTCAGGGCAAAATCGACGTCGCTGTTCAGCGGCGGCGTGATCTTCAACCCGGCGAGTTGCTCCGGCGTCAAGGTGATGGAGCCGCCGGTGACCGTCAGCACCCCGTTCAGATCGTTGGCGAGGGTGGCGCCGGACGGGATGCCGGCGATGGTGACGGTCAGAACCTCCGTGCCGTCGGTATCGGTCAAGGCCGGGCTGATCGTCAGCGGGATGGCGCTGTCTTCATTGCCCGTAGCGGCCTGGACCGTCAGCGCCGGAGTGTCCGACACGGGGTTGACGGTCACCGACAGCGTCTTGGCGATCGAGACCGGGGCGGCGACGCCGTCCTTGGCGGTGGCGGTCACCGTCAGGTCGAAATCGACATCGCTGTTGAGCGGCGGCGTGATCTTCAGACCAGCCAGCTGCTCAGGAGTCAGGGTGATCGACCCGTTGCCGATGACCAGCGCGTCGCCGGCCGTGTTGCTGAGGCTGGCGCCGGCCGGAATGCCGCTGATGGTGATCGTCAGCGCCTCCGACCCGTCCAAATCCGTCAGGGCGGGGGTGATCGTCAGCGGAATACCGGTGTCTTCGTTGCCGGTCGCAGCGCTGACGGTCAGCGTCGGCGTGTCCGTGACCGGATCGACGGTGACGCGCAGAGTCTCGCTCTTGGTCGCAGCGACGGCGGTGCCGTCCTTGGCGATGGCCGTGACGGTCAGGGTGAAGTCGACATCGCTGTTCAGCGGAGGCGTGATCGCCAATCCGGCCAGTTGGCCGGGCGCCAGCGTGATGGTGCCGTTGCTGATCGTCAGCGTATCGCCGGCCGTGTTGCGCAGGCTGGCGCCGGACGGGATGCCGCTGATGGTGATGCTCAGCGATTCCGAACCGTCCGTATCGGTCAAGGCCGGATCGATGGTCAGCGGAATCGCCGTGTCTTCCGCCCCCGTGGTGGCGGCGACGCTCAGCGTCGGGGTGTCGGACACCGGATTGACCGTAACGCGCAGGGGCGCGCTGGTGCTGGCCGGGGTGGCGGTTCCGTCGGTGGCGGTGGCCGTGACGGTCAGGGTGAAGTCGGCATCGCTGTTGTTCGGCGGCGTGATCGCCAGACCGGCAAGCTGCGCCGGAGTCAGGGTTGCGGTACCGTTTACCACCGCCAGCGCACCGCCGGCATTGCGCAGCACCGCCCCGTCCGGAATGCCGGACAGGGTGATGGTCAGCGTTTCCGATCCGTCGGTGTCGGTCAGGGCCGGGCTGATCGTCAGCGGGATCGCCGTATCTTCGCTGCCGCTCGCCGCCTGGACGGCCAGGGTCGGCATGTCGGAGACCGGATTGACCGTGACCAGCAGCGGCGCGCCGGTGCCGGCCGGAGCCGCGGTTCCGTCGGTGCTGGTCGCCGTCACCGTCAGGGTGAAGTCGGCATCGCTGTTCAGCGGCGGCGTGATCGCCAATCCGGCGAGCTGGCCCGGCGCCAGCGTGATGGAGCCGTTGGCGATCGTCAGCGTCTCGCCGGCCGCATTGGTCAGGACCGCGCCGGCCGGGATGCCGCTGATGGTGACGTTCAGCGTCTCCGACCCGTCGGTGTCGGTCAGGGCCGGGCTGATGGTCAGCGGAATTGCCGTGTCTTCCGCCCCCGTGGTGGCGGCGACGCTCAGCGTCGGGGTGTCGGACACCGGATTTACGGTGACCGGCAGGGTGGCGGTGACGCTGGTCGCGGCTGCGGTGCCGTCTGTGCTGGTCGCCGTGACGGTCAGGGTGAAGTTGTCGCCGCTGTTCGGCGGCGGTGTCAGGGTCAGGCCGGGAACCTGCGAAGAGGTCAGCAGGATGGTGCCGTTCACCACCGTCAGGACGGTGCCGGAGGCGTCGCGCAGGACCGCTCCGTCCGGAATGCCGGACAGGGTGACGCTCAGCACCTCCGTCCCGCCGGTGTCGGTCAGGGCGGCGTCGATGTTCAGGGCGATGGCCGTGTCTTCGTCGCCGGACACACCGTTCACCGTCAGGTTCGGCGTGTCGGACACCGGGGCCGGAGTCGCGGCGGCATCGTCGTCGGTGGTCTCCGCCGCATCCTGGCCAACGGGCGCCGCGATGTCGGGGAGAGCTCCGTCATCGATCACCTGGTCGGGCGTCTCCGGCACCGGGATGTCGGACAGGGCGGCGGGCAGTTCGGTGAAGGCCGTGGTCGTGCGCACGTTGGACAGCAGGTCCACCCGCTCAACCGTCGTGGCGACCGTTTCGCGGCGCTCCTCCGTCGAAATTCCGGACCCGTCCGGTCCGGGTGGGCCGGAGCCCAGCGTGCCTTCCGTGCGCAGCACGTCGCCGGCCAGCAGGGCAGCCACCGCCGCCTGATCGGTCGCCACCGCCACCGACTCGCCGACCACCTCGCCGGTCTGCACGACTCCGCCGATCATCAGTTCCTCGGCGCCGCGATAGTCGGTCTGGACATAGCCGAGCGTGTCGTCCGGGCGCTGAAGCTCCACGGAACTGGCCTCGTGGATCACGCCACCCAGCCGGGTGGCGTCGACCTGCTGCAGGAGAGTCAGATCGTCCAGGATCTGACGGTCGTCGACCGCCGGGGTGTTGCCCTGAACCGCTTCCTCAGCCATCGGACCGCTCCATAAGTCGGGTGCAAAATCGCGCCACGCTACTCGTCACGACCCTAGGTTCTAACCCTCTTAGTTGCTTGTGATAAGAAACTTCCTGTGATGATTTTCAACAGCTTGGCTGACGTCACCCTCGCCGCCGCCCCTGCATTGATAGGTACACGAACAACAGAAAACCGTTGAAAGATAACGGTTTAATCCCTCTTTCGCGCAGTTTCGAAAGGGTTGAGCGCAGAAAGCTTTGTCACTCGGTTGCCATTTGTTGCTATTCGTCGATTTACCTATCACTAGCAATTATGCTGTTGATTGTCTGCTCGGTTAACCCTGTGCACAGGTTGGTCGTTTTGCAGTCCGCATCCCCGTCTACCACCCGCATCGAACAGTCCGCCGCTTCCGCATCGGCGAAGACCGCATCGGCGAAGTCCTCTGCCGCCCGCGACCGGGCGGCGGAGAAGGCCGCGCGCCGCCTGCTGTCCGGCATGCTGGGGCCGCGCCGGGACCGGGCGATGCTGGTGCTGGCCTCCTTCGCGCTGAACATCTTCGGGCTGGCGCTGCCGGTGACGCTGCTGCACGTCTACGACCGCATCCTGCCCAACGAGTCCTACGGCACCATGCTGCTGCTCGGTCTCGGATGCGGGGCGGCGGCGGTGATGGAGGCGATCCTGCGGGTGGCGCGCTCGGCGCTGACCACCTGGATGGGTGCCCGGATCGAACACCGGTCCAGCGCGTCGCTGATCGACCGGCTGATGCACATGCCGCTGAACGCCTTCTCCCAGCAGGGAATCGGCACCCATTTCGAGGTCTACCGCGCTATCAAGATGGTGCGCGAGTTCTACTCCGGCCAAGCGCTGCAATCGGCCATCGACATCCCCTTCGCCGCGCTCTACCTGGGCCTGATCGCATTGCTGGCCGGCTGGCTGGTCGTGATCCCGCTGGGCGTGCTGGCGCTGTTCCTGGTCGTCGGCGCCGTCCTGGGCCGGCGGATGCGCCGGGCGCTGGAGAACCGCCATGTGCTGGAGGAACGCCGCCTGAACTTCATCAGCGAGGTGCTGAGCGGCGTCCACACTGTCAAGGGACTGGGGGCGGAGGCCGGCCTGCTGCGCCGCCACGAGCGCCTTCAGCAGGGCTGCAGCGAGGAGGACTTCAACGTCGCCCGGCTGAGCGGTTCCGCCTCCGTCGTCGCCACCACCCTGTCGCAGGCGACGATGATGCTGGTGGTCATCCTGGGCAGCGTGTCGGTCATCGACGGTATGATGACGACCGGCGTGCTCACCGCCTGCTCGATGCTGGCCGGGCGCTGTGTCCAGCCGGTGCAATCCCTGTTCGACCGCTGGGTGCGCTATCAGTCGGTGTCGCTGTCGCTGCGCCGCATCGGCCATGTCCTGCTGGAGGTCGGGTCCGACGGCGGCACGTTGCGGGCCGGGGATAGGACCGGGACCGCAGGCGCGGTGGCGGAGCCGCTCGTCCCCGGCACGATCGAGATGGACAAGGTTCGTTTCGCCTACGACCGCGGGCCGGAGATCCTGACCGACCTGTCGCTGACCGTCGGACCGGGCGAGTTCCTGGGTGTCGTGGCGACCAATTCGACGGGCAAGACGACCCTGCTGCGCCTGATCCTGGGCGTGCTGCGGCCGAACTCCGGCGAAGTGCGGGTGGGCGTGCGCAGCACGACGGAAACCGACGCCATGATCGGCATCGGCGGCGTCGTTTATGTCGGCGAGCATCCGGAGCTGTTCAAAGGCACCATCCTGCAGAACCTGACCCTGTTCGACCCCGGCCGGGCCGATCTGGCGATGGAAGTCTGCCGGCGACTCGGGCTCGACCGCCGCATCGCCAGCCTGCCGCAGGGCTATGAGACCATCGTCGGCGACGCCTCGCAGGAGGCGCTGCCGCGCGGCGCCCGCCAGATGATCTGCCTCGCCCGCGCGCTGGTCCGCGAGCCGGCGGTGCTGCTGCTGGACGAGCCGAACTCCTCCCTCGACACCGAGTCCGACAAGCTGTTCCGCCGCGCGCTGGAGGAACTGCGGGGCAGCGTCACCATCCTGCTGGTCACCAGCCGCCCGTCGCTGCTGACGCTGGCCGACCGGGTGGTGCAGATCGTCGACGGCCATGCGGTCAGCCGCGGCCCGTCGGGCGGTGAAGCCACAGGCGCCCAGCCCGCCCTCGTCTCCTCCAATCCGGGGGCCTCCAATTCCGGCACGCTGCCGGCTGGCGGGTCCGCCGCGCCGGATGCCGAACCCATCCGCGCCGCCCATGACGACGCCGACATCCTGCGCCGCCGCCTGTCGGAAGCGTCGGCTGTGGGTGCCTGCATGGTGCCGCTGCTGGATGCGCTCGGCTGGCGTGGCGCCCCGCAGACCCTGGCGGAGGCGCTGCCCCATTTCTCCGAGGTTCAGACGGTCGAGGAGCTGTGCGACGTCCTCCAGCGCCTGCATTTCGAGGGGCGCAGCCTTCGCATCGACCTCGCGCGGCCCGATTCGTCGCTGATGCCCTGCCTGTTCCGCAGCCGCGACGGCGGCGTCTACACGCTGCTGTCCGCCGATGCCGACGGAGTCGTCGCCTTCAGCGGCCAGTCGCGCGAGACGGTGACGCTGAATTACGGCAAGGGCACCGCCTATGCCTTCACCGCGCTGGAGACCACGGCCGGCGCCGGGACGCAGAACTGGGTCGGCACGGTCATCCACGGCTATGTGCCGCTGCTGTGGGCTGTGCTGGGGCTTAGCGCCGTCATCAACCTGCTGTCGGTCGCCGCGCCTCTGTTCACCATGGCGATCTACGACAAGGTGATCGCCACCGGCTCCTTCGACACGCTCGCCACCATCGCCGTGGGTGCGGCGCTGGTGATCGGTGGCGATTTCGCCCTGCGCCAGATCCGCGGCCGGGCGCTGGCCCATGCCGGATCGCGCATCGCCCGGACCATCAGCAACGCCACCATCGACCGCATCCTGATGCTGCCGGTGGGCATGAGCGAGCGCGCCGCCATCGGCACGCAGATCGCCCGGGTGAAGGATCTGGAATCGATCCGCGACTTCATCAGCCAGGGGCAGGTGGCGGCGCTGTTCGACGTGCCCTTCGCCCTGTTCTACCTGGGCGTGATGGCGGTTCTGGGCGGGCCGCTGGCACTGGTGCCGCTGGGCGCCGTGCTGATCACCGCCGCCATCGGCGCCGCCGTCCACCCGCTGGTGCGCGCCCGCACCGGAACCACCGCCCGCGCCGACACCGAGCGGCAGGAGTTCTTCGTGGAGATGGTCGCCAAGATGCCGGCGCTGCGCGCCATCGGCGGGCTGGCCCATTGGCGCGACCGCTACGACCGCCTGTCCGCCCGCACGGCACGGTCGGGCCACACCGCCGCCAACCTGTCGGCCACCCATGCGGCGCTGGCCGGTCTCGTCGTTCCGGTCGCAGGATTGGCCACCGTCGGCGTCGGCGCGCTCCAGGTCTTCACCGGCGCGATGACGCCGGGCGCGCTGATGGCATCGATGATGCTTCTGTGGCGGGTGATGGTGCCGCTGCAGACCGCCGTCTCCATGCTGCCGCGCATCGAGCAGCTGCGTGCGAACGCCCGCCAGATCAACGGTCTGATGAGCATCCGGCCGGAGCGCGAGCCGCGTTGCGCCACCCTGCAGCCCCGCAAGCTGAAGGGCGAGGTGTCCTTCTCCCGCGTCTCGTTGCGCTACCGGAACGATGCCGATCCGGCACTGGTCGGCGTGTCCTTCACCGTCAAGCCGGGACAGATCGTCGCCATCGTCGGACCGGACGGCGCCGGCAAGTCGTCGCTGCTGAAGGTGATGCTGGGGCTCTACGCGCCGCAGGCCGGCAACGTTCGTATCGACGGCGTCGACATCCGCCAGATGGACCCGATCGACCTGCGCAAGTCGGTCGGCTATGTCCCGCAGGCCAGCACCCTGTTCTACGGCACCATCGCGCAGAACCTCCGCTTCGCCGACCAAACCGCCGGAGATTCCGAACTGCGCTGGGCGCTGTCGCTTGCGGGCGCCCTGGACGAGGTGGAAGCGCTGCCGCGCGGCCTGGACACCCGCATCGGCGACAACCAGTCGCTGCGCCTGTCACCCAGCCTGACGCAGAAAATCTGCCTGGCCCGCGCCTATATCCGCCGGCCGCGCATCCTGCTGCTCGACGAGCCGGCCAGCCGGCTGGACTTCGACGGCGACAAGGCCCTGCATGCGGCGCTTTCGGCGTTGCGCGGGCACAGCACCATCTTCCTGGTCACCCACCGGCCGAGCCACCTGACGCTGGCCGACACGGTGCTGACCATGGATGCCGGCATGATCGCCCCCGCCAGCCCGGCCGGCGGCCTCCCCGGCCCCCGCCCCATCGGTCCGGGGACGGGTCCCGGCGCCGGTCCGGCGGGTGGTCCGGCCGGCGGCGGCAACAGCGTCGCCAACGGCATCGCCGGAGCGCTGCTGGGCGGGATCGGGCTGCAACGCCCGCCCGGCGTCGCCGCCAATCCCCAGCGCTGATCCGCCTTTCCCATTCCTCTCCGATCCTGTGTGAACCGCAAGATGGCCGCTTCAGACCTCGCCCGCCCCACCGGCAAATCGCTCAGCGCCGACGATGCGACGCTGTCGCTGGTCCGCGCCACCATCCTCGTGCTGGTCCTGCTGATGGCGGCGCTGCTGGCCTGGGCCACGCTGATGCCGGTGAAGGAGGCCGTCGTCACCGCGGGGCAGGTGGTGCCGTCCGGCAACGCCCAGGTGGTCCAGCACCTGGAAGGCGGCATCGTGTCCACCATCCTGGTCAAGGAAACCGATCTGGTGGAGGCCGGCCAGCCCCTGATCGTCTTCGATCCCAAGCAGGTCCAGGCGGAGCGGGAGCAGATGAACGCCCGCCTGCTGACGCTGGAACTGCGGGCGGAGCGGCTGCGCGCCTTCGCCGCCGGGCGGGAGCCTGATTTCGTGCGCGTCGCCGGTACCGACACGCCGCAGACGGACGCACAGATCGCCGACCAGCGCCTGATCTACGACACCCAGCGCCAGGCCCGCGACACCGCCATCGCCGTGCTGCGCGCCCAGGTCTCCCAGCGCGAGGCGGAGCTGGCGCTGTATGAAGGCCAGCTCGCCAGCATCAAGGACCAGATCACCTTTATCACGGGATCGGTCGACATCCGCAACAAGCTGGAATCGATGGGCCTGTCGTCGAAGCTGCAGTCGCTGGAGACCCAGCGCGAGCAGTCCCGCCTGATGGGAGAGCAGCGGCGGATCGAGGGGCAGATCATCGCCACGCACCAGGCGATCACCGAAGCGGGCAACCGCATCCTCGACCAGACGGCCAAGCTGGCGCAGGACGCGGTGAACGAGATGGGCACCGTCACCGCCGAGATCGCCCAGCTGCGCGAGGCCCGCGCCAAGCTGGACGACCGTTCCCAGCGGCTGACCGTGCTGTCGCCGGTGCGCGGGCTGGTGCAGGACCTGCGCGTCAACACCATCGGCGCCGTGGTGCCGGAGGGCGGCGTCCTGATGCAGATCGTCCCGGTCGACCATGAGATGACGGTGGAGGCCCATGTCACCCCGCGCGACGTCGGCCACCTTCATGTCGGGCAGGAGGCGACGGTCAAGGTGCTGACCTATGACTTCGCCCGCTATGGCGCCATCACCGGCAAGCTGCTGCGCATCTCGGCGTCCACCTTCCTGGACGAGCAGCACCGCCCCTACTACAAGGCGGTCATCGCGCTCAGCCGCAACCATGTCGGCCGCGACGATGTCCAGCACCCGGTTCTGCCCGGCATGACCACCCAGGTGGAGATGACCACCGGCGAGCGGTCGCTGCTGGAATATCTGCTGAAGCCGATCTACTTCGCCCTTTCCGACAGCTTCAACGAGCGGTGAGGATCGCCCTGCGCCAGCCACGCCCGACAAGTGGCCGGCGATTGTTCATCCCAGCCGAATTGTGTTGCCGCTGACCCGGTATTTATTCGTACGCCCATGGAGGCCACACTCCACCGCAGTGCAATGCGGGAGGGGTGCCACGGCACCGGATGGCGATGGGACGGTCGACGAGGACACACGGGACGGGCACGGAGCGCGGCGGGGCACAGGGCATGGCGCCCTGCCCCTTCGCGGTCGATGACCGGACCATCGCCGGCCATGCCCAGGATATCCGGCTGCGTCTCTACCGGCCGCTGATCGGGCTCGCGGTCCCGGCACTGCTCTACCTGCATGGCGGCGGCTTCACCTCCGGCTCCCTGGAGGAGGCGGATGAGACGGCGGCGGCCATCGCCGCCGAAACCCCGGCGCTGGTCGTGTCGGTCGGCTATTCCCTGGCCCCCGCCCACCCCTTCCCGACCGCCGCGCAGGATGCCTACCGCGCGGCGCTGTGGACCGCCGACGCGGCGCCGTCCCTGGGCGTCGCCCGCGGCGGGCTTGGCGTCGTCGGCTATGATGCCGGCGGCCATGTCGCCGCCTCCTTGACCTTCCTGGCCCGCGACCTGGGCGGGGTGAGCCTTGCCGCGCAGGCGCTGCTCGGCCCGATGCTGGACCCCAGCCTGACGCGGGCCAGCCGCGGCGGCATCGGCGATGCCGACGGGAAGGACGGCGGGAAGGTCGGCGCGACGGCCCGGTTGCTCGACAGCACCATCGCCGACTGCGCCCGCTGCTACCGCGCCTATCTGCCCGAGGCCGCGCAGCGGCTGCACCCCTATGCCGCGCCGCTGGAATCGCGCCGGCTTGGCGGGCTGCCGCCGGCCCTGATCGTCACCGCCCAGAACGACATGCTGCGCACGGAGGCCGAGCAGTATGCCGCCGGCCTGATCGCCGCCGGCGTGCCGACCGAGGTCACCCGCTTTCCCGCCATCTCCCACGACGCCCTGCCCGGCCACCGGCCGGCCCTGCAGGCCGTCACCGACTTCCTGCGCCGCCGGCTGCCCGCCGCGCGCGCCTGACATTTTCCTCCCCATCCGGAGACAGATCTCATGACCAAGTCACGCTCCAAGCTCGCCCTTCTCCTGATCGCCGGGGTCGCCGCGGCGGGCGCCGTCGGCATCGTCGTCAGCCAGGGCCATGCCGACGCCCCGCAGACGGCGGCAGCCGCCCCGCCCCCGCCGGAGGTGGATGTCGCCCCCGTCGTGGTCCGCAAGATCACCGACTGGCAGTCCTATTCCGGTCGCCTCGAAGCGGTGGACCGGGTCGAGGTGCGGCCCCAGGTGGCCGGTGCCATCACCGCGGTGCATTTCCGCAACGGCGCGCTGGTTCGCCAGGGCGACGTGCTGTTCACCATCGATCCCCGCCCCTTCGCGGCGGAGGTCGCCCGGCAGGAGGCGCAGGTCGCCGCCGCCCAGGCCCGCGTCCGCTTCACCGCGGCAGACCTGGAGCGCGCCCAGCGGCTGGTCCGGGACGACACCATTTCCCGCCAGTCGCTGGAGAGCAAGGAGAACGAGGCCCGGTCCGCCGCCGCCAACCTGAAGGCGGCCCAGGCGGCGCTGGAAATCGCCCGCATCGACCTGGAGCACAGCCAGGTCCGCGCCCCCGTTTCCGGCCGCGTGTCGCGCGCCGAGGTGACGGTCGGCAACGTGGTGGCGGCCGGGGCCGCGGCGGCGCCGCTGACCACGCTGGTCTCGGTCTCGCCGATCTACGCCTCCTTCGACGTGGATGAGCAGACCTACCTGACCCACATCGCGGGGGTGAAGGACGCATCCGGCGTGCCGGTGCAGCTGGGTCTCGCCAACGAGGCCGGCTATTCCCGCGACGGCGCGGTCGAGCATGTCGACAACCGCATGGACGCCGCGTCCGGCACCATCCGCGTGCGCGCCCGCTTCGACAATGCCGACGGGCTGCTGGTGCCCGGCCTTTACGCCCGCATCAAGGTCGGGGGCAGCCAGCCGCATGACGCGCTGATGGTGGAGGACCGCGCCATCGGCACCGACCAGGACAAGAAGTTCGTCCTGGTGGTGGCGGAGGACGGCACCGTCAACTACCGCGCCATCATCACCGGTGCCCAACAGGCCGGCCTGCGGGTGGTGAAGAGCGGGCTGGAGCCCGGCGAGCGCATCGTCGTCAACGGCCTGCAGCATGCCCGCCCCGGCAGCCGCGTCAGCCCGCGCGCGGTCGCGATGAACGGCACGCCGGAACCCATCCGCACCGCATCCACGGCGCATTAATCCACGCCCGCCGGGAGAGCCGTCATGAACATCTCGAAATTCTTCATCGACCGCCCGATCTTCGCGGGGGTCCTGTCCGTGGCGCTGTTCCTGGCGGGTGCGATCTCGCTGTTCCAGCTGCCGATTTCCGAATACCCGGAGGTGGTCCCGCCCTCCGTCGTCGTCCGGGCGCAATATCCGGGCGCCAACCCCAAGGTCATCGCTGAGACCGTCGCCGCGCCGCTGGAGGAGCAGATCAACGGCGTCGAGAACATGCTGTACATGCAGTCGCAGGCCAACAGCGACGGCAACATGGCGCTGACCGTCACCTTCCGGCTCGGCACCGACCCGGACAAGGCGCAGCAGCTGGTGCAGAACCGCGTCTCCCAAGCCCTGCCCCGCCTGCCGGAGGATGTGCAGCGGCTGGGCGTGACGACGGTAAAGAGCTCGCCGACGCTGACCATGGTCGTGCATCTGCTGTCGCCCAACGACCGCTATGACATGACCTACCTGCGCAACTACGCCATCCTGAACGTCAAGGACCGGATCAGCCGCATCCAGGGCGTCGGCGAGGTGCAGGTCTGGGGTGCCGGCGACTATTCCATGCGCGTCTGGCTCGATCCCAACAAGGTGGCCGAACGTGGTCTGACCGCAACCGACGTGGTGGCGGCGATCCGCGAGCAGAATGTCCAGGTCGCGGCCGGCGTCATCGGCGCCTCGCCCAGCCTGCCGACCACGCCGCTGCAGCTGTCGATCAACGCGCAGGGCCGCCTGAAGACGGTGGACGAGTTCGCCAACATCGTCCTGAAGATCGGCAAGGACGGCGGCGTCACCTACCTGCGCGACGTGGCGCGGGTGGAACTGGCGGCCTCGCAATACGGCCTGCGGTCGCTGCTGGACAACAAGTCGGCGGTGGCGCTGGGCATCAACCAGGCGCCGGGCGCCAACGCGCTGAGCATCGCCGACAATGTCCGGGCGACGATGGCGGAGCTGAAGGCCGACATGCCCGACGGCGTCGATTTCAGCATCGTCTACGACCCCACCCAGTTCGTGCGGTCGAGCATCGAGGCGGTGATCCACACCCTGCTGGAGGCCGTCGCCCTGGTGGTTCTGGTGGTGATCGTCTTCCTGCAGACCTGGCGGGCGTCGATCATCCCGCTGCTGGCCGTGCCGGTGTCGATCGTCGGCACCTTCTCCCTCATGCTTCTGCTGGGCTATTCGATCAACGCGCTGTCGCTGTTCGGCATGGTGCTGGCCATCGGCATCGTGGTGGACGACGCCATCGTCGTGGTCGAGAACGTCGAGCGCAACATCGAGTCCGGCCTGTCGGCCAAGGAAGCCACCTACAAGGCGATGCAGGAGGTCAGCGGGCCGATCATCGCCATCGCGCTGACGCTGGTCGCCGTCTTCGTGCCGCTGGCCGCCATGACCGGCCTGTCCGGCGAGTTCTACAAGCAGTTCGCGATGACCATCGCGATCTCCACCGTCATCTCCGCCTTCAACTCGCTGACCCTGTCGCCGGCCCTGTCGGCGGTGCTGCTGCGCGGCCATGACCAGCCGCAGGACTGGCTGACCCGCGCAATGAACCGGGTGTTCGGCGGCTTCTTCCGCCTGTTCAACCGGGTGTTCCACCGCGCTTCAACCGGCTACGGCCGCGGCGTCGGCGGGGTGGTGCGGCACAAGGGCATGATGATGCTGGTCTATGTGCTGCTGCTGGGCGCCACCGTCCTGCTCGGCCGCGCGGTGCCGATGGGCTTCGTCCCGGCGCAGGACAAGGAATACCTGATCAGCTTCGCCCAGCTTCCCAACGGCGCCTCGCTCGACCGCACCGAGGCGGTGATCCGCGAGATGACGGACATCGCGCTGAAGCGCCCCGGCGTGCAGAGCGCCGTCGCCTTCCCCGGCCTGTCGGTCAACGGCTTCACCAACAGCTCCAGCGCCGGCATCGTCTTCGTCACGCTGAAGCCCTTCGCCGAGCGCGGCGACGCCAGCCTGTCGGCCAACGCCATCGCCGCCGACCTGCAGAAGCGCTATGCCGGCCTGAAGGAGGCCTTCGTCGCCATCTTCCCGCCGCCGCCGGTCATGGGCCTGGGCACGCTGGGCGGCTTCAAGATGCAGTTGGAGGACCGCGGCGCGCTGGGCTACGAGGCGCTGAACGCGGCGGTCAACGCCTTCGTCACCAAGGCGATGCAGACGCCGGAGCTGGGGCCGACCTTCTCCAGCTACCAGATCAACGTGCCGCAGCTCGACGTCGATCTCGACCGGGTGAAGGCCAAGCAGCAGGGCGTGGCGGTCGGCGAGGTGTTCGACACCATGCAGATCTATCTGGGCTCGCTCTACGTCAACGATTTCAACAGCTTCGGCCGCGTCTACCAGGTGCGGGTGCAGGCGGACGCCCCGTTCCGGGCGGAGTCCGGCGACATCGGCCTGCTGAAGACCCGCAACGACCGCGGCGACATGGTGCCGCTGTCCTCGCTGGTCCGGGTGTCGCCCAGCTACGGGCCGGAGATGGTGGTGCGCTACAACGGCTACACCGCCGCCGACATCAACGGCGGGCCGGCGCCGGGCTTCTCCTCCGGTCAGGCGCAAGCGGCGGCCGAGCGCATCGCGGCCGAGACCCTGCCGCGCGGCGTCCGGTTCGAGTGGACCGACCTGACCTATCAGCAGATCCTGGCCGGCAACTCCGCGCTGTGGGTGTTCCCGATCAGCATCCTCCTGGTCTTCCTGGTGCTGGCGGCGCAGTACGAGAGCCTAACCCTGCCGCTGGCGATCCTGATGATCGTTCCGATGAGCCTGATGTCGGCCCTGGCCGGCGTGTGGATCACCGGCGGCGACAACAACATCTTCACCCAGATCGGCTTCATGGTCCTGGTCGGCCTGTCCGCCAAGAACGCCATCCTGATCGTCGAGTTCGCCCGCGAACTGGAGGAACAGGGCCGCAGTACCGTCCAGGCCGCCATCGAGGCCAGCCGCCTGCGCCTGCGCCCGATCCTGATGACCTCCATCGCCTTCATCATGGGCGTGGTGCCGCTGGTGACCTCCACCGGCGCCGGATCGGAGATGCGGCACGCCATGGGTGTGGCGGTGTTCGCCGGCATGATCGGCGTCACCCTGTTCGGCCTGGTGCTGACCCCGGTCTTCTACGTCCTGCTGCGCCGGCTGGCCGGCGCGAAGGCGGAGCGGTCGGCGGACATCCCCGCCACGCCGGCGGGAGCGGTGACGCACCACTGACCGCTTACCGTCTGAACACTTCCTCCGCCACGGCATCCAGCAGGGCCTCGTCGCTCTGCTGGTTTCCGTTCGTCAGGAAGATCAGCGCGGTGCGGCGGCCGGGGTAATAGCGGACATCGGCCTCGAACCCGTCATAGCGGCCGTCATGGCCGACGCCGCGCCCCCAGCGGTCCTTCCACAGCGCGACGCCCAGCCCCTGCCCCTCCTCGTTCTCCGACGGGGTCATCATCCGCCGGACCGTCTCGGGTTTCAGCAGCCGGTTGTCGCGGAACAAGGCGAAGACGAAGCGTTCCAGATCGCCGGCGGTGGTGACCAGCGGCCCGTCGCCGGTGGTCGCCGCCCAGGACCGGCGGCTGACGTCGCCGTCGTCGTTATAGCCATGGGCAAGGCTGCGGTCGCGCGGATCGGCGCCCACGGTGGTCGAGCCCATCCCGGCCCGCTCCAGCACCCGGCTCCGCAGCACCTGCGCGAAGGGAACGCCGTCGCGCAGAGCCGCGATATGGCCGAGCAGGACATAGTTGCTGTTGGAATACTCGTAATGCCCGCCGACCGGCCCGGTGGCCTCCTCCCCCGCCGCATAGGCGAGCAGGGCGCCGCTGCGCGGCAGCCGTTCCGGCTTGGCCGCCTCGTCCTCCTCATAGGCATCGGTGATGTAATCGGGAATGCCCGAGCTGTGGTCGAGCAGATGGACCAGCCGCGCCCGGTTGGCATTGGCGACCTTGCCCAGCGGCAGGTCCGGCGCCAGTTCCCGCACCGGCCGGTCGAGCGAGAGCAGCCCCTCCTCCACCTGCTGCATCACGGCGGCGGCGGTCGCCATCTTGCCGACGGAAGCGACATAGAAGCGCGTCTCCTCCGTCACCGGCCTGTCCCCTTTGCGGTCGGCAACGCCGGAAACGACGACCCGCCGGAGGTCGGGGCCGGACACCAGCAGGACGCCGCCGTCGAGTTCCTCTTCGGCAATGAAGCGGTCGAGGAGGCGCTGCAGGCGGTCGGAGTTGGCGGCGTGGGCGGGTGCGACCGCGAGGCTGAACACGAGCGCCGAAATTAGTACCAGCACATGCGTCAACGCGCGCATAGCCAATAGGGAGAGGTAATCCTGTCTGCTCCGTTTATGCGGTCGCATGCCTCAGCCTCTTCTTGTCCAAGGCACGAAGAAAGCAAAAATGGCGACCTAAATCATACCCGGTTCCGGAAAACATGTTGTCTACTCACCAACCTGAACAGATGTTTGTTTAAATAAAACTGTTGAGGACTACCTCTCTATTACCCCTCTCGCTCGGCCAATATATCACCAAAAAATTTCATGGAGAGTTTTCCGCGTTTGCATTTCTTTCAGCAACTATTTTTTTAAACTCGCTGTCGATTAACTTTTGCACTGCTTTATCGACAATCAACTTTATAGATTTCTTTGCATCTATGTTGGCCCGTTTACCCATCTGCACGCTTGCGATTTCCCAGACAAGTTCATGGTTCTCAACATCCTCATCCGCTTTTGCTGAAACAAAAAGGTAACTAATTCTCACGCACCCTGAGTTTGCGTCAATTTTAAATGGATAAGTTATATCGATCCTTGGTACATGATAGAATTTGTAGAAAGATTCATCTGCAAACAGAAATACTTCATTAAGTCTGCTTCCGTCTATTCTCATCTTTCGCACAGCATTAGCCATCCACGAAATGGCGGGATCTTTAGGAAGTGGAACGTTAATGCGCTCTCTTGTAATTTCCATATCGTTTACGTCGCCAATGCCAAGAATATCTTCGTATTTACTCGTCATTCTTTTAAAGAACCGAAGTCGCTCGACATCATCAAAATCTCCAGTAATTGCTCAGGGGGCTGGCCGGTAATGAGAGTGGCCGAGCTTGAGCTGGGTCGGAGGTGCTCCTAACGGGCCGTTGCCTCGGGAGGCTGGATATGAGTCATGTGTGGACGACCGCTGCGGTGCAAGGGAAATCGGTGCGGTTGGCAATGCGGGCGGGTGCGGTCATGTGTCCGGCCTCCAGAGTGCGGCGCTTATGACCGCGGGCCATGATGAAATCCGCGGATAGGGTCCCAATCAACCGAACGCGCCTTGGGCGCATTGACTCATGCGGGTCTTCCCCATCCTCGGCTCGAACCGTATCGCCATCACCTCACTCGTCACCCTCGCACGTGCTTTTCCCGGTCTCTGGCGCGCCCTCTGCTTCAAGCGGCGGCTGGAACGGGAAAATCTTTCCGATAGACCTCGCCTCTGGTCAGCACAGCCCAGGCGATGCGGGCCATCTTGTTGGCCAAGGCCACGGTGACGAGCCGGGCCGGCTTGCGATCAAGCAGGCCCTTCAGCCAATCGGCGTCTCCCGGCGCCCGAGTGCGTGCGTGGCGAATGACGCAGGTGGCGCCGATCACAAGCAGCCTGCGGATTGAGCGGTCCCCGGTCTTGGTGATCGGGCCCAACTTGTCCTTGCCGCCACTGGAGTTCTGACGCGGAACCAGGCCTAGCCAAGCGGCCAAGTGGCGTCCGGTCCGGAAGGCCGCCGGCTCCGTAATCGTCGCGGCCAGCACCGAGGCAGTGATCGGGCCAATCCCGGGAATGGTCGCAAGATTGCGGCTCGCCTCGTTCGTCCGATGCCAGGCGATGATCTCCCGCTCAACGGTCTCGATCCGGGCATCGCAGCTCGCGATCTGTCCCGTCAATTCCTGCAAGGCAATGCGGGCCATCTCCGGAATGCCCAGTTCATCCAGCCCTGCGATCAGCTCGGCGGCCTTCTTGCGGCCTTGGGCGGCAACGATGCCGAACTCCGCCAGATGGGCGCGAAAGGCGTTGATCAGCATGGTCCGCTGACGCACCAACTGGTCGCGAACGCGATGCAGCATCAGAACGGCCTGTTGATCTTCGCTCTTCACCGGAACAAAAGCCATGTGCGGGCGCGCCACCGCCTCGGCGATGGCCGCTGCGTCGGTGGCATCGTTCTTCTTACCGCGCTGCACGTACGCTTTGACGCGTGCCGGCGGGATCAGCCGGACCTGATGACCGAATGCCATGATCCGCCGAGCCCAGTGATGAGCTGTGGCGCATGCCTCCATCCCGACCAAGCAGGGCGGCAACCCCTTGAAGAACCCATCCACGGCGTCACGTCGGAGCTGACGGCGAACCACAGCTTTCCCGGCCTCGTCAACGCCGTGGACCTGGAAGACGTGCTTGGCAAGATCAAGACCGACGGTGACAATGCTCATGTGGACGGCCCTCTCGTAGGTGGGATTCAGCAACCACCAGTCTATGGCACCTCGATGCCGGGAGCAGCGGTCGTCCACACCATCAACCTATCCATGACTCGCCCCGATCTGTCCCGCCTGAGTTCGGAAGAGAAGGACGCGCTGATCCTGGCGCTGCTGGAGCGCGTCGCGGCGCTCGAGGCGAAGCTGAACCAGCCCGCCAAGACGCCGAGCAACTCCAGCCTGCCCCCCTCACGCGGCCAGAAGGCGAACCGTCCGCCGCGTCCTAAGAAGCCGCGGCGTAAGCGCAACGGCCCCGGAGTGACGCGCGCGTTGGCCGCCGATCCCGATCAGGTCGTGGACTGCCATGCGCACGCCTGCGCCCACTGCGGCACCGCGGTGGGCGCCGAAACTCAACGGCTGCGCCACGCCTACGATCACATCGACCTGCCGCCGATCCGGCCGGTGATCACGCGAGTGCGCCTCTTCGGTCAGCGCTGTCCGGCCTGTCGGCGCCGGGTGCGCGGCATGCCGCCCGAAACCATGCCGACCGGCTCGCCGTTTGGCCCGTCGATCATAGCGATGCTGGCCTATCTGCATCACCAGCACGCCGTCGGCTATGATCGGCTGGCCCGCCTCATGGCCGAGCTGTTTGGGCTGCGGATCAGCGAGGGCGCCATCGCCAATGCGCTGCGCCGGGCGAGCCGCCCACTCGGCCAAGCCGAGGCGGCCATCGTAGAGCGGCTGCGCCAAGCCCCCGTCATTGGCTGCGATGAAACCGGGGCGCGGCTCACTACGGTGGATCAGGGCACGCGCATGGGCTGGGAATGGGTGCTGGTCAGCGACAAGGCCGTCCTGCATCGCATCCACCCTTCGCGTGGGCGCGAGGTCATCACCGAGGTGCTGAGCGAGCATCGGCCGCGCTGTTGGGTGTCGGATCGCTGGGGCGCCCAGCAGGGCCATGCCGACACCCACCAGGTCTGTCTCGCCCATGTCTTGCGCGACGTGCAATACGCCATCGATGCCGGTGAGATCAGCTTCGCCCCGGCCCTACGTCGGCTGTTGTGCTGGGTGATCGCGGTGGGGCGACGACGGCCGGACTTGAAGGACAGCACGCTGGCCCAGTATCGCGCCAAGGCCGAGCGGCGGCTCGATCACCTGCTGGGCCTGCCGACCATCACCGAGGCCGGCGCCGAGGTGCTGCGCCAGACCAAACGCTGGCGCTCCCAGTTCTTCACCTTCATCACAGACCGTGCCGTGCCGCCGACCAACAACGCCTCTGAGCAGGCGCTGCGCCCGAGCGTCATCTTCCGCAAGGTGACGAACGGGTTCCGGTCGCTCTGGGGCGCCGATGTCCACGCCCTGATCCGCTCCGTCATCGGCACCGGGCGCCTCAACGGCCTCTCGGCCCATCAGGCCATCTCACGCGCCATCGCTGGACAGCCAATCTTCGCCGACTGACCAGCCCCCTGAGCAATTACAATCTCCAAACGTGATTGACTTCGGCTTTTCCTGACTTGTAATTCCTTCTCTCTTCAATTCATTAATGACAGTTCGTAGGATTGATTTATTTATTTCATCGGTTTCTCTACATGTGTGTGAAGAAGACACCTCCAGCTTAAGGTTCTCCCCACACTCTTGAAGGTTTATTTCTCCAGAAAAAATTATTTCTCTCTCAATCCAATCCTTGCTAAAATCTTTCCTTCTCACTTTGTACGGAATTTTGACCTCATTCTTTTTTATGAAAATTATTTTTGGCGGATCGACAAATGATATATTCCCACCTAACTTGCATGTGCCGATTATACTTTCACTAGTAATGCCTCGTATCGTAGAACTCCATTGACCGCCAGAACCGGTAAGTTCAATGCTAGAGATTTTAGTTTTCGGCCGTTGCTCCCGATCCACTGACTGTTCAATGAGATAGTTAAACTCGGACGGCGTAAGTATAGTTGCCGACAATAGTGGTACCGTTATAGACTTATCTGAATTGGCGACAAATATCCCCTTCATCTTTAATACATCCTGTATATCACCATAAGATACGCGCTCGCTACTAAGCAAGATACGCAATTCCGTCCCAGTAGGTATTTTCTTTAAATAATCAAAAGGAGTTGCCATTTCATCCCTCATCCATAAGGTTTAGAAGAGACGCGTTGATTGAAAATGGACAGATATCTTCCTGACGATCTGAAAAAGCAAGCCTGACGCTGTCAGACTCTTCTCTGTGCTGAGCTGGGTTATATCCTGGCATTCCAATACTAATCTTTCCTACAAGACCAGCAGAAAAATCCAAGCCATAACCGATTAGCCGTTTATACGATTCGGGAGTATATTGGTGATTAGTATAAATAACAAATTCCTTAGCATCACCCTTCTGTATTACGGCAGGAATAGTATCCGACGACAGCAATTCTATTGGAAGAAATCTGCCAGACCTGTCGATATCAATGTTTACGGATGTTCCAATACTCGGATAATAAATTCTGTAATTATCGTCTCTGCTCTCCAAGTCATTTATAGACTTTAATAGAAAAGATGCTCTAGCGTTGTCTACCAGATAAATTGGATCGTCGCTTCCTTGCTCAAGGCGCACATTAGCCAAATCAAGTTTTATGTCTTTTTCTATATCATTATGGTCATTATGTATCCATATCAGAAGGCCAGAATGCATCCTATTCTTGCGAGCAGAAAAATTTTCACAGTAATCTTGTACTTTCTGGCTAAGCTTTGCACACTCCATCGTCTGCTGTAGTTCACGAAGATAGTTCTTGAAATTTGTTTTCAACGATGCTTGGGACGGGTATTTCTTAATATTATTCTTGTTGGAGACATGAACAATGCAGGTGCTCTCATCATGAAAAGGTGAATGATAAAGGAAGATCTGGTCTTCCCCGTGTGTATGGCGCTGATTTCCCTCTGCATTCACATGAGAATTAATCATGCAGTCGATTGGGACATTCTTTATCTGCAGCCGCCAACCAATTTTTTGAAGAAGAGTGGATGAGATTGTCTCGCCAATTTCTCCAGACTTCTTTGAAGTCTCACCAGACATTATTTATATTTCCTTATATTTGAAATATCCAACGAAACTCGAAAACCAGAACTAGTGACATTGATAGATGCATAGTCAATGCGGGTTTCTGATCCGGTCAATGTTAGCACTATATCATCAGAAATCTTCAGAGAAGAACGTTGTTTCCGTGTATGTTTCTGAATAATTTCTTTATCTATTTCAAGGTCCATAAATGAGGTATCGCGCAAATCATGATGGGTATCTTCAATAATGGAGCTCAAGCGTTCTGGTCCAATATATTCACTAGCAATCGCGCGTATTGTATTAATCGAAGTTCCTTTCCCTCCCATGACATCGGCATAAATATCTTTCGCGAATAGTATTTCTTTTTCGGGATCTGATATGGCGTTGGATACTTTCCTTACGACAGAGCTTGCAACCTTCGCCAAAGAGCGTGACGTCGCAGCAGGAGTGGCTTTCAAGAAGCCGTCAATCCAGTACTTTGTCTTAGAGCCCAATGAATCAACAGCATAGAGGGCCTTACTTTTCGAAAGAATAACCGCTCCTTTATGAATCCTTTCCAAAGAAATGCCAGATTTTTCAATAAGTTTAATAGAACCATCAGATTCAATCGTGTCGAGATAGTCGGTTCTGCCTTCGACCCGGAAAAGCCCCAATCCTTGTTCTGGACCCGAGGCCCCTCTAATATCATCAAATATAATGATTATAAAGTCTCCTCCTCCTATATTGGGATGTACTGAAGCGCTGTATAAATGCTTTGCTATGCTAGACGAATACTCTGCAAATCTACTATTACTTTCAAATATAGCTCGGCTATAATGATATATAGCATTTAATTCTAAGTTAGTTTCATGATAAAAATTAAAACAATTTCCCTTGAGAACGGTTGGCGCCAAGTAATTCCGCAGGACAAGCCCTTTAACTATCTCAGTTGGCGCCGCTTCGTTTTCGGATATGTGCATTCCTTCCGAACGATATTTATTGCCAACTCTATGGACAACCATGCGATTTATTCTTGCTGAGCTTATATCAATCATCTCTGTCCCTTCAAAGGCAAGTAGTCAATGTTCATTCTAGCGGCACTATCCATTAGCACTATGACGTGCCTGATCGTTGCATAACGAATGGTGATCATCAAGGAGCTTTGTAGCTCCAATGAAAGGGACTTTTGTAGGTGGCATCAAATGCGACATTAGCTACTGCGGCATTCTGTAGCAAACTGCCCCACACTAGAGATCAGCCATATGTACAAAAAGAGCTTTTGATCTAAGTGGCACCTAAACACAGTTGTGAGTTAGACGTAAGAACTTTCACGAATTTCTCAAATTTAGCGCATTCAAATGTCTAGTTCCTCTCAGCAGGAGTGTCGATCAAGACTCATACAGATTTTAGATGTTAGCCGCGCGAATATTTTTATCGCCCAATTCATCCACCTTTTTCAGTCAATATTGTGCGCTTGCCTGTAATCTGAGCCCCTCAATGCGCCTCTTCCCAATTGTCCCCGATCCCCGCCTCCGCCACCAGCGGCACGCCGAGATGCGCGGCGCCCTCCATCACCCCGCGCACGATGCGCGCCGCGTCCTCGGCCCCCGCTTCCGGCACCTCGAACAGCAGTTCGTCGTGCACCTGCAGCAGCATCCGCGCGCTGCTCCCCGCCGCGGCCAAGGCCGCCGGCATGCGGTTCATGGCGCGCTTCATGATGTCGGCGGCGGTGCCCTGGATGGGGGCGTTGATGGCTTGGCGCTCGGCGAAGGCGCGGCGGGCGGCGTTCTTGTCCTGGATGCCGGGCATGTAGCAGCGGCGGCCGAACAGCGTCACCACATAGCCGTGCTGGCGGGCGAAGGCCTTGATCGACTCCATCCACACCTTCAGCTCGTGGAAACGCTCCAGATAGGTCTTGATGAAGCTGTTGGCCTCGCCGGGCGCGATGCCCAGCTGGCGGCCCAGGCCGAAGCCGGAGATGCCGTAGATGATGCCGAAGTTGATCGCCTTGGCCTTGCGGCGGATGTCCGGCGTCATCTGCTCCAGCGGGATGCCGAAGACCTGGGCGGCGGTGGCGGCGTGAATGTCCAGGCCGTCGCGGAAGGCGTCCTTCAGCGCCTGGATGTTCGCCATCTCCGCCACCAGACGCAGCTCGATCTGCGAGTAGTCGACGCTCAGCAGCTTGTGGCCGGGCGAGGCGACGAAGGCGCGGCGGATCTTCTTGCCCTCCTCCGTCCGCACCGGGATGTTCTGCAGGTTGGGATCGGTGGAGGACAGGCGGCCGGTGTTGGTCGCCGCCAGCGCGAAGGCGGTGTGGACGCGGCCGGTGACGGGGGAGATCTTCTCCTGCAGCGCGTCGGTGTAGGTGCTCTTCAGCTTGGCGAGCTGGCGCCAGTCCAGAACGCGCTGGGCGATGGTGTGGCCCTGCTCCGCCAACTCCTCCAGGACGCTGCTGTCGGTGGAATAGGCGCCGGTCTTGCCCTTCTTGCCGGTGCCGAGCTTCAGCGTGTCGAACAGGATCTCGCCCAGCTGTTTGGGCGAGCCGATGTTGAAGCTCTGGCCGGCAAGGGCGTGGACGTCCTTCTCGATCTCGGCGAGGCGGACGGACAGGCTCTGCGACAGGTCGGACAGCGCCTTCTTGTCGATGCGCACGCCGGCCCGCTCCATGTCCGCAACCACCGGGACCAGCGGGCGGTCCAGCGTCTCATAGACGGTGACCATGCGGTCGTCGACCAGCCGCGGCTTCAGCAGAGTCCACAGGCGCAGCGTGATGTCGGCGTCCTCGGCGGCATAGGCCAGCGCCTTGTCCAGCGGCACGCGGTCGAAGGTGATCTGGTTCTTGCCGGTGCCGCAGACCTCCTTGAAGGGGATCGGCGTGTAGGCGAGGTGCATCTCCGCCAGCTCGTCCATGCCGTGGCCATGGGCGCCGCCGTCCAGCACGTAGGAGATCAGCATGCTGTCGTCCACCGGCGACACCGCGATCCCGTTGCGGGCGAACAGCTGGTGGTCGAACTTGAAGTTGTGGCCGATCTTCAGGACCGACGGGTCCTCCAGCACGTCCTTCAGGATCGCCATCGCCTCGGCCGTCGGGATCTGCACCGGCGGCGGCGGGGCGTCGAAGTCAAGCTGGCCCGCGGCGGCAGCGGAGGCGCCATGGGCCAGCGGGATGTAGCAGGCGATGCCCGGCTCGGTCGACAGCGACACGCCGACCAGCGTGGCGGTGGCTGGGGTCAGGCTGTCGGTCTCGGTATCCACCGCCAGCACGCCGGTCTCCCGCGCGCGCTCGACCCAGCGGCGCAGCGCGGCGGCATCCTGCACCAGCTCGTAGCGCACCTCCGGCACATTCAGCACTGTCTTGCGGGCCGGGCGGTTTTCTTCGGCCGGGGTATGGGTGGGCGCGGGGGATTTCGCGGCGGGCGTGGGTACGGAACCGGGGGACGGGAGCCCACCGCCGGCGCCGTCGGCGATGCGGCCGTCCTTCAGCATCTCCATCTCGACGCGCGAGACGATTGTGCGGAAGCCCTGGGCCTTCAGGAAGTCGATCAGGCGCTGGTGATCGGGTTCGCGCACGCGCAGCTCGTCCAGGGGCTTGGGCGGCGGCACGTTCTCGTCCAGCAGGACCAGACGGCGGGAGACGCGGGCCTGATCGGCGAATTCGATCAGCTTCTGGCGGCGGGCCGGCTGCTTGATCTTCTCGGCATTGGCCAGCAGGGCTTCGAGATCGCCATATTCGGTGATCAGCTGGGCGGCGGTCTTCACGCCGATGCCGGGCACGCCGGGGACATTGTCGACGCTGTCGCCGGCCAGCGCCTGGACGTCCACAACCTTTTCCGGCGGCACGCCGAACTTCTCGAACACCTCGTCGGGGCCGATGGTCTTGTTCTTCATCGGGTCGAACATGCCGACACCTGGGCGGACCAGCTGCATCAGGTCCTTGTCCGACGACACGATGGTCACCGGCCGGCCGGCCTCCTGCGCCAGACGGGCATAGGTGGCGATCAGGTCGTCGGCCTCATAGCCCTCCAGTTCCAGGCAGGGCAGGCAGAAGGCCTCCGTCGCCTCGCGGATCAGGGCGAACTGGGGCTTCAGCTCTTCCGGCGGTTCCGGGCGGTGGGCCTTGTAGTCGGGATAGAACTCGTTGCGGAAATTCAGGCGCTTGCTGTCGAAGACGACCGCCACCGCTTCCGCCCTGGCATCGGCCAGCAGCTTCAGCAGCATGTTGGAGAAGCCCAGCACCGCGTTCACCGGCGTGCCGTCCGGCCGCGTCAGCATCGGCAGCGCATGGAAGGCGCGGAAGATGAAGCCGGAGCCGTCGACCAGATACAGCCCGCTGCCGTCACCGTTGGAGGCGGCGGGGAGCCCGGCGGCGTCGTTCTGGGAGGCAGCGGTGGCGTCGGTCATGATGGTCTCTCGTCCCTTCCTTGCGGGCGCTACCATCGCCGAAGGAGGCCCGTGAGTCGAGTGCCGAGACCGGATATCAGGGGTCGGGGATCAAGGCCCGGATATCAGGGCGCGCTGTCCTCGACCACGCTGCTGACGACCGGGCCGACGAAGGCATAGCCGACGCCGTGGACCGCCTGAACCGGCAGGGCGCAGCCGCTGCGCTCCTCCACCTTGATGCGCAGGCGGCGGACCAGCGAATCGATGGAGCGGCTGTAGGGATCCCAATCGCGGCCGGTCAGCGCCACGGAGATGTCCTGGCGGGTCACCGGCTCGCCCGGCGCGGTGACCAGCAGGGAGAGGAACTTGTACTCGGTCGCGGTCAGCGGCACGGCGGCGCCGGTCGGCGGCTGGATGCGCCATTCGATGTCGTCGAACACCCAGGCCTTGCGCGCGTCGGCCGCAGCCGCGGACGCAGCGGCAGGCGCCGGTTCCGGT
Source organism: Azospirillum largimobile (assembly GCF_977007025.2). Taxonomy (NCBI): domain Bacteria; kingdom Pseudomonadati; phylum Pseudomonadota; class Alphaproteobacteria; order Rhodospirillales; family Azospirillaceae; genus Azospirillum; species Azospirillum largimobile. The sequence goes on from NZ_CDRMUA020000004.1 coordinate 612,544, forward strand.
GCCGTGAGCGGAGCGGTCCCCTTCTGCATCCGGCGCATCAGCGCCTTGACCTGCGCCTCCACCTCGCGGAAATCGACCGGCTTGACCAGATAGACGTCGGCCCCCAGCTCCAGCCCGATGACCCGGTCGATCAGGCCGGACCGCGCGGTCAGCATGATGATGGCGGCATGGGACGAGGCGCGGATGCGCCGCGCGACCGAGAACCCATCCTCATCGGGCAGGTTGATGTCGAGCACGATGACGTCGGCCGGGCCGCTTTCCAGCAGCCGGTCCAGCTCCGCACCGCGCGACGCCCCCCGCACCTCGAACCCGCAGCGGTCGAGATATTCGACGAGATCGTCACGAAGGTCGGCTTCGTCTTCGACCACAATGATCCGGGCCACGACGCCTATGCCCCCATTCACATTCGTATGAGGTTATATTAATCACCCAATCGGGTTACGCAAACCCAATCGGTTCGACCGGACCAAACCGGCTCCGCGCAAGATCGGTTCCGCAGCTTTACCTATGGGACAGGTACTGGTCGCCCACGGTCGCGGAGTAGCGCACGACCGCGGCCTTGTCGATGGCATCGATCCGGCCCTTCCCCTTCAGCTCCGCAAGGCAGCGGTCGAAGTCGCCGCGCAGCGACTCGTCGCGGAACACCATGCTGTAGGGTGTCGGTGGAAAGATGGCGGTGAACTGCACCGGCTGGGCCGGGTCGAAGGGCAGGCCGCCGCCAGCCTTCGCCTTGTCCTGAAGCTGGCGGTTGTATTCGGCGAAGATCAGACCGTCGGCCAGGACCGCGTCGACCCGGCCGGCGAACAGCAGGTTCGAATGCACCATCTGGTCGGCGCGCTCGCGGAAGTCGCCGAAGCTCGGGATCGCATCCCGCAGGCCGGGCAGGACATCGGGCGCGCCGGAGAAGGTGATCACCCGCTTGCCCGCCAGATCGGCCAGCGACTTCACGGTCAGGCCGCTGCTCTTCAGAACCGACGCGCCGTTCTGGTACAGGATGTAGGGGACGGAGCGCGCGCCCGGCATCTCCATGCCGGCCGGCACGGTGGTGACGGCATCGACCTGGGCACCGTCGCGGAAATCATTCCAATGGCGGCCGAACGGCACGACCTTGAAGCGCGCCTCATGGCCGCAGGCCGCCAGAGTCTCGGCAATGATGGAGGCCTCCCGCCCGGTGCCGTCGGCGGTCATCATCGGCGGCAGTTCGGGCGCCAGCACCGTCACCGGACGGGCCGCGGCGGGTGACGCCGCCATGTGAAGGGCCGAGGCGAGCGTGGCGGAAAAGATCCCTGCGGCACAGAATGCACGAACACCGAACGCCATCCTTCGCCCTCCACCATTGCGGTCCAGGCCGCGACCGTCCTACCGGCAAGCGGCGGGCCGGGAAGCGGCGGGCGGGAAGGTAGCATGGGCAACTGTGCGGCCGTCCACCGAAAATCCCATACCGGGCAACGGCTTCGCTCCACCCAAGGCACTATTCGGCCGGCGTCCGTTACAGTTCGTCGCAATTGGACGACATTGGTCGCCCCTGGTTGCCGGTCGTTCCCATTCTCTTGGGCTTTCTGACAATGAAGAAAGCCATTGCCGAATGTTATTTCACGACTGGCTAAAACGATCGTGCTATGGATAGGCTCATCCGCCACACGCATCATGCCCGCCGGCCCTTTCGATGACTGTCGGCGCATTGCACGCAGGGGTGGATTTACTGATGGGCGTGGGACTACCGCACTCCCGGTCGACCGGACCGGGGCTGCCATGAAGACCGTCATGAACGAACGCGCCCCGGTCACCCGGGTCAGGAGGATGTGGATGAGCGTCACGGGATGGGACGACACCGAATCCTATACGCTTCGCGGCTCCGGCCCCCGCGGCACGGACGAGGACGCCGCCCGCGCCGGCGGATCGTCGCTGCTGACCCGCGTCATCCTGATGATCGTCGGCTGCACCCTGCTGGTCGGAATGGTCGCCATGGGCGTTTCGTCCGTCCTGGTCGGCCGCCAGCAGCGCGACGCGGTGACCCACCGCGCCATGCTGGTCGGCACGCTCCAGGCCTCGGCCATGGGCCAGGCGGTGTGGGAGTTCGATACCCGCGCGGTGGAGGGAATGATCCGCGGCCTGATGGCCGAAGATGCCGCGGTGCGCAGCGTCAAGGTGTGGGCGGCCTCGGGTGGCCGCGGCGGCCATGGCGAGCCGCTGGTGGCGCTGGAGCGCCCCGCCGGACGGGCGGAGCTGACGACTGTCGAACGGCAGATCGCCATTTCCGGCAGCGGCGGCGAACGCACCATGGTCGGCCTGCTGCGCCTGACCTATTCGCTGGAAGAGGCGGAAAGCGCCACCATGACCGCGCTGGCCCCGATGGCCGGGCTGGTCTTCTTCTCCCTGCTGGCCGTCATCGGCATGATCAGCATCCTGCTGAACCGGCTGGTCCTGGCGCCGCTCGCCCGGTTGACCCGTTCGGCCGGCGCCATCGCGGCCGGCGACTACCGGGTGCGGCTGCGCAACCGCCGTGCCGACGAGATCGGACAGCTGACCGTCGCCTTCAACCACATGGCGGAAACCGTCCACGACTATACCGAGCGGCTGGAACAGCGCGTCGCCGAACGGACGGAAGAGCTGCGCCAGTCCAACGAACAGCTGGCAGTGGTGAACCGTCAGGTCATGGACAGCATCCAGTATGCCAGCCTGCTGCAGTCCGCCATCCTGCCGGACGAGCGCGAGATGGCGCGGCGGCTGGACGGTGTCTGCGTGCTGTGGCGCCCCCGCGACGTGGTGGGCGGCGACTTCCACATCTTCCGCGAACTGGAGGACGGCCGCTTCCTGATCGGTGTCGCCGACTGCTCCGGCCACGGCGTGCCGGGCGCCTTCATGACGATGACGGTTTCGGCCATCCTCGACCATGTGCTGTCCGACACGCCCGACAGCGATCCCGCGGCGATCCTGGGCCGGCTGAACCGCATGGTGCGCGCGGCGCTGGCCCGCGGGCGGGACAATCCGCGCTTCGACAACGGGCTGGACATCGGGCTTTGCCTGGTGCGGCCGGACCGCGGCGACCTGCTGTTCGCAGGCGGCCGGATCGGGCTGCACATCGTCGATACCCAAGGCGGCAATGCCCAGGTCGGCGGCTCCACATCGGTCAGCGAGGTGAAGGGCGACGCCCAGAGCCTGGGCTATCGCCGGTCGGACATCGGCCACCGCTTCACCACCCACCGGGTGGAACTGGCGCCGGGCCGCAGTTTCTACCTGACCACCGACGGTTTCCTCGACCAGGCAGGCGGCGCCCGCGGGTTCGGGTTCGGCAACCGGCGCTTCAACGCCATGCTGCTCGAACACGAAGCCATTCCCATGGCGGACCGCAAGGCCGCCTTCGCGCAGGCTCTGGCCGACCACCAGGGCGACCGTGCCCAGCGCGACGACATCACACTGATCGGCTTCTCGCTGTCGCCGGCATCGGCCGCAGCGGTTTCCGGGGCCGCCGGCCCCTCCTCCCAGTTCATCCACCCGTAAGGCAGGTCGTCAAGGTACGATGAAAGGCAACGAACTCTTCAACCTGCAGGAGCTGCTGTCGCGGCAGAAGCTGCTGATCTGCTTCAGCGGACCCTTCAGCCACAGCGTCATCGAAGAGCTGGGCAAGGCGGTCCGCAATCACCTGGAAAATGAGCAGATCGAGAAATCGGCGATCATGGACGTCTTCTCCGTCTATGTGGAGCAGGCGCAGAACGTCCGCAACTATACCGCGTCCCGCGAAGCGCTGGGCCGACCGATCCCCGCGAACAGCGGCATCGTCGTGATCGGCAAGGAGGACGAACATTACGTCGTCAGCTCTGGCAATCTGGTCGAGGCGGACGACGTTCCCGGCCTGTCGGCGATGCTGGAGAAGCTGCGCGGCCTGGACAAGGCGGGGCTGAAGGCCGCCTACAAGGAACAGTCGCGCAAGCCGCGCGAAGCGGGCGCCAGCGGCGCCGGCCTGGGCCTGATCGACATGGCGCGCAAGGCCACCCGGCCGCTGGAATATTCGCTGCGCGCGGTGGACGAGCGCTATTTCTTCTTCAGCCTTGAAGTCCAGCTATAAGAAATCACGGAACACGCATAATGGACAGTTTGCGGATCGAGGCAACCTCCTGCTCGCCCCTGATCGATTTCGATCCGGCGGCCGGCCTCCTGCGCATCGAAGGGGAGTCCTACCCGGAAAACTCCTTCGATTTCTACGCGCCGGTGTTCAGCTGGCTGGAGGAGTATTTGAAGGAACCGGCGCCTTCGGTGGTGCTGGACATCGGGCTCAGCTATTTGAACACCAGCAGCATCAAATGCATGATCGACGTGCTGGAGATGCTGGACGTCGCCCATCAGAAGGGCCAGACGGTATCGGTGCGCTGGCATTACGACAGCGACAACGACCGCGCTCTCGACATGGCGGAGGAGTTCGCGGAAGACGTCTCCCTGCCCTTCGAGATCCTCGCCCATTGATGACGCGTCCATCAGCCGAAATGAACTGAGCACCCGAGATGACGATGCGGTCGCAGGAACAGGAGCTTCGTCAGTGGATCGAGCGGCTGGCCCAGGATCCGGCCAATGCCGACAATCCTCTGCTGGCGGAATTCCAGAAGCTGGCGGAACGGCATGGCAAGCTGTTGCACCAGTTCCGCAAGATCGCCAAGATCAGCGACCGGCTGCAGACCGAGACCAAGGAGATGGCGCTCCAGCAGCGCCAATTCGTCCTGATGGTCAGCCACGAGTTCCGCACGCCGCTGGCGATCATCGACAGCGCCTCGCAATTGCTGGAGCTGGAGCCGAAACTGCCGGTCTCGGCCATGCCGCGGGTGGGAAAGATCCGCAACGCGGTGCAGCGGATGCTTCACCTGATCGAGCGCTGCCTGACCGATGAACGGCTGGGGACCGCCGCCGCCCGGCCGACGGCCTTCGACCTCGCCGCCATGCTGACGGGGCTGGTGGGGGACATGGGGGCGTCGGCGGCCGGCCACAGGGTCGAACTGCAGGGCGTCGATCGGCCGGTGCCAATTCCCGGCGACCGCGACCTTTTGGCCGTTGTGTTTTCCAACCTGCTGGAGAACGCTGTGAAGTACTCGCCGAACGGAGGGACGATCCGCCTCGACCTCTCCATCGGCGAGGGGCACGTGACGGTGCGGGTGGCGGACGAAGGGATCGGCGTCAATGCGGCCGACGCGGCGCGGCTGTTCGACAAGTATTTCCGGGCGTCCAACGCCGCCGGCACCACCGGCGCCGGTTTGGGGCTGCATCTCGCCCGCTGCATCGTGGAGACCCACGGCGGCGGGATCACGGTGGCGAGCCAGCCCGGTCAAGGCGCCGCCTTCACGGTCCGCCTGCCGCTCGCCCGCACCGCCCCCGCTCAGGCGGCTGCGGCTTCGGCTGCGGTTGCGGCGGAACCGCCTGTACCGGAGCCGTCCATGACGGAGCCGGCGTCATGAGCGGCGGCGCGAAGTCCGGTGACGCAAGGGTAACGGGCCTGCCCAGGCGCTGGGCACTGCGGCGGGGAACGGTGGGGATGATGCTGCAGGAACAGAAGCTCCAGGACTGGCTCGCCCGCCTCGCCGAAAACGAGGATTATGCTGCCCACCCGCTGATGGCCGAATTCCGCGCCCTGGCGGACGAACACCTGAAGCTGATGCGCCAGCTGACGAAGATCGCCAAGATCAGTGACCGCATGCAGACCGACACGCGGCAGATGGCCCAGGCGCTGCATGCGGCCTCGCAGACCGATCCGCTGACAGAACTGCCCAACCGCCGCCATATGGTCGATCGCCTGGAAGCCGAGCTGTGCCGCGTCGGCCGGAACGGCGGCGGTAGCGGCGGCTTCGCCCTGATCATGCTGGACATCGACCATTTCAAGGAGGTCAACGACGCCTTCGGCCATGCCGCGGGCGATCACGTGCTGGTGGAGGCCGCAGGTCTGTTGCGCCGGAACCTGCGCGGGCATGACCTGTGCGCCCGCTGGGGCGGGGAGGAATTCCTGATCCTTCTGCCGGACACCGATCAGATCCAGGCGGAAGCGGTGGCGGAAAAGCTGCGCGGGCTGATCGCCCACCAACCCATCGCCCACCAGGGGAACAGCATCGCCGTCACGCTCAGCCTGGGCGTCGCCGCCTACCGGTCCGGGAGGACCGCGGACGACTGCATCCAGGCCGCCGACGATGCGCTCTACATTGCCAAGCGCGCCGGACGAAACAGGTGGGCCACAGCGGCATAAGCCGCCGTGATGCCGGCCTTTCTCAATCCACCCTTTCTCAATCCGCCCCCTCTCAATCCGCCCCTTCTCAATCCGCATCGACCTGCGGCTCGGCGGCTGCCGGTGCCGCAGCGCCGATCTGCAATTCCTCCAGCTGCGCCAGGGCGCCGGCCATCCCGGTGGCGACCAGATTGGCATCGGTCTCCGCACTTGCGCGTTCCGGCACTTCGGCATCGGGGTGGGCGCTCCACAGGCAGAGCAGGATCGGCAGGCGGGGACCGAAATGCAGGCGCAGCCGGCGCAGCAGCCGGCGCGAATGACCCAGCGACGAGGGGTTGAGGGAGGACAGAACCACCGCGTCGATGCCTGCCGTGCCGAGGCTGGCGATGGCCCTGGTCGACACCTTCTCGCACGGGATCACATCGGTGCGGATGCCGCGGCCGGTCAGCAGGTAAGCGAGCAGCCCGGCCGCCGCCTCGTCCAGATTGTTGCGGGCGCCGATACAGAGCACCCGTGGCGCATCCTCCGGGGGAGTGCCGGTGTCGGACAGTTCGTCCAGCAGGCTTGCCATCCCGTCCGCCACCGCCTGACGGCCCTCGGGGTTCAGGGTCCCACGCTGGCGGTCCTGCTCGGCCAGTGACAGGGCGGGCAGCAGCAAGCCGTCCGCCATTTCCACCGGGGTGCCCTTGCCGAGCCGTTCCTCCGCGATCTCGGTCGCCTCGACCGGATCGCGGGCCAGCAGGCGCTGGTAGACCTTCGCCTCGTCGGGCAGGACGGGGCGGTCGCCCAGCATCACCTCCAGGAAATGCAGCTGCGGCACGTGGCGGCCCAGCACCACGAGGCAGACGGTCAGCGGCGTGGCCAGCAGCAGGCCGACCGGCCCCCACAAGGTCGTCCACACCACCGCCGCGATGATGATGGCGAGCGAGGACAGGCCGGTCGCCGTCCCGTAGAGCCAGGGCTCCACCACATTGTTGGAAAACAGCTCCACCGCCACGAACAGTGCGATGCACAGCAGCGGCAGGGTCCAACCGGTGTCGACCGCAAAGGACAGCAGGATGGGAAAGGCCGAGGCGATCACCGGCCCCAGGAAGGGGATGAAGCGCAGCACCGTCGCCATCAGCCCCCAAAGCAGCGGATTCGGCACGCCGAGCAGCCACAGGCCGATGCCGATCGGAATGCCGTAGGTGACATTGACCACCACCTGCATCAACAGGTAGCGGCTGACCCGCTCGCCCGCATCGTTCATCGCCTCCGTGGTGCGGCTGAGATCGCCGGACCCGACCAGCCGGATCAGGCGGTCGCGCAGATCCTCGCGCTGCAACAGCATGAAGATGGTGAAGACCAGCACCAGGCCGGCCATGGCGATCGGCGTCATCGCCGGGCCAAGGACCCGGCGCACGAGGTCGAAGACGCCGGCATCGGATTGGTCGAGGCGGACCGGCACCGGCTCCCGGCGCGGCGGGCTGGCAGTCGTGCCGGAGGGCGTGCCGGATGGTGGCGCGGCCGGAGCGGCACCGGCCGCGGGTTGCGCCGGCTGTTCGCCGGCGGTCGCCTTCTCCAACTCCTGCTGAAGGTCGCGGAAGGCGTCGGTCGCCTGCTTCAGCGCGCCGCGGTCCCCGGTCGACGAGGTGGCGGTGCGCAGGGTTTGGATCTTGGTGTGGATGTTGCGCTGGTAGGTCGGCAGATTCTCCGCCAGATCGCCGAGCTGGCTGCCCACCACCGCGCCGAAGCCGATGATGGCCATGAACAGCAGGACCACCACCGCCAGCACCGACGGCACCCGGCCCAGATGCCAGCGTTCCAGCCGGCTGACGATGGGCGTCAGCACGAAGCCGAGCAGCACCGCCAGCGCGATCGGTATCAGGATGTCCGCCGCCAGATACAGCGTCACCACGATCAGCGTGATGATCAGCAGGATCGTCTGGGTCGAGGCGGGAGGCGCGGCCTTGGTCACCGCGATGGGGCGTGCCTGCAGCCGGCGGGCGGTGTCCTCGGCCATGATCGTCGGGCTTTCCGGAAGGGAGAATGCCCCACAGGAACACCGGCCATACCGACGCGTTCCCTCGCCCGCCGAACGCAGTGACGGAGAGGGAGCCGCAGCCAGGAAGTCGTCGTCAGGGACCCGCCGTCAATACCCCGCCGTCAGGGAAGCGGCTGCTGTTGCGTAATGCAGTGGATGCCGCCGCCGCCGCGAACGATGTCCATGGCCGCGATCTGCACCACCTCGCGGTCGGGGAAGGCCTTGCGGACGACGCGGTAAGCCTCGTCGTCGGCCGGATCCTCGAAGGCCGGCATGACGATGCCGCCATTGGCGATGTAGAGGTTGGTGTAGGACAGGGTCAGGCGCACGCCGTTCTCGTCGCGGCGGGCGGGCTGCTGGATCGGGATGACCTCCAGCGCGCGGCCCTTGGCGTCGCGGGCACGCTTCAGCCGGTCGAGATTGTCCTGGAAGGCCTTGAAATTGGCGTCGCGGGGATCGTCGGTGGTGATCGCCATCACCACGCCCGGGCGGACGAACAGCGCGATTTCGTCGATATGGCCGTCGGTCTCGTCGTCCTGATAGCCCTCGCCCAGCCAGATGACCGTCTCGATGCCGAGATGGTCCTTCAGGTTCCGCTCGATCTCGTCCTTCGACAGGCGGGGATTGCGGTTGGGGTTCAACAGGCATTGTTCGGTGGTGATCAGCGTCCCCTCTCCGTCCACATGGAACGAGCCGCCCTCCATCACCAGCGGGGCGGAAATGCAGGGAAGCTTGAGGTGGTCGAGAATCAGGCGGCCGACCTGTTGGTCCTTCTCGCAGCCGTCGTAATTGCCGCCCCAGGCGTTGAATCCCCAATGGACGCCGGCCAACCCACCCTTGCCGTCGACGACGAAGCTGGGACCGGTATCGCGAATCCAGGAATCGCTGATCGGCAGCGGCAGGATCTGCACGCCGGGACCGCAGGCGAGCGAGGCTTCGGCCACATCCGCCGGGTCGCACACCATCGTCACCGGCTCGAACCGGGAAATGGACTGCGCGACCTCGGCGTAGGCGTCGCATGCCGCGTCGAAAGCGCCCTCCGGCCAGGTTTCCGGCCGGCACGGCCACGCCATCCAGCAACCGCTGTGGCGAGCCCATTCGCCGGGCATGTGGAAGCCTTGACCCGTCGGCGTCGGGGCGTTCGGTGTCGTCATGCGTCGATCCCTCTACCCTTTTGTTCTCTGCGCATATCCCTTGGGCGCATATCCCTTGGCCCATTACGGCGGCGGCACCAAAGCCGGCCGGCACACCGTATGGTCGGGACATTTTTCATCCCAACCCACCCTAACCACGGGAGCGCGCGTTTGGCAATCGCGTCCACGGCAGCGGGCACTTGGCCTGATGGCAGAGGAACTTTTCAAAGGACGCGATCGAGGGGTCGCGTCGGCATGCCGGGAGAGGGAGCCGGCATGAAGTCCGGTCAGTGGCCGGACGGCGGGCGCAGGGCGCGGCGGGCGGTGACCGTACGGGTGGTCGAATAAGCAGTGGAAACGGGATTGAAGAATCCGAGCCTCAACAAGGGGAACCACAGGAGCGCGCGCATGGCACAGCCTCTTTCGCTGTTGACGATGGCTTCAACATAGCAAAAGAAACGGGCAATTGCCATCCGTAGCGGCACGGGTCTGCCGAGCGCGGATGGGTAGGCTGGTGAAAACGACTGCGGACCGGCCGGCATATGCTTCCGGCCGGCCCGCGCTGAACCTCAATCCTCGAGGCTCAGCCGTTCTGGATCGCCATCTGCTCGTCGCGTTTGCGCTGGCGCTCCTGGCGGGCCATGACGATGCTGGCGACGAAGATGCCGGTCGCCACCACCAGCACCATCAGGGTGGCCAGCGCGTTGATCTGCGGGCTGATGCCGAACTTCACGCTGGAGAAGATCACCATCGGCAGCGTCGTCGAGCCGGGACCGGAAACGAAGCTCGCCACCACCACGTCATCCAGCGACAGGGTGAAGGCCAGCAGCCACCCCGCGACCAGCGCCGGGGCGATCAGCGGCAGGGTGATGACGAAGAACACCTTGGCCGGGCGGGCGCCCAGATCCATCGCCGCCTCCTCCAGGCTGCCGTCCATGCCGGCAAGCCGCGACTGGATGACCACCGCGACGTAGGACATGGTGAAGGTGGTGTGGGCGATGGTGATGGTGGTGATGCCGCGCCCGTCGGGCCAGCCCAGCCACTGCTCCATCGCCACGAACAGCAGCAGAAGCGACAGGCCGGTGATGACCTCGGGCATGACCAGCGGCGCCGTGATCATGCCGCCGAACAGCGTCCGGCCGCGGAACCGCCCGAACCGGACCAGCGCCAGCCCGGCGCAGGTGCCCAGCAGCACCGACAGCGTCGCCGACACCGCCGCCACCTGGAAGGACAGCAGGGCCGCGTCCAGCAGGGTGTCGTTGTGGATCAGCTCCGCATACCATTTGGTCGAGAAGCCGCTCCACACCGTCACCAGCCGCGACTCGTTGAAGCTGTAGACGATCAGCAGCGCGATGGGGACGTAGAGGAAGGCATAGCCGAACCACAGCGCCCAGGACAGGAACCCGATCCGTTTCATCGGCCGGCCTCCGCCTGTTTGCCCTGCACATGCTGGAAGATCATGATCGGCACCACCAGGACCAGCAGAAGCGCTATGGCGACGGCCGACGCGACGGGCCAGTCGCGGTTGGCGAAGAACTCGTTCCACAGCACGCGGCCGATCATCAGCGTGTCGGGACCGCCCAGCAGTTCCGGAGTCACGAACTCGCCCACCGCCGGGATGAAGACCAGAAGCGAGCCGGCGATGATGCCCGGCAGCGACAGCGGCAGCGTGATCGACAGGAAGGACTTGAAGGGCCGCGAGCCGAGGTCGGCCGCCGCCTCCAGCAGGCTGGGGTCCATCTTCTCCAGCGTCGAATAAAGCGGCAGCACCATGAAGGGCAGGTAGCAGTAGGTCATGCCGATATAGACCGCCCAGTCGGAATAGAGGATTTCCACCGGACCGCTGGTGATGCCCGTCCATTCCAGCAGGTTGCTGATGACCCCGTTGCCCTTGAGGATGCCGATCCAGGCATAGATGCGGATCAGGAAGCTGGTCCAGAAGGGCAGGATCACCAGCATCATCAGCGGCCCGCGCCGCGAGGGCTCGGCCTTGGCGATGGCGTAGGCCATGGGATAGCCGATCGCCAGGCACAGCAGCGTGGTGACCGCCGCGATTCTCAGCGAGTTCAGGTAGGCGAGGATGTAGAGATCGTCCCCGCCCAGCCGGAAGTAATTGCTGATGTTCAGCAGGACCTGCAGCTTCGAGGTGCCGGCATCCTCGTCGGTCAGCCATTCCACCAGCGACGAATAGGGCGGCTGGGCGATGATCGATTCGGAGAAGCTGATGCCGAAGACGATCAGGAAGGGTACCATGAAGAACAGCAGCAGCCACAGATAGGGGACGGCGACGACCACGCCGCGCCCCCACAGCCCGATCCGGCTGAGGCCAGAAACGAGGATGGCGACGACCGTCCTCATTGGGTCAGCACCACGCCGGCGAAGGGACGCCAGGTCAGGGTCACCTCGTCCTCCCAGGTGATCGGCATTTCGGTGCGGCGGGTGACGTTGGGGGCGGTGACGCGCACCGTCTTGCCGGTCGGCAATTGCACCAGATAGATCGACACGTCGCCGAGATAGGCGATCTCCCGCACGATTCCGGTGGTGCGGTTCCGGCCGTCGCCGTCGGGGCCCGGCTCCTTCGACAGCGCGATCTTCTCCGGCCGGATGGCGACGGAGACCGGGGAGCCGGCCGGCGCCGGGGTGGCGTGGGCGATCAGCAGCTCGCAGCCGGCTTCCTCCGACGCGACGATCACCTGATCGCCGTCGGTCTCCACGACGCGACCGTCGAACATGTTGATCGAGCCGATGAACTCCGCCACGAAGCGGTTGTGCGGGTATTCATAGATTTCGGTCGGCGTGCCCACCTGCGCGATGACGCCATGGTTCATCACGGCAATGCGCGAGGACATGGTCATCGCCTCTTCCTGGTCGTGGGTCACGACGATGAAGGTGACGCCCAGCTTTTCCTGGATGTTGACCAGTTCGAACTGCGTGCGCTCGCGCAGCTTCTTGTCGAGCGCCCCCAGCGGCTCGTCCAGCAGAAGCAGCTTCGGCCGCTTGACCAGCGAACGGGCGAGCGCGACGCGCTGGCGCTGGCCGCCGGACAGCTGGTGCGGGCGGCGCTTGCCGAAGGCCGACAGCTGGACCATCCCCAGCATCTCCTCCACCCGGTCGCGGATCTCCGCCTTCGCCACCCCGTCCTGTTTCAGGCCGAAGGCGACGTTCTGCTCCACCGTCATGTGGGGGAACAGGGCGTAGGATTGGAACATCATGTTGACCGGCCGCTCATAGGGCGGGATGCCGGCCATATCGACGCCGTCGATGTAGATCTTGCCCTCGGTCGGCTGCTCGAACCCCGCCAGCATGCGCAGCAGCGTCGTCTTGCCGGAGCCCGAGCCGCCGAGCAGGGCGAAGAACTCGTTGCGGTAGATCGACAGGCTGACCTCGTCCACCGCGACGAAGTCGCCGAACGTCTTCGTCACCTTTTCGATGCGGACATAAGGCGTCTGGCCCGCGTCCTGCCACGGTTCCAGGCGGGTGGGCTTGCGAATCGGCTGACCGGCCATCCGGTATCCTCTTTCATGACAACGCCCCGGCAGTTCCCCATCGCTGGGGATCGGCCGGGGCGGGCCGGCGCCACGAAACGGCGCCTCAGGGGGCGGCTTACTTGCCGGTCTTGACCTTGGTCCACACGCGGGTGCGGGTGCGGTCGGTGGCCTGCTTGATCTGCTTCAGCGAGAACAGCTTCAGATTGCTGTCGGCCGGCAGGAAGATGCCGGGGTTCGACTTGATGTCGTCGGCGACCGTCGCCAGCGACCCAGGCACCGCGTTGGCGTAGCTGACCTTGTTGGAGATGTTCGCCATGTTGGCCGGATCGAGCGCAAAGTTGATGAACTCGTGCGCACCGTCCTTGTTCGGCGCATCGGCCGGAACCGCCAGCGTGTCCCACCAGACCTGCACGCCTTCCTTCGGCGTGATGTATTCCACCTTGGCGCTCTTGGCCTCGGCGGCGCGGGCGGCACCCTGAATGGCGTCGCCGTTGTAGGCCATCACGACGCAGGCATCGCCGCCGGCGAGGATGTTGATGTTCTCACCCGTGACGAAACGCTTGATGTAGGGGCGGACCGCCATCAGCGTCTTTTCGACCTTCTCCAGATCCTCCTTCTTTTCGGAGTTCGGATCCAGGCCGAGATAGTTCAGCACCGACGGGATGACGTCGATGGCCGAATCCATCACGGTGATGCCGCAGGCCGAAACCTTCTTCGCCACTTCCGGCTTGAAGATCAGGTCCCAGCTGTCCAGCGCAACGTCGGGGGCGACGGCCTTGATCTTTTCCGGGATGATGGCGATGCCGACGGTCCCGCCGAGGTAGGGTACGGCGAATTTGTTGCCGGGATCGGAATTCTCCAGCAGCTTCAGGACCTTGGGGTCGATGTTCTTGTAGTTGGGGATCTTCGACTTGTCGAGCGGCCCCACGACCTTCGCCTGGATCAGGCGCGACAGGGTCGGCTCCGCGGTCGGCACGATCACGTCGTAGCCGGACTTGCCGACCAGCACCTTCTGCTCCAGCAGTTCCAGGCTGTCGTACAGGTCGACCTTCGTCTCAGCGCCCGTGGCCTTGGTAAAGTCGGCGAGGGTCGTCTCACCCAGATAGTCGTTCCAGATGTAGATGTTGACCGGCTTCTTGGCCTGGGCCATCGCCGGGCCGGCGATGGCGATCGCCGCGACCGCGCCGATGAGGCTGAGAGCGAATTTCTTCATGGTTTGCCCCGACCTGTTCGTCTGTGTTGCGGGCGCCGCCACATCCCAACGGCACACCCGGCTCGCGGGCGCTATTGCACCCAGGCCCGGGTGTGTTGTCAACGGTTTGGGTCGAGTTTTCAGGTGCCTGCGACTGACGCCTGCGGAGTTGGGGCATGCCGAAAGGAAGGTGGCGGCCGGCCGCGCTGCCCAAGGGCCGAAAAGCCCATGTTGCAGGTATCGCGGCCGGCAAGGCAAAGCCTCTCCCCGTTTGATGGCCTGACGGCCGGCAACCGGGTCGCCCACGCTGAAATTGCATACGCCAGTATTTTCGCTCGCGAGTATGCGGTCAGTTATATCCCTCGCAACTTTCGGGTCAATGCCACAATTGTCGCGGTTTGTTTCCGAACTGAAAGACGAGACGACACAAGGCGTTTCCGGACAATGGCATGCATTTCGACGGGTGCGGATGGAGCCCGCGGCCTCCCCGCCACCTCCCTCAGCTCTGCGCCGTCAGCACCACGCCAAGCACGACCAGCAGCGTGCCGATCACGCGGGTCAGGCTCATGCTTTCGCCCAGCAGCAGGACGCCGAGCGCCAGCGTGACCAGGAAGCCCAGACCGACGAAGGGATAGGCCATGGTGACCTCGACCTTCGCCAGAACGGCCAGCCACACGACCATGCCCAGCCCGTAGCAGGCGAGGCCGGTCAGGACATGCGGCGTGGCGACGACCGACAGGGCGATCCGCCCGGCTTCCCCCTGCGCCAGGGCGGTCGACACCGCCGGGCTGGACATGCCGATCTTCAGGGAAATCTGAGCGATGGCGGACAGCGTGACGCTCAGCAGGATCAATCCGACGACAGCGATAGGCATGGGAACTCCGGCAGGATTGCGGAAGACAGGGGACCGGCTGTTCAGGTCCGGCCGAAGACGAGCACGACGGCGCAGACCAGACCGATGGCGAGGCTCCACTTGTCGCGGGCGGCGAACACCACCGGGTCGTCGTGCATCAGCCCGCGGTGGGTCTGCAGCCACACCCGCCCGATCCAGAAAAGCAGAAGCGGGCAGATGATCCACAGCGCCTGCGGCTGGTCATAGATGCGTCCGACCTCCGGGCTGTTGATGTAGAGCGCCATCACCAGCACCGAGAGGAAGCCGGCGGAAACGCCGATGGATTGCAGGACCGGCATGTCGGCGGTCAGGTAGCCGCGCCCCTCCGCCTGCCCCAGCCCGAGCTTCAACATGCTGTCCATCTCCGAATAGCGCTTCACCATCGCGAGGCTGAGGAAGAGGAACATGGAAAAGGCCAACAGCCAGAAGGACGGGACGATGGCCGTCGCCGTGGCACCACCAAGCACGCGCAGCGAATACAGCCCGGCCAGCAGCATCACGTCCCAGATCACCCGGTTCTTGGCGAACAGGTTGTAGAACAGCGACGAGGCGGCATAGGTCGCCAGCGCCGCCAGGAACAGCGGCGGCAGGGTCAGCACCGACAGGACGACGCTCGCCAGCAGGAGGCCGGGGATCAGCGACAGGCCGAGGTCGAGCGGCAGGTCACCCGCGGCGAAGGGCCGCCGGCACTTGCGCGGGTGGCGCCGGTCGGCGGGCAGGTCGAGCAGGTCGTTCAGCACATAGATGCTCGACGCGCACAGCCCGAAGGCGAGGAAGGCCGCCACCGCCTGCAGAGCCGGCCCGATCTCGCCCAGCTTTTGGCCGGCAAGCAGGGGCACGAAGACCAGAAGGTTCTTCAGCCACTGGTGCAGGCGCAGCGCCCGCAGCATCAGCAGCAGGCGCGGCCGGCGCGGGGTTGCGATGGTCTCGATCGGGCACAGGGTCGCGGCATGGCGCACCACGGCGGCGGACGCGTCCACCGCGATGCCGCGGCGGGCCGCGCGCCAGACGGCATAGTCGGCCTCGTCATTGCCGATGTAGTCGAAGACGCCGGACGGCACCTGCGCCCGGATCGCCGCCAGTTTGCGCTCGCTCTTCAGGTTGATGCCGTCGCTGCTGGCGAGGACCTGATCGAACAGGCCCAGATGGCGGGCGATGGCATCGGCGTAGCGGTGGTGTGCGGCGGTGGCCAGCACCAGCCGGCGACCGCGTTCGCGCTCCGCCTGCAGCCGCTCCAGAACGGCTTGGTTATAGACCAGACCGGCCGGATCGATGTCCACCCGCCGGGCCAGTTCCGCCTTCAGCCGCGCCTTGCCCCCGGCCAGCCAGACCGGCACCAGCAGCGCGGTCCAGGGCTGTGCCTTGATCAACCCGAACAGCGATTCGTAGAGCAGGTCGGTCCGCAGCAGCGTGCCGTCGAGGTCGACGAACAGCGGGGGCTCCGCGGCGACCGGCGATGCCGGCCGCTCTGCTTCGGCAGCCGGGGCAAAGGCCGCGACGTTGGGAGCGGGAGCGGGAGCGGAAGCACCGGCAACGGCGGCACCTCCTTCGGCCGCCTCGCCCCGGCCCGGCCCGGACGTTGCGGTACGGTCATGCCGGGCGGTCAGCACCCACACCAGGCCCAGCAGCATCAGCGTGGCGAAGAACAGGTAGGACTGCAGGATGTTCAGCGGCGTCGCCGCCAGCGCATTGACCGGCCAGAACAGCAGGTTGCCGGCCAGGAAATAGGCGGTCGCCAGCAACGCGAAGGCACCCGCAGGACGCCTCACGCCGGGCGCCAGCAGGATGAGGAAGGCCAGCGCGAAGGCCGGCAGAAGGATGCCGTAATGATGCACCCAGGCGACCGGAGACCCGGTGGTGAAGCAGAGGCCGGCGATGGCGAAGGCGACGATCCGGTCCGCGCCGCGGTCGCGGCGGCGCCACAGCAGGCCGAAGGCGAAGAAGGCGATGCCGGAAAGCTGGGTCGCGATGTGCACCACGGGGTGGTAGGGGGCGAAGGCCTCCGCCGACCAATCCAGATTGTTGCCGTTGTGCAGCAGGCGGTTGACCAGCCCGTTGACGGTTTGGTTGACGTGATAGCTCTCGCCATGGCGGCCGATGAACAGCAGCACGTCGAGGTAATCGATCATCGGCGCGAAGCCGTAGAGCAGGGTCGCCACCGCCACGCCGGGGACCACCACAGCCGCCCAGCCGGCCGCCATGCGCCAGTCCCCCCGCAGGACCGCCCAAGCCAGGAACAGCGACATCTGCGGCTTCATCAGCGTCGATGCGCCGAGCAGCGCGCCGCACAGCGCCCGGCGGTCGCGCAGCAGGGCGATGCAGGCGAAGACGAAGGCGGCATTCAGCCAGACCTGCACCTGCCCCAGCGAAAAAGCCTTCAGCACCGGATAGAAGCACAGGGTTGCGGCGAAGCCGAACCCGCCCAGCAGCACCTGGGTCAACCGGTCGTCCCGTTGGTCTGGGCGCAGTCCAGGCAAGCGCAGCCATGCCGCCATCTCCAGCATCAGGATCGCCATGCCGGCCGCCGTCGCCAGAACGAACATCAGGTTGATGCGTTCGAACGCCGCGAGGTTCAGGATGCCGAACGCCTGCATCGCCTCCAACGGCAGAAGCGATGTCACGGGATACTGGAACTTGATGTGCTGTTGGAAGAACACGCCTTCATAGACGTTTTCGCCGGGGCGGTCGTGCAGCCAGTTCAGCGCCGCGATCATCGGATCCCACGAATCGACCGGTACCAGATCCGGATTTTCCAGCACGAACAGATTCTGGATGTCGGTCAGGTTGCTGGCATGGCCGCCACGGTGAAGCGCCAGCCCGAGCAGGCCGGTGGTCAGCACGACGAACAGCAGCGCGAGAACGACGACGCGCTGGATCCGCCCGGCTCGATGGACACCTGTTGGAAGGGATGTGATCGCGGGCTGCATGCTCATACTTGGCCATCCATCGGTTGCGTCGAGACGGTGCGTTTCCGCCGGCTCGACAAGCCGGCAGAGCAAAGAGGGCGCACACCACGGCGACGCGGCGCGCAATGCCCACGGCAGATGCGGTCGAAAAGCTTGACTGTTTTCAAAGGAGATAACAAATTGGCCACTGCGGCATTGCCGGGTGGCGCCGGCACTTCCTTTTTCAGCCCGACGGTATGGTTGAAAAATACATCACTGTTTTATTTTGAAAGTCTTCGATTTCGTGTGCGGCCGCCCATAATCGAGATATCGGCAACCTCGCGTTTTTCTGCTTTCTGCCCACGACCGGGCAGCGCGGACGTGGAAAGCCGCGGCACCGGGCGCCTGGACGGGGTGGGAATGCCTCCCCGCCGGGTTAAGACTTGGGCCGGGATGGGCCGGGATGCGCCTGCAGGCTGGAGCGTTCCGCCGGATGTCGGGAAAATCCGGATGGATGGGCACACGAAAGGAGAGTCGGCGGGCGCGAAGCGGCGGACGGCGGTCGGCCTTGGCCAACGCGGAGATGCGCAGGAAAAGGGTTCCGGATACGTAGAGGGGCGGCCCGCGGGAACCCCGCTGGCCGCCCCTGTCCTCTACCGGGCCCCTGTTGTCTACCGATAGGTTCGGATCAGACGTTCAGCAGCAGGTTCTCGCGTTCCCACGAGCTGATGACGCGGTTGTAGGCCTCGTACTCCGCCTCCTTCACGCAGGTGACGGCGTCGATGAAGCGTTCGCCGAGGATTTCCTTCAACGGCTTGCAGGCGTTGAACTTGGTCAGCGCCTCCGACTGGTGGCGCGGCAGGGTGAAGGCGAGGCGATAGGCGGACCCCTTGATCGGGTCGTTCGGCTCCAGCCCCTGGGTCATGCCGATGTAGCCGCAGGCCAGCGACGCGGCGATGGCGAGATAGGGGTTGGCGTCGGCGCCGGCCACCCGGTTCTCCACCCGGCGGGCGTCGGGCTGCGACACCGGCACGCGCAGGCCGGTGGTGCGGTTGTCGCGGCCCCAATGCACGTTGATCGGCGCATCGGAGTTCGGGACCAGCCGGCGGTAGCTGTTGACGTTGGGCGCCAGCAGCGGCATCACATAGGGCAGGTATTTCTGCAGCCCGGCGACATGCGACATGAACAGGTCGCTGTCGGTGCCATCGGGGTTGGAGAACAGGTTGCGGCCGCTGTCGGCGTCCACCACCGATTGGTGGATGTGCATGGCGCTGCCGGGTTCGCCCTGCATCGGCTTGGCCATGAAGGTGGCATAGATCTGGTGGCGGATCGCCGCCTCGCGCGCCGTGCGCTTGAACAGGAAAGCCTGGTCGGCCAGTTCCAGAGCGTCGCCGTGGTTGAAGTTGATCTCGATCTGGGCGGCGCCGGCCTCGTGGGTCAGCGTGTCGATGTCGATGTCCTGCTTTTCGCAGAAATCGTAGACCGCCTCGAAGATCGGATCGAATTCGTTGACGGCGTCGATGCCGAAGGCCTGCCGGCCGCTTTCCATCCGGCCGTTGCGACCCACCGGCGGCACCAGCGGATAATCGGGATCCTTGTTGACCTGAACCAGGAAGAATTCCAGTTCCGGCGCCACCATCGGCTTCCAGCCGCGTTCCTCGTACAGCGCCAGGACGCGCTTCAGAACATGGCGGGGCGAGACGTCGACCGGGCGGCCGTCGGCATAGACGCAGTCGGTGATGACCTGCGCCGTCGGCTCGTTGTACCAGGGGACGAAGCGGATCGTGCGTTCGTCCGGGATCATGTAGATGTCGGAATTCTCGTCCGACGTGATGTCCTCGTCGTCGGGAAATTCACCGGTCACGGTCTGGACGAAGATCGCCTCTGGCAGGCGCAGGCCGCGGTCGCGCAGGATGCGGAGGAACTTCTCGGCGGGAACGATCTTTCCCCGCGCGATGCCCGACATGTCGGGCACCAGGCATTCGACTTCGGTAATGCGGTTCTTCTTGATGAAGTCTTCCATAAAACCCATGGGTATGGCGGACCGCTCCGGGCGATGGGCAGCCCCCTCCGTGCTGTGGACGACAGCGACACTATGACGCCGTTCCGGCGGGCCGCGCCAGAGGGTTCAGCATGACCGTTCGGTGAAACATCCGCCTTTCCGTTGACCTCCCCCATCGGCTGGGACTTAACTGCGGCCATGCCGAAAGCCTCATACCTGAACAGCTGGTACGCGGCCTCCGCCGCTCCCCGAGCCGACCGCCCGATCCTGGAAGGAGAGGTCGCCTGCGACGTCTGCATCGTCGGCGGCGGCTATACCGGCCTGACCGCGGCGCTGGAACTGGCTGAACGCGGCTTCGACGTGGTGCTGCTGGAGGCGGAGCGCTGCGGCTGGGGTGCCTCGGGACGCAACGGCGGGCAGATCATCACCGGCTACAACAAGCCGATGGCGACCATCGAAAGCTGGGTCGGCAAGGAGGATGCCCGCCGCCTGTGGGAGTTCGGGGAGGAGGCGAAGGCCCAGTTGGCGGAGCGGGTGGAGCGCCACGCCATCGCCTGCGACCTGACCTGGGGCTTCGCCTATGCCGCGCTGAAGCCCCGCCACATGCAGGACGTGGCGGCGCTGGAGCGCGAGATGCGCGACGGCTACGGCTATGACCGGGTGCGGAGGCTGGACGGCGCCGGCATCCGCGAACATGTCGGCAGCGAAGCCTATATCGGCGGGTTGCTGGACGAGGGCAGCGGCCATCTGCACCCGCTGAACTACGCGCTCGGTCTTGCCCGTGCCGCCGATGCCACCGGGGTGCGCATCTTCGAGAACAGCCGCGCCATCGCCATGGACAGCGGGTCCAAGCCCTGGGTGAGCACCGGACGCGGCCGGGTGACGGCGAAGCACCTGATCCTGGCCGGCAATGCCTATCTCGGCGGACTGGTGCCGACGCTGGACCGCACCATCATGCCGGTCGCGACCTACATGATCGCCACCGAACCGCTGGGCGAGGAGCGAGCGCTCGCTCTATTGCCGACGAACATCGCGGTATCGGACATGAAGTTCTCGCTGGACTATTTCCGGCGGTCCGCCGACCACCGGCTGCTGTTCGGCGGCGGCGTCAGCTATTCCGGGGTGGACGCGCCGGGGCTGAAGCAGGCGATGCGGCTGAAGATGCTGGCGATCTATCCGGAGTTGAAGGACGCCCGCATCGATTACTTCTGGGGCGGGCGGGTCGCCATCACCATGAACCGCATGCCGCATCTGGGCCGGCTGTCGCCCACCACGCTCTACGCCCACGGCTATTCCGGGCATGGCGTGGCGCTGGCCGGCATGGCCGGGCGGGTGATGGCGGAGGCGGTCGGCGGCAGCGCCGGGCGCTTCGACGTGTTCGCCCGCATTCCCCACACGCCCTTCCCCGGCGGGCGGCGGTTCCGCACCCCGGCGCTGGTCCTCGCAATGATGTGGTTCCGTCTGCGCGATCTGCTGTAGGCTGGGGAAGCAATCCGCAGTCTTCCCCCCTCCCCCGCCCCTTCATACTGCCGAGTACCGCCCCCGCCCATGACCGACACCTCCAGCAGCGACGAGACCACCCCCTCTCCGGAGACCGCCCCGGCCGCGGATGCCGCCCCGGATGATGCCGTCGCCGAGAAGGCCGCGCAGGAGAATGTGCTGGTCCAGCCGATGCGGGACACGCATTTCGACTTCCAGCACAAGGTGTTCAGCCTGCCCGGCGCCTTCTTCTGCCAGGAGCCGAACAGCAAGGAACCGGTGCTGAACATCCTGCTGGGCGACCTGAAGGCGGCGCTGGCCTTCCCCACCCTGATGGAGTCCTTCCAGATCGAGGACGGCACCCACGACGCCCGCCTGCTGGAAATCATCGAACAGGGATTGGCCTTCGTGAAGCAGATCCGTCCCGGCGAAGAAATTCCGGGAGAACTTCTGGACGGGCGCGCGTCCTGGTCGGTGGAGGACAAGCACCGCATCATCGCCAAGGGCCGGCTGACCGTGCAGATCGTCTCGTCCTTCACCGGCAACGAGATGATCGTGTCCGACATCGACGAACTGGAGCAGGTGGTCGAGGATCCGCAGACGAAGGAGCGGATGAAGGCCGCCTTCGCCAAGATCGCGGAGCGGCTGAAGCTGACCAACGACTATGAACAGTACCTGACCGACCGCATCGACGACCTGGCGCAGGAGTTGTCCTACATCGAGGCCCTGCGCGACCGCTTCAAGCACATCCGCCGCATCGACCAGGCGATGGCGAAGCTCGCCACCATCTACCGTACCGACCGCACCTTCTGCAGCGAGCTGAACCGGATGCAGGGGCTGATCCGCAAGCCCTTGCGCGAATACGACCTGATCTTCGACCAGGCCGACGCCCAGACCGGCGACATCGTCGGCGCGCTGCGCAACTTCCACCCCACCATCCAGTTCATCCGCAAGATTCGCGACGATTTGCGGGCCAAGCTGCTGGAATGGGAGGAACTGCTGCAGGGCTGGGACGAGGTCACGATGGAACGCTCGCCGAAGGTGGAGGCGCTGCAGAAGCAGACCTACCGGTTCCTGGCGAGCCGGTACATCGAGACGACGGTCTGGAAGCGGGGGGGATGAGGGTTTGGGGGTGCGGAGGTGCGGAGTTAGACCCCCACCTATCCTCCCCCGCTGGGCGGGGGAGGGACTGCCGCCACTCTCACGCCTAAGCACTTGTCCCCTCCCCCGCCCAGCGGGGGAGGGTCAGGGTGGGGGCATCGTCAGCCGACGTCTTCACACATCCCTCAAGCCACCCCCCGCAATTCCTCCGCCCGGCTCAGATCCACGCTGACCAGCTGCGACACCCCTCGCTCCACCATGGTCACGCCGAACAGGCGGTCGACGCGCGCCATGGTCAGGCGGTGGTGGGTAATGATGAGGAAGCGGGTGTCGCCTTCGCGGGCGATGTCCTCCACCAGATCGCAGAAGCGCCCGACATTCGCCTCGTCCAGCGGGGCGTCGACCTCGTCCAGAACGCAGATCGGCGCCGGATTCGACCGGAAGACGGCGAACAGCAGCGACAGCGCGGTCAAGGCCTGCTCCCCGCCCGACAGCAGCGAAAGCACCTGCAGCTTCTTGCCCGGCGGGCTGGCGTAGATCTCCAGGCCGGCGTTCAGCGGGTCCTCGGCATTGACCAGTTCCAGATAAGCCTTGCCGCCGCCGAACAGGCGGGTGAACAGTTCCTGGAAGTCGCGGTTCACCACATCGAAGCTGGCGACCAGCCGTTCACGGGCCTCGCGGTTCAGGCTGGAGATGCCCTGGCGCAGGCGGGCGATGGCGGCGGTCAGGTCCTCGCGCTCGCCATGCAGGCCGGTGATCTGGCTTTCCAACTCCTCCGCCTCGATTTCGGCGCGCAGATTGACCGGCCCCATGTTCTCGCGCTCGCGCGTCAGCTTGTCGAGCCGCGACTCCACCGCCGTCGCGTCGGGCATCGGTTCGGTGGGGTCGAGATCGGCGGCGGCGCGGGTATCCTCCGGCCGGCAGTCCAACCGCTCGGCGATGCGCTCCGTCAGGGTGCGTTCCTGCTGCTGGGCCGCCGAAACGGCGGCTTCGGCACGGGCGCGCGCCTCGCGGCCATCGGCCAGTGCCTCCTCGGCATCGTGCAGCGCCTGTTCGGTCTCCGCCAGCCGGGACTCGGCCTCGGCCAACCAATCGGCGGCGCGCTTGCGCTCGCGCTCCGCCATGGTGACGCGGTCGAGCAAATCCAGGCGTTCCGCTGCGATCGCCGCCGGTCGTTCGGACAACTGTGCAAGTTCTCCTTCGGCCTCCTCCGCGCGCTGGCGCAGTTCCGCCACCCGTCCCCCGGCCCCGGCGGAGCGGGTGTCCCACGACGTGGTTTCGGCTTGAATGGCGTCCAAGCGCTGGCGCCGGGCCTGCGCCTCGCGCGTCAGGCGATCGACCGCATTCTGCCGCTCGGCCAGCACGGCGCGGCGTTCGGCCAGTGCGGCGCGCTGGTCGTTCACCCGCTCACGTCCCTCGCGCGGATCCGGCAGCGACTCCAGCAATTCCAGCGCTTCATCGCGGCGGGCGGCAGCCTCGCGCTCGTCGGCGGAGAGCCGCTCGACGGCCTCAACCAATGCCGCAAGGCGCGAGGATGCGGCATCGGCCTCGCGCGCCAGCTTGGCGTGGCGGTCGCGGGCGACGTTCAGCGCGGCGAATCCTTCGCGGACGGCATCGCGGGCAAGGCGGTCGGCCCGAGCCGCCTCTTCGACCGCCAGTTTCGCGGCGTCCAGAGTCTCGCGCGCCAGTTCGACCCGTTCCTCGGCAAGCTCCAGTTCGCCGCGCAGTTCGGCCAACCGGTTGCGCTGTTTCAGGCGAACGGCCGCGGCGGTCGGCGCGCCGGCCTGAACGGTCAGGCCGTCCCAGCGCCACGCGCCGCCGTCACGGCTGACCAGCACCTGACCCGGCGCCAGCGCCGCGGCCAAGCCCCCGGCAACGGCGGCATCGTCGACCACTCCGACATGGGCGAGGGCGCGGGCGGCGGCCCGCGGCCCCTCCACACGGCTCGACAACGGCTCCACCCCATCCGGCAGCGGCGCCACCGAACCATAGGCCGGCAGCGTGCGCCAATGCACCGGCGCTTCCTCGTCCAACGGAGCAGTCAGCGCATCGCCGAGCGCGGCGGCCAGTGCCCCCTCATAGCCGGGCGACACCGCCACCGCATCGACCAGCGGCGGGAAGGGCCCGCCGGCTCCGGCCTCCAGCAATTCGGCCAGCGCGCGTTCCTCGGCACGCAGCTTGGCACAAGCGGACTCGGCGGCGGACAGTGTCTCACGGGCGCGGGATTGGGCCGGTTCGGCCTCCGCCTTCGCCTGTTCAGCGGCCTCGGCCGCCTCGCGGGCCTGCTCCAGCCGCTGTTCGGCAAGTTCCACCGCCAGTTCGGCGTCCGATAGGTCGGCGCGGGCGGCGATCTCCGCCTCCAACGCAGCCCGCTGGGCCTGCTGCTCGGCCAGCCGCTTGGCGAGGCCGGCGGCGCGGGTTTCCAACTCGGCGGCCTGACGCTGGGTCGCGGCGCGGCGGGCCTCGTCGGTGGCGACCGATTCGGTCAGGCGGGTCAGTTCGCGGTCGAGGGCATCGACCTGCTCGCGCGCCTCGGCCAGAGCCTCCGCCGCGGCTTCCTCAAGCATCTCCTCGTCGGATTGTGCGGCGATCAGGCGGTCGCGTTCGGCCATCAGCCGGGCCAGCGCTTGCCCAGCATCCGCGGCCAGAGCCTCCTCACGGCCGAGGTCGCCGGCGATCTGGCGCAACCGGGCCTCCAGCGCGCGCTGATGTTCGGCGACGCGCTTTTCCTCGGCGTCGAGCTGTTCGCGGGCGATCACCAGGCGTTGCAGGGCGGATGCCGCGCGCGCCTCGTCCTGGCGTTTCTCCGGCAGGCCGGCGGCGGCTTCCGTTCGGCGGGCGGTCAGCTGGTTGACGGAGAGCATGCGGTCGCGCACCGCGGCCTCGGCTGCGGCGAAGGCGGCATGGGCGCGGGCGCGCTCCTCCTGGGCGGCGATCCAGCGCAGGTGCCACAGCACGGCTTCCGCCTTGCGGATCTGGTCGGACAGGTTGCGGTAGCGGGATGCCTGCCGCGCCTGCTTCTTCAGGCTTTGCAGCTGGGTGTCCATCGCCCCGATCACGTCGTCGAGACGGGTCAGGTTGCCTTCCGCCGCCTTCAGTCGCAGTTCGGCCTCGTGCCGGCGGGAATGCAGGCCGGTGATGCCGGCGGCCTCCTCCAGCAGGGCGCGGCGGTCCTGCGGCTTGGCGGAGATGATCTGCGCGACCTTGCCCTGGCTGACCAGGGCCGGCGACGCGGCACCCGAGGCATTGTCGGCGAACAGCAGCTGGACATCGCGCGCCCGCACCAGCTTGCCGTTGATGCGGTAGTCGGAACCGGAGCCGCGCTCGATCCGTCGGGTGATCTCGAGCTCGTCATGCTCGTTGAAGCCGGCGGGCGCGGTGCGCGACCGGTTGTCCACCGCCAGCGTCACCTCGCCCAGGTTCCGGGCCGGCCGGCTGGAGGTGCCGCCGAAGATGACGTCGTCCATGTCGCCACCGCGCATGCGCTTGGCCGACGTCTCGCCCATCACCCAGCGCAGCGCCTCCACCAGATTGGACTTGCCGCAGCCGTTGGGGCCGACGATCCCGGTCATGCCGGGTTCGATGACCAGTTCCGTGGCATCGACGAAAGACTTGAAACCCGACAGGCGGAGACGCGTGAACTGCACTGGGGAAGAACCTTCGGTGTACTGGGCTTAGGACAGCATGAGCATTGGAAAACTGTTGCCCCCTCCCTAACCCTCCCCCGCTAAGGCGGGAGAGGGAACTCCGCCGCACTTGCACTCAACTCCCTCTCCCGCGAGAGCGGGGGAGGGTCGGGGAGGGGGCAAGACGCCGGCGCTTACTTCAACAGCTTGTCGATTTCCTTCGAGAACTCCTCGAATGACTGGGCGCCTTCGATGCGGGCCTTGCCGTCGTTGAGGATGAAGGTGGGGGTTGCTTCGATCTTGAACTGGTTCTGGCCGGTCAGGCGGGTGTTCAGGATGGCGTCGGCCAGTTCCTTGTTGGCGAGGCAGGCATCGATGGTCTCCTGGGTCATGCCGGCCAGCTTGCCGTACTGCGCCAGCGCCTTGGCCGGGTCGGAGGAGCGGCTCCAGTTCGGCTGGCTCTTGAACAGGACGTCGGTCAGCGGGAAATACCGCTCGGGCGGGGCGCAGTGGGCCAGCATGGCGGCGCTGAGCGCGGCCTGATCGAAGGGGAAGTCGCGGAAGACCAGCTTGGCCTTGCCGGTGTCGATGTAGGCTTCCTTGATCTTCGGCAGCACGTTGACGTGGAAATTCGCGCAGTGCGAGCAGGTCATCGACGAATAGTCGAGGATCGTCACCGGCGCCTTCGGGTCGCCCAACACGCGCTCGGCCATCATCTCCGAGACCGGCGGCAGGGTGGCCGCGGCCTGTGCGGCCGTGGACGCCGCGGTCATGGCGGTGCCGAACGCGGCGGTGAAGCCGATGGCCAGAAGACCGGCGATTCCCAAAATTTTGCGGTTCACTTTGCCCTCGTTCCTACCAGATGTTGACGTATAGACAATGACGTACCGATGCGTCCAGCAAGCCGGCTATCGCGCGGCGCGTTTCGGCCGGGCCATCAGCGAACGGCCGAAGCGTTCCAGGGTGGCGCGCAGTTCCTCGTCCTCGATCGCGGCGGTGGTGGTGGTGATGCCGATCTCCTCGTCCATCGTCAGGGCGCGGGGGCGCACCACCGGCGAGGGGGTGGACGGCAGCGCTGCGTGGATCAGCTTGATCTTCGCCACGGCGCGATAGCCGAAGAAGCTGTTGATGCGTTCGATGATCTGCGGTTCCAGATGCTGCAGCTCCAGCGCGATGGCGCCCATGGCGCGGATGTGCAGCGTCGCCTCCTCCCGCTTGCCGCGGGGAAAGCTGAGCTTGTCGGGCGCCGTGCGCAGCGACAGCTGGTGGCCGACGATGGACGGCCAGTCGGTGATCAGCGCGCCGAAGGCAAGTCCGCGCTTGCCCAGCACCTTGCCGGCGACCTCCGGAACGGATTGGCCGATGCGACGCGGTCCGCTCATGCTCTGCGATCACTCCTGTGCGGCCCCGGTCCGGGAACCGGTTCCGGGTCATGTGGGATGGCGGCACCCTAGCGCAAGCGTGGGCCGATGCCCAGCATCCGGCCGTGGATATGGCCAGCTCCCTTCCCCAGACGCTCCCGGCCCTCTATTTCTTCCCATCATGATTCCAAATTCGATCGAGGCCGCCCGGCGGCTGCTGTCCTGGTACGACCGCCACCGCCGCGACCTGCCCTGGCGCGCCAAGCCGGGGGAGACCGCCGATCCCTACCGGGTCTGGCTGTCGGAAATCATGCTGCAGCAGACCACCGTGCCTGCCGCCGCCCCTTATTTCCGCAGCTTCACCGAACGCTGGCCGACCGTGCGCGATCTGGCCGACGCGCCGCTGGACGACGTGCTGGTGGCCTGGGCCGGGCTCGGCTACTACGCGCGCGCCCGCAACCTGCACAAATGCGCCCGCGTGGTGGCGGACGGGCATGGCGGGCAGTTTCCGGACAACGAGGCGGCGCTGTTGGATCTGCCGGGCATCGGCGCCTATACCGCCGCCGCCATCACCTCCATCGCCTTCGACCGCAAGGCCACCGTGGTGGACGGCAATGTCGAGCGGGTGATCGCCCGCATCTTCGCGGTGGAGGAGCCGCTGCCTAACGCCAAGCCGACACTGCGGCGGCTGGCCGCCACCCTGACGCCGGATTTCCGCCCCGGCGACTATGCCCAGGCGATGATGGACCTGGGCGCCACCATCTGCACCCCGCGCAAGCCGAAATGCATGCTGTGCCCCTGGGCGGAGTATTGCGAGGCGCGCGCCGCCGGCATCGCCGAAAGCCTGCCGCGCAAGGCGGCCAAGGGCGAGAAGCCGACCCGGCGCGGCGTCGCCTATTGGCTGCTGAACCCCGACGGCGCCGTCCTGCTGCGCCGCCGGGCGGAGGAAGGGCTGCTGGGGGGCATGGCGGAGGTGCCGTCGACCGCCTGGGGGCCGGAACTGCCCGGAGAGGCCGCGGTCGCGGCGCAACAGCCCCTGCCTGTGCGCTGGCGCCGGCTGCCGGGACTGGTCCGCCATACATTCACCCATTTTCACCTTGAGCTTGAGGTGGTCGCCGCACAGGCCGGTCCGGACTGGCAGCGGGCCGACGGGAATTGGGTGCCGGTGGACCGCCTGGGCGATCAGGCGTTGCCGTCGGTGATGGTGAAGGTGGTGCGTCACGCGCTTGCCAATGCGTGACGGGCCGGCCGCTCAGCCGATTGCGTGATGGAGTGGCGATGGGAATGCCGCGTGCCGTGATGACCGTTCTGTTCGTCCTCCTGGCCCTGACCGGAGTTGCGCAAGCCGCGCCGCCGGAAAAGGAAGGACAGGCGGGCGTGGCGCTGGTGCTGGCGCTCGACGGGTCGGCCTCCATCACGACCGGCGATCTGGAATTCCAGTTGCAGGGCCATGCCGCCGCCTTCCGCGACCCGGCGGTGGCGGATGTGCTGGCGTCGGCCAGGACGCGGGTGACGCTGGCCGCCTATTCGGGGCCGAACAGCCTGAAGGTGCTGATCCCCTGGACGGCTCTGACCACGCCGGAGGATGCCGGCCGTTTCGCTGACCGCATCGACGCCCTGCCCCGCGGCTTCCAGGGCGACTCGACGGCCATCGGCAGCGCCATCCTGGAGGCGGCGAAGCTGTTCGACCGCGGCGGCAAGGCGCCGCGGCAGGTGATCGATCTGGTCTCCAACGGCTTTTCCAACGGCGGGATCGAGCCGGCCGAGGCCCGCGACCGGGTGACCAAGCGCGGAATCATCGTCAACGGCCTCGCCATCCTCGACGAATTCTCCTGGCTGGAGGAGTATTTCGAGGAGAGCGTGATCGGCGGTCCGGGAAGCTTCGTGAAAAGCGCCATGGACAAGGACAGCTTCGTCGCCGCACTGCGGCAGAAGCTGATCCTTGAAATGGTCGCCCTGCCCGATCACATGCCACCACAAAGCGCCGCCAGCCAATAGGCGGCCGATAAGACTCTGAGGAGCGGGACAGTTGGAAAGCGTCGATTTCCTGGTGGTCGGGGCCGGCATCGCCGGTGCGTCCGCGGCCTATGAGCTGGCCGCGCATGGCCGGGTACTGGTGCTGGAGCGCGAATCGCAGCCGGGCTATCACTCCACCGGCCGGTCCGCGGCGCTCTATACCCAGACCTACGGCCCGGCGCCGATCCGCGCCCTGACGGTGGCGAGCTGGGATTTCTACACCAGCCCGCCCTCGGGATTCGCCGAACACGAAATGCTGACACCCCGCGGCGTGCTGATCATCGGCCGCGACCATGAGATCGATCGGCTGGATGCGGAGTACGAGCAGGGACGCCGCCTGACGCCGTCGGTCGAGCGTTACGACCGTGATCAGGTCCTGGCCCGGGCACCATTCCTGCGTCCGGACTATGTTGCCGGCGGCGTGTGGGAACCCGATGCCCGCGATATCGACGTGCATGCCCTGCATCAGGGTTATCTGCGCGGGCTGAAGGCGCGCGGCGGCCGGGTGGTGACCGATGCCGAAGTGCGAGCGCTCGCTCGCCGCGACGGCCTGTGGGTGGCGGAAACCAACTCCGGAACCTTCGCGGCACCGGTGGTGGTGAACGCCGCCGGGGCCTGGGCCGACGAGTTGGCGAAGTTGGCCGGAGTCGCCACGGTCGGGCTGGTGCCGAAGCGGCGCACGGCCATCACCTTCGATCCTGTTTTCGAGGAGCCGGCCGACAAGGCGGGGCTGGACGGCTGGCCGATGGTATCGGACGTGGCCGAGTCCTTCTACGTCAAGCCCGATGCCGGCCGCCTGCTGGCCTCGCCCGCCGACCAGACGCCGGTGGAGCCCTGCGACGTGCAGCCCGAGGACATCGACGTGGCGGAGACGGTGGACCGGCTGGAACAAGCGTCGCGATTCTCCGTTCGGAGATTGGCCCACCGCTGGGCGGGGCTGCGCAGCTTCGTGGCGGACAAGGTGCCGGTCGTGGGGTTCGCGCCCGATGCGGAGGGGTTCTTCTGGCTGGCCGGGCAGGGCGGCTACGGCATCCAGACCGCGCCGGCCATGGGCCGGGTGGCGGCCGGGCTCGCCACCGGAGGAGGCCTGCCGGAGGATGTCCGGGCGTTGGGTGTCGCCGAGTCCGACCTGTCGCCGGCCCGGCTGCGGTAAACGACTGCAGGATATGGGGAGGCGTGCGATGGCTGTGCGTCGGATGTTCGGGCGTCTGATGGTGGAAAGCGGGCCGGCCCGTCGGCTTCCGGCCGTGTCGGCGTTGTGCGTCGCCGGGGCCTTGGCCGGCTGCGCCAGCCCGGCGGCGGACGAGGCGCTGGTGGCGCAGACCGCCCTGATCGGCCTGCCGAAGGAAACCCTGCTGTCCTGCGCCGGCGTGCCGGAACGTCAGGCCGCGGTCGACAATCGCGAGTTCTTCACCTACCGCAGTTCACGCCTGGTCTCCTACCCCAGCCCGCCGCCCATCGGCTATTACGGCGGCTGGGGATGGCCCCATTACGGCTATGGCTACGGCTGGCCGGCATATGGTTATGAAGTCAACAGCTTCGACTGTGAAGCAACCTTCAGTTTGAGAAACGGCGTGGTCGAGCGCGTGGTGTATGGTGGCGCATCGGGCGGGTCGGCACGACTTGGCCAATGCTATGCCATCGTCCAGAACTGCATGGCGCTGGTTCCGCAGCGAACGATCAAACCAACCCCTTGATTTCCTTGTCCATGCGACAACTCGTCACTGTTGCATAGCTGCTGCATAAGGAGAGGAAGGGTTGTAGCCCCCTAGTACCCGCACACGGTGTCTGGTAATAGCTCCATCGGCTGATGCCACAGAACAGCAACAACGCATTGCCTGGAGCAGACCCCATGACCATCCTGTCGCGCGCCGCCGCCGCCCTGCTGGCGACCTCGGCCCTTGTCGCCATCGCTTCCCCGTCGCTCGCTCAGGACTTCAAGGGCAAGTCGGCCGGCGACATCGTCGTCCGCGCGCGCGGCCTGGCCGTGCTGCCGCAGGAAAAGGGCACGATCAACAACACGACGCTGGGTGACGTCGGCTCGGCCAAGGTCGGCAACGACTACATTCCGGAAGTCGATTTCACCTACTTCTTCACCGACAACATCGCCGCCGAGCTGATCGCCGGCACCAGCCGCCATCGCGTGAAGGGCAACCTGATCGCCGCCGCCGGTGGCGTGACCGAAATCGGCAAGGTGTCGCTGCTGCCGCCGACCCTGACCGTGCAGTACCACTTCATGCCGAAGGAGCGCATCAGCCCGTACATCGGCGCCGGCGTGAACTACACGCTGTTCTACAACGAAGACGCGGCCAACAACCCGAACGCCGGCGGCCTGCGCATCACCGACACCAACTACAAGAACCGCTTCGGCTGGGCCCTGCAGGCCGGTGTCGACGTTGCGCTGACCGGCAACTGGTCGCTGAACTTCGACGTCAAGAAGGTCTTCCTGAAGACCGACGTGACCGCCAATGCCCATGTGGGCACCGCCGTCCTGCCGGTCACCTCGAAGGTCACGCTGGACCCGTGGCTGGTCGGCGTCGGCATCGGCTACCGCTTCTAAGAACGGGTTCCGGGACCAGTCCCGGACATCCGAAAGGCGGCCTCTCCCATCCGGAGAGGCCGCCTTTTTCTTTGAACAATCTGTCTTGCAGATTGTACGCGCATCCCCATGATTCCAGTATCAGGGTCATCGGAAGGGAGGCCGTACAGCCATGCATGTTGCAGCCGTCTTGAAGCGCAAGGGCAACCGGATCGTTTCCGCCGCACCGGACGATACCGTGGCCGCCGTCACCCGCCTGCTGACCGAGCACCGGATCGGCGCCGTGCTGGTGATGGACGACGATGGCCAGCCGGTCGGCATCCTGTCGGAGCGCGACATCGTGCGGGCCGTCGCCCGCGACAGCGCCGCGGCACTCGACCGCCCGGCGGCGGACCTGATGACGCGCGACCTGATCACCGCCACCCCGACCGACACCGTCGCCGACATGATGGCGGTGATGACCGAACGGCGCATCCGCCATGTGCCGATCGTCGATGCCGGTCGCGTCGTCGGGGTCATCAGCATCGGCGACGTGGTGAAGGCCCGCATCGACGATGCCGAATTGGAGGTCGAATCGCTGCGCGGCTATGTGGCCGGAATGGGCTGAGGCGAACAATCCATCCCCAATGCGAAAAGACCCGCCGGGCTGCCCCGGCGGGTCTTTTCGCATCGATGTCCGGAATGCGGCTTTACGCCGAATGCGACTGCGGAAAGGCCATGGCCGCCTGGGTGCGGTTGCGCACGCCCAGCGACTTGAAGATCGCGGTCATGTGGATCTTCACCGTGCCTTCGGACAGCCCCAGTTCATGGGCGATCTGCTTGTTCGACTTGCCTTCGCGCAGGCGGTCGAGCACCTCGCGCTGACGCTGGGTCAGCAGCTGCTCCAACTGCGGGTCGCTCGGCGGCATCACCGAACCGCCGCGCTGGTCGGGTTCGATCCCCTCGCGAAGAACCGTCGCCGGCACATAGACGCCGCCGGAGAAGATCAGATCGAGCGCGCTCAGCATGATCTTCACGCTGGACGATTTCGGGATATAGCCGGCGGCGCCGTTCTCCAGCGCCTCCCGCACGTCGGAGTGCGCCTCGGACGCGGATACGACGACGACCTTCGAATTCGGCTGCCGGTCGCGCAGCATGCCAATTCCGGAAAAACCGGGCCAGCCCGGCATGCGCAGGTCGGTCAGGATCAGGTCATAGGCCTCATCCTTCACAGCCGCCATGTCCAGAAGCTCGTCGAAATTGCTGGCCTCCGCAAAGGTAGCGTTTTCGCGCAGCTGCTCAAGCAGACGGCGAAGACCTTCCCGGAACAGGACGTGATCATCACCGATCAGGATCTTCATCGCTCAAACTCCCGAACCATGCCTGCCCCTCCGAAAGTCGCCCCAGAGGCTTGAGAAAAGGAGGGGGCTGTCGCCACCCGCATATTCCCTAAAATCCAAAGGATATAGCAGGCACCGGCCGAACGTAATCTCTATTGAGATGTAACACGCAGGGACGAGATGGAACAACCCGAAATTAACTTTTGTCACGGCTCCGAATGCTGATCGGCTGAGGCAAGAGCTTCCCGAGGGTGATATTTCCAATGGGGTATGACAATTTTAGGTCACTGTGCGAATGCGTGCTTCCAGCTTGTGCAAAGGCAAAAAAATGGCCGGAACGGCCCCTTGCGGGCACCGGTCCGGCCTGGAATCGCGCGCCCCTGTGGGACGGTCGACGTGTGTCAGAAAGCGGCCTCTTCCAGTTCCATCAAAGGCTTGGCGCCGGCGGCGATGGTGATGAACAGGCTGTTCGTCTGCGGCAGCAGTTTGGTCATGTAGAAGCGGGCGGTCTTGATCTTGGCCTCATAGAAGGCGGCATTGCCCTCCCCGGCTTCGAGCTTGGCCTGCGCCTTCTCCACCATGGTCAGCCAGCTCCAGCCCAGCGCCACCAGCCCGAACAGGCGCAGGTAGTCGCTGGCGGCGGCACCGGCCTCCTCCGGATCCTTCAGGCCCTTCTGGGCGATCAGGGCGGTGGCCTGCTGCAGCTTGGCGAAGGCCTTGGCCAGCGGCATCACGAACTCGCCCAACTCGTCCTTCTCCATCGCCGCCTCGATGTCGCGGCCGACGGGGTGGAAGAAGTGGCGCAGCAGCCGGCCGATGTCCTGCGGCAGCTTGCGGCCGACGAGGTCGAGCGCCTGGATGCCGTTGGTGCCCTCATAGATCTGGCAGATGCGGGCGTCGCGGACATATTGCTCGACACCGGTCTCCCAGATGAAGCCGTGGCCGCCATGGACCTGCACGGCGATGTTGGCCGCGTCGAAACCAATGTCGGTGAACAGCGCCTTGACGATCGGCGTCATCAGCTGGACGAACTCGTCGGCGTCGCGGCGGGTACGGGCATCGGGGTGCTTTTCCGCCACGTCGAGCTTGTAGGCGGTCAGCGCTCCCAGGGCACGCGCACCTTCGGTGAAGGCACGGGCGGTCAGCAGGTTCTTGCGCACGTCCGGGTGGACGATGATCGGGTCGGCTGGCTTGTCCGGCGCCTTCACCCCCGACAACGACCGGCCCTGGAGCCGTTCGCGGGCGTAGTTGACGGCGTTCTGGTAGGAGACCTCGGCCAGACCCAGCCCCTGGATGCCCACGGCCAGACGGGCCGCGTTCATCATCACGAACATGGCGCGCATGCCCTTGTGCGGCTCGCCCACCAGCCAGCCGGTGGCGTCCTCGAAGTTCATGACGCAGGTCGACGATGCCTTGATGCCCATCTTGTGCTCGATGGAGCCGCAGGCGACGCCGTTGCGAGCACCCGGCGTGCCGTCGGCGTCGGGCATGAACTTCGGCACCAGGAACAGGCTGATGCCGCGGGTTCCGGCCGGGGCGTCCGGCAGGCGGGCCAGCACCAGATGCAGGATATTCTCGGTCAGGTCATGCTCGCCGGCCGAGATGAAGATCTTGGTGCCGGTGATCTTGTAGCCGCCCTGCTCGTCGGGGATCGCCTTGGTGCGGATGATGCCGAGGTCGGTGCCGCAATGCGGTTCGGTCAGGCACATGGTGCCGGACCAGGTGCCGTCGACCAGCTTGGGCAGGAAGCGCTGCTTCAGCTCGTCCGAGCCGTACATCGCCAGTGCGTTGTAGGCGCCGAGCGACAGGCCGGGATACATGCCGAAGCTGAGGTTGGCGGAGCAGATGAACTCCTCCAGCATGATGTTAACCAGCTTCGGCAGCCCCTGCCCGCCATAGGCGGGGTCGCAGGCCAGCCCCTGCCAGCCGGCCTCGATATAGGTGCTGTACGCCTCCTTGAAGCCCTTGGGCGTGCGGACCTCGCCATTCTCGAAATGGCAGCCCTCGCCGTCGCCGGACTGGTTCAGCGGGAACAGCACCTCCTCGCACAGCTTGGCGCCTTCCTCCAGCACCTGGCCGACGAGTTCCGGCGTGGCGTCCTCATAGCCCGGCAGGGCCGACAGCTTGTCCAGGCCGACGATCTCGTCCAGGACGAAGCGCACATCCTCAAGCGGAGCCTTGTAGATCGGCATCTCTCGTTCCTCCCCCTCAGTTCCGCAGCGGCTTGCCGGTGAGCAACATGTGCTCGATCCGGTCAATGGTGCCGCCGGTGCGCACCAGACCCATGAACGCCTCGCGCTCCAGCCGCAGGATGTGGTCCTCGCCGACCGGCTTGGAGACGTCGGCCTCCTCGCCGCCGCTCAGCACCTCGGCCAGCGCGGCGCAGACCACCTTGTCGTGCGGCGTGACCTTGCCCTGCAGGGCGAAGCCTTCCACCGCCAGCTCCATCGCCGCCTTGGCGCTGGGGCCGGGCAGGACATAGGAAATAGCCTTTCCTGGGGTCTTCTCCGGCGGGGTGTAGTCGGCCGCCAGTTCCAGCGCCTTGGCCTTGGCGTCGGCCAGCAGGCGGTCGCGGTTCATGGTGATGCCGTCGGTGGCGCGGAAATACAGCAGCTCCTTGGCCTCGGCCGCCGACTTGGCGACGGTGGCGGTGCTGATGATCTCGAAGGCCTTGGCGATGCCGGGCATCGGCCCGCGCGGCGCCTTCGGGTTGGCCTGATGGCGGGCCAGCATTTCGGTGCAGCCGCCCCAGGCCGGGATCAGGCCGACGCCGACCTCGACGAGGCCGACATAGGTCTCGGCATGGGCCTGGACATGGTCGGAATGCAGCAGGATCTCGCAGCCGCCGCCCAACGCCATGCCGCTGGGCGCCGCCACCACCGGGAAGGGTGCGTATTTCAGCGCGCGGTAGGTGCGCTGGCCGCCCTCCACCATCTCCTCGATCTGCGGCCACAGGCCGATGTTCAGTGCGAACAGGGCGAGACCCAGATTGGCGCCGACCGAGAAATTGTCGGCCTCGTTGTGGATGACAAGCGCCTTCCAGTCGCCTTTGCCGTCGCCGATCAGGCGCATCGCCTTCTCGTAGGCGGCCATGATGTCGGCATCGACCGCGTTCATCTTGCTGGTGAATTCGACGCACAGCACGCTGTCGCCGATGTCCCACAGGCTGGCGGAGCCGTTCTTCCACACCGGCTTGCCGGCGGCGCGCTTGATGTCCGACAGCAGCAGGACGCCGTCGGGGCGAACCACCGTGTCGTAGACCCCGGATGTCGTCAGGTGCTGGAGCTTGCCGTCCTCCACCCGGTAGAAGGGACGGCCGGATGCCGTCTCGACCAGCGCCGGAACCGGGATGCCTTCCGAGCGGCACAGCTCGGCGAACCAGTCGGTGCCCAGCCGGTCGATCAGCTCGAACGGACCCTGCTTCCAGTTGTAGCCGAGGCGCATGCCCTCATCGACGGCGACGATGCTGTCGGCGATCTCCGGCACCAGGCTGGCGGCATAGGCCAGCGTCTGGGCCAGGACACGGCGGGCGAAGCGGCCACCCTTGTCCGGGTGCTCGCACAGCTTGCGCAGGTCGCGGCCGGCGGAGGAGACGCTGTCCAGCCGGGCCTTCTCCGACGGGGCGTACTCGCCGGTCTGGAGATCGACCGACTCCTTCACCTTGCCGCCGCCGGCCTTGTTGATGCGGTAGAAACCGCCCTTGCCCTTGCGGCCGGTATAGCCCTCCGCGATCATCCGGGTGATGACCGGGTGCTCGCGCATCTGGCCGCGATAGGCGTCGTTGGCCGGCAGGGTGGCCGACATGCTCTTGGCGATGTGCGGCATCAGGTCCAGCCCGACGAGGTCCATCAGGCCGAAGACGCCCGTCTTGGGGATGCCCATCGGACGGCCGCCGACGGCGTCCGCCTCCTCCACCGTCAGGCCCAGATCGACGGCGGCGTTGACCGCAGCCTGGATCCAGAAGACACCGATGCGGTTGGCGATGAAGCCCGGCGTGTCCTTGCAATGGACGACGCCCTTGCCGAGCCGGCGGTCGCAGACGTCGGCGATGGCCGCCATGGCATCGGCCCGTGTGTCGGCACCGCCGACGATCTCCAGCAGCCGCATGTAGCGCGGCGGGTTGAAGAAGTGGGTGATCAGGAAGTCCTTGCGGAACTGCTCGCTCTGCCCCTCCGTCAGCACCACCAGCGGGATGGTGGAGGTGTTGGACGACACCACCGACCCCGCCTTGCGCACCGGATCGATGCGCTTGTAAAGGTCGGCCTTGATCGCCGGGTTCTCGACGATGGCCTCGACGATCCAGTCGACATCGGCCAGCAGGCTCAGGTCGTCCTCAAGATTGCCGGGCGTGATCAGCTTGGCGTTCTTGGAATGCATGAAGGGGGCCGGATCGGTCTTCAGCATCTTCGCCACGGCGCCCTTGGCGATGGCGCTTCGGTCGGCACCTTCCTTTGCCGGAATGTCGAGCAGGACGCAGGGGATGCCGGCGTTGGCGAAATGGGCGGCGATGCCGGCGCCCATCACGCCCGCACCGATCACGGCGGCGCGTTCGATCTTCATGGTCGTTTCCTCCCCGATCCCGTTCGTCAGACCGCTTCCAGGATGGTGGCGATGCCCTGGCCGCCGCCGATGCACTGGGTCGCCAGCGCGAACTGCTTGCCTTCGCGCTTCAGCAGGGCCGCGGCCTTGCCGGTGATGCGGGCGCCGGTGGCCCCCAGCGGGTGGCCGAGAGCCAGCGCGCCGCCGTCCGGATTGATGCGGGACGGGTCGATGTCGAGGTCGCGCATGCAGGCGATTGCCTGGGACGAGAAGGCCTCGTTGATCTCAATGATGTCGATGTCGTTGATCGACAGGCCGGCGCGGGCCAGCGCCTTGCGGGTGGCGGGGACCGGACCCAGACCCATCAGCTCCGGCGCGCAGCCGGCGACGGCGACCGAGCGGATCTTCGCCAGGATCGGCAGGCCGTTGGCACGGGCATACTCCTCCGTCGTCACCAGCACGGCTGCGGCGCCGTCGGTCAGCGGCGAGGAGGTGCCGGCGGTCACGGTGCCGTCGGCGGTGAAGGCCGGCTTCAGGCCCGACAGGCTGTCGGCGTTGGTGCCGGGACGGATGCAGCCGTCCTTGTCGACCAGGCCGGCGGGGGTCTGGATGCCGACGATCTCATCTGCCATGCGGCCGGAGGCCTGGGCCTCTGCCGCCTTGGCGTGGGAGGCGACGGCGAGCGCCTCCTGCTCGGCGCGGGAGATGGCGTATTGGCGGGCGACGTTCTCCGCCGTGATGCCCATGGAGCAGTAGGCTTCCGGATAGGACGCCTTCAGCGCCGGGTTCGGCATCGGGTTGAAGCCCATGATCGGAACGCGGGTCATCGACTCGACGCCGCTGCAGATGAAGACCTCGCCGGCCCCCATCTGGATCGCGCCCGCCGCCTGATGGATCGACTGCATGGAGGAGCCGCAATAGCGGTTCACCGTGGTGGCCGCCGCGGTCTGCGGCAGCTTGGCCAGGAAGGAGATGGTGCGGGCGACGTTCAGCCCCTGCTCGCCTTCGGGGAAGGAGCAGCCGACGATAACGTCCTCGACATCCTCGGTCTTCAGGCCGGTGCGCTCCACCAGCGCCGCGATGACGCGGGCCAGCAGTTCGTCGGGGCGGACCTTGGTCAGTTCGCCCTTGTGGGCGAAGGCGAAGGGCGAACGGGCATAACCGGCGATGACGACCGACTTCATGAGTGCTTCTCCTCCATGTCCTGCGTCTCCGTGATGCCGTTGCGGCGAAGATGCTCGGAGATCTGGGTGTCGATGGTGCACAGCTCCGACAGCGTCTGCTGGACGTCGGCAAGCTGCTGCTCAAGTGCGTAAATCCGGCGGCGCGCGATGGAGCGCATGTAGCGCATCTGTTCGATCTGGGCGTCGTCGGTGTCGTAGAGGTTCAGGAAATCCTTGATCTCGGCCAGGCTGAAGCCCAACCGCTTCCCCCGGCAGATCAGTGCCAGCCGGGCGCGGTCGCGGTGGCCGTAAACACGGGTACTGCCGATCCGCTCCGGCGCCAGCAGCCCTTCGTCCTCGTAATGGCGGATGGTGCGGTGGGTCAGACCGAACTCCCCGGCCAATTCGCCGATGGCAAGCCGCGGGTCGGACATGAGGCCGTTTTCAGCGCCCTCCCCCGTCTCCGCCATGCCGTAGCCGACCGAAAGCCGATCCACTCCGTTCGCTCCCTTCCTTGACGTTTACGTAAAGGTAAGGTCGATGCCGCATGCTGTCAACAGACTTGTTGACCAAGCCAACCAGTTTGGCGAGCCGCCCGGCCATACCCTTGGGCGGACAACTGTTCAGCCACTAACAGGTGCGGCGCGCCCGCGCAGTGACAGGATGCCACGCCCTGTTCCGCTTTGCGGCTGTGGCAGGCTTTGCCCAGGACACGACGAGCCCCGCCGGCTCCCCGATTCCATATGGGAAGTGGATGCGGCGCCGGACAGACGGCCAGAAGGCCGCGGCGGGTTCAGGGTGGATCGACTGTTTTCGGCGGATCAGGACAGGGGATAGGAGACAACCCATGTCGGCGCGCGCCATCGTATCGCTGGGCGTCTGGATATTGGCCATGGTGCTGCTCGGCACCATGACGGTCGGCCTTGCGCTGGCCTTCTACGTGCTGCTGACCCTGTGCTTCGCGGTGGTGGTCGCAGGCCTGACCCTGCTCGTCCGGCGGCGCGACAACCATCGGGGCGAGCAGAGCTATTTCTAGGTTTGGCCTTGAGGAAGGGGCGCCGGCTCCGGCGCCCCTTCACTCCGGTCCCTTCACTCCGGCAGTACGCGCAGGCGGGACACCGCGGTCCGGGCGGACAGGTGGGGCCGCTGCAGGTCCTGCACATGGGCGCCGGGGGCCGCGAAGTCGCCGGGGGTGACGGCGCGGACCAGATAGACCAGCCGGAAGCGGGGGGCCGCCTTCGGCAAATCGACGGCGGCCAGGAAGCGGTCGTCGCGGAACTCCACATTGCGGACGGACGACAATTCGCCCAGCCAGGACAGCTTGCCGAGCTGGCCGCTGTTGGCGAGCCGGACATTCTCGATCTCGAAGCCGGCCGGCAGCGGGTCGCTGACCAGCACCGAGTGATCGAGCGGGTCGCCGACCTCACCCTCCAGGATCACCACCAGCAGGTCGTTGTGGCGGACGCCGGCCGGGTCGACCGGGCGGCCGGCCATATCGAACAGGCGGCGGCGAATGGTCATGCCCTGCTCTTCCGCGCCGGCCGGCTGGTCGGGCACGCCGGCCACCGATACGGTCTGCCGGACTTCGCCGCCCAGGTTGCGGATCGCCGGCGGTGCGGCCGGATCGATGCGCAGGATCTGGGGCTTGGCGTTCTCCACCGTCTGGTCGCCGATGGCGAGCTTCATCGGGGCGGCCCGGTCGATCAGAGCCTTGGACGCCAGCAGCAGCCAAGCCTGTTCCTGCGGGTTGGTGGTGCGGACCGCGGCGAAGGTCTTCGCCACGCGCTCCGCCGCCTGGAAGATGCGGTCGCGGTCGACCGCCCCGCTTTCCGCCATCAGCGCCACCACGCCGGCCTCGTCCCGCAGGGAGGACCCCTGGTCGCGCAGACTGGCCGTCACCATCCGGGCGCCGGTCAGCTTGGAGAAGGCGTCGGCGGCAGCCGGCTGGTCGCCCAGCACGGCGGCGGCGGCGGCGATCTGCGCCCGGCCGAAGTCGGTCGGCAGCCGGTCCCAGTAGTTCTCGCGGAAATAGCGCACCGCGCCGGCATCGATCAGCTTCGCCCGCGCCAGCACATACAGGGCATAGGCGCGGCCCGGCAGGTCGGCGGTCTCGACCCAGGCGTTGTCGACCGCCTGCTTCATCCAGTCCAGCCCCTTGCGGTAGGGCTGGTCGGGGATGCGGTAGCCCGCCGCCTTGGCACGCCCCAGCACGTCGACCGCATAGGCGGTCAGCCACGGGTCGAGATCGCCCTTCGGCGACCATGCGGCGAAGGCGCCGTCGGCACGCTGGAAGGTCAGCAGCCGGTCGATGCCGCGCTGGACACGCGCCTTGATCCGGTCCTCCGGCGCGATGCCCAGGCCGGCGGCGATATCCGGCATCGACAGCAGCGGCAGGATGCGGCTGGCGGTCTGCTCCGCCCCGCCCGGTGCCGCCCGGTCGAGCGCGAAGAGCAGGCCCGGCACGTCCAGGTCCGGCAGCGGAGCCACCACGGCACCGACGGACAGGGTTTCCGGCCGCAATCCGGCGGCGATGTCGGCCGGGAGGGCCAGGCTCTTGTCGGTGGGCAGGGAGGAGGCGGTGCGGCGCGAAATCGGCGGCGAGGCCGGGCGCACGGTGACGTCCCAGCGCCGGGTGACGCGGACGCCGTCCGGACCGGTGACGTCCAGCGTGACGTGGCCGGCGCCCACGGCGGTGGCGGTCAGCACCCGGCCGGCGGTAGCCCGCTTGCCGCGCGCCAGCTTCGGCACCTCCAACCCGGCACCGCCCTCGCCCTGGAGGATAGAGACGGCGCCCTCGGCGGTCAGGGTCATGCGGTAATCGCCGGACGGGCCGTTCAGGTTGTCGAGCGACAGGATAACCTGCGCCGAATCGCCGGGGGCGAGGAAGTGCGGCAGCACCGCATCGGCGACGACCGGATCGCGGACCAGCATCTGGCTTTCGGCATGGCCGATCCGCCCCTCGCTCCAGGCCACGGCCATCAGGCGCAGCCGGCCCTGGAAGTCGGGCAGGTCGAAGGGAACGGAGACCTTGCCGTCCGCCCCAACGGTCAGGATGCCGGAATAGAGCGAGACCACCCGCTCCGACTTGGGCGGCACCAGCCCGGCGACCTGACGCAGGCGCGGCGTGGGCGGAGCCGGCGGCCGGGCGGCGTCGAGGCTGGCGGGATCGATCAGGCGGCCGTAGGAATCGCGCAGTTCCACGGTCAGCGGCCGCTTGCCCAGATAATGGCGGGCCGGATCGGGAGACGGCTGGTCGGTCAGCTGCATCACCGATTCGTCGACGGCGGCCAGCGTCACGAAGGCCTGCTTGCCCTCGGCGATGCCGTCCACCGTGATGTCGGCGGTCATGGCGCGGCGCGGCTCCGTCTCCGCCGGGGCGGACAGGCGGATGTCCAGCGTGCGCGGCGCCTTGTCCATCGCCAGCCAGGCGAGGCCCACCGCGCGGCGCGGCGGCTTCTTCGACTGCGGGTCGGAGGTGGCGAAGGCGGTCGCCAGCACATGGGCGCCGCTGGTCCAGCCCTGCCCGACCGGGATCTCCAGGAAGGCGCCCTGGGTGCCGATGGCGCGGGTGACGGCATAGGTCACGCCCCGGTCGGCCACCGCCACCAGGACCTGGCTGTCATAGGGCGGCTTGACGAAGACCCAGGCGCTTTCCCCGGCGCGGTAGGCCGGCATCATCACCGAGACGTCGACGGCGTCCGGCCGCTCCCCGGCGGTCGGGGTCATCCACCAGCCGGCGGCGAAGCGGACGCTGGTGGCGACGCCGGTCTTGGGATCGAACACCTCCAACCGGTAGCGTCCGGCGGCGACCGGAGCCTCCACCGCGGTCGGGCTGCCGGCCTGGGCCGACAGGGTGCCGCCGGTCACGCGCTGGTCCTTCACCGTCACCTTGTAGTCCCAGCGGCCGTTGGCCTCGTACCAGGCGTAGTCGTACTCCTCCTCGAACAGCTCGTAGGAGAGGTCGGCGTGGTCGGTCGGCTTGCCGTCCGGGCCGACGGCGATCACCTCGAATCCGGCGGTGGCGCCTTCCGGCACGCCGTCGCCCTCGAAGCGCGGCTTGATGCCGATGGCGAAGGGCTGGTGGCGGACAGGCAGGACGAAGTCGCGGCCGACCGGACGGCCGCCGATGTCGAACAGGGTGGCGCGCACCACCGCTTCCAGCGGACGGGTGCTTTCGGGCGGACGCGGCAGCTTGACCTTCAGGCGGGCCGAGCCGTTGGAATCGGTGATGAAGCCCGGCAGATCGGCGCGGGCCGGCTTCACGTCCTCCTGCGCCAGACCGAAATGATAGCCCGGCAGGTTGGGATAGGGGTTGACCGCGGCACGCAGGGCGACCGTCAGCTCTCCCGGCAGGCCGGATGCCGGCGCGCCGTAGAGATAATGGCTGTCGAGAGCGACATCGGCCTCTCCATCGGCCGCCAGCTCCGTCATCGGGGAGGACAGCGACAGGTCGAGCCGCGGCGGCACGAAGTCCTCCAGCAGGAACTCGGCCTTGCCGATGGCCGGACCGTCCGGCTCGGCATGGGCGGTGACGATCCAGTTGCCGGGGAAGGCGTTCATCGGCAGGTCGATGCGGGTGGCGAAGCCGCCGGCCCCGCTGTCGGCCAGGGTGCGCCGTTCAACCTCGAACCCGTCGGGACGCAGGACCCGGATGGTCAGCGCCTTGCCGGCGGGCGGATTCAGGTCGGTGTCGCGCAGCAGGGCGGTCAGCTGCACCGTCTCGCCCGGGCGGTAGATCCCGCGCTCGGTATAGAGATAGGCGTCGAACCCGCCGGTCATCGGACGGGCGATCGGAGCGGGCTTGTCCGGCGACTCCGCCGAGGGAGCGCCGCCGGCGGTCAGGTCGAGAACGGCGAAGTCGCCGTCGCCGCGCGCGGCGAACAGGGCCTGCACCGGCTCGGTCCCGGCGGCGCGCAATGCCGCGAGGTCGAAGCGGCCGAGCCCGTCTTCCCCGGTCTGGACGCGGCCCAGTTCGGACCCGTTGCGGGCGACCAGACGCAGTTCCACGCCCGCCGCGGGGCTGGCGCTCTGGACGGAGCGAGCGAAGACCACCAGCGAATCGTCGCCGAGAATGGTGTTGAGGCCGAGGTCGGACACCACGAACCACTGGGTCGCCTTGCGGTCCCAGCCGCCCGGCTTGATCTCGTCGGCGCCGGCGACGGCGACATAGACGCCCGGCTCCAGCTTGCCCAGCACGGCGTCGATCGGGAAGGCGGTGGTGACGCTGCGGTTCGGCTGGTTGCCGATGCCCATCTCGCCGCGCCAGACCTCCTGCCCCGACTTGTCCAGGATCTCGCCGATGTCGTAGTCGGTCATCTGCTGGGTGATGCGGCCGAAATAGATCTTCTCGACCAGCGCCCGGTCGGCGATGCGCAGCACCTGCAGCTTCGCCCGGTCCAGGTTGATCGAGCGCAGCGGCAGCCCGTCCGACCCGACGCGCGGCAGGATGTAGCCGGCCCCGCGGAAGGCCAGCGAGGGCTTGCGGTTGGGCACCTGCACCTCGCGGGTGTCGGCGGCCGGCAGGCGCTTGCCGTCGATGCCCGGCAGCCCGTCCTTCAGCGTGACCCGGTAGGCCTCGCCATGGCGCAGCCCTTCCACGCAGAGCGTACGGTCGCGGGCGATGGCGGCACCGTCGACCGCCGGCTCCACCGCGACATAGTCGCGGTAGTTGACGGCGCGCGAGCGCTCCAGCCGGTCGGTGAAGGTGAAGCAGGCCTGGGGCGTATCACGCTCCGCCACCACCTCCACGCCCGACACGCCGAAGGGCACGGGCTCGGCCGGGGGATCGGCGGCGAGGGTCCGGGAAACGGTGTACGTGCCGGAGCACGCGACGAGAACGGCACAGACACGCGCCAGCGCACGCAACATTCGAGACAGGCCCCAATT
The DNA here is from genome assembly GCF_977007025.2 of Azospirillum largimobile. NCBI lineage: Bacteria > Pseudomonadati > Pseudomonadota > Alphaproteobacteria > Rhodospirillales > Azospirillaceae > Azospirillum > Azospirillum largimobile. Next base: position 657,387 of record NZ_CDRMUA020000004.1, read on the forward strand.
CCGCGGGTGGGTCCGATACCGCGAGACCGGGGACAGCCCTGGCGTCGGCTCGGACCTGGACAAAACCGGCGGGAGTATGCCCAAGCGGCTGGGGTTTCGCCATGGCTTTGCGGCGGGGGCGCGCAGATCGCTCCCGCCGCGGCAACGCCTAGCTGCCCGCGAAGCGGTTCCGCAGGCGGGCGATGGCCTCGTCGAGCACCTCGTCCCGCTTGGAGAAGCAGAAACGCACGACGCTGGTCGGCGCATTCTCCACGAAGAAGGCGCTGACCGGGATGGCGGCGACCTTCGCCTCCGCGACCAGCCAGCGGCAGAAGGCCTGATCGTCACCGTCGAAGCCGAAACGGCCGATGTCGGCGGCGACGAAATAGGTGCCGGCGCTGGGCAGTACGTCGAATCCGACGGAGGCGAGCCCCGCGGCCAACCGGTCGCGCTTGGCCTGCAGCCCGGCGGAAAGGCCGGTGAAGTAGCCCTCCTCCTTGCCCAGCCCGTAGGCGACGGCAGCCTGAAGGTTCGGCGGGGTGGTGAAGGTCAGGAACTGGTGGGCCTTGGCGACCGGCTGCAGCAGATGCGGGGCGGCGGTGACGTAGCCGACCTTCCAGCCGGTCAGCGAGAAGGTCTTGCCGGCCGAGCCGATCTTCAGGCAGCGGTCGCGCATGCCCGGCAGGGTCATCAGCGGGATGTGGCGGCGGCCGTCGAAGACGATGTGCTCGTACACCTCGTCGCAGACGGCCAGTGCGTCATGGCGCTGGACGAACTCGGCGATCAGCTCCAGCTCCGCCCGGTCGAAGACCTTGGCCGCCGGGTTCAGCGGGTCGTTGATCAGCACCAGCTTGGTGCGCGGCGAGAAGGCAGCCTCCAGGTCGGCGCGGCTGAAGCTCCAGTCCGGCGCCTTCAGCGAGACGAAGCGCGGCACGCCGCCGGCCAGCCGGACGATCGGCAGGTAGCTGTCGTACATCGGCTGGAACAGCACCACCTCGTCGCCCGGATTGATCAGGCCGAGCAGACAGGCGGTCAGCGCCTCGGTGGCGCCGGAGGTGACCATCGTCTCGGTCTTCCAATCGACGTCGAGGCCGTAGAAGCGCCGGGCATGGGCGGCCAGCGCCTGCCGCAGGTCGGGAGTGCCCATCATCGACGGATACTGGTTCCAGCCCTGGAGCAAAGCGTCGGCCGCGGTCTGCAGCACGTCGGCCGGCCCACGGTCGTCGGGGAACCCCTGGCCCAGGTTGATCGCGCCATGCTCTTCCGACAGGCGGGACATGACCTCGAAAATGGTGGTGCCATAGCTGGACAGCAGCGCGTTGCCCGACTTCACCGCAAACCCTCCTCATGCGAACGGACGCACAAGATGGAGGCTGCGGGGCGACGCTGTCCAGTGCCCGCTTCCGCAGGGCAGACCGCGGGCGGCCGATGGGGCGAATGGAACGTTTGAAACGGTGTGGAACGGTTTTCCGGGGATGTTCCACTGTTCAACCGGCCAAGCCGGCCGCGCCGCGCGAAGAGGGGGACGAAGGTATCGGCACCATGAGGTCCGCAGAACACGCTGGAGAACACACTGGCCCCCTTCGCAAACGGGAACGGTCGTGTTCCTTTTTATCACCGGACGGGCCGGCGGGTAAGGGATGGAGGAAAAAGCGGCGGGTCAGCCGCGGTTCATCTTGCGCAGGCGGCGGGCGCGCAGTTTCAGGCGGATGCGCTCCACCGGGCTGAACATGCGGGGATAGCGGCGCTTGCTGCGCACGAACAGGCGGCGGGCATCGGCGGAGTTGCGCAGCACGAGAATGCCGCCAAGCAGCATCACCGGCAGCCCGCCGGGACCGGGCAGAGGCGCCAGCAGCAGGCCGAACAGGATGATGGTGCATCCGGCGCCGATCAGTGCCAGCTGGCGCACACGCGCGAAAGACAGCGTCTGGGCGGTATCGGGAGGACTCATCTGTGGTTCGCTAGGCTCCATGCTTCCGTTGGCCTGCATATGGGCCGGAGGATGGCAGCCGAAAAGGCCCCCCTCCCCTTGCGCGGGCCGATCGCACTTGGGTTTCGAGCGACAGCGATCCGCTTCGGATGCCCTTCTCCCCTTGCGGGAGAAGGGTTGGGATGAGGGGGGCTGGCGGCTGAAAGCCGTTGAAACAATTGGATTTGCGCCCCTCACCCCAACCCCTCTCCCGCAAGGGGAGAGGGGCTTTGCCAGCGAACAGATTCAGATGCGATTACCCCACCGGGGGAGAGGGGGATTTTGCGCCCCAACCCCTCAATGCAGCGTCCGCGCCGGTTCCGAACGGGCGATGCGCAGGCGGGCGGGGTCGAGGCGGCTGAGGGCGGCGTCGCGCTCGTCGGGCTTGGGTTCCCAGCCGAATTCGCGGATCAACTGGTCGCGGGCGGCACCGGCACGCCGGGACAGGCGGTCGCAATCGCTATGCCCGGCGTCGTTTCGGGCGTCCTTTCGGGCGTCCGGCCGGGGCGGCGTGCAGCGGCGGTCAGCGCAGCTTTCCAGCATCAGGCGGATCATCCGCTCGCGCTTGGCGGCGTCGACATAGCCCATCTGGTCGAAATACAGCTTGGTGAAGGCCAGTTCGGTGACGCGGGCGTGGGTCTTGCGGTCGCCGACGATCACCGCGGCCACGAGTTCCACGCACCGGCCGGCGAAATGCGGCAGCGGGGCAATGCCGTCGTCGGCCCGGTCGAGCACGCTGCTCGGCAGGTCGACCAGCCGGCCCGTCACGTCCTTCACCAGATAGCGGCGCCAAACCGACATATCGGCCTCCCGTCAGGCATTCGCCCTGCGACGAAGCCTACACCAGACGAAGGGAAGACGGAACCGCCCGCGCACCACACAAATCCGTGAGGAGACGAGATTTTCAGCGCGGCGTCAGCGGCCAGAACACCGAGATGGCCGCCGTGCCCAGGATCACGACCATGATCGACAGCGGCAGCCCCAGCCGCCAGTAATCGCCGAAGCGGTAGCCGCCCGGCCCCATCACCAGCGTGTTGCACTGGTGCCCGATGGGGGTGAGGAAGTCGCAGCCGGCCCCGATGGCCACCGCCATCAGGAAGGCATCCGGCCGCAAGCCCAGATGGGTGGCGAGGCTGGCGCCGATCGGCGCCATCACCAGCACGGTCGCGGCATTGTTCAGGAAGGGCGTCACCGCCATCGCCGCCACCATGATCATGGCGAGAGCGCCGATGGGCGGCAGTCCCTGCGACGCCTCCGACAGCAGGCCGGCGATCAGTTCGCTGCCGCCGGTGGTGCGCAGGGTCTCGCTGACCGGGATCAGGGAGCCGAGCAGGACCAGGATCGGCCATTCCACCGATTCGTAGGCCTCGCGCAGGCTGACCACCTTCAGCGCCATCATCGCCACCGCCGCCCCGAAGAAGGCGATGGTAACCGGGACCAGCCCGGTGGCGACCAACACCACGGTCAGTCCCAGAACCGCGACCGCCGCGGCGCGCTTGGGCGTGCGGCCGATGGCGAGGTCGCGTTCGGCCAGCGGCAGGCAGCCCAGCTCGGCCAGCGTGTCGGACATGGCGGCCTGCCGGCCCTGCAGGACCACCAGATCGCCCGATTGCAGGCGGACGCGGCGCAATCGCTGGCGGATCGGCCGTCCGCGCCGGCTGATCGCCAGCAGGTTGGCGCCGAAGCGCTCGCGCAGGTTCACCTCCTCGATGCTATGGCCGATCATGGCGGAGCGCTGTTCCACCACCGCCTCGACCACGGAGATCTCGTCCTCCTTCTCGACCCCCTCCAGATCCTTGTCGTGCACCATCTTCAGGCCGGCACGCTTGACCAGTTCGGCCAGCGCCGTGGTGTCGCCCTCCAGCACCAGGATGTCGTCGGCGAACAGCACCCAATGGCCCGACGGTACATAGCGGCGGTAATTCTCGCGCACGATGGCGGCAAGCGTGATCTCGCCCTCGCTGACCGCCTCCAGTTCCGCGACCGTGCGGCCGACGAACTGGGAACCGGCCGGCAGCCGCGCCTCCGCCGTGTAATCGTCGATGTTGAAGGCCGGTCCGGCCGCCGCGGTCCGCCCCTTGGGCAGCAGCCGGAAGCCCACCGCCAGGAAGGCGACGCCGAATACCGCGATCACCAGCCCGACGGGCGTGAAGTCGAACATGTGGAAGGGTTCGCCCGTCATCTCGGCGCGGACGCGCGACACGATGATGTTGGGGGAGGTGCCGACCAGCGTCATCAGCCCGCCCAGCAGCGACCCGAAGGCCATCGGCATCAGCAGCATCGACACCGGCGTGCCGGTGCGCCGCGCCACCTGCAGGGCGATCGGCATGAAGATGGCGAGCGCGCCGATGTTCTTGACGATGGCGGACAGCAGCGTGACCGCCCCGGCCAGGATGGCGACCTGCGTCCACACCGTCGTCATGCGCGCCGCCAGCGGGCGCATCGCCGCCTCGACCACGCCAGAGCGGCCGACGGCGGCACTGATCACCAGGGCGGAGCCGACAATGATGACGATGTCGTCGGAAAAGCCCTGGAAAGCCTGCTTGGCCGGAACGATCCCCACCGCGACCGAAGCCAGCAGGGCGATCATCCCGACGAGGTCGTAGCGCAGCCGGTCCCAGATCAGCAGCGCGATCACCGCGCCGATGATGCCGAACGATAACATCTGGTCGATGGTCATTGGGAGAGGCGGCGTCCTTCCTGTCCGTTTTCCCGGGCCGCCCCGTTCAAGGGGAGCCGGACAGAAAGGACGCGGAACAGGCGTTCAGCGCGCCGAACCCGACGCCTTGCCCTCCCCGCGGCCATTGCCCGACTTGCCGGACGCCGGCGCTCCCTTGTTGGGGGAGCGGGCATCCTGCACCAGCCGGCCACACTGTGGCTGCTCATCACTGCCTGGGTCAAGGAAGGGCAGCACGCCGGCCAGCGGGGTCAGCAGCACGCCCAGCGCCACCGCCGCGGCGCCGCGTGCCGCGGACTCGGTGGGATCGACGCCGATGTCGGGGTTGCCCAGCGTTCCGCCGACCAGCACCGGCACATGGGTGGCGAACATCTGCGGCGACTTGGAATCGCCGACGATCCGCAGGTCGAGCGCCTCGTTGCGCAGGCTGATCGTCCCCTTGCCGGTGACCAGGGTTTCGGGCGTGTCGAGCACCAGCGCCTCGGCGCGGGCGATGCCGTTCTCCACCGACAGGTTGCCGACCAGACAGTTGAAGGGCATCGGTTCGGAACCGGAGATCACCACACCCAGCGTCTCCAGGATGTTGGTCTTCAGCCCCTTGACCGCGAGGCTGGTGATTCGCCCGCCATCGACCGAAACGCCGACCTTGCCGTCGGAGGTCGCCAGCAGGTCGGCCACTGTCTTGCCGGTGCCGGCCAGCTGGATGCGCCCCGCCACCGTACCGCCGATCTGGCCGGCGAAGGAGGTTTCGCTGAAGAAGGACGACAGCTTCATGGAGCGGATGTCCAGGTTGGTGCGCAGCGCCGGAACCTTGCGGCTGCCGTCGACCTGCACCGTGCCGGCGATCCGCCCGCCGCCGATGCCCAGCGACAGCGGGTCGAAGTGCAGGTCGCCGGCGGTCAGCTTGACGCGCATGTCCAGGTCCTGGAGCGGCGCGAAGGGCGCCTCCACCCGCTTGCCGCGCAGGCGGACGTCCATGTCGGTGTTGCGCAGCTTTTCCACATTGATCGGGGTGGCGGGGATGACCCGGTTGTTGCCGCGGGTCGGGTAATCGTCGCTGCCGCGCGGCGAGGCGCCGACAAGGCCGGCCAGATCCTGCGCCGCCAGCCGGTTGGAGGTCAGGTCAGCCTTCACCATCGGCCGCTCGCCGTTGGTGTCGACCGACAGGTCGCCGGACAGGTCGCTCTCGCCGACCTTGCCGTTCATGCCGTGGAAGGCCCACAACCCGCCTTCGCGCGACAGGTGGCCCGAGATGGAATAGGGGCGCGTCTTCGGCGTCGGGATGCCGAGGATCGGGAAAATCTCCGCCAGATCGTTGCCGCTGAGCGCCACGGACAGGTCGATGCCCTCCATCTTCACCGGCTCCGCCACCGAGCCCTCGATGCGGCCCTTGGTCTTGCCGATCGCGGCCTCGATCTTCATCGGATAGGGCTTGGGGTCGTCGCGCAGATAGAGCAGCGAGCCGCCTTCCGCCGCCAGGGTGAAGGGCTTTCCGGCGAAGTTGCCCTTGCCGTTCAGCTGCACCGTGTCGCTGTCGTTGCCGCCGGTGGCGGTGTTGATCGTGTTGTCGATATCGATGTCGCTGGTGGGATCGCGGTAGCGGATCCGGCCGTCGGCGATCACCAGCCGTTCGATCACCGGAATGTCGCCGCGGTCGTCGGGGGTCGCGGCCTCCTTCGCCACCTCCTTCTCCGCATTGGGCGGGCCGAAGTTCCAGTTGGCCTCGCCCTTGTCGTTCTTCTCCAGGATCACTTTGGGTCCCTGGAATTTCAGCTCCGGCAGTTCCCAGTCGCCGCGCAGCAGGGGCCAGAGCCGCAGCGTGGCGTCCAGCGCCTGGATCGCCACCATGTCCTTGTCCTCGCCCCGCTCCTGCGCCCATTGGGCGTTGGCGACGCGCAGGCCTTCGACATGGATGCGGATCGGATCGCCGAGATGGACGCGCAGGTCGCCGTCGATGGCGACCTCGCGGTTCAGCGCGGCCGAGGCGCGGCGGGCGACAAATCCGCGGGCGTCGTTCCAGTCGAACAGCAGAAGCACCGCGCCGACGCCGACCACGGCGAGGCCGACCAGGCCCAGCAGGCCGTAGCCGATCCACTTGAACACCGATCCCGCTCCCGCTGCCATTCCGCCGGCCCTCCGCAAACCGTCATTTCCTGTCAACGTCCGCCAGAGAGGAACGGCGAAGGGTCGGGGCCGGGAGTACCGCAAGAGAGCCTCGCGTCTAGCTCTAAGGTTATATATTTCCGTTGTGGCTTATATTGGATTTAACGCAAAATTCAGCTTCCCCGGTCCGTAATCCGATGATCCGGTTCGACTCTCCCTGGCAGACACGGCCGCAGGACACGATGCGCTCCCTTACCAACTTCGCCCCGTCCACCTTCGAGGAACGCGGTGCCGCGGTGGCCTTCACCACGCCGGTGCTGGCGCAGACGCGGGTGCGCAAGGACAGCCGCGACCAGCTGGAGGTTCTGGTGCCCAACCTGTCGGAGGGGCGCGGCGTCTATGTGGTGCCGTGGAAGTCGTTGCCGCTGGCCTTCCCGATGACCGTGCACGACCGCATGCTGCATGACCTGATCGCCAAGGCCGACGGCTGCTCCCCCGACGACATCCGCAAGGCGGTTCTGGAGGCGGCTCGCTGCGGCCTTGCCGGCGGCGGTGCCGTGGCGGCGGCGGAAGCGGCGCTCAGCGACGACGACGAGCAGCGGCTTCTGATCAACTACCAATTGATCGTGGAGGCGCTGAAGGCGGTCGGCCTGGAATCGACGGAGATCCTGCGGGTCGGCCTGACCTCCGCCGAGGGGCAGAAGCTGACCCGCGACCTGATGATGAAGGCGGCGCAGCGCCTCTCGCTGGAGCCGACCGAACTCTATGGCCGCATCGCCGAGCTGGCGGTGATGATGGAGTCGATCGGGATCGCCACCTCGCCCAAGCCGGCACGGCTGCGGCGGCTGATGCGCGACCTGCAGGGCTTTCGCGACAGCATGACCGACTGGGCGACCGACAACGTGTCGGAAGCGGCCCCCATCGGCGGCTTCTGCGCCGAGGTGGCGGAGCACACGGTCAACCACGCCCGCAACGTCATCGGCCAGCTGGATCAGGCGATGGCCTCCTTCGAGACGCTGCTGCGCCAGTGGGAGACCAAGCGGCCGCAGATCCGCAAGGCGTGCAGCCGGCTGTCCTGGCTGCTGGACGGCTGGGAATACCTGATCCTGCTGTGGAGCGACGCGCTGACCCAGGACCGCCACACCCAGGACATGGCCGTTCACGACATCTTCCGCGTCATCCCGCTGCTGCCCCGGGACGAGGGGCGGATCGACCAGTCGCTGATGGCCGACAAGCTGATCACCAGCCAGAAGCGGTCGGTGCGCGCCTATGTCGACTGGCGCAGCGGCCAGTTGGACGTCGATCTCGTCATGCGCATCGAGACGCTCAAAGGGAAGGCGGCCTGACCATGGAGATGAGGGATCTGGTCGCGCTGGGCGACAAGCTTCTGGACATCGACGAGGCCAAGTTCCGTCAGGTGGTCGAGCTGCTGGAGCAGATGAACGAGCATCCCGACATCCAGCGCACCATCGCCGTCATCCGCCCCCGGCTGGTCGAGCTGCGGCTGCACCGCCGCCCCGCCCTGAAGCGCCTGTTCTGCGACCCGTTCGAGGATCTGTTCGAAGCGCTGGGCAAGGCCGACCCGGTGCCGCTGAGCGTGATCGAGCGGTCGCTGATGAACAGCCTGTGGCCGCTGGTGGAGGCCGAGATCGGCAAGGACCGGCTGCGCAGCTTCCGCCCCGCCCTGCAGGACGGGCCGCAACGCAAGGCGCTGACGGAGGCCTTCTGGGCGGAGTGCGGGTCCGCGGTGGCGCGGATCGCCGAGGGTGCGGTCGCCGGCCATTACAGCGACGCGCTCGAGTTGCGGATGAATCCGGCGCGGATGCGGGCGCTGACCGACATCGCCACCATCCTGTCCATCGCGCCCGAGGTGGCGGAGATGAAGGCGGCGCTGTCGCCCAAGCCGGTGCCGAAGCTGCACGCCGACCATGTCGAGGCGATCCAGGCGGTCGGCCGCCGCGTCACCCGCGCCCGGCCGGAGGCGCTGAAGATCTTCGTCCTGATCGCCACCTCGCGCCTCAGCGACCCGACGGTGCTGCTGAGCGGATTGTGGGACATGGATCTGGGGCAGAAGTCGGCCGACCGCGCCGCCCTGTTCATGGCGCTGAGCGGAACGATGGTCGCCCAGATGGAGGACCGCTCGCGCGCCTTCCAGAGCGCGCCCGGCACCGGCACCGACCGCATGGCGGTGGCCGACCTCGCCCTCGACCTCGTCGCCAGCCTGGACGCCACCCGCGCGGCGATGGAGCACAGCCGCAACAAGGATTTCGACCAGCGGCTGAAGGTGGTGCGCAACTCCGTCCACGCCATGGTGAAGACCCAGGTCCTGCAGGACGCCGACGCCGGCATCGTCGCCGCCATCGGCGCGCTGGACGGCGGCGCCGACGGGCGGGCCCAGCTGGCCCAGGCGGAGAACCAGGCGCGGGCCTTGCGCAAATGCGCGACGATCGCCGATTCGCTGGGCCTGCGCGGCGAGCTGCGGGAGATGACGCAGAAGACCACCGCCTCGCTGACGGAAAAGGCGCAGCAGGCGCTGGGCGGCCCCGCCGGCAACGCGCGCACCGGCTACACCGCCATCCGCATGATCGAGCTGATTGCCGGACCCGCCGAAGCGAATAAGATCATGGACGGGATCATGAACGGCGGCCGGCGTTGAGTCAGTCGGGCGTTTGCGGATCGGAGGGTCGGGTGATGGGAGCGGGATACACCGGCTGGGAACTGCCTGCGGAGGAGCGCGGCCGGCTGCTGGCGCTGATCCCGCAACGTTACGAGCGGCTCGTCGCCGACCATGTGACCCAGAAGTTCGGCGCCGGCCAGCACGAGCCGCTGCCGGCCGCCACCGAGGCGGAAGTGATCGGCTGCGCCGACGACGGCGAGGGGGTGCAGGCGGTCGTCGTCGCCATCGAGGGCACCAGCGACCGGCCCGACGGATCGACCTACCACATCACATGGTCGCTGGCCGCCGGGCGGCGGTCGGTCGAGTCCAACGACGTCATCCGCGACTATGGCTGGCGCCCGGTGGAGCCGGTGACGATCAGGCTGGTGCCGCGGTTCTTCGGCGGGTGAGGCGGGGGTGAGGCTTCGCCTCACGGCACCTCCGCCACCCCTTCAGCCGCGACGCCGCGCTTGAGGCGCTGTTCGCGGTAGACGATGAACAGGCCGCTGCCGATGATCAGCGCGGCCCCAACCCCCATGCGGGCGGTCGGCGCGGTGCCCCAGACGGCGAGGTCGAGGATCACCGCCCACAGGATCGACACATACTGGAACGGCACCACCACCGCGGCCGGGCTGAGCTGCAGCGAGCGGTTCATCATCGCGTGGCCGGCCAGTGCGGTGATGCCCAGCAGCCCCAGCAGGAAGAAGCCGAGCCAGCCCGGCGCCGACCAGGACCAGGGCAGAGCCGCACCGCCGATCAGGATGCCGCCGACCATCTGGTTGCCGACCAGCGTCAGGCTGGAAGCGGAGCGCAGGACGCGGGTGGAGATCACGCCGCCGGAGAAGATGACGGCGCCCAGCAGCGCCACCAGCGACGGCCACAGATCGAAGCGGCCGGTCGGATTCAGCACGATGACGACACCGACGAACCCCACCAGCACCGCGGCCCAGCGGCGCCAGCCAACGCTTTCCCGCAGGATCACCACCGAAAGCGCGGTGACGATCAGCGGCGCCGACATGTAGATGGTCATCACGTCGGCGAGCGGCAGATAGCCCACCGCCCAGTAGAAGCAGGCGACGTCCACAGTCATCAGGAACACGCGCAGGATGTGCAGCGGCAGCCGGTCGACGGCGAAAACCGCGGCAAGCCCCTCGCGCCGGATCATCGGCGCCAGCACCGCCAGCCCGAACAGGCTGCGCACGGCGATCAGCATGGCGACGGAATGGTCGGCCACCAGCCATTTGCCGAGCGCGTCGTTCAGCGTGAAAAGCGTCATCCCGCCCAGCATCATCAGGATGCCGAGGCGGGTGTCGGTCGCGGGTGCCGCGGTCATGGAATCGCCCGGAGATGGTTGAGTGTGTGATCGATGGGGGCGGCAGAGTAACCGAAGCACCGCCCCGCTTTCACACCCTCAGATCACACCCCTGTCCCGCAAGGACGCGATATCGGCCTCGCTCAAGCCCAGTTGATCCGCCAGGACGGCGTCGGTGTGCTGGCCCAGCGTCGGCGGGGCGGTGTCGTGGACCAGCGGCGTGCCGCTGTAGCGGATCGGGCTCGCCACCGTCGGCACGCTGCCCTGGGTCGGGTGCGGCAGGTCCTGGTGGATGTTGCGGGCCTTCACCTGCGGGTCCTCGAACACCGCGGTCAGGTCGTTGATCGGGCCGCAGGGGACGCCGACCTGCTCCAGCGCGCTCAGCCAGTCGTGGCTGTCGCGGGTGCGGATCAGCTCCTCCAGCAGGGCCACCAGCTCCTTGCGGTTGGCGACACGGGCCGGGTTGGTGGCGTAGCGCTCGTCCTTGGCAAGATCGGGACGGCCGGCGACCGTGCAGAACTTGGCGAACTGGCCGTCGTTGCCGACCGCCAGGATGATGTAGCCGTCGCGGGTGGCGAAGGCCTGATAAGGCACGATGTTGGGATGGGCGTTGCCGAGCCGCTGCGGCGCCTTGCCGCCGACCAGGCAGTTCATCGCCTGGTTCGCCAAAACCGCCACCTGGACGTCGAGCAATGCCAAGTCGACCTGCTGCCCCTCGCCGGTGCGGTCGCGGTGGGCCAGCGCGCCCATGATGCCGATGGTGGCGTAGAGGCCGGTGAAGATGTCGGTCACCGCGACGCCGACCTTGACCGGACCGCCGCCCGGCTCGCCGTCGGGCTGGCCGGTGATGCTCATCAGCCCGCCCATGCCCTGGATCATGAAGTCGTAGCCGGCACGGTTGCGGTACGGCCCGGTCTGGCCGAAGCCGGTGATCGAGCAATAGACCAGCCGCGGGTTGACCGCCTTCAGGCTGTCATAGTCGAGGCCGTATTTGACCAGCCCGCCGACCTTGAAATTCTCGATGACGACGTCGGCCTGGGCGGCGAGCTTGCGGACGAGCTCCTGGCCCTCCGGCCGTTCGAAGTCGATGGTGATGGAGCGCTTGCCGCGGTTGGTCGACAGGAAGTACGCCGACTGGTCGCCGGCCCAGGGCGGACCCCAGGCGCGGGTATCGTCGCCGGCGCCCGGCCGTTCCACCTTGATCACGTCGGCGCCGAGATCGGCCAGCGTCTGCGCCGACCACGGCCCGGCGAGAACGCGCGACAGCTCCAGCACCCGGATATGCGACAAGGGTCCGGCCAAGGTCACTTCCTCCTGTTTTAATTGGCACTCCCCCGCCCTTAAGTCCCCTCTCCCCCCTGGGGAGAGGGTCAGGGTGAGGGGGATGCGTTGCGGAGCGCCGGTGATGGTGCTGGCGCTCCGCGTTCCTTCAAAATCCTCGCCACGCGTCCCCCTCACCCTTCCCAAGCTTCGCTTGGGCCCCTTCCCTCTCCCCGGGGGGGAGAGGGGATATGGGAGAGAGGGAGCCTGTTACGCCGACACCAGTTCTTCCAGCGAACGCTCGATGATGTCCAGGCCTTCGTCGACCAGGGCGTCGGAGGCGGTCAGCGGGACCAGGACGCGGATGACGTTGGCGTAGGTGCCGCAGGACAGCAGGATCAGGCCCTTCTCCGCCGCCTTGGCGACCAGCGCCTTGGTCAGGTCGGCCGCCGGCTCCTTGGTCTCGCGGTCGGTGACCAGCTCCATGGCGACCATGGCGCCCAGGTTGCGGACGTCGCCGATCACCGACAGGCTGTTGCGCTGGGCCATGGTGCGGAAGCGGCCGGCGATGCGCTCACCGAGCTTCTCGGCGCGCTCGATCAGCTTCTCTTCCTCGATGACGTTGATGACGGCGAGCGCGGCGGTGGTCGCCAGCGGGCTGCCGGCATAGGTGCCGCCGAGGCCGCCGGGGATCGGGGCGTCCATCAGGGCGGCCTTGCCGGTCACCGCCGACAGCGGGAAACCGCCGGCCAGGCTCTTCGCCATGGTGACGAGGTCCGGCTCGATCCCGGCATGCTCGACGGCGAACATCTTGCCGGTGCGGGCGAAGCCGGTCTGGATCTCGTCGACGATCATGACGATGCCGTGCTTGTCGCAGACCGCGCGGATCGCCTGCAGGAAGGACGGCGAAGCGATGTTGAAACCGCCCTCGCCCTGTACCGGCTCGATGATGATGGCGGCGACGCGGGCCGGATCGACGTCGGACTTGAACAGATTGTCCAGCCCCTTCAGGCTTTCCGCCTCGCTGATGCCGCGATAGGCGTTGGGGAACGGCACATGGAAGATTTCGGCCGGGAAGGGACCGAAGCCGACCTTGTAGGGCACGACCTTGCCGGTCAGGCCCATGGTCAGCAGCGTGCGGCCGTGGAAGCCGCCGGAGAAGGCGACGACGCCGGGACGGCCGGTGGAGGCGCGGGCGATCTTGACGGCGTTCTCCACCGCCTCGGCGCCGGTGGTGAAGAAGGCGGTCTTCTTCGGGGTCGGGCCGGGGACCAGCGCGTTCAGCTTCTCCGCCAGCTCGACGAAGCTGTCGTACGGCGTGACCATCGCGCAGGTGTGGGTGAAGCGGTCGAGCTGGCCCTTCACCGCCTCCATCACCTTCGGGTGGCGATGGCCGGTGTTCAGCACGGCGATGCCGCCGGCGAAGTCGATGAAGCGCTTGCCTTCGATGTCCCACATCTCGGCATTTTCAGCGCGGTCGATGTAGAAGGGCATGCCGGCGGAAATGCCACGGGAGACGGCGGCCTCGCGACGGGCGACGAAGGACTGGTTGGTGGTCATGGTCTGTTTTCCTTTGTCTTTTCCCTTGGGGGTCAGGCGCCGAGGCCGACGCAGAGATACTTGACTTCCATGAAATCATCGAGGCCGTACTTGGAGCCTTCGCGGCCGATGCCGGACTCCTTGACGCCGCCGAAGGGAGCCACCTCGGTCGAGATGATGCCCTCGTTGATGCCGACGATGCCGTATTCCAGCTTTTCCGCCACGCGCCAGACGCGGCCGATGTCGCGGCTGTAGAAATAGGCGGCGAGACCGAATTCGGTGTCGTTCGCCATGCGGATGGCGTCCTCTTCCGTCTCGAACTTGAACAGCGGGGCGACCGGGCCGAAGATCTCCTCGCGGGCCACGCGCATCTCGGTGGTGATGCCGGTCAGGATCGTCGGCTCGAAGAAGGTGCCGCCCAGCGCGTGGCGCTTGCCGCCCAGCGCGACCTTGGCGCCCTTCTCCAGCGCGTCGCCCATCAGCTCTTCCACCTTGGCGATGGCATCGGCGTTGATCAGCGGACCCTGGGTGACGCCGGCCTCCGCACCGTTGCCGACCTTCAGCGCCTTGACGGCCTCGGCCAGCTTGGCAGCGAAGGCGTCGTAGACGCCGGCCTGGACCAGCAGGCGGTTGGCGCAGACGCAGGTCTGGCCGGCGTTGCGGTACTTGGACGCCATGGCGCCCTTGACCGCCTCGTCCAGGTCGGCGTCGTCGAAGACGATGAAGGGGGCGTTGCCGCCCAGTTCCAGCGACACCTTCTTGACCGTGCTGGCGGCCTGCTTCATCAGCAGCTTGCCGACCTCCGTCGAGCCGGTGAAGCTGACCTTGCGGACGATCGGGCTGTGGGTCAGCTCATGGCCGATGGCGGCCGGGTCGCGGCCCATCACGATGTTGAAGACGCCGGCGGGGAAACCGGCACGCTCCGCCAGCTCGGCCAGCGCCAGGGCGGACAGCGGGGTGTCCTCGGCCGGCTTGACCACCACGGTGCAGCCGGCGGCCAGCGCCGGGGCGACCTTGCGGGTGATCATCGCGTTCGGGAAGTTCCACGGCGTGATCGCCGCGACGACGCCGATGGCCTCCTTCAGCACGACGATGCGCTTGTTGGCGGCGAAGCTGGGGATGACGTCGCCATAGGCGCGCTTGCCCTCTTCCGCGAACCACTCGATGAAGGAGGCGCCGTAGACGACCTCGCCGCGCGATTCGGTCAGCGGCTTGCCCTGCTCGGCGGTCATCAGCTGGGCCAGATCCTCCTGCGCCGCCAGGATCAGGTCGTACCAGCGGCGCATGATGGCCGCGCGTTCCTTGGCGGTCTTGGCCTTCCAGGCCGGCAGGGCGGCGTTGGCCGCGTCGATCGCCTCGCGCGTCTCGGCGGCACCCATGTCGGACACTTCGGCGATGACGGCGCCGGTGGCGGGGTTGGTGACCGGGAAGCTCTTCCCGGAGTCGGCCGCGCGCCACGCACCGTTCACGTAGCCCTTGGTTCGGAGAAGGCCCTGGTCGTTCAACGACAGCATGTTCGATCCGCCCTGGATGAAGGATTGTGGAACCGTCCGGCCGCGCCCGGCGAAATTCCCCTTGCACATCAAGGGCTTCCTGCCGGGGGCCTGGACCATGGAAAGAAGCGTACCATGTTTAATAAATTAAACAACCCCTGTTTAACTGTTCATATTCTGATGACGGGGTTGCGCGGATGAGCTATTGCCTAGACGGGTGTGGAGCAGGAGTCCGATGATGGAATTCGACGTCGGCGCAAGGTTGAAGCAGATCCGCGAGCAGCATGGGCTGTCTCAGCGGGCGCTCGCCCAGCGAGCCGGAGTGACAAACGGTACAATTTCCCTGATCGAGCAGAACCGCAGCAGCCCGTCCGTTTCGTCGCTGCGCAAGGTGCTTCAGGGCATCCCGATGACTCTTGCCGAATTCTTCTCCTCCGACGATTTGCCGCCACCCGAGCAGATCTTCTTCAAGGGCGACGAACTGATCGAACTGGCCGGCGAGCTGAAGGGCACCGTCGGCCAGGTCTCCTTCCGGCAGGTGGGCGACCTGCGCAGCCGCAACCTGCAAATCCTCCACGAACGCTACGCCCCCGGCGCCGACACCGGCCGCACCATGCTGCAACACGAGTCCGAAGAAGGCGGCATCGTCATCAAGGGACAGATCGAGCTGACGGTCGGTGACCGCAAACAGCTGCTCGGCCCCGGCGACGCCTATTTCTTCGACAGCCGCGTGCCCCATCGGTTCCGCAACATCGGCGACGTGGAGTGCGTGCTGATCAGCGCCTGCACGCCGCCGTATTTGTGAGCGGGGGCGTGGTGCCCCCTCCCTTCCCACGGCTGCGCCGCGGGCCCCTTCCCTCCCCCGCCCTCGGTCGGCCAAGGGCCGATCCGACCGCGGGAGAGGGTGGATTAGCAGAGCGGCGGCAGTTCCCTCTCCCTCGAAGAGGGGGAGGGTTAGGGAGGGGGCACCAGTACATTCCCCCTCACCACCCCCCTACCCCACGTTCCCCTTCAGCCGCTCGTTGCGCCGGCGCAGGTATTCCAGCGTCGACAGCATGCAGACCGAGATCACCGTCAGCACCACCGCCACCGCGGTGATGGTGGGGCTGATGTTCTCGCGGATGCCGCTGAACATCTCTCTAGGCAAGGTGCGCTGCTCCGGTCCGGCGAGGAACAGCACCGTCACCACCTCGTCGAAGCTGGTGGCGAAGGCGAAGAGCGCGCCCGACGCCAGGCCCGGCAGGATCAGCGGCAGGATCACCTTGCGGAAGGTCAGCAGCGGCGGCGCACCCAGCGAGGCGGCGGCGCGGGCCAGCGTCATGTCGAAGCTCTGCAGGGTGGCCGACACGGTGATGACGACGAAGGGCGTCGCCAGCGCGGTGTGGACCAGGATCAGGCCGAGATAATTGCCGGTCAGGCCGAGCGGCGCGAAGAAGAAATAGACGCCGACCGCGGTGATGACGACCGGGACCACCATCGGCGACAGCACGAGGGCAAGCACCAGCGGCTTCCACTTGCTTTTCCACTGGGCCAGCCCCAGCGAGGCCAGCGTGCCCAGCACCATCGACAGCATGGCCGAGGCCACGCCGATGATCACGCTGTTCTTCAGCGCGTTCATCCAGCGCGCGGATCCCAGGAAATCCTCGTACCAGCGCAGCGAGAAGCCCGGCAGCGGATAGGTCAGGTAGGTGCTGGAGCTGAAGGACAGCGGCACGATCGCCAGGATCGGCGCCATCAGGAAGAACAGCACCAGCGTGCCGACGACGACCGTCGCGATCCAGGCGATGCGCTGGCTGGCGGTCTGGGGGGAATGGTTCGCGCTCAATTCTTCAGACCTCCCGTCGTCTGGCGGCCGAGCGCCAGCTTGCCGTAGAGCAGCGCCAGCACCAGCGTGGACAGCAGCAGCACCGCACCCAGCGCCGAGGCGAGGCCCCAGTTGACCGTTTCCGTGGTGTAGAAGGCGATGAAGGACGAGATCATCTGGTCGGCCGCCCCGCCGACCAGCGCCGGCGTGATGTAGTAGCCGATGGCCAGGATGAAGACGAGCAGGCAGCCGGCGCCGATCCCCGGAATGGTCTGCGGCAGGTAGATGCGCAGGAAGGCGGTGACCGGCGGCGCGCCCAGCGACGCGGCGGCCCGCATGTAGGCCGGCGAGATGCCGCGCATGACGCTGTACAGCGGCAGGATCATGAAGGGCAGCAGCACATGGGTCATCGCCATGTAGACGCCGAAGCGGTTGTAGATCAGCCGCATCGGCTCTTCGATGATGCCCAGCCACTGCAGGGAGCCGTTGACGATGCCCTCGCTCTGCAGGATCACGATCCAGGCGCAGGTGCGCACCAGAAGCGAGGTCCAGAAGGGCAGCAGCACGAAGATCATCAGCAGGTTCGACCGGCCGGTCGGCAGGCTCGCCAGCATGAAGGCGACCGGGAAGCCCAGGATCAGGCAGAGCGCGGTGACGCCGAAGCCGATCTCGAAGGTGCGCAGGAAGACGTCGCGGTAGATCGACTGGTCCGCCGGGGCATGGATGACGTCGCCGTCCGGGTTGCGCGTCAGGTCGACCGCCGCCAGCAGGTAATAGCTGGTGACCGGACCGCTGGCGCTCTTGATCGCAGCCCAGCTCTCGCGCTCGCCCCAGGCCGGGGCGATCTCGATCATCGTCGCCTTCGCGGTGCCGGGAGCGGGCTGCTCCTTCAGCTTGCGGCCGGTCGACAGCAGCGTGGTGCGGAAGCCGTTGACGACATAGTTCAGCCTCTTGGCGGCGACGGCCAGCGTTCCGGCCTCGCGCGCGGTGCGGATGTCGGCGGCGAGCGCGGCGAAGGCGGCCTCGTCGGGCAGGCCCTGGCCGTTCCACTGCTCCAGCGCCGCGACGGTCTGCGGCATCACCTGCGGCACTTCCCAGTCGTCCACCGACTTCCAGATCATGCCGGCGAGCGGCACGACGAAGGTGAACAGCAGGAAGGCCAGCAGCGGCAGCACCAGACCCAGCGCACGGAACTGCCGGGCGCGCTCGGCCCGTTTCAATCGACGCTTCAACGGCACGTCGGCGCCGGCAACGAAGGCGGCTGTCATCGGCATTGTCCTGTTGAGAAGACGCAGGTGCACAAGGCCCCGTAACCCGGGACCATCCCCTCTCCCCCCCGCTTACGCGCAAACGAAGTTTGCGCTGCCGCGACAGGCGGACCATAGGTCCGCCGAAAGCGGGGAGAGGGTCAGGGTGAGGGAGACGCATGGCGTCCGGTCACCGAAGGGCGGAAAATGGTCCGCCGGAAAGCATGTTGGGGAAGCCGTGTTCGGCCCCATGCGTGCCGTTGTGCATCCCCCTCACCCCGACCCTCTCCCCGGGGGGGAGAGGGGGTAAAGGGCGAATTACAACAAACTGCTTACTTGGCCGCCCACTTGTTGAAGCGTTCGGTCAGGCGGTCGATGTTCTCCAGCCAGAAGTCGGTGTTGATCTCGATCGCGTTCTTCATGTTGTCCGGCGCGGTCGGCAGGTCGGTCAGGACCGCCTTCGACAGCAGCGACGGAGCCTTCTTGTTCGACGTGCCGTAGGCGATGCCTTCGGACAGCTTGGCCTGGTTCTCCGCCTTGCCGACGAAGCTCAGGAACTTGTAGGCGGCTTCCTGGTTGGGGCTGCCCTTCAGGATCACCCAGCTGTCGATGGTGTAGAGCGCGCCGTTCCACACCATGCCGAAGTTCTTCTTCTCGTTCTTGTTGGCAGCGTCGATGCGGCCGTTGTAGACCGAGGTCATCGCGACTTCGCCGGACGCCAGCAGCTGCGGCGGCTGGGCGCCGGCCTTCCACCAGACGATGTCGTTCTTGATGGTGTCCAGCTTCTTGAAGGCGCGCTCCACGCCGGCCTCGGTGCCGAGAACCTTGTAGACGTCGGCCGGGGCCACGCCGTCGGCCATCAGCGCGATTTCCAGCGTGGTCTTGGCACCCTGGCGCAGGCCGCGCTTGCCCGGGAACTTCTTGGTGTCGAAGAAGTCGGCCCAGCTCTTCGGCGCGTCCTTCAGCTTGTCCTTGTCGTAGCCCAGCACGAAGTCATAGACGATGGCGCCGACGCCACAGGCGTTGACGGTGGACGGCAGGTAGGCGTCCTCGCCGCCGATCTTGGAATAGTTCAGCTTCTCGTACAGGCCTTCGTCGCAGCCGAGCGCCAGCTCCTCGCTCTCGACCTGCACCACGTCCCAGGTGGAGGCGCCGCCCTGGACCTTGGCGCGCAGGACGCCGACGCCGCCGTCCCACGATTCGTCGTTCATCGCGGTGCCGGTGGCCTTGAACGGCTCGAAATAGACCTTCTTCTGGACTTCCTGATAGGCGCCGCCCCACGACACGACGGTCAGGTCGCGGGCGCTGGCGGCCGAAGCCAAAGCCGTGAGGGCGGTGAAGGTCGCAGCGAAACCGAGAGCCACCTTAATCTTCGACATGATCCCCGTCCTTATTCGTCGTGGTTGTTGTTGCTGGTAAGGCACCCTGGCGCCTGAGGAACCACGTCCTCAGACCGGATCGAGCGCCCGGCAGTCCTCCGGGCGGAAAGCGATGTAGACGTCCTGGCCGGGTGCCAGACCGGCATAGGAGCCGGCCGGCAGCTTGACCATGAATTCCGGGTTGGACGGCGTGGACAGAATCGCCAGCGTGTGGTCACCGACATAGATCAGGTCGGTTAGCGAGGCCGGCAGGCGGTTGGTGGTCGCATCGCCGCTGTCGCCGGTCTCGATCGCCACGCGCTCCGGACGGATGGACAGCGAGGTGCGGCTGCCGGCACCGCCGACATTGACCGCCTGCGCCACCACGGAGCCGCCGGCATCCAGCGCGACCCGCGCCCAGCCGTGTTCGATATTTTCAACAACCCCGCTCAGAACATTGTTCTCGCCGATGAAGTTGGCGACGAAGCTGTTCACCGGCCGCTCGTACAGCGCATCCGGGCGGTCGATCTGCTGGACGATGCCGTCGTTGAACACCGCGATGCGGTCGGACATCGTCAGCGCCTCCCCCTGGTCGTGGGTGACGTAGACGACGGTCAGGCCCATCGTCTCGTGCAGGCGCTTGATCTCCAACTGCATATGCTCGCGCAGGCGCTTGTCGAGGGCGCCCAGCGGCTCGTCCATCAGCACCAGGGCGGGATTGAACACCAGGGCGCGCGCCAGCGCCACGCGCTGCTGCTGGCCGCCCGACAGCTGGCCGGGGCGGCGCGACGCCAGGTTGCCGAGCTTGATCATGTCGAGCGCGGCCGCCACGCGTTCCTTGGTTTCCGCCTTGGAAACGCCGCGCACCGACAGCGGGAAGGCGACGTTTTCCTCGATCGTCAGATGGGGGAACAGGGCGTAGTTCTGGAAGACCATGCCGATGTCGCGCTTGTGCGGCGGAACGTTCTTGATCGGCCGGTCGCCGATGAAGATGTCGCCATGGGTCGGCACCTCGAACCCGGCCAGCATCATCAGCGTGGTTGTCTTGCCGGAACCCGACGGTCCCAGCAGCGTCAGGAATTCGCCCTTGCGGATGTCGAGATCGAGGCTTTTCACCACCAGATGCTCGCCATCGTAGGTCTTCTGCACCCCGGTGAAGCGCACCAGGGTATCTGTCGTCGCGATCATCCCGCCGTCCATCCGTCCGCTCCCGTCACAGGCGACCTGGAACCGGGTACGCCACCCCGGCCCGGTCCGTCTTTGTGGCCCTGACGGTAACACGCGTTTAAGAAAATAGACAAGAGGAATGACTATGACTTGATCAATTCAACAGTCTGCCGATTTTTTGTGCAAATGCGAAGGCCCTGCCCACGCTTCGACCGGCAGTGTGCTCCATTCGCATGCGATTGAGAAGACCAATGATCGATATCGCGGACAGACGGAAGTATGAAAATCAGCTCCTGCCGCGAAGAGAGGGGGCGAATCGCCGCAGGCGATCCGCCCCCGGGTTAGCTCAGCGCTGCTGGGCAGCCTGGGAGTAGACGAAGCTGTCGAAGCCGTTCTCGGCCACGCGGAACCACAGCCGCTCCTGCTCCAGGAAGGGCTTCCAGCCGTCATAGACCTTCTTGAAGCGCGGGTTGCCGGCGGCGAGCTTGTCGTAGAATTCGAACGCCGCCTTCTCGCAGGCCTGCATCATGTCGCGCGGGAAGGGGCGCAGGATGGCGCCGCCGGCGACCAGCCGCTTCAGCGCGGCGGCGTTCAGCGTGTCGTATTTGGCGATCATCCAGGTGTTGGCCTCCCAGCAGGCCTGTTCCAGGATGGTCTGGTAGGATTTCGGCAGCGATTCCCAGGCCTGCATGTTGAACATCAGCGGGATCTGGGCCGAGCCCTCCCACCAGCCGGGGTAGTAGTAGTATTTGGCGACCTTGTGGAAGCCGAGCTTCTCGTCGTCGTAGGGGCCGACGAACTCCGCCGCGTCGATGGTGCCGCGTTCCAGCGCCGGATAGATGTCGCCGCCGCCGAGCTGCTGCGGAACCAGACCGAAGGGCGTCAGGATCTGGCCGACCAGACCGCCGATGCGCATCTTCAGGCCTTTCAGATCCTCCAGGCTCTTGATCTCCTTGCGGAACCAGCCGCCCATCTGGGCACTGGTGTTGCCGGCGGGGATGTGGTGGATGTTGTAGTCCTTGAACACCTCCCGCATCAGCTCCAGCCCGCCGCCATGCATCATCCAGGCGATGTGCTGGCGCGTGTTCAGGCCGAAGGGCATGGCGGTGTCGAAGCAGAAGGTGGGATCCTTGCCGACATAGAAATAGGCCGCCGACTGCCCGCACTCGACGGTGCCGTTCTGCACCGCGTCCAGCACCTGCAGGGCCGGAACGATCTCGCCGGCGGCGAAGGTGCGGATCTGGAACTTGCCGTCGGTGGCGTCGGACACGCGCCTGGCGATGAACTCCGCCGCGCCATAGATGGTGTCGAGGCTCTTGGGATAGCTCGACGCCATGCGCCACTTGATCTCGGGCTGGGAGCTCTGGGCGATGGCCGGGGCCGCAATGGTCCCGGCGGTTCCGGCGGCGGCAAGGCCGACGCCGGCGCTGGAGAGGAACGCACGCCGTTTCATGATGACGAATCTTCCCGACTGTATGGTTCGTTGGGCCGACATGATAGCGTAACCAACCGTTCGGGGAATCCCCCTTCCACCGGGGCAACACGGAATGTGTGGAAGATCCTTGCGCCGGAAACGAAAAATCCAGCCGCATTGGGCTGGATTTTCGGCGACGCAGCATTATTTGTTGTTTCGATCGCCTTTCAGGCGTTTCCTCCCTAAACTCGGGCCGCGGCTCAATAGCTAGCGGCCTTTTCCTTTTTCTGCAATATGCTGAAAGTCAGCTTTGCAAACTTTTTTGGCAAACGCACGACTGGCGCGTGCTAAACGCCAGAACCGGCACGCCCTTACATTGTGAATATCCGCGCCTGTTTTGCTTGACGCTTTATAAAGGGCTGGGATGATACAGTGTCTTCACTGGTCGATCCCTGCCCACCCCTTGTGATTCCCGAAAGGACGATGCCGCGATGACGCCCCTTGGACAGCCAAGCGGCAAGGCCCAACGCCACAGCTGGGTGCTTGGCCTGCGCGCCACGGTCGCCGTCACCGTGGCGATTCTCGTTCTTGGATCGACGATGGTGAAAGGGCTGGTCGTCGGCGATGGCGCCGCCGATGCCCTGGAGCAGGAGATCGGCGATTCGATGACCGGCCTGGCGCAGTCGCTGGCGCGGCAGCTCGATTCGACCATGTGGGCGCGCGCCAACCAGATCGCCGCGTTGTCGCGAATCGAAGCGCTGAAGGACCCGGCGGTGGCGCAATCGACCATCGACGAGTTGAAGCGGCGCGACCCGACCATCGCCTGGATCGGCATGACCAATGCCGACGGCCGGGTGATGGCGGCCTCCGGCGGGCTGCTGCTGGGCGCCGACATTTCCCGCCGGCCGGTGCATCAGGAAGGCATGAAGGGTCTGTTCGTCGGCGACGTGCACGAGGCGGTGGCCCTGCGCGGCAAGGTGCCGTACCTGGAAGGCGAAACGCCAAAGTTCGTCGATGTTTCCGCCCCGCTGCAGAAGGCCGACGGCACCCCGGTGGGCGTGCTGGCCGCCCATTACAGCTGGGAGTGGGCCTACGCCTCGATCCGCCAGTTGGCGGAACCGCTGTCCGACCGCAAGGGATTGACGCTCTATATCCTGTCGGCCGACGGCAGCGTCCTGATCGGTCCGGATCAGACGGTGGGAAAGCCTCTGCCGGTCCCGACGCTGACCGCGAAGCTGCGCGACGGCTGGAGCGCCGACCGCTGGCCGGACGGCGTCACCTATGTGACCGGCGTGGCGCATGGCCGGGGGTTGCACGACTATGCCGGGCTCGGCTGGACGGTGATCGCCCGCCAGCCGGCCAACGTGGTGTTCGCCGAGACCAACCGGCTCCGGCTGTCCATCATCGGATCGGGCATCCTGCTGGCCCTGCTGTTCAGCGTAATCGGCTGGTTCGCCGCCGGGCGGATTGCCCGCCCGCTGGGCTCCATCGCCAGCGCCGCCGAACGGATCGGCGATGGCGAGCGCGGCGTCACCATCCCCGATGTCGGCGGTGCCGCGGAGATCCGCCGGCTGTCCGTCTCGCTGCGGGACATGGTGGACAGCCTGACCAACAAGGACGCCGCATTGATGCGGCTGGAGGACATCGCCTACGAGGACCGGCTGACCGCGCTGCCGAACCGCCGCTATTTCGAACAGTATGTCGAGGCGTCGACCGGCAGCGGCGGCGGATCTGCGACGATGATGTACATCGACCTGGACGGTTTCAAGCCGGTGAACGACCGGCTGGGTCACGATGCCGGCGACGCCGTCCTGCGGCAGATCGGCGGGCGGCTTGCCAGCATCTTCCGCGACGACGACGTGATCGCCCGGCTGGGCGGCGACGAATTCGCCGCCGTTCTGCCGCGCCGCGCCGGCCGCCCCGCCCCCGATACCGGGGAACTGGCGTCCCGCATCATCGCCGCGGTGAACGAGCCGGTTTCGATCAACGGCGAGAAGGTGCGTGTCGGCTGCTCCATCGGCATTGCCTCCTGGCCGGAGGACGACAGCGACATAGCAACCGTGATGCGCCATGCCGACGCCGCGCTCTACAAGGCCAAGCGCGACGGGCGCAACCGCGCGGTGCGCTGGACCAGGGTCGAGGTGGGGGCGGAGGGGTAGGATGCTTGGGGAGTTAGACCCCCACCTAACCTCCCCCGCTGGGCGGGGGAGGGACTGCCGCCGAGCGTCGACAAAGGTCCAATCCCCTCCCCCGCCCAGCTCTCGCACAAAGCTTTGCTTTGTGCTGACGCGGCAGGCGGACCGTAGGTCCGCTGAGAGCGGGGGAGGGTCAGGGTGGGGGTTTAACGCCCCTCCAGCCCCCGGACCATCCCGTTCATGAACCCCAGCTTTTCGATCACCGAGGCCGACAGGATGAAGGGATAGAGGTCCGGCTGGCCCATGCTGCGGTTCAGGCTGTTCACCGCGTAGGTCAGGGGTAGCCAGGGTTCGATCAGATCCTCGATGTGCCGGGCCTTGTGGGGGTTGAAGTCGATCTCCGATTCCAGTTCCGCCCCTTCGCTGATGCGCGGGCGGATCCGCAGGCCGAAGGCACGGGCGGTCTCCAGCGTGTCCACGATGTGGAGGTAATGCGCCCAGGTCTCGGCGAAATCCTCCCACGGATGGGCGGTGGCGTAGGAACTGACGAAGTTGGCCTGCCAGTCGGCCGGCGCACCGTTGGCGTAGTGGCGCTTCAGCGCCTCGCCGTAATCCTCGCGCTCGTCGCCGAACAAAGCGCGGAATCGTTCCAGCAGCGCCGGGTCGTCGCGCACCAGACGGTCCCAGACATAATGGCCGATCTCGTGCCGGAAATGGCCGAGCAGCGTGCGATAGGGCTCGCCCATGTCGGTGCGGCGCTTCTCGCGCTCGGCATCGTCGGCTTCGGCGACGTTGATGGTGATCAGGCCGTTGGCGTGGCCGGTCAGCACCGGCGTCACCGTGCCGTCGGGACCAACGGTGTCGGACAGGAAGTCGAAGGCCAGACCTTCCTCCGGGTTCTCGATCCGGGTCTGCAGCGGCAGCTTCAGGTTGGTCAAGGTGTAGAACAGGTGGTGCTTCGCCATCTCCAGCTTGCGCCAGAGCGTCAGCTTGGCGGTGTCGGACAGGTCAGGGATGGTGCGGTTGTGCCGGCAGGCGGCGCAATGGGTGTCGGATGAGTCGGCCGGCAGCATCCAGTTGCAGGCATCCAGTTCGGCGTTCGCACAGAATTTGTAGAGAGGTTCGGTGGTGGCGAGCGCGCTCCACACCCCGTCATGGTCGGTCGGGTCGATGGCCGACAGGGTGCCCACATCCGGCAGGTAGCCCAGCCGGTAGCCGCAGCGCTCGCACAGCGTGTTCTCGAAGTAGAGCGGCTGCTGGCAGTTCTGGCATTCGAAGAGCTTCATGGCGGGGATCCGGGGGCCGGGGGGATCCCCTCTCCCCGGGGGGAGAGGGGGATTGAGCGTCGGTTCAGGTGGGCTTCTTCGCTTCGGGCTTGGCCTCGGCAGCCGCTTCCACCTTTTCCGGTTCTTTTACCGCTTCCTTCGCCATCGCCTCCGCCTCGACCGGTTCCTTCGTCTCGGCTGGTTCCGCCGGTTTCTCCGCTTCGACGGTCTCCTCGCCGAAGGACAGGGTTGGGCTTTCGGCGACGCTGCGCAGAGCGCGTGCGGCGCGGCGCAGCGCGAAGGAGGTCTTGCCGTCCGGCTCCAGGGCCAGCAGCAGCAGCGAACGGCCGGTCACCATGTAGCCGTCGCCGGTGTTGACGCGCGGCACCTCGTCGGGGTCGGGCAGGTTGGTGTCGACCAGACAGCGCCAGACGCTGCCGCCGGTCACCTCCGGCAGGGTGAACTCCACCACGTCATGGTGGGAGTTGATGACCAGCAGCAGGGTGGCGTCCATCGCCGGGCGCTTGATGCCGCTGGCCTGCCCGCGACCGTCCAGCAGCATGCCCAGGCAACGGGCGTTGCCGTCGTGCCAATGGCCTTCCTCCATCTCGTCGCCGCCGGGGGTCAGCCAGGTCACGTCCTTCACGTCGAACTCGGCATTGTATTCGCCCGACAGGAAGCGGCCGCGCCGCAGCATGGGGAAGGACTGGCGGACCGCCACCACGCGGCGGACGAACTCGATCAGAGCCTGCCCGTCCTCGTCGATACCGTCCCAGTTCAGCCACGCCGTCTCGTTGTCCTGGCAATAGGCGTTGTTGTTGCCGTGCTGGGTGTTGCCGAACTCGTCACCGGCCAGCAGCATCGGCGAGCCCTGGGACAGCAGCAGCGTCGCCAGCATGTTTCGCTTCTGCCGTTCGCGGAGTTCTTTGATCTCGGGGTCGTCGGTCGGCCCCTCCACCCCATGGTTCCAGGACAGGTTGTGGGAGTGGCCGTCGTTGTTGTCCTCGCCGTTCGCCTCGTTGTGCTTGTCGTTGTAGGAAACGAGGTCGTTCAGCGTGTAGCCGTCATGGGCGGTGATGAAGTTCACGCTGGCCCAGGGCTTGCGGCCGCGCTTGTCGAACAGGTCGGCGGAGCCGCACAGCCGCGGCGCCACCTCCGGCAGCTTGCCCTCGTCGCCCTTCCAGAAGGCGCGGACGGTGTCGCGGTAGCGGTCGTTCCACTCCGCCCAGCCCGGCGGGAAATTGCCGACCTGATAGCCGCCGGGGCCGCAGTCCCACGGCTCGGCGATCAGCTTGACGCTGTTCAGGATCGGGTCCTGCAGGCAGCTGTCGAGGAAGCCGCCGCCCTCGTCGAAGCCGTAGGGCTCGCGCCCGAGGATGGTGGCGAGATCGAAGCGGAAGCCGTCGACATGCATCTCCGTCGCCCAGTAGCGGAGCGAATCGGTGACCATCTGCAGGACGCGCGGATGGCTGAGGTTGACGGTGTTCCCGGTCCCCGTCTCGTTGATGTAGTAGCGCTTCTGGTCCGGGATCAGGCGGTAGTAGGAGGCGTTGTCGATGCCCTTGAAGGACAGGGTCGGCCCGCGCTCGTTGCCCTCGGCGGTGTGGTTGTAGACGACGTCGAGGATCACCTCCAGCCCGGCATTGTGGAGATGGGCGACCATCTCCTTGAATTCCTTGATGGCGTTGCCGGACGCGGCATAGCGCGGTTCCGGCGCGAAGAAGCCGATGGAGTTGTAGCCCCAGTAGTTCGCCAGCCCCTTGTCGACCAGATGCTGGTCCTGGACGAAGGCATGGACCGGCAGCAGCTCCACCGAGGTGACGCCGAGCGACTTGATGTAGTCGACCACCTCCTTCACCGCCATGCCGCCATAGGTGCCGCGCAGGCTGTCGGGCACCGCGGGATGCAGCTTGGTGAAACCCTTCACATGGGTTTCGTAGAAGATGGTGCGGTCCCAGGCGGTGCCGGGCTTGTGGTCGCGGCCCCAGGTGAAAGCCGGGTCGATCACCTTGCATTTCGGCATGAAGGGCGCGCTGTCGCGCTCGTCATAGGTCAGGTCGTCGCCCGATTCCATCACATAGCCGAAATGGGCCGGGTTCCAGCGGATCTCGCCGACCAGCTCCTTGGCGTAGGGGTCGAGCAGAAGCTTGTTCGGGTTGAAGCGGTGGCCCTGCTCCGGCTCGTACGGGCCGTACACGCGGTAGCCGTAGAGCAGGCCGGGGCGGGCATCGGGCAGGTAGCCGTGCCAGATCTCGTTGGTGAATTCCGGAAGCTCGATCCGCTCGAGCTCCTCCTCGCCGTTTTCATCGAACAGGCACAGTTCCACCTTGGTGGCATGCGCGGAAAACAAGGCGAAGTTGACGCCGAGGCCGTCCCATGTCGCGCCCAGCGGAAAAGGCAATCCTTCACCGAGCCGCGTTGCCTGTTTCAGGATGTTTGCCATGATCGCCCACTTCTCCGCCTGGATCGAAAGTCGTGCCCTCGCTCCTGGACAGTGAGAAGCGCGGGCCGAGCCTTCAACCCGGCCGATGGGCGCTTGTTCCTTCCCGAAATTCCCCAGCCCTTCAGGATAGGACCGGGCTGGTGCCCGCCGGCATTCCGCGGCGCAGCAAGGCCGCCAGGTCGCGCAGGCCGCGGTCGCGCGGATCGCTGGCCCGCCAGACGAGGCCGATGACGCGGCCGGGCGGGCGGGAGCCATTGGAAGAGCCGTCGGAGGACGCATCGAAGGGGCGGTAATCCACCAGCCCGCCGACGCTGGCGGTCCGGCCGGTGTCCCCCCGGGTCGCCAGCAGCGGCATCAGCGTGCAGCCGGCCCCGGCGGCCACCATGTGGCGCAGGGTCTCCAGCCCGGTGGCGTGGACGCCCCCACCGCGGGCGCTGAGGCCGCAGGCCGCCAGCGCCTGATCGCGCAGGCAGTGCCCCTCCTCCAGCAGCAGAAGCTCGGACGGATCGAGGTCGTTCAGCGACAGGGTGGGCGCCGCACAGAGGCGATGGCCGGCGGGATGGGCGAGCAGGAAGGGCTCGAAGAACAGCGGCTCCGCCACCATCCCATCGGTTTCCACCGGCAGGGCCAGCAGCACGGCATCGAGCTGGCCGTCGCGCAGTTCCTCCAGCAGGCTGTCGGTCCGCCCTTCCGACAGGATCAGCGTCAGGTCGGGCCAAGCCTCGCGCAACGGCGGCAGGATGTGCGGGAACAGGTAGGGACCCAGCGTGTGGATCGCCGCCAGCCGCAGCCGGCCGGTCAGCGCGCCGCCCGACCCGTCGGCCAAGGACAGCAGGCGCCGCGCCTCCTCCAGCACCACGCGGGCCTGGGCGACGATGGCCTCGCCGCGCGGGGTCAGCAGGACCTTGCGACTGGTCCGCTCGAACAGGGAGAGGCCGAGGGCCTCTTCCAGCTTGCGGATCTGGGCGCTCAGCGACGGCTGGCTGACGGCACAGCGTTCGGCGGCCCGGCCGAAATGGCGCAGCTCGGCGACGGCGACGACATATTCCAGATCACGCAGGGACAGGGCGGAGAGATTCATAGACGGTGCCTATGGGAGCATTTCCTTCAATGTCTTGGATATATCGTTCAAGACGCCGGATAACCAGGGGCGAGACAATGATGGCGCTTCAAGCGACACCGCCCCAACGAGGATGACCCGGATGAGCACCCTGACCACCAGCTTCGGCCAGCCCGTTCCCGACAACCAGAATTCGCTGAGCGCCGGGCCGCGCGGTCCGCTGCTGCTGCAGGACTTCCACCTGATCGAGAAGCTGGCCCATTTCAACCGCGAACGCATTCCGGAGCGCGTGGTCCACGCCAAGGGCGCCGGCGCCTACGGCAGCTTCCGCGTCACCCGCGACGTCACCGGCTGGACCAAGGCCGCCTTCCTGTCGTCGGTGGGCAAGGAGACGCCGGTCTTCCTGCGCTTCTCCACCGTCGGCGGCGAGAAGGGCTCCGCCGATGCCGAGCGCGACCCGCGCGGCTTCGCCGTGAAGTTCTATACGGAAGAGGGCAACTACGATCTGGTCGGCAACAACACGCCGGTCTTCTTCCTGCGCGATCCGCTGAAGTTCCCGGACTTCATCCACACCCAGAAGCGCAACCCGGCAACCAACCTGAAGGACCCCACCGCGATGTGGGACTTCTTCTCGCTGTCGCCGGAGACGATGCACCAGCTGACCATCCTGTTCAGCGACCGCGGCACGCCGCGCGGCTATCGCCACATGGACGGCTTCAGCAGCCACACCTTCTCGTGGATCAACGCGGCCAACGAGCGCTTCTGGGTCAAGTACCACTTCAAGACCCGCCAGGGCATCCAGAACTTCACCGCCGAGCAGGCGACGGTGATGGGCGGCATCGACCCCGACCACGCCACCCGCGACCTGTTCGCCTCGATCGAGGACGGCGACTTCCCGGCCTGGACCGTCTCGGTGCAGATCATGCCGGAGGCCGAGGCCGACGGTTACCGCATCAACCCGTTCGACCTGACCAAGGTCTGGCCGCATGCCGACTACCCGCTGATCGAAATCGGCGAACTGGTGCTGAACCGCAATCCGGAGAACTTCTTCGCGGAGACCGAGCAGGCCGCCTTCAGCCCGGGCAGCGTGGTGCCCGGCATCTCCTTCAGCCCGGACAAGATGCTGCAGGGCCGGCTGTTCGCCTATGCCGACGCCCACCGTTATCGGCTGGGCGGCAACTACGCGCAGATCCCCGTGAACAAGCCGCAGGGCTGCCCGGTCCACAACCATCAGCGCGACGGCGCCATGCGCACCGACGGCAACGGCGGCGGCCGGCCGAACTACGAGCCGAACAGCTTTGGCGGCCCGGCCCAGACCGGCGTGGCGAGCGAGCCGCCGCTGCGCATCCGCGGCGACGCCGCACACTACGACCATCGCGAGGGCAATGACGACTACGCCCAGGCCGGCGCGCTGTTCCGCCTGATCGGCGGGGAGGCTCAGGCCCGCCTGATGGACAACATCGCCGGCAGCCTGGGCAAGGTCCCGCTGTTCATCCAGCAGCGCCAGCTGAAGCACTTCCTGGCCGCCGACCCCGCCTATGGCGAGGGCGTCGCCAGGCGCCTGGGCCTGACCGTGGCGCAGGCCGCGGAGTGAGGTGACGTTGAGGTGAGTTTCCCGGCCCTTCCGCGAGGCTGCGAAGGGGCCGGCTTCGAGATGCCGCGCCCATCCCCCTGGGCGGCGGCATGATTGCCGGCATCCAGCCGCGCATTTCCCCGATTGACTTGCAGCCCTCTTCCCGGCGACGGGGGAGGGCTTTTTTCGTCGACCGCAGCGCCACCGTCACATGCTCGCCTAAGCAGCACTAGCTGTGGTGCATTCACAAAAAGTGATGTAGATACGGGCCATGCCCGATCGCCTTCCAAACCTGATCGCCGCAACCAAGCAACTCGCCACATCAACCAAGTGGGGCGTGCACGACGACCAGTTTCGTGTCGTCTCCGCCCTTGATATCGATGGAGTGACGATCGAAGGCTTTTGGCTGCGCGGTCAATGCATTCGTGAAGTCGCGGATCGTCGCGTTACCTTTCAACTGGAATGGATGGCGCCAGGCCTACGACGCGGTGCGGTCGCACGGTTGGACTGGAGGCCGGACTCTCCGCACGGGAACAAGAACATTGGACCGGTTCATCTCCGCCTGATGCTGATTGAGGGCAGCCATCACCACCCATTTGCGCTCAACTGGCCTCTTGGCTTCCAACGGATGTTCGGAGAGAATTTGCCGATTGCGGAGCCGCTGGACAGTGAGCCGGCGTCCTTCCGCGACCTGACGGTTTTGGCAGGCCGACTGTTCAACATTCAGGGCATGGAGGCGTTTCCGATGCCGCCATGGGAACCGAGGCTTGGAAGGCTATGATCGGGGTGGTCGAAAAGAACATCACGTTCCGGCAGATCGTGGAGGAAACGGCCCGCTTGCTGAGCGCCGTGCGCCACGATGAGGATGCGTCGTACCTGCGCACGCCGGTGATGTATCCTGGCGGCTCGATGGTCGTCGTCCGTGTCGCCGCATTGGGCGCCGGAAGCGGGTCTTCCGCCGACCGCTTCCTCGTCTCCGACATGGGTCTCGCCCGGCAGGAAGCCGACCTGATGGGCGCGGCCCCTCTGTTTACCCGTTGGGCATCCAAGGTGGCGGAAAGGGCCGGCGTCTCCTTCGACCATCGCGACTTCTTCCTGATGGAGGTCAGCCGTCCACAGCTTGCCGGGGCGGTGGCGACGGTTGCCGCCTGTTCGCAGGAAGCGGTGCAGCTGACGGCCTTCAAGCTTGCCGAAAGGCGCCAGCAGGACGCGACGGAGCGCCTTTACGAACGGCTCGTCACCGTCTTCTCGCGGGAGCGGGTGGCGAAGGATGTGGAAGTCCTTGGTGCCTCCAACACTCCCTGGCATGTCGCGGCACTGGTCAGCTCTGACGGGCACAAGGCGGTGTTCGAACCGGTCGCCAACCATCCGACGGCCATCGCCGCCGCCGTCACCAAGTTCTTCGACATCGCGCAGCTGGAAAACGGCCCGGCGCGCATCGCTGTGGTCCGCAACAAGGAAGCCTTCGGCACCAAGCTGGCTGTCATTGCCGGCGCCGCCAAGGTGGTGGACGAGTCGATCTCCGACTCCACCCTGCACCGGCTGGCGGACGCCGCATAATTTCTCCCCCCACCCGAATGGTGTGGTCTCCGCATGGGGGCAGACAAATCCTGTCGAGCCGTCCTAAAGTCCGCCTTCAGCGCGACAGCTTCGATGACGGAATGGGACGGGACCGCGACACCGAACGATCGACCGGCGGGCAATCCACCAGCGGACTGACCGGGAAGGGGCTGGATACCCTGCTGGCGGCGGCGGAGACGCTGCCGCATGCGCCGGAGGATGCGTGGCGGCTCGACCTGTTCCGGGTGGCGCTGCGCATCGCGCGGTCCACCGAGTCGGTGGCTGACCTGGAACGAGCCAACCTCGCCTTCAAGGCGCTGCCGCACCGGCTGCGCAACCCGCTGGTCGACCGCGCCGCCATGCTGGCCCGGCGCGAGGCGGAGCGCGCGCAGGTGACCGCGGAGCCGGAGGACGAACCGAAATCCGGCGGGCTGCTGGGCGGGCTGTTCGGACGGGAGGGAGGGCGGCCGAGCCGGAAGACCGCCAAGGAACGGCTGATGCGCGAACTCACCACCCGCCGCGACCCGGACGATGACCGGGAGATTTGAAGACCCGATCGCCGAAAGACCCGGGCAAGGGCAATCCCGGTAGAGGACGATCCGGACGGCAGATGCCCGTCCGGCCGCTTGTCCGTCCGAAGGGCTCCGATGCCCTCCCCCCTCCGCGTTCTCCGGCCGCGTCGAAGGTCACAGCCGGGACGGTTTACGGCGGAGCGGGAATGTGCAAAGGTCGCTACCTCCAAATCGGGCTTATCCTGACGTTGTAACTGAACGATGACCGGGGGTTCCGTGCGTCGCCTGAAGCCGTTGCTGACCTGCGCCGCCCTGACCGCCCTGCTGAGCGCCTGCGCCAGCGGGAGCGGATCGCACCGTACCGCCACCCCGGCGGAGATCGACGCCCACGTCGCCGAGGCCTCCAAGCGCTTCGACATGCCGGAGCTGTGGATCCGCGAGGTCATCCGCCAGGAAAGCGGCGGGCGCACCACCGTCAACGGCAAGCCGATCGTCAGCAAGGCCGGCGCCATGGGCCTGATGCAGGTGATGCCCGGCACCTATGAGGAGATGCGGCGCAAGCACGATCTGGGCTCCGACCCGTTCGATCCGCATGACAACATCATCGCCGGCACCGCGTATCTGCGCGAGATGTACAACCTGTTCGGCGCGCCGGGCTTCCTCGGCGCCTACAACTGCGGGCCGGGCTGTTACGGCGACTATCTTGCCGGCAAGCGCAGCCTGCCCGGCGAGACGCGGCGCTACATCGCGTCGGTCGGCCCGCGGCTGAACCGCACCCCGGCCCCCAACGGCGCCGACATCGTGCTGGTCAGCGCGCCGTCCTCCGATTCGCCGCCGGACTTCGGGTCGTCCTACTCGTCGTCGCGGCCAACTCCCTCCTACGCGCCGCCGGCCAACAGCCGCCCGGCACCGAGCCGTCCGCCGATCGCCGTGGCGGCGCTGCCCTCCCCTGCCCCTGCCCCAGCGGCGGCGGCGGCGCCTACGGTACGGGTGGTGGCGCCCGACACCTCCACCCCCGACGCTCCGGCGCCGCGTCCGGTGGCGACGATGGCCGGGCCGGCAACGGCCGGCGGCGGGGTGTGGACGGTCCAGCTCGGCGCCTTCCGCTCGCCCGGCGACAGCCAGCGCGTGATCGACCGCGCCCGCAATTCCATGCCGGTGCTGTCGCGCTCGCAGCGGGTGGTGCAGGCGGTCGATACCCAGACCGGGCCGCTCTACCGCGCCCGCCTGTCCGGCCTGTCGCAACAGGATGCGGCCAGCGCCTGCAACGGGCTGGTCACCATCGGCATGGCCTGCTTCGTGGTGGCGCCGGGGGCGTGACCGGCATGGCCGGGCAAGTCCCTGCCGCATGGATGACGCCCATCGGTTGGTTTGCCGCCCGGCCGGTGCCCCTGCTATCCTGATCGCCGAGCAATAGCGCTTAGGGGCGCTGAGGGGGCGGGCGTGGCGGAGCCGGACGGTCTTCAGCTTGGGACGGGAGTGGGCGCTGCGGTCCTGCGCTTCCTGGACCGCAGCCTCAGCGTCAACGTCGCCAGCAGCGACCGCGCGAACCGGCCCCTGGTGGCGCGGGCCGTGGCTGCACGGGCGAGTTGTAGGGGAGAGCGGCTGACCGTTCTGCTCGACGGGCGGGCCAATGCCGAACTGGTGGCCGCCGTCGCCGACACCGGCCGGCTGGCCGTGGTCTTTTCCGAACCCAGCACCCACCGCTCGCTCCAGGTCAAGGGCGCCGGCGCCGTCGTTGCCGCCCCGACGGCGGAGGAGGCGGCGCTTACCGGCCCCTACCTGGACGGCTTCATCGCCGAGTTGACCGGCATCGGCTTCACCGAGCCCTTCATCCGGGCGGTGATGACCTGCGATCCGGCCGATCTGGTGGCGCTGCATGTCCGCCCGGCGGCGGTGTTCGACCAGACGCCGGGCCCGAAGGCCGGCGAACCGGTGCCGGCATGAGCGACCCTCAGACCCACGGCACGCTGACGCTGGATGCCATCCGGACCTGCCTGGAGGGGGTGATCCCCGCCACCATCGCCACAGTGGCGCCGGACGGCACGCCCAACGTTTCGCAACTGTCGCAGGTCCATTACGTCGATCCCGGCCACATCGCCCTGTCCTATCAGTTCTTCAACAAGACGCGGGCCAACATCCTGGACTGCCGGGACGCGCTTCTGGAGGTCATCGACCCGTCGACGGGGGCGCAGTACCGGCTGCGGCTGGACTATCTGCGGACCGAGACCGACGGACCGCTGTTCGAGAGCATGAAGGCCAAGCTGTCGGGCATTGCCTCGCATGTCGGGATGGCGGAGGTGTTCCGGCTGCGCGGCGCCGACCTGTTCCGGGTGACGGAGATCGAGGCGGTCCCCGGCGGCCGTCCCCTGCCCGCGCGCATGCGCCCGCGCAGCCTGCTGTCGGCCGTCCGGCGCGCCTGCGAAGGCTTGCACGGCTGCGCCGACCTGTCCGATCTGCTCGACCGCGCCATCATGGCCCTGCGCGACCTATTCGGGGTGGAGCATGCGTTGATCCTGCTGCCGGACGCCGCCAGCGGACGGCTGTTCACCGTTGCTGCACTGGGTTACGAGACAAGCGGGGAGGCGAGCGGGCGGGGCAGCGGCATCGGGTGGGAGGTGGCGCCCGGCGACGGCGTCATCGGGGTGGCGGCGCGCGAGCGGGTGCCGATCCGCATCACCCATATGACCACCGACGTCGCCTACAGCATGGCGATGCGGCAGGGGACGACGGCGGGTCCTCCGCTGCGGGAGATCCCCTTTCCCGGTCTGGAGCGGCCGCACAGCCAGTTGGCGGTGCCGATCCTGGCGCATCAGGCCGGCGACGCCCGCGGCAAGCCGGGTGGCGCGCTGGCCGGGGTGCTGGCCGGAGTGCTCTTCGTGGAGAGCACGCAGGAGATGCGCTTCACCTACGACGACGAAGATGCTCTGGCGACTCTCGCCGCACAGTTGGGCGCACTGATGCGCAGCCTGCCCATGGCCCCGGCGACGGAGGTGGAGGACACGCCGGTCGAGACCATGGCGGCACCGGCGGGCGGGCCGCCGATCACCGTTCGCCATTATGCCACCGACGACAGCGTCTTCCTCGACCACGACTATCTGATCAAGGGCGTGGCCGGGGCGATCCTGTGGAAGCTGGTGCGCGACCACACCGCGCTGGGGCGCACCGACTTCACCAACCGTGAACTGCGGCTGGCGCCCGACATCCCGTTGCCGGACTTCGCCGAGAATCTGGAAGCGCGGCTGATCCTGCTTCAGCGCCGGCTGGACGACCGCCGCGGACCGTTGCGGATCGAGAAGACCGGGCGCGGGCGGTTCCGGCTGCTGGTGGAAACGCCGTTGCGGCTTGAGGAGATGCAGTGATGGTTACGGGTGCCACCTCGCTTCCCCCTTACCCACTTGCCCCCGCCAGATCCCGCGCCGGGGCGGTGGCGAGCGCCGTTTGCAGATAGTCCAGGAAGGCGCGTTCGGCCCGGTTCAGCTTGGCCTGTTCGTTCCAGATCAGGTGGACGTTGACCGGGGCGATTCCCTCGTAGGGGGGCAGTTCCCACAGCAGGCCGTCGTCCACGTCGCGCGCGGCGATGTGTTCCGGCAGCGGGCCGATGCCAAGACCGCAGACGATCATGCGGCGCACCTCCTCCAGATTGGCGGAGGACGCCACGACGCGGCCGGCGAAGCCTTCCCGCGCACGGAACAGCGTCAGGGGCGACAGGGCGCCGTCGATCTGGTCGGAGGTGAAGGAGACGAAACTCTCGTGCCGCAACTCGGCAATGTCGATGTCGCGCTGTCCGAACAGCCGGAAATCGGGGCCGCAATAAAGGCGGTAGGTCTGGCGCAGGAACACTTGGGCGGACAGCCCGGGAATCGGTTCGCGCAACAGGCAGATCGCCATCGCGCCGACCCGCTGCTGCAACGCGATGTGGGCATCGGCCGAGGCCATCACGTCGATGCGGAAGGTCACCTGCGGGTACATCCGGTGGAATTCCCGCAGCGACCGGTCGAGCAGCGGCGTCTGGATGCGGCTGGTCATCAGGATGTGGACATGGCCGCTGATCTCGTCCTTGGCGTCGCGCACCAGGGCGCCCAGGCGTGACACGGTGGCATGGATCGCGACCGCCTCGTCATAGACCTGCTCGCCGGCGGCGGTGACGGCGAAGCGGCCGGGGCCGCGGTCGATCAGGGTGCGGCCAAGCTGCTCCTCCAGCCGCTTCAGGGCGAGGCTTACCGCGGGCTGCGTCAAAAACAGGCGGACGGAGGCCTTGGTGATGCTCCCCTCCTGCACGATCACCATGAAGGTGCGCAGCAGGTTCCAATCCATCTGCTGACCCAGACGGGCCAAAGCCTGCCGTTCCGCCTCGTTTTCGTTCACTCCCCTGCCCTCTCCATCGGCGCCCGATTCCGGTGCATTCGTTCTGCCGCCCAAATTCTACGCACATGAACGCGCTGTGAGCAACTGCGGCATAAATCAAACTCATGGGCCAAATGAAAATTGCTTATTTGCCACGTCGCTTTCGTCATCGCCTAATCGACACATGGCGGCCTGCAAACATCGCCAAGCCGGACATGCATAACGTCGCATTATAGCGGTCATATCCATTTGGGATAGTCCGCAAGCCAGCCGCTTTGTCTTTTTTCAACCGACCGCGCAATCCTGCCGCAGCGGCGAAGAGGATTCGGAATGACACGAGAAACGGCAGACCGTCTCGACCATGCGTTGCCGGACCCGGCCCTGCGCGCCGCAATCCTCGATGCCGCCGACGCGGCGCAGGGTGAGTGCGTGGCCATGCTGTCCGACCTCGTGCGCCAGCCGTCGCTGCTGGGGGACGAATCCGGGGCACAGGCGCTGATGGCCGACCGCTTCGCCGCGCTGGGTCTGGAGGTCGACCGGTTCGACGTGGACGAGGAGGCGATTTCCCGCATGCCGGGCTTCTCGCCGCCGGTGCGGCCGGGCGCCTATGCCGGGCGCGAGAATGTGGTCGGCGTCCATCGCCCGCGCGAGGCGAAGGGGCGCTCGCTGATCCTGAACGGCCATATCGACGTGGTGCCGGCCGGCCCGGCGGAACTGTGGACCACCCCGCCCTTCGAGCCGCGCATCGCCGACGGACGGCTCTACGGCCGCGGGGCCGGCGACATGAAGGCGGGCATCGCCGCCTACACCGCCGCCTTCTCCGCCCTGCGCACGCTCGGCTACCGGCCGGCCGCGCCCGTCTATCTGCAGTCGGTGATCGAGGAGGAGTGCACCGGCAACGGCGCGCTCGCCTGCCTGCACCGCGGCTACCGCGCCGACGCCGCGGTGATCCCGGAGCCGTTCAACCATTCCATTTCCGTCGCCCAGGTCGGCGTGATGTGGGTGAGGCTGGTGCTGACCGGCACGCCGGCCCATGTGCTCGACACCTCGGCCGGCGTGAACGCCATCGAGGCAGCCTATGCGCTGGCGGCGCATCTGAAGGCGCTGGAGGTGCGCTGGAACGAGCCGTCCTGCCGCCATCCCGCCTTCTGCGGCCATGCCCATCCCGTCAACGTCAATCTCGGCCGGATCGAGGGCGGCGAGTGGCCGTCGTCAGTCCCGACGCGCTGCGCGCTCGACCTCCGGCTCGGCTTCTTCCCCGGGCAGGAGCCGGAGGCGGTCCGCGCCGAGGTGACCCGGGCGGTGGAGCAGGCGCGCTCCACCGACCCGGCTCTTTCCAACGTGGGCGTCGAGTTGCAGTGGAACGGCTTCCAGGCCGCCGGCTGCGAAATCGACCCGGCCCATCCGCTGGTGACCATGCTGGCCGACAGCCACCGCGCCGTGCGCGGCGGCGACCCGGAGCTGGTGGCGCTGACCTGCACCACGGATGCCCGCTTCTTCCAGCTCTACGGCGACACGCCCGCCACCTGCTACGGCCCCGAGGCGACGCGCATCCACGGCATCGACGAATCGGTGTCGCTGGACAGCCTGCGCGACGTGACCCGCGTGCTGGCGCTGTTCATCGCCGGCTGGTGCGGCCTGGAACCCATCTGACCCCTTCCTTCCCGACGAGACCCGCCCGATGATCGCCGAGACGCTGACCGCCAACGCCGCCCACGCCCCGCGCGCCACCCGCGACTGCTCCGACGTGGAGTGGAAGGTGCGCACCGATCTTGCCGCCGCCTACAAGCTGTTCGACCGGCTGGGCATGACCGACCTGATCTACACGCACATGTCGGCGCGGATTCCCGACACGCCCGACCATTTCCTGATCAACCCCTATGGCCTGATGTTCCACGAGGTGACGCCCGACAACCTCGTGAAGGTCGACATCGACGGCAATCTGGTGGACGGGCGCGAGGGTGACGCCATCAACCCCGCCGGCTTCACCATCCACAGCGCCGTCCACCACGCCCGCCCCGATGTCGGCGCCGTCATCCACCTGCACACCGACGCCGGCATGGCGGTCAGCGCGCAGGCCGACGGGCTGCTGCCGATCACCCAGCATTCGCTGCGCTGGTACAACCGCATCGCCTATCACACCTACGAGGGCATCGCGCTCGATTTGGCGGAGCGGGAGCGGCTGATCGCCGATCTCGGCAGCCATCACAGCATGATCCTGCGCAACCACGGCCTGTTGACCGCCGGCCAGGACGTCGCCGAGGCGGCGGTGCTGATGTACTACCTGGAGCAGGCCTGCAAGCAGCAGATCATGGCGCTGGCCGGCGGCCGTCCGCTGGTCTACCCCTCGCCCGAGGTCTGCGAGCATACAGCGCAGCAATATGAACGCGCCTATCCGAAGGCCGGCGTCCTGGAATGGGACGCCATGCTGCGCTGGCTGGACGGTACGTCCGGGCCGGTGGGGCCGCGGTGAGTGGGTAAGTTAGACCCCCACCTAACCTCCCCCGCTGGGCGGGGGAGGGACTGCCGCCGGTCTCCCGCCTGAGCACCTGCCCCCTCCCCCGCCCAGCGGGGGAGGGTTGGGGTGGGGGCATCCGCCAGCCGACGCCTTCCCAACAAAAAACACCGACACGACAGGGTCGCTGACACCACCGACAACTTCTGGAGACGAGGACACCCGATGACCAGACGCCTTACCGGTATCCCCGCCAGCTTCCGCCGCAGTTTTCAGGGCGGTTTCACCCGCGGGTTCCACCGCGCCGCCGCCGCAGGCCTGCTGGCCGCCGTGCTCGCCGTTCCCGGCACCGCGGCACTGGTTGCCGCCCCGGCCATGGCCCAGGAAACGCCGGTGCGCGGCGGTGTCCTCAACTCCATCGTGCAGCCGGAGCCGCCGACCCTGATGCTGGGCCTGAACCAGCAGGGGCCGACCCAGACGGTCGCCGGCAAGATCTACCAGGGCCTGCTGACCTACGACCAGAAGCTGAACCCGATGCCGTCGCTGGCCGAAAGCTGGACGGTCTCGCCGGACGGGCTGACCTACACCTTCAAGCTGTTCCAGAACGTCAAGTGGCATGACGGCAAGCCCTTCACCGCGAAGGACGTCGTCTTCTCCACCTCCAAGTTCCTGATGGAGGTCCACCCGCGCGCCCGTGCCGTCTTCAGCCGCTGCGAGTCGATCACCGCGCTGGACGATTACACCGTCGAGTTCAAGCTGAAGGAAGCCTTCCCCGCCTTCATCCAGGCCTTCGAGGTGTCCTCCGCCCCGATGGTGCCGGCCCATCTCTATGAGGGGACGGAGTTCCGCGCCAACCCGGCCAAT
The DNA here is from genome assembly GCF_977007025.2 of Azospirillum largimobile. Lineage (NCBI taxonomy): Bacteria > Pseudomonadati > Pseudomonadota > Alphaproteobacteria > Rhodospirillales > Azospirillaceae > Azospirillum > Azospirillum largimobile. The sequence goes on from NZ_CDRMUA020000004.1 coordinate 697,579, forward strand.
GCCACGCCGATCGGCACCGGTCCCTTCAAGCTGAAGGAATGGGTCAAGGGCAGCTACATCCAGCTCGTCCGCAACGAGGATTTTTACAAGAAGGACCTGCCCTACCTCGACGGCATCACCTTCCGCGTGATCCCGGACGCCGCCAGCCGCTCGCTGGCGCTGGAGAGCGGACAGGTGCAGCAGACCCAGTACAGCGATCTGGAGCCCTTCGAGGTTCCGCGCATGAAGGCCCTGCCCAACCTGACCATGACCACCGCCGGCTATGAGTTCGTGGCGCCGCTGTCGTGGCTCGAGATCAACCACCGCGTCAAGCCGCTGGACGACAAGCGCTTCCGCAAGGCCATCGCCTACGCCATCGATCGCAAGTTCATCCGCGACAAGATCTGGTTCGGGCTGGGGCGCGTGCCGACCGGTCCGGTCAACTCGGTGGTCAAGTTCTACGATCCGAAGGTCACCACCTACGAGCCCGATCTCGCCAAGGCCAAGGCCCTGCTGGACGAGATGGGCCTGAAGCCCGACGGCAAGGGCGTGCGCGCCACCGTCAAGATCATGCCGATGCCCTACGGCGAGACCTGGACCCGCCTGGGCGAGTATCTGAAGCAGTCGCTATCCAAGGTCGGCATCGCCGTCGTCCTGGAAAGCACCGACGCCGCCGGCTGGAGCCAGCGCGTCGCCAACTGGGACTACGAGATCACCACCAACTTCGTCTACCAGTACGGCGATCCGGCGCTGGGCGTGGCCCGCACCTACATCTCGTCCAACATCCGCAAGGGCGTGATGTTCTCCAACACCATGGGCTATTCCAACCCGAAGGTGGACGAGCTGTTCGCCAAGGCGTCGCAGGAGAACGACCCGGCCAAGCGCCAGGAGCAGTACAGCGAGGTCCAGCGCATCCTGGCCGACGAGCTGCCGGTCGTCTGGCTGCTGGAGATGGAGTTCCCGACCTTCCTCGACAAGCGGGTCAAGAACGCCAACAAGACCGCCATCGGCGTGAACGAGACGTACGAAGACGTCTGGTTGGCGAAGTAACGAGACGCGTCGCTGCACTTGCCCCCACCCTAACCCTCCCCCGCTTCGCAGGGGAGGGAACTGCCGCCGCCCTCCCGAATCAGCACTTAACCCCCTCCCCCGCCCAGCTCTCGCACAAAGCTATGCTTTGTGCTGACGCGGCAGGCGGACCATAGGTCCGCTGAGAGCGGGGGAGGGTCGGGGTGGGGGCATCGGGTGCCGGGGCTCCGCACACAGGATTTACGCCCATGCTGGGATTCGCCCAAATCTTCGCGAGCCGCCTGGTCAAGGCCGCCGTGATCCTGATCGCCATCGTGGTGATGAACTTCTTCCTCGTCCATGCCGCCCCCGGCGACCCGGCCATGGTGATGGCGGGCGAAGCGGGGGCCGCCGACGAGAAGTTCGTCGCGCAGCTGCGCGAGCAGTTCGGGCTCGACCGCCCGATCCTCGAACAGCTCGGCACCTATGTCGGCAAGGTCGTGCAGGGCGATCTCGGCTTCTCCTACCGGCAGCAGCGGCCCGTCTGGGACATCCTGGCGGAACGGCTGCCGGCCACCCTGGTGCTGACGCTGACCGCCTTCCTGCTGGCGCTGGCGCTGGGCGTGGCACTGGGCACGCTGGCCGCCGTCACGGTCGGCACCTGGGCCGACAGCGCCATCACCGTCGTGGCGCTGCTGGCCTACGCCACGCCGATCTACTGGATCGGGCTGATGCTGAGCCTGCTGTTCTCGATCCAGCTGGGATGGCTGCCGGCCTTCGGCTACGAGACGGTCGGGGCGGGCTATACCGGATTGGCGCATGTCGCCGATGTGGGCAAGCACCTGATCCTGCCGGTCATCACGCTGGCCCTGTTCTACATGGCGAGCTACGCGCGCCTCACCCGCGCCTCGATGCTGGAGGTGCGCGGCCTCGATTTCATCAAGACCGCCAAGGCCAAGGGCCTGTCGCAGAGCCGCATCGTCACCCGCCATGTCCTGCGCAACGCCATCCTGCCGGTCATCACGGTGGCGGGCATCCAGGCCGGGCAGCTGGTCGGCGGCTCCATCCTGATCGAGACGGTGTTCGCCTGGCCCGGCATCGGCCGGCTGGCCTTCGAGGCGGTGCTGCAACGCGACTATCAGGTGCTCCTGGGCATCTTCCTGGTCACGTCGATCATGGTCATCCTCTTCAACATCCTGACCGACATCCTCTACGGCCTCGTCGATCCGCGCATCCAGGTGTCCCAATGATGAAGTCCGAATTCTGGCGGGCCTTCGCCCGCAACAAGGGCGCGGTCCTGGGCCTCGTCATCCTGGCGGCCATCGTCGTCCTGGCGGCCTTCGCCTCCTTCCTGTTCCCCAACGATCCGTGGGACATGGCGACCGCCCCGTTCCAGCCGCCGCTGTCGGAGGACGCGCTGCTGGGCTCCGACATGCTGGGACGCGACATCGCCGCCGGCATCGCCCACGGGGCACGGGTGTCGCTACTGATCGGCCTGACCTCCACCGCCGCGGCGCTGGCCATCGGCGTCACGCTGGGGGCGCTGGCCGGCTTCCACGGCGGCCGGGTGGACGACGCCATCATGCGCTTCACCGAGCTGTTCCAGACCATCCCCAACTTCGTGCTGGCGGTGGTGCTGGTCGCCATCTTCACCCCCAGCCTGACCACCATCGTTGCCGCCATCGCCATCGTCAGCTGGCCGCCGCTGGCGCGCCTCGCCCGCGCCGAGTTCCTCAGCCTGCGCACCCGCGAGTTCGTGCAGGCCGCCATCACCACCGGCCAGAGCAACACCACCATCATCCTGCGCCAGATCCTGCCCAACAGCCTGTCGCCGATCATCGTTTCGGCCTCGCTGATGGTGGCGACCGCCATCCTGCTGGAAAGCTCGCTGAGCTTCCTCGGCTTGGGCGATCCCAACGCCATGAGCTGGGGCTACATGATCGGCGCCGCCCGCACGGTGATCCGGCAGGCGTGGTGGATGAGCGTCTTCCCCGGCCTCGCCATCGTGCTGACCGTGCTGGCGCTGAACCTCGTCGGCGAGGGGCTGAACGACGCCCTGAACCCGAAGCTCGCCCGGTCGCGCGGGTGACCCGATGAGCCTGTCCGAACTGACCCGCACCGCGACGGAGACCGCAGCCATGACGACCACGCCTCTTCTCGATGTGCGCGGCCTCAGCATCGCGCTGCCGCCGGGCGCCGACCGCCCGCTGGCGGTGGACAATTTGACCTTCACCCTGAACCCAGACGAGATCCTGTGCGTGGTCGGCGAGTCCGGCTCCGGCAAGTCGATGACCGCGCACGCCATGATGGGCCTGCTGCCCGCCCCGCATGTCCGCGTCGCCGGCGGCAGCCTGCTGTTCAAGGGCAAGGACGTGCTGACGATGCCGGAGGCGGAGCAGCGGTCTTTGCGCGGCGGCCGCATCGCCATGGTGTTCCAGGAGCCGATGACGGCGCTGAACCCGCTGATGCGGGTCGGCCGGCAGATCGGCGAGTCCTTGCGCGAGCACACCGACCTTCCCGCCCCCGCCCGCCGCGCCCGCGTGGTGGAGTTGCTGGCCCAGGTCGGACTGCCAAACCCGGCGGAGCTGGCCGAGGCCTATCCCTTCCGCCTGTCGGGCGGCCAGCGCCAGCGCGTGATGATCGCCATGGCGCTGGCCTGCCAGCCCGACATCCTGATCGCGGACGAGCCGACCACGGCGCTGGACGTCACCACCCAGAAGCAAATCCTCGACCTGATCCGCTCGATCCAGGCCGAACGCCACATGGGCATGATGTTCATCACCCACGACTTCGGCGTGGTGGCGGAGATCGCCCACCGGGTGGCGGTGATGCGCCACGGCAAGCTGGTGGAATACGGCCCGGCGTCCGACGTGCTGAACCGGCCGCAGCATCCCTACACCCGGCAGCTGATCGCCTCGGTCCCTCACTACATCGAACACCGCGACGACCACGCCAAGGCGGGTGCCCCGCTGCTGGTCGCCGACAAGGTGCGCAAGGTCTTCCATGTCGGCGGCGGTCTGTTCAAGAAGTCCAAGGAGGTGGTGGCCGGCGACGACCTGTCGCTGACCATCCATCCCGGTGAGACCGTCGGTCTGGTCGGTGAATCCGGGTCCGGCAAATCGACGCTCGGCCGCTCCATCGTCGGGCTGATCAAGCCGGATTCGGGACGCATCCTGTTCGAGGGCACCGACCTGCTGTCGCTCGACCGCAGGGGCTTCCGGCCCTATCGCCGGGCGGTGCAGATGGTGTTCCAGGACCCCTACGCCTCGCTGAACCCGCGCCACCGCGTCGGCGACATCGTGGCCCAGGGGCCGGTCGCCTTCGGTGAGAACCGGGCCAAGGCGCTCGCCCGCGCGCGGGAACTGCTGGCGATGGTCGGCCTCGACGGATCGGCCGCCGACCGCTACCCGCACGAGTTCTCCGGCGGCCAGCGCCAGCGCATCGGCATCGCCCGCGCGCTCGCCATGGAGCCGAAGCTGCTGGTGGCGGACGAGCCGGTGTCGGCGCTCGACGTTTCGGTGCAGGGGCAGGTGCTGGAACTGCTGGACGACATCCGCAAGCGGCTGAACCTCGCCATGCTGTTCATCACCCACGACCTGCGGGTGGCGGCGCAGGTCTGCGACACCATCGCGGTGATGCGCCGCGGCAAGATCGTGGAGCTGGGTACCGCGCGGCAGGTGTTCACCCATCCGCGCGATGCCTACACCCGCAGCCTGTTGGACGCCATCCCCGGCAAGGCCTGGCACATCCCGGACGACCTGCAGCAAGCCAAGATGGGCTCCGGCTTGGCGGGAGCGCACTGAATGAAGGTTGCCATCATCGGGGCCGGTGCGGTCGGTGGGCTGCTGACCGCCCGGCTGGGTGCCACGGAAGCCGAGGTGACGCTGGTCGCACGGCCGAACGCGGCAACCGCCATCCGCCGCAACGGCCTGACCATGGTGACGCCGCTGAACCGCGTCGCCCGGATCACGCCGCGCGTCACCGACGACAGCCTGTCGCTGGGGCCACAGGACGTGGTGTTCCTGTGCGTCAAGGCCCATGCCCTGCGCGGGACCATCGACACGCTGACCCCGCTGCTGGGGCCGGAGACCGCAATCGTTCCGATGATCAACGGCATTCCCTGGTGGTATCCGCACCGCCAGCCAAAGCCGCTGGCCGACCGGCCGCTCGCCAGCGTCGATCCGGACGGGCTGCTATGGCGCTCCATCGATCCCGACCGGGTGGTGGGGGCGACGACCTTCGTCGCGGTGGAGGGCGACGGTCCTTGCCGGCTGCGCCATGTCAGCGACCAGCGCTTCGTCTTCGGCGATGCGGCAGGCCATGCTGGGGGCCGCGACAATCCGGCGGTGGACCGCATCGTGACGCTGTTCGGGCAGGCGGGCTTTCAGCCGGCGAAGACCACCGACATCCGGCAGGCGATCTGGGTGAAGCTGTGGGGCAACCTTGCCTTCAACCCGCTGAGCGTGCTGACCGGATCGACGCTGGGCCGCCTGTGCAACGATCCCGGCACGCGGGAGACCGGCCGCGCCATGATGCTGGAGGCGAAGGCGGTGGCGGAGCGGCTGGGCGTGGTCTTCACCACCAGCGTGGACGAGCGCATCGCCATGGCCGCCGGCGTCGGCGACTTCAAGACATCGATGCTGCAGGACTATGAGGCCGGCCGCCGGCTGGAGTTGGAGGCGATCCTCGGTTCCGTCATCGAGTTGGCGGAGCGGACCGGCGTGCATGTGCCGATGCTGCGCGCGGTGTTGGCGATGGTCGATCTCAAGGCGCGGGAGCGGCGCGAGGTGGCGGCTTAGCCAAACTCTTGCCCCCACCCTAACCCTCCCCCGCTTCGCAGGGGAGGGGACCAGTGCTGATGCAGGAGAGGGCGGCAGTCCCTCCCCCGCCCAGCGGGGGAGGTTAGGTGGGGGTATCGCCAGCCGCCGCCTCCTCACTCAAACACAACCAATAAACACCACCCGGAGCCACCCATGTCCCTCCCTTCCAACCTGCCGATCGACGCCGACCGCCTGTGGGACAGCCTCGCCGAAATGGCGAAGATCGGCGCCACCGCGAAGGGCGGCAGCTGCCGCCTTGCCCTGTCGGACGAGGACAAGGCCGGACGCGACCTGTTCGTCTCCTGGTGCGAAGCCGCCGGCTGCACCGTTGGCGTCGACCGCATCGGCAACATCTTCGCCCGCCGCAAGGGCCGCGACGACAGCCTGCCTCCGGTGGTGATGGGCAGCCATCTCGACACCCAGCCGACCGGCGGGCGCTTCGATGGCGTATTCGGCGTGCTGGCGGCGCTGGAGGTGGTGCGCTCGCTGAACGACCGCGGGGTGGAAACCCTGCACCCGGTCGAGGTCGCGGTGTGGACCAACGAGGAAGGCTCGCGCTTCTCGCCGCCGATGATGGGATCGGGCGTCGTAACCGGCGTCTTCACGCTGGAGGAGATCCTCGACAAGGTGGCGCAGGACGGTGCCCGTCTGGGCGACGAACTGGTCCGCACCGGCTATGCCGGCGAGGCTCCGGTCGATCATCCGATGCACGCCTATCTGGAGGCCCACATCGAACAGGGGCCGGTGCTGGAGGTCGAGGGCAAGGAGATCGGCGTCGTCACCGGCGCGCAGGGCCAGCGCTGGTACGAGGTTACAGTGACGGGGGTGGAGGCGCATGCCGGCCCGACCCCGATGCGCCTGCGCCGCGACGCGCTGGTCGCCACCTCCGCCATGGTGCAGGCGGTGCAGCGGGTCGGGCTGGAGACCGCCGGCGATCCCTGCGCTACGGTGGGCATCCTCGACGTCCATCCGCATTCGCGCAACGTCATTCCCGGCCGGGTCTTCTTCACCGTCGACCTGCGCCATCCGAATGCCGAGACGCTGGCTGACATGGACCGCCGGTTCCGGGCCGCCGTCGCCGCGATTGCCGAAGACCAGGGCGTGAGCGCCGAGATCGCCGATTTCTGGCATTTCCCGCCGACGCCCTTCGCCAAGCCACTGGTCGATAGGGTGCGCGAGGCGGCGAGCGGCTTCGGATTCAGCCACCGCGACATCGTGTCGGGCGCCGGCCATGACGCCGTGTATGTGGCGGGCAAAGTGCCGACGGCGATGATCTTCATCCCCTGCGAGGACGGCATCAGCCACAACGAGGTCGAAAACATCTCCCCCGCCGACGGCGCGCGCGGCGCCGCCGTGCTGTTCGAAACGCTGGTCGCCACGGCCGGCCGGCCCTGAGCGCATAAGCTCCCGGAGTCCCTCCCATGAAGTTCGTCCATCACCCCGACGCCGCCCTGCACCGCCCCGCCACCTACTTCAACAAGGGCCTGCTGCGCGCCCTGCCGGAGAAGCCGGAGCGGGTCGGTGCGCTGGCCTCGCTGATCGAAAAGCGCGGCGAGACGCTGATCCGGCCCGACGACTACGGCTCCGCCCCGCGTGCCGCCGTCCACACGCCGGCTTATCTCGCCTTCCTGGAAACCGCCCATGCGCGCTGGGTGGCGAAGGGCGACATGGGCGACGTGGTGCTGCCCAACGTCCACCGGATGCAGGCCGCGCCCAACTATCCCACCTGCATCGTCGGGCAGGCCGGCTGGCATATGTTCGACACCGCCTGCCCCATCGGCGCGGAGACCTGGACCGCCACCTGCGCCGCGACCAACGCCGCCATCCATGCGGCCAAGCTGGTCGCCACCGGGGCGGACCGCTCCGCCTACGCGCTGTGCCGGCCGCCGGGGCACCACGCCACCCGCGATATGGCCGGGGGCTTCTGCTATCTGAACCATGTCGCGGTCGCGGCGGAATCGGTGCTGCCGATCCTGCGCGCCCAGGGCCGGGCGGCGCGGGTGGCGATCATCGACGTGGACGTCCATCACGGCAATGGCACGCAGGACATCTTCTATGACCGCGACGACGTGTTCTTCGTCTCGGTCCATGCCGATCCGGCGGAGTTCTATCCGCACATGGCGGGCTATGCGCAGGAGCGCGGGACCGGCCGCGGCGAGGGCTACAACCTGAACCTGCCGCTGCCCATCGGCAGCGACGAGGCCACCGTGCTGGCGACCATCGGCAAGGGGTTGGAGGAGATCCGGCGTTTCGGGCCGGACATGCTGTTCGTTTCGCTGGGCTTCGACACCTTCATCGACGATCCGCTGGCCGCCTTCGGCGTCACCACCCCGGGCTTCGCCCGCATGGGCGCGCTGCTCGCCGCCGCCGGCCTGCCGACGGTGCTGGTGCAGGAGGGCGGATACGCCATCGACGCGTTGTCGGCCAACCTGTCGAGCTTCCTGGATGGCTTCGAAGGCAAGACGGCCTGATGACCGCCATCGCCGCCACCGGTGCCGGCCGCGATCCGGTGAAGTATCTGCTGATCGTCGCCATCAGCCTGTTCTGGGGCATGAACTGGCCGGCGGTGAAGACGATCCTGACGCAGATGCCGATCTTCAGCCTGCGCGCCATCGGCTTCACCGCCGGGGCCGTGCTGCTGCTGGGGGCGGCGCGGCTGGCCGGGCACCGGCTGCGGGTGGAGCGGGCGGAATGGCCGGCGCTGGCGGCGGCAGGGCTGTGCAACGTGCTGGTCTTCAACCTGTGCACAGCACTGGGCCAGAGCCTGATGGCGACCTCGCAGGCGGCGATCATCGCCTTCACCATGCCGGTGTGGGCGACGCTGCTGGCGATCCCGCTGCTGGGTGAGCGGCCGGGCGCGCGGCAGGTCGTCGGGCTGGCCTGCGGGCTGGCCGGGCTGATGGTCCTGCTGGGGCCGGAGGCGCTGTCGGCGCCACCCTCGCAGCTGGCCGGCCCGGCGGTGATGCTGGTATCGGCGCTGGCCTGGGCGCTGGGCACCATCGTGATGAAGCGGCGGGTCTGGCGCAGCAACCCGATGGTCATCACCGGCTGGCAGTATGTGCTGTGCGCCCCGCCGATGATCCTGCTGGCGGCGACGGAGGCAAGGCCGGCGCTGGCCGAGATCCACCCGGCGGTGTGGGCCGGCTTCGCCTGGCACATCGTCTGTTCGATCTGCGCGGCGCAGGCGCTGTGGTACGTCACCGTCCGCCGCCTGACGGTGGGAGAGGCGGCGGTCAGCACCCTGCTGATCCCGGTGGTCGGGGTCGGCGGCGCCGTGCTGCTGCTGGGCGAGCCGGTGACGCTCCGGCTGATGGCGGCGCTGGTGCTGATCCTCGCCGCCGTCGCCTGCGTGCTGGCCGTCAGGCCGAGCCGGCGCTGAGCCCCGGCCCTTACTCCTCGGTGAGGCGGCGGCAGCGCCGCTTCATCATCGCCAGCGCCTCGTCGGCACGGGTGCCGGAGAGGTCGAAGGTCCGTTCGTCGAGCAGCACGCCGTCGGAGTTGTAGGCGCGCACCTGCATCCCCTCCGGCGACTGGGCGACCGACAGGTCAAGGATGCCGTCGCCGGTTTCGTTGCCGGCGATGTCGAGGAAGTCGTTGACCTCGTCGAAGTTGGTGTCCACGTCGTCGGGCCAGACGCCCTCGGCGGTGAAGTCCAGGAGGTCGTTCAGCCCGCCAACCGGCTCGCAGCGCTTCACCCGCGGGTCGGCGGCCCCGACCGCCTCGGCGAAGACGACCATCGACTGGCGGATGCGCTCCTGCTCGATCGGGTCGATCTCCAGCTCCTGCCCATCGTCGGCGAAGCCGAGCTTCAGCGGGTCGGGCATCCCCTCCCCTTCCAGCTCCGCATCCTCCTCGATCACCAGACCGACGACGCCGACCAGCCGGGTGCCGGTGTCGTCGGCGGCGGCCACCAGATCCTGTTCGCGGGCGAAGGTCTCCGCCTCCTCCGGCGAGGAGATCAGGCGGCGCAGCAGGGTGCGGCGGTCGGCGGCCTCCAGGTAGGACAGCGGCTCCGGATCCAGCCACAGCGGCAGAAGCCGCATGTCGGCGGCCTTTTCCAGCAGACCGGCCGAATCGAGCGCCTCCTCGATGATCCCCACCGGCGGCGGCGCGTCCAGCGGACCGTCCACCTCCAGCGCCAGCCAGAACAGGGTGGAGAGGGTCGGGTCGCCCTGCTCGTCGGTGCCCTGCGCGGTTTCGGAGAACGCCTCGACCTCGTCCATGAAGTCGTAGCCTTCCTCCTCGCGCAGCTTGCCCAGGGCCGCTTCGATCACGCCCTGGCGGTTGGCGTCCAGCACCTCGTCCAGCAGGGCGCCGAAGCGCTCGTCGTTGTTGCGCCACAGCCGGACCAGCCGGTCGGCCGGCGTCCCGCTGAACTGGCCGCCCTTGCCGTTGACCCCGTCCTTTTTCGCCATGATGCGCCCGTTCCTTTCTGAATCGCTCGTCCGGTCGGCGAGACCATAGGAGCGGCGCGCCATCCTGTCGACCGCGATATGGTGACGGACCATCCGCCGGAAGGTGGTGCCCGCCGACGGTCCGCGCAGCGACGATTGGCCCCTTCCACCCGGACGGGAAAGAGGTAGGATCCGATCACCCTTTCCTGGCCTTCTTTCGGGTGATCCGCCATGACCGACCGTCCGGTTTTTCCCAAGGACTTCCTGTGGGGCGCCTCCACCTCCGCCTACCAGATCGAGGGCGGGGCCGAGGCCGACGGGCGGGCGCCCAGCATCTGGGATAATTTCTGCAAGCTGAAGGGCCGGGTCGACAACGGCGAGAGCGGCGACGTCGCCTGCGACCACTACCACCGGATGCCGGAGGATGTGGAGCTGATGGCCGCGCTGGGGCTGCAGGCCTACCGCTTCTCCGTCTCCTGGCCGCGGGTGCTGCCGCGCGGGCGGGGGGCGCCGAACGAAAAGGGGCTGGACTTCTACGACCGGCTGATCGACCGGCTGCTGGAGAAGAACATCGAGCCCTGGCTGTGCCTGTATCACTGGGACCTGCCGCAGGCGCTGCAGGACATGGGCGGCTGGACCGGCCGCGACAGCGCCGGCTGGTTCGCCGATTACGCGGCGCTCTGCGCCCGGCGCTATGGCGACCGGGTGAAGCGCTGGGCCACCTTCAACGAGTTCTCCGTCTTCACCCTGTTCGGCTGGGCCTTCGGCTGGGGCGCGCCCAGCATCGCCGACCGCGCCAGCCACCTGAAGACGATCCACCACGTCAACCTCGCCCATGGCGCCGGGGTGGACGTGCTGCGCGCCCTGGTGCCGGGCGCCTCCATCGGCGCGGTGCACAGCGTCCAGCCGATGCGGCCCGAGACCGACCGGCCGGAGGATGTCGAGGCCGCCGCCCTGTTCGACGAGCATTGGAACCGCGCCTTCCCCGACGCCCAACTGCGCGCCCACTATCCGCGCCGCATCGCCGAAGCCATCGAGCCCTATGTGCAGCCCGGCGACATGGCGCGCATCGCCCGGCCGCTGGACTGGTTCGGGCTGAACCATTACGCCCCGGTCTATGGCCGCAAGGACGACAGCCTGATCTGGGGCTTCGGCTTCGGATCGCCGCCGGCGGGGATGAAGCGGACGGCCATCGACTGGCCCTATGACCCCGGCTGCTTCCGCGACACGCTGATCGACCTGACCCGCCGCTACCGCCTGCCGATCTATGTGACCGAGAACGGGTACGGCACCAAGGCGGCGGAGGCGCCGGACGCGGAAGGGTGCGTGGCGGATCCCGAGCGGCTGGCCTACCTCCAGGCCTACATCGCCGCGATGGCGGAGGCGAAGGCGCAGGGGGCCGACGTGCAGGGATATTTCGTCTGGTCGCTGCTGGACAATTTCGAATGGGGCGGCGGCTATGGCACGCGGTTCGGCATCGTCCATGTCGATTTCACGACGCAAGCGCGGACCCTGAAGGACTCGGCGTGCTGGTATTCCGACCTGATCCGCGGGAACTGACGCGGCGCCGGCCCGCCGCCCGGCCGGGAGCGGTGGCGGCGGTTGGAACATCATGGAACGGTTTCGCGGCGCTGTTCCATCCGCCCGCTGCCACGGGGGCGGTTGCGGGGACCGGCGCGGAGGCCGGCTCCGGAGCGCGCGGGCTGTCGCCGCCGGGGGCGACGGTCAGCGCGACCGGCGGGGGCGCGGGGTCTGCCGGTTCGGGCGGCGGGGGCGGTTGCGGGGCCGGCGTCGGGACCGGGGACGGGGCGGGCCGGTCGGACTGCCGGGCGTGTGCCGCCGGTCTGGCCGGGGCGTCGAGGCCGGCGAACAGGCCGAGCCGCTCGGCAAGCCAGCGCACCGTCTTCGGGTCGCCGAGCGACACCAGCCGCTCGATCTGTTCCGTCACCAGGATGCGCAGCGAGGACAGGCGCAGTTCCGCCTCCCGGTTCAATGCCTGCCGTTCCCACCAGACGCGATGGCGGAAATCCCGCGATCCGTAATAGGCCCGCCACAGGGTGGTGCGGCTGCATCCCATGGCGCGGGCGACGTAGAGGAAGGAACTGCCGCGCGCCAGCATCCCGGCGGCCATGATCCATTGTTCCTCGTGGAACTGCGATCCGGGCACCAGCGTCCCGCAGGCCGGCACCGGTGGCTCCTCCGCCCAGCAGGGGAAATGGTCGTCGGGGAGGGTGCGGCTGTCGAGCGGCATGGCGTGGCTCCGCGGGTGGATGGGACCAGCGGGGGAGGGTATAGGAATTTTTTCTGGCTGGGAGTTCTTTTGCCAAAATGATGGGGATTGGTGGTATTCCCGGATCAAGACTATCTAACGGAGGTCTGCAAAGCTCCGAGAACTGGCACGACACCTATGGACTAGGAGACTGGCGGCATTATACTCACCGCCAGCCTCGCCGGGGCGTTACGCTGTTATGCTTTGGCGGGCCTCACCCAGCCTTCGGCCAACTTCTCCATCACCTTCTCAAGCCAACCTTCATACCAGTACCAAGCAGTCGCAACCTGAACGCCATAGCCCTTTGTGGGGTTACGGGCGTCGAGTTGTTCAGCGAGCTTCGAGTGATCGTACATACTGAAAGTAGGGAAGCCAGAATCCTGAACTTTCTTAACGATTTGCGAGGGGAGAAATTTCGGCCGCTCTATCTCCTTCAGAAGAACGCGCTCAACTGCTTCCGCCTCGGGCGAACCTGCCTTCACGAACTCTACAGCCAAATCGGATTTCGCCGCCTTTCCAGAGATCTTGGGCACAAAGGCTACTCGAAAACGAAACTGCGGATCCTTTTGTTCTTCCTCAGTAAGAGCAGTATGAAAGTTATCCATTGCCGTAGCAATATTTGGCGGAAGACTAGAGCCTAGAAGCGTCTTTCGCTGGAGCCCATCAAAAGTCACAAATTGAAGCGCAATTGGCAATCTCTTTTCTAGAGCGAATTGGCGCCCGAACAGTCGTTTTATGGCATCGTTAAAATTTAAACAGCAAGCTTGTAGCTTTGCGCTCAACGCATCATCTATTCTATTGGTAGATCGGTGCTCGATCTCGTTTCTAATTTCGATCAAGAACTTGAGGTTATTGACGACACCAGAGGCAAGCGGACATGATCCAGTTGTGATACACTGGGTTAATTCCCAGTATTTCTCTGCGCCGCTGGGCGTGCGTTCCACCTCACCGCCACGCTTGTGACGATAGTCAATCCCCTCGCGCTTGTAATAGGCATGCATCAAATAAGTCCATGCGATAATCGCCGTGACGATGAACAACTCGGCACGGAAATAGAGCCCAGCGCTGTTGAACGTATGGACCGCTGCAACCATCGCTTCGCGACCCTTTATTAGCAGCTCATCACCTTGGAGATGAAGTCCAGTGTCGGGGTCGATGTTGGGCCAAGCGTCGAGGTAGGCATCCAACTCGTCATCTGTCGCGGCTTTGATGGTCCTATGCTTAGCGCCATCACGAATCTCAGAGATCCTAGCGTGATTTATGGAGCGGGTGGGTCGCGAGAAATAAGCTTGGATATCTTGAGGTACATATGCACGAGCGAGCATCGTCTTAACGAGCGCGACTTCCCATTTCTCAAGCGTGTTTCCGGGTCTCCTTGGCATAGGCCCCTCTCATAAATGACTTACGGAAAAGTTTAGTAGTGTTATCAAGCACAATTGGTAAACAAAAAGTGCAATTTTACTCTTAATTCGCCGATATGCTTAGGAAAAGGTCGCAACGCGCAAGTGACTGTGAGGCGTAAAATCCACCGTAAATGATGGTAGCTTCGGCTAAAAATCTGCCTCCTGTGGAAGGCACGATACTGCTCCCTTTGGAACCTTCTTAACCAGTCTATCGCCTGGAAGACCGCGACAGCCGCACAGGGGGCACACAGGTCCAACTGTCGGGAGCCAGCGCCGATCCGGCCACCGCTGCTCCACGCGGAGAGCCCCCGGCAGACCGGAACACTCCGCCAACGGCATTTGAGCACGATCAATTCGGCAGGAATGCGGTTTGAAGGACGCCTCGGATTGTGGCGATCATTTGCCGGCGCTGGACCGCTGGAGGGATCAGCCACCGACCGAGGAGACACGACATGCAGACCACCGCCGCCATCAAGAAGGAAGCCGCGTATCTGGGCGTTCCGTGGGAAGACGCCTATGGCTATGCCCAGGCGATCAAGGTTGGGAACACCATCCGCGTCTCCGGCCAGCTGAGCCATGACAGCGATGGGAAGCTGGTCGCGCCCGCCGCCCTGAACGACCAGGGCCGGCCCGCCGATTTCTCCACGATGGAGCAGCAGATGCGCACCACCTACGCCAATGCGGCCAAGCTGCTGGCGCAGTTCGGCGCGAGCCTGGACAATGTGGTGGAGGAAACGCTGTTCGTTCTGGACGTCGATGCCGCGTTCGCCGTCGCGGCCAAGGTCCGCGGCGAAGCCTACAACACGGCGCGTCCGCAATGCGCCAGCAATCTGATCGGCGTGACGCGCCTCGCCTTTCCCGAACAGATCATCGAAATCACCTTCACCGCGGTGCTGCCGGAAACCTGAGCGGACGCCAGGGGCCATCGGGCTCGGCGACCGGGCCGGACGGGTTTCCCAGACGGCCCTCGACGAGATCGCGGTGTTGGCCGATGGCCTCGATGCAATGGCTCATGAACGCATAGACACGGCCCGACCGGCGGATATCGGGATGGGTCAGAAGCCACAGGTCGTCGTCGAGCGCCGGCTCGACCGGTCCGACGCGTTGGATGTCGGGCGACAGGTCGCCAAGCATGCAGGGCAGATAGCCCACGCCCAGGCCGGCGGCGATGGCCGCCGCAGCACCCGCGACCGAATCCGTGCGGTAGCCGATGGCGTCCCGCGGCACGCGCGCCTCGACGAACCCGGACGCCTTCAGGCCCGACAGCTTGCCGCCGTACGACACCCATTGCCGGTCCGCCATCGGCAGGGCCCCGGACAAGGGCGCGGCGGACCCGGAACAGGCGGCGTAGGGAGCCCAGGCAATGGTGGCGACCTTCCGCCCGAACAGGTTCTCCGGGGGCGTTTCGGTGGCGCGGACCGCGATATCCGACTCGCCGCGGGCAAGGTTCAGCGCCCCGTTTCCGACGGTCACCTCCACGCTGACCGCGGGATTCCGCGCTTTGAACGACGCGATGACGGGCGTCAGGAAGTAGAACAGGATCGAATCACTGGTCGTGATGCGCAGGTCGCCTGCATGGCCCTGGGTGTGGCCGGACACCCGCCTCGCCACGCTGACCACGTCCAGTTCGACGCGCTCGGCGAGGGCGACGATCTCCTCGCCCTGCGCGGTCGCCACATATCCCGTCCGGCGCCGGTCGAAAAGCGCGACGCCAAGAACCTCCTCGACCTTCGCCAAACGTCGCGCGATGGTCGATCCGTTGAGGCCGAGCATCCCGGCGGCCGGCGCCAAGGCTCCGGTGTGGGCGATGGCGCGGACGATGCAGAGGTCGTCCCAGGACAGCCTGTCGATCAGAGCGCTCATGCAGTTCCTTGACCCTGCAGGGTGTTTGAAGGCGAAGCTCCCCCCTCCATGCCACAAGGCCCGCCTCCGGCGGCGCAAAAACTTCGCTGGATATTGCAACAATCCGCAACAGGATTTTCCGGACACCCTCGTTCCCCGCCCAACCCGCAAAATCATTTGCCTGCGAAGGGCGCACACTCGTCCCAACGAACGATAATCGAGGGAACGAGACATGGACGGCATGCCGACGGGCCTGCGGGCGGAGCGCGATCCCGGCCAAACCCCTGAGCGGATCGACCGCAGCTATCGCCTGGACGACCGCTACAGCCGCGCCGGGGGGCAGGTCTATCTGTCGGGGACGCAGGCGCTGGTCCGGCTGCTGCTGCTCCAGGCGGAGAGCGACCGGCGGGCCGGGCTGAACACGGCGGGATTCGTCAGCGGCTATCGCGGGTCGCCGCTGGGCGGGCTGGATCAGGCGCTGTGGCAAGCGCGCGCGCATCTGGACGCCCATGCCATCCGCTTCGTCCCCGGCGTCAACGAGGATCTGGGCGCCACCGCCGTCATGGGGACCCAGCAGGTCGAATCCTCGGGCGAGGGCACCGTCGATGGTGTGTTCGGCATGTGGTACGGCAAGGGGCCGGGGGTGGACCGCTCCGGCGACGTGCTGAAACATGCCAACGCCTATGGCAGCTCGCCGCGCGGCGGGGTGCTGGCGGTGGCCGGCGACGACCATGGCTGCGTGTCGTCCAGCATGCCGCACCAGAGCGACCTCGCCATGATCGCCTGGTCGATGCCGGTGCTGAACCCGGCCGGCATCCGCGACTATCTGGACTTCGGGCTGTACGGCTATGCCCTGTCGCGCTTCTCCGGCGCCTGGGTCGGGTTCAAGGCGATCTCGGAATCGGTGGAAAGCTCTGGCACCGTGCGGATCCCGGCGCTGGAGGGCGGCTTCCTGCCGGTGGCCTTCGATCCGCCGCCGGGGGGCCTGCATTACCGCTGGCCCGACCTGCCCAGCCTCGCCATCGAGGAACGGCTGGCCGCCAAGGTCGCGGCGGTGAAGGCCTTCGCCCGCGTCAACCGCATCGACCGGACGGTGCTGGGCCGGGGCGGCTGGCTGCGCATCGTCACCACCGGCAAGGCGCATCTCGACCTGATGGAGGCGCTGCGGCTGCTCGGAATCGGGCCGGCGGAGGCGGAGCGGATCGGGCTGTCGGTCCACAAGATCGGGCTGTCCTGGCCGCTGGAGCCGGACTTCGCACTGGCCGCCGCCCGCGGCGCCGACGAGGTGCTGGTGGTGGAGGAGAAGGCGCCTGTCGTCGAGGGGCAGCTGAAGGACCTGCTGTTCCACCTGCCGGCCGGGGAGAGGCCGCGCGCCGTGGTCGGCAAGACCGACGAGTTCGGTGCGCCGCTGCTGCCCGCCACCGGGGAGCTGCGGCCGTGGATCGTCGCCAAGGCGCTGGTGGAGCGCATCCGCCACCGCTTTCCGGAGAAGGATTTTTCGGCGCGGCTGGCGGAGCTGCTGCCGGGGGAGGCGCCTATCGCCCCTGCAATCAATCCTGCTCTGGCGCGCACTCCCTATTTCTGCTCCGGCTGTCCGCACAACAGCTCGACCAAGGTGCCCGACGGCAGCAAGGCGATGGCCGGCATCGGCTGCCACTTCATGGCGTCGTGGATGGACCGCGACACGGTGGGGCTGAGCCAGATGGGTGGCGAGGGCGTCAGCTGGATCGGGCAGGCACCGTTCAGCAAGCGGCCGCACATCTTCCAGAATCTGGGCGAGGGCACCTATTTCCATTCCGGCCTGCTGGCGATCCGGCAGGCGGTGGCCGCCAAAATCAACATCACCTACAAGATCCTGTTCAACGACGCCGTCGCCATGACCGGCGGCCAGCCGGTGGACGGTCCGATCTCCGTCGACGCCATCACCCGCCAGCTGGCGGCGGAGGGCATCACCCGCATCGCCGTGGTCAGCGACGCGCCGGAGAAATACGACAGCCGCAGCGGCCTCGCCCCCTTCACCACGGTGCATCACCGCGAGGAACTCGACGCCGTGCAGCGCGAGATGCGCGATATTCCCGGCGTTACGGCAATCGTCTATGAGCAGACCTGCGCGGCGGAGAAGCGGCGGCGGCGCAAGCGCGGCACCATGGCCGACCCTGCGCGGCGGATGGTGATCAACGATCTGGTCTGCGAAGGCTGCGGCGATTGCGGCAAGAAGTCGAACTGCCTGTCGGTGCAGCCGAAACAGACCGAGTTCGGGGTGAAGCGGCAGATCGACCAGTCCAGCTGCAACAAGGATTATTCCTGCGCCGACGGCTTCTGCCCCAGCTTCGTGTCGGTGGTGGGCGGCAGTTTGCGCAAGCCGGACCCGGACCGGGTGGCCGCGCGCTTCGCCGAGGATCTGGCGGCGCTGCCGCTGCCGCGGTATGGCGCGGCCGGAGATTTGGCGGAGGATTTGGCGGAGATCCTGATCGTCGGGGTCGGCGGCACCGGCGTCGTCACCATCGGCGCGGTGCTGGCGATGGCGGCGCATCTGGAGGGCAAGGCGTCCTCGGTGCTGGACTTCATGGGCTTCGCGCAGAAGGGCGGCGCGGTCTACAGCTATCTGCGGGTGGCTGGGGATGCGGCGCTGCTCCATCAGGCGCGGATCGACCCGAAGCGGGCGCAGCTGGTGCTGGCCTGCGACACGGTGGTCGCGGCCTCGCCCGACGCGCTGAAGACGGTGCGGCTGGGGCGGACGCGGGTGGTGGCGAACGCCCATGTGGCGCCGACCGGGGCCTTCACCCGCGACGGCGCCAAGCTGCCGGATGCGGGGGCTCTGCTGCGCAGCCTGCGCCGGGCGGCGGGGGCCGAGCAGGTCGAGGTGGTGGACGCCAACCGGGTGGTGACCGCGCTGTTCGGCGACAGCATCCTCGCCAACGTCTTCCTGATGGGCGTCGCCTTCCAGAAGGGGCTGCTGCCGGTCGGGCTGGAGGCGCTGACCCGCGCCATCGAGCTGAACGGCACCGGCGTCGCCGCCAACCTGCGCGCCTTCGCCTTCGGCCGCCTCGCCGCGCACCGGCCGGAGGTTCTGGCGGGGCTGGGGGTGGAGGAAGAGGCACCGGCCGGCGATCTCGCCGGCATCGTGGAGCGGCGGGCGGCGTTCCTGGCGGAGTATCAGGACGGCGCCTATGCCGAGCGTTATTACGCGCTGGTGGAGCGGGCGCGGCAGGCGGAGGACCGCGTGGCTCCCGGTTCGACCGCGCTGGCCGAGGCGGTGGCGCGCAGCGCCTTCAAGCTGATGGCCTACAAGGACGAGTATGAGGTCGCCCGGCTGCACAGCGATCCGGCCTTCGCCAAGAGCCTGAAGGAGCGGTTCGAGGGGGATTGGAAGCCGGTCTTCCACCTCGCCCCTCCCCTGCTGTCGCGCGACACCAACGGCTATGGCGAGCCGCGCAAGATGGCGCTGGGCGCCTGGATCCTGCCGGTGTTCCGCGGGCTGGCGGCTTGCAAACGGCTGCGCGGCACGGCGCTCGACCCGTTCGGCTACACGGCGGAGCGCAGGATGGAACGCGCGCTAGTCGCCCGCTATGAGGCGACGGTGGCGGAGATCGCGGAGCGGCTGTCAGCGGACAGGCTTGCCACCGCGGTGGAACTGGCCGCCCTGCCGCATGAGATCCGCGGCTTCGGGCCGGTCAAGCAGCGCGCGTGGGAGGCGGTCGAGCCGCGCTGGCGGGCGCTGGAGGAGCGGCTGCGGCGGGGCGAAGCGCGGGCGGCGTGATCCTCTCCTACAGGCCGCCCAGGTCGAGGGATTCCAGCACGGTTTCCGGCAGGGTCAGCGTCATCGCCTCGAACGGCGCCAGCAGGGCGCGGATGTTGGAGCCGACGCCGCAGACCCGGTAGTCCAGCCGGATCGCCTCGATCCGTTCCGGCAGCGTGCGCTTGTGGTCGGTGATCAGCTGCCACGCCAGCACGCAGCTGTTCTCGCCGTCCTGGGCGGTCACGTAGTCGTAGTCGCCGTAACGGTTGCGGCGGGCGCCGTCGGCGACCTTGATGCGCATGTCCGGGAACTCGCGCTTCGTCGTCTCGGTCAGCGTCTCCATGGTGTAGAGCGGGACCGGGAAGACGCGCGCCGGCTGGACCAGGGCGCCGAACAGGCTGTCGGGCAGGGTTTGCACGTCCACGGTCAGGCGGTTCTCGCCCGGCAGCACGGTGGGGTTGCCCAGCGCCACGACGTAGCTCTTGTAGACGGTGCCGGTGTCGCGCATGCGGGCGGCGACGATGGGGAAGTCGCGGCTGTCCGGCAGCGTCACCGGCAGTGCCGTCGGCTGGATGCGGCGCCAGGGGGTGGGCGCCTGGGTCAGGTTGTCGCGCACCCAGCCGGCGCAGCCCGAAGTCAGCAGGGTGACGGCGGCCAGCGTCGCCAGCAGGACGGTGCGTGACTTCAAAGTCTCGGGCGGAGTCTCGGGCATCGGGGCTCCCTTACCAGTCATGCCCTTACCAGTCATGATAGATCGTCTTCCAGGTGATGGTGACGCCTTCGCGCGATTCCTCGGTGCTCAGCCGGTCGTCGATGGCCTTGAACTGGTCATAGGCCTCGTCGTAGCGCATCAGGTTGTAGAGCGCCCAGCCGCGCAGGATGCCGAGATTGCGCGGTTCCGGCTCCAGCTGCTTGCGGGCGTCGAGCAGGCGCAGCACGTCGTTGTAGCGCTTGTCCTCCAGCGCCCGGTTGGCCTCCGTCGCCATCAGCGAGGCGCGGATTTCCGCCTTCTGCGCCGCCGTCATGTTGGCGCGCGGCAGGTCGCGGGCCAACCCGGCGACATCGCCGGTCGCCAGACGCGCGATGGCCTGCCCGTAGGCGTTCTCCTGCGCCAGGGTCGCCGTCTGCGGCAGGCCGCCGGCCGACGGTGTGCGGGAGGGGGCTTGCGCTCCGGCCGAAGCAGCGCCGGCCGACGCGCCGCCTTTTGCCGGCTCGCGCGCGGCCAGCACCTGCGCCTCGGCGAAGGCGGCTTCGGCCTCCGACGGACGTTTCAGCTCCAGCAGGCACCAGCCGCGCTGCTGAAGCAGGGCGGCGGTCGGGCCGCTCTTGGCGATGGAGGCGCGGATGATGGCGATGCAGGCGGCGTAGTCCTGGCGGGCCAGCGCCCGGTCCAGCTCGCTCGGCCCCTGCGGACCGCCGCGCCCGCCGCCGGCGGGTCCGCGCGGCGGGTCAACCGCCTTCAGTGCCTGATCGACGCGATTCGACTTGCCCTTCCACGGCGCGGCGGCGGCGCGGGCCTGCGCCTTCTCGCCCAGGCCGTTGTAGGCCAGCACCAGACCTTCCGCCGCCCGGTCCGACGGCGCCCAGCCATTGGCCTGGGAGAACCAGCCCTGCGCCTCGGCAAAGTTCTTCTGCTTCTGGAAATACCAGCCGAGCGCGATGGCGCCGTCGGCGTCCTGCTTGTCGCGGATGATGCCCTGGACGCGCGACAGGTCGGCGGCGGACAGGGCGCCGGCCTTGGCGTTGCCCAGGCGCTCCAGCAGGCGGCCGGTCTCCAGTTCCGCCTCGGCGGCACGGACGGTGGAGTAATCCTCCCCCGTCGCCGGGTTGGCGGTGGCGCCGAGCGCCGTCAGTTCGCGCAGCCGGTCGGGGCTGAGGTAGCGCGATGCCTTGAAGATGGTGTCGCGCCGCTCCTTGGCCTTGGGGCAGCTGGTGACGATGGTCTTGTAGGTCTCGAAGGCCCGGTCGGTCTGCTTCAGCTCGGCATGGGCCTCGGCGAGGCGCCAGGCATTGTCCAGCCGGTTGCAGGCCACCGCCTCCGGGTTGGCGGCGGCGGCGTCGACCACCTCCTGCCAGCGCTTGGTGTCGCTGGCCGAACGGATGCGCCCGGCGCTCTCGGCGAGGTCGAGTTCCTGCAGAAGCTTGTCCGACGGCTGCCAGGAGGGCGAGTTGCGGCGCTGCTCGGCGATGGCGGCGCGCGCCTCCGCCACCTTGCCGGCCGATACCAGATTCCAGAACGGGGTCTCGTCGACACCGGGGGTGGTCGCCTGTGGTGCGAACAGGTCCTTGGGCGGTTCCCAGGTCGGATCGAGGGCGCGCAGGCGGGCGATCTCCGCCTCCAGCCTTTCGCCGTCGCCGATGCGGGCGTAATAGCGCAGCGCCGTCTCGTCCACCTTGCCGGCGGCGGGGGCGGAGCCGCTGCCGGGGGCCGGCGCCACCTCCACCTTCACGCCGGGGGCAAGCGCGCGGCCGCCGCCGTGCGATTGCGCCCAGGCACCGCTCCCGCCGCCGAGCGCGGCGATGCCGGCAAGAAGAAGGGTCGAAAGAAGGACGGGACGGGTCACGGGTCGATCCCCAGGCTCTGGGCCGCCAGCGCGGAGAGGTGGAACAGGGTGGTGGAGTAATAGTCTTCGTCGGGCGCCAGCGGCGGCACGGTCACCATGTCGCCGGCTCCTGCCCCAGCGCCGGCAAGTCGGCAGGCCAGCCGGTAGACCGCGAGCATGCCGACCGATGCCGCCACCTGCGTGGTGGTGCCGCCCGGCAGCGAGACGGTGGCGGGTACCGTCGATCCGCCGAACTTCGCCACCAGATCGGCGTAGGGGCGGAAATAATAGGGATCGCGGTAGCCGTCCCAGGCCAGATAGAGCGGCACGCGCACGGCGTCGTAGCCATACTGCTTCTTGAAGCCGTCGGCGACGGTGACCGTGCCGGCGGCGTCCAGCGCCATCCAGTCCGGCGGCAGCTGGAACCCGCCGAAGCGCGCCTTCGACAGCAGGACCAGACCGGCGTCGGTCAGCTTGCCCCAGCGTTCCCCACCCGGCAGAGCGGCGAAGGCGCGGATGGCCGGGAAGATCCAGTAGCTGGGGTTGAGGACCAGCGTGTCGCCCTTGCGGAAGCCGTCGCGTCCCGGCAGCAGGACGGTCAGCCCGGCATGGTCCACCAAAAGCCCGGATTCGAGCGCCTTGACGATCGCGACGGCGGCGGTGCGGTAGGCCTCGGTCTTCCACAGCTCGGCGGCGCGCAGCAGGGCCCAGGCGATCAGCATGTCGCCGTCGGATGCGTTGTTGCGGTCGGTGACGCCGCCGTCCGGCGTCCAGCGCCATGCCACCAGCCCGTCGCCGCGCACCATCAGCGTGCGCTGGGTCCAGCCCCACATCCGGTCGAAGGCGGCGCGGTCGCCCGCCGCCACGGCCAGCAGCATGCCGTAGCCCTGCCCTTCGGAATGGCTGATGCCCTTGTTGCCGGTGTCGACGATCCGCCCGTCCGGCTGCAGGAAGCGGTCCGCATAGCGCCGCCATGACGCCGCGTCGAAGGGGGCGGCGAAGGCGCCGGCCGGAAATGCCGCCGACAGACCTGCCGCCGCCAATCCCAGGGATGCCGTCCCGATCAGCACGTCACGCCGCGATGGGGTCATGGCCCGCTCCGTTCCTGGTGTCCATGCTTCAGCAGAAGACGCATGCTGACCGTCAGCACCACCGCCGTCCCCAGCAGCAGGGCGAACAGAAGCTCGATCCGCTGCGACAGGTTGCGGGCCAGGATCAGGATCAGGTTGCCGATGTCAAAAGGATTGAGAATGATCTGGTAGGGGTGGGACGCCTCCAGCGTGGTGACGGCCGGCGCCGCACTGCTCCACAGCGCCCCGCCGCCGCGCAGCTTGTCCCACAGCCCGGCCTCCCCCAGGCTGCGCATGGCGCGGTCGATGGAGCGGGGATCCGACGCGGTCAGCAGGGTCCAGGTCAGCGGATCGGCACCGGGCGCGCGGTATTGCAGCAGGGCGGCTTCCGGCAGCTGGTCGGCATTCTCGGTCAAGGCGACGACATCGACCGGCGCATCCTCCACCGTCCAGTGGTTGATGTAGCGGGCGGCGGCGGCCATGACCCGCCGCGCCCAGTCGGGAACCCAGCCGGCGGAGGCGGACGAGGCGTCCTTGGCCTCGCCGGCCATCCGCTGCCAGCGGTTCTGGGCGCCGCCGTCGGCGGCCTGAGCCGTCCCGGCGAAGCCCAGCGGCGACG
This sequence comes from Azospirillum largimobile, assembly GCF_977007025.2. Classification (NCBI taxonomy): domain Bacteria; kingdom Pseudomonadati; phylum Pseudomonadota; class Alphaproteobacteria; order Rhodospirillales; family Azospirillaceae; genus Azospirillum; species Azospirillum largimobile. Next base: position 721,265 of record NZ_CDRMUA020000004.1, read on the forward strand.
GCACGGCACCGGGCCGCGCTATGCCCGGACGGGCGGCGCTGCCCGACCAGCCCAGCCGCAGCCGGTCCACCAAAGCGCGGCGGTCGGCCGCCGCCATCGGCTCCCCCCGCGCGCTGGCCTGGGCGATCAGGGCCCCGGCCTCCAGCAGGCCGGCGAGACGGTCGGCGGGAAGGGGGGCGGAGGCGAAGACGGCCTGCGGCAGGGCCGCGACCGGGCCGACGATCAGGGCGTTGTCGTCCGGCGCGCCGTCCCAGCCGGTGTAGGGCACCACCGCCATCAGGTCGCCCGCCCGCTGCGCCAGCCGGGCGGTCAGGCTCCAGGCCGCGCCGAACCAGGCGGGCTCGCGTCCGACGACCACGAGGTCGAAGGGGGCCGCCGGCTCCCCGCCGGCGAGGCCGCCATAGGGATAGGCGGTGTTGGCGAAGCCGCCCAGGCTGGGCAGCGTGACGAGCCGGGCGAAGCCGGGGATTTCGATGCTGGAGCTGTCGAGCAGGGTGAAGGTCGGGCGCCGTACCGCGAAGACGCAGTCGGTGCCGCCGGCCGGCGGCAGTTCGGCCTCGACCTCGATCACGTTGGGGCCGGGACGGAACATCGCCATCGGCAGCGGCATCTCGCCATTGTCGATCACGCCGCTGGACCGCTTGTCGACCTCGATGGCGCCCGCCGACTTGCCGTTCACCCGGACGTTCAGCACGGCGCCGGGGCCGAGATTGCCCTCGAACGCGGCGTTGACGTGGAACAGGATGGAGCGGTCGCTGACCGGGGCGAAGCCGGTGGGCAGCGTCAGGGTGAAGCGGCCGGCATAACGGTAGCCGCTGTGCTGGACGGTCGGGAAGCCCAGCTCCGACAGGCGGTAGCGTCCCTCTGCCTGTACCGGCGGATGCGGCAGGGGTGCCGGCGGGCCCGCGTCGGTGACGATCATGGCGGATTGGGTCGGCAGCGGCCGGGAAACGTCGGCCAGCCGCATCACCGCCAGATCGACTTCCTGCTGCGTGCGGCCGGAGGCGACGGCGACGAAAGCCCCGCCGCCGGAAGCGGGGAGCGGATAGATTGCCAGGAAGGGGCCGGTGATGGCGGCGGCCCGCGCCTCGCCCAGCAGCGGGGCGATGCGGTCGCGGGTGCCGATCAGCACGTTCTTGCCGCCCGGCAGCGGAAGGGTTTCCAGCGACGGCGCGCCGGAGGCTCCAGGCTTGGCGGCGGACTGTGCCGGCACCGCCATCACCTGCGGAGTCTGGTCGCCCAGCAGCAGGCCGTAGGACTGCGCCACCATCGCGCCCCAGCCGAGATGGTCGGCATCAATCTCGTTGCCGGGATGGAGGATGGCCAGCGGTTCGCGCGCCCGGTCGGCCGCGACCAGCAGATGCCGCATCATGGCGAGGTCGGGTTGGGGAACGCCGCCGTCCGACACCAGCGTCAACGACGAGGCGGCGAGGTTCACCCGCGCCCACAGGTCGTAGGTGCCGCGGACCGTGCAGATGGCGCGGTGCTGCGCGTTGGTCTGGAAGACGATCTGGTTCTCGCCCGGCCGCATCAGGCTGGCCGGCAGGGTGATCGAGGCGTTGACCGGACCCTTGAAGGCGGACAGCGGCAGGTCGGCCACCGGCGAGCCGTTGATGTAGACCGACATCGATCCCTTTTCGGGCAGGATGTCGATGCCGTTCTCGTAGGTCAGCGCCAGAACGACGGAGGTCAGGCCCACCACCGGCGGCAGGACGGCGCGCAGGGCCGCCGTCTCCGTCTCGCCATGCAGGGTGACTTCCGGCTGGCCGTCGCGCAGGTTCGACAGGGGGATCACCCGCTTGTCGGCCGCCATCACGGGCGCAGCAAAGCCGATCCACAGGGACAGCAGAGCCAGCAGGACCCAGCCGGACCGGCAGATGCCGGTATGATGTCGCATGCCCGCCATGCCCGTCACGGAGCCTGGAAGCTCAGGATGCGCCGCAAGGCGCGCGGCAATGCCAGCAGGACATGCCCCAGCCGCGGCACCACCCGCGTGGCGAAGAACAGCAGCCCGCCGAAGAAGGTCGGGGCGGCCACGCGCTTGCGGTCGAGGAAGACGTCCCAGCCGACGCTGTTGCCGAAGACGAAACGCGCCATCTCCACGATGTCCTGGCGGTCGCGCGGGGCGAAACCGGCGCCGACCGCCAGTTCGCCGCTGCGCATTTCGATGCGGGAGATGCGCACGCCGGTGGTGGTCGCCGCCTCCGTCTCCGTCGCGGTGATGGTGAGGACCGGTGTCTGGTCCGGCCGGGAGATTTCCTCGCGCCATTTCGGATCGACCAGCAGGCCGACGCCGCCGGCCGACACGTCGGCGACGGTCAGGTCGATGCTGGTCCCATCCGCGAGATTCAGCACGGCGGGACGGTCGACGGTGAAGCGTTCCTGGCGGCGGACGCGCTTGCGTTCATAGACGACGGCGAGGCCGCCGAGCGCCAGCAGGAAGCTGAGCGAACACCAGACCGCCACCGGGACGATGGCGGCGCGGTGTTCCGGGAAGATGGAGTAGCGCCATGCGCAAGCCGCCAGCCCGACGGCCAGCAGCAGGGTGGTGACGATGAAGGGGGTCGCCAGCGGGGAGAAGCCGTCCTCGTCCACCGATTGGCCCTTGGCGGTGACCTTGAAGACCGGGTCGCGCGGCCGGATCATGGTGGCCAGCGCCGCGCGGGAGACGTGGAAGGACTGCAGATACTCGTACAATTCCGAGAACAGCGGCCAGCGCATCCGCCCGTGCAGGAACTGCGACAGGAAGGCGGCGGCGAAGACGTGCGGGATGACGAAGCAGGCGAAGTCCGGCAGGTTGATGCGGTAGATCTCCAGCCCGAACAGCGCGTAGCACAGCGGCGACAGCAGGAAGATCGGCCGCCAGAACCAGAAGAACCAGTACAGCATCGTGCTGGTGTAGCAGAGCCGCTGCGCGATGGTCAGGCCGCGCTTGAACAGCGGGTTCTTCAGCAGGAACAGCTGGATCATGCCCTGGGTCCAGCGCGAGCGCTGGGCGATGAAGCTGTCGAAGGTTTCCGGCTGCAGCCCGGCGATCAGCGGGCGCGGCAGGTAGACGCTGCGCCAGCCGCGCGAATGCAGCTCCAGCGCGGTTTCGCAATCCTCCGTCACGGTGTCGCCGCTGAAGCCGCCGACCTCCTCCAGCGCCGCACGGCGCAGGATGGCGGCGGACCCGCAGAAGAAGGAGCCGTTCCAGCGGTCCAGCCCCGGCTGGATCGAGTAGTAGAACATCTCGTTCTCGCTCGGCATCCGTTCGAAGGTGCCGAGGTTGTATTCAACCGGGTCGGGATTGACGAAGAAATGCGGGGTCTGGACCAGGAACAAGCCGGGATCCTGCTGGAAGAAACCCACCGTCGCCTTGAGGATGCCCACCGTCGGAACATGGTCGGCGTCCAGGATCAGCACGAGGTCGCCAGAGGTCTTCTGGAAGGCGTGGTTGATGTTGCCGGCCTTCGCATGCTCGTTGCGCGGCCGGGTCATGTAGGTGACCTGCAGCCGTTCGCACAGCGCGGTCAGCGTCTCGCGCCGGGCCGAAGCGGCGGCGGCCTGCTCCGGGTTGGCATGGGCCAGCTTCTGGTCGGTGCCGCCGTCGTCCAGCAGATAGACGCGCAGCTTGTCGCGCGGATAGTCGATGCAGACCGCGGCGGCCAGCGTCGTCTCCAGCAGTTCCGGCTCCTCGTTGTAGGAGGGGATGTAGACGTCGACGCTGGGCCAGAAGGCGGGATCGCCCGTCGGCTCCGACGGCTCGCGGGCGACGGGATCGATGATGACGAACAGCGAGGTCAGGAACAGCACGAAGGACAGCGCTTCGGCCGCGAACAGGGTGACGCCGGGAACGAAGTTTACCAGATCGTCCACCGGCGGCAGCGTGCCGGTCAGCCGCCAGAAGAAATAGCGGAAGGTGACGAAGGCCAGCAGCAGGACGGTCAGCGTGCGGGCATGCCAGAAGCGCCGGGCGAAGCGCCCCAGCACGAAGGCCGCCGCCACGACGCCGACCGAAATCGCGGCGCTCGCAAATCTTCCGACGGGCAACGCGGCGAGCGCAAGAAACAAACCGGCCGACAGCAACAAAAGAATCCAAAGCAGGACGGAACGCAGCGAAAACCGGCGGCTGTTCTGGTTCGGCTGTCTTTTGGTTTGCTGCGCCTTATTGTTCAGGGGTCGAACAACGGTCTTGGCGCCCGGGGAAGGTGTCATGCAGATCCGCGGAATGAGGCCATCCCACCATAGTGGGCGTCCCCTTATGGCTCAAGCTTCGTTACAAATCGTTACTCCTTCTTGATAAACATTGCGAAAATGCGATCGATTCCATGGCGTTGCATTCGGGCTACAGGTGTATGGCGGTGAGGCCACGCACAGTTCCGTCGGGCGCGCCGGCGAATCGAGCGGCGGACTCCCTCTCCCGGGACGGGAGAGGGAGCCGCAAGTGACTGCCCCCGGCGCGCGGCTGCTTTGCGCTGAAACTCGGGCTTGGGGGGATGACGGGGAAGGGGAATGCCGTCATCGTGGCGGACCATCCACCCATCCAGCGATTGCATGCCCACCCTCGCCCTTCTGTCCGATGCCTTCGCCGTGCTGGCCCCCGTGTTCGTGGTGGCGGCGCTGGGCTATGGCTGGACGCGCGCGCAGCTTCCCTACGACAGCTCCTTCATCACCACCTTCGCAATCAACGTGTCGTCGCCCTGCTTGGTGTTCTCGGCGCTGACCCGGCTGCACCTGTCGGCCGACGTGATGGCGGAGATGGCGGCGGCGGCGACCGCCTGCATGGCGCTGACCGCGCTGGCGTCGGTGCCGGTGCTGCTGGCGGCGCGGCTGCCGCTGCGGGTCTATGTGCCGGCGATGGCCTTTCCCAATGCGGGGAATCTGGGGCTGCCGCTCTGCCTCTTCGCCTTCGGCGAGGCCGGGCTCAGCCTTGCCGTGCTGTTCTATGCGGTGATGTCGGTGGGGCAGTTCACGTTGGGGCCGGCGCTGGCGGCGGGACGCTTCGATTTGGGGCAGATGGCGCGCACGCCCACCATCTACGCGGTGGCGCTCGCCGTGGCGATCCAACTGGCCGGGCTTCCCCTGCCCGCCTGGATCGGCAACACGACGACCCTGCTGGGCAACTGCGCGGTGCCGCTGATGCTGTTCTCGCTGGGGGTGGCACTGTCGAAGCTGCGGCTGTCGGGAGCGGTGCGGGCACTGTCGATGTCGGCCTTCCGGCTGGCCGCCGGCTTCGCCATGGGGCTGCTGGTGGCGTGGGCGATGGGGCTGACCGGGGCGGCGCGCGGCGTGGTGCTGGTGCAGAGCTCCATGCCCGTCGCGGTCTTCAACTATCTGTGGGCTCTGCGCTACGGCAATTCGCCGGAGGATGTGGCGGGCATGGTGCTGGGATCCACCGCCATGGCTTTCGTGGCGCTGCCGGCGCTTCTGATGGTGGTGATGCAATAGATCGCGAAGGAGAGGGAAGGATGGCGCACAGGGAACACCGCTATGCCGTGCGGGTCGACTGGACCGGCAATCTCGGCACCGGCACGTCGGGCTACAAGGCCTACAGCCGCGACCACACGATCGGCGCCGGCGCCAAGCCGGCGATCCCCGGCTCTTCCGACCCGGCCTTCCGCGGCGATCCGGCGCGCTGGAACCCGGAGGACATGCTGGTCGGCGCGCTGTCGGCCTGCCACCAGCTGTGGTACCTGCATCTCTGCGCCACCGCCGGGGTCGTCGTCACCGCCTATGCCGACCAGGCGGAAGGGGTGATGGAGGAGGGGCCGGACGGCGGCGGGCAGTTCAGCAGCGTCGTGCTGCGGCCGCGGGTGACGCTGGCGCCGGGATCGGACGCCGCGAAGGCGATGGCCCTGCACCACGAGGCGGCGGAGAAATGCTTCATCGCCCGCTCGGTCAACTTCCCGGTCCGGCACGAACCGGTGGTGGAGGTGGCGGGATGAGCGACATCCCTCCCCTCTCCGTGCTGGACGCCGTCGCCGGCCGGCGCAGCGTCCGCGCCTTTCTGCCGACGCCGGTGGAGCGGGAGACGGTGCTGCGCATCCTCGACCTCGCCGCGCGGGCGCCGAGCGGGTCCAACATCCAGCCCTGGAAGGTCCACGCCATCGCCGGAGAGGCGCGCGCCGCCCTGTCGGCCGATCTGCTGGCCGCCCATGAGGCGGGCGAGCCGGAGGTGCCGGAATATCCCTATTACCCGGAAAGCTGGCGGGAGCCCTATCTGGGCCGGCGCCGGGCGGTGGGCTGGGCGCTCTACGGCTCGATCGGCATCGGCAAGGGCGACCGCGAGCGGATGGCGCGGCAGCATGGCCGCAACTGGCTGTTCTTCGGGGCGCCGGTCGGGCTGTTCTTCGCCATCGACCGCGACATGGGCAAGGGCGCCTGGCTCGACCTCGGCATGTTCATGCAGAACGTGATGATCGTCGCCCGCGGCTTCGGGCTGGAGACCTGCCCGCAGGCTGCCTTCTGCTACCGCCACGCCATCACCGCCCGCCACCTGGGCCTGCCCGACACCGAGATCATCGCCAGCGGCATGGCGCTGGGCCATGCCGACTGGTCGGCGCCGGAAAACACCTTCCCGACGGAGCGCGAACCGGCGGAAGCGTTCACGCGCTTCACCGGGTTCTGATTCACCGGGTTCCGGGCGCGCCCTACAGGGTGACGAAGCCGTTGGGCGCCGGAGCGGCGGCGGCGGCACCGGCGGCGAGCAGGCTGCCGACGAAGGCCGCGGTCTGGACCAGGACGCGGGGGGAAAAGGGCTTGGCGATGTAACCCAGGCCGACCCCGCCCGCCTGCGCCTTGTTGGGCGGATTCCCGGTGGCGAAGACGCAGGCGATGCCCAGCGCCTTAAGTTCACGGGCGACGTCGAGCCCGTTCGATCCGTTGGCGAGCTTGATGTCGACGAAGGCCATGTCGGGCGGATGCCGCTTGGCCAGTTCGACGGCGGAGGGCAGATCCTCGGCGATCCCCGTAACCTCGTGCCCGGCCGACTGGAGCGTCAGGGACACGCCCTCTGCGATCAGGAACTCATCTTCAATTATCAATATCTTCATTGATTTTCTTGTAAATGCTGCACGATACCGGGGGAATCACGCCTGGGTAGGCGTTCGGGGTTTCATTGGGAAAGTTAAAAGGAACCGCGTCCCCGGAGTCAAACGTTCAATCTCCAACCGCCCCCTTATTTGCCGCGTAAGATTGCGGACCGTGTTCAGTCCGAAGCCGCCGCCTCCGCTGCTTGCGACTTCATCGGGAAGCCCGACACCGTCGTCGGTCACGTCGATGCGGACCTCGTTCCCCTCCACCCCCATGCCGAGCCTGATCGTGCCGGGCCGCCCATCGGGGAAGGCATGCTTGTAGGTGTTGGTCAGCAGCTCGTTCACGATCAGCGCCACCGGGACGGCGGTGTCGACCGGTGCCGGCAGCGGAGTGTCGACCGCCATGGTCATCGCCGGCTCGCTGGCGGCGGTCGCGGGGATGGCGTTCTCGGCGATGCTGCGGATCAGGTCCGACAGTTCGACCGTGTCGTAGACCGCCCCCTCGCCGTACAGGCGGCGGTGGACCTCGGCGATGGCGAGGACGCGGCTGCTGCTGTCCAACAGTTCCTGGCGCACATCGGCGTTGTGGTGCCGCAGCGCCTGGGTCCGCAGAAGGTTGGCGACGATCTGCAGCGAGTTCTTCACCCGGTGGTTCACCTCGTCGAGCAGGATGCGGTTCTCGTCGAGGGCGGCGGCAAGGGCCTTCCCCTCCGCCCGCTCGGCCTGGTAATCGCGCTCAAGCCGCCGCACGGTGGTGGTGCCGAGCCATCCCGTGACCGCCACGAAGACCAGCGCATAGGCGATCATCAGGATTTCGAGGATGGTGGCGTGCCGGCTGCGCCGGTCGAGCAGCGAATCCTCCTCCGCCCGCATGGTGACGGTCAGCTGCCGGATGCCGGTCATCAGGCTGGCGCCCGTTCCCTCGCGGAAGGTCGCCCGCGCCCGGTCCAGCCCCGGCCCGTCGACCTGCCGCAGGATTTCCGCCATGCGGTCCAGCTTGGCATGGGTGAGCGTGCGCAGGGACTTCACCTTGTCCTGCTGCCCCGGGTTGTCGGCCGTCAGAGATTGGACGCGGTCGAGAAGCTTGCGGCTGCGCTCCGTACCCTCGGCATAGGGGACCAGATACTGGCGGTCCAGCGACAGCAGATAGCCGCGGTGGCTGGACTCGGCATCGGACAGGCTGGACTGCAGTTCCTCGACGGTGGAGATCACCTTGTGCGTGTGGTCCACCCAGTCTATGGCACGGCGGTATTCCACGAACACGACGATCAACAGCAGGAAGCCGACGAACAGACCGGCCGACAGCAGCGCCGACACTCTGGCGGCGCGGGCGCGAACCCTCCGGCGTAACAGACTGGCATCGGTGTTGGTGGACATGAACCGGTCTCGCTTGCCGCCGTCGATCACTTGCTGCGTGGTCCGTACAGTCTGATTTCTCCTGTAATGGTAGCATTGACGTGAGTCAAAAAAGACGTCGCCGGGAAATACCTCGATAGATTATTCCGTTTCATAAGGGGCTTTTCTATGCAGGAGCATCCTTACCACCCGTTCAGCGCCGCACTCAGCGTGTCGCGCAGACGGTTGGGCTGGATGGGCTTGTGCAGCAGGGCACATTGGGCGCCGGCCGCTTCGCGCAGGCGGTCGGCGGAGGTGTCGCCGGTCAGCAGCACGCCGGGCACGTCGCGCGACAGGCGGCGGCGGACCATGTCCATCACCATCAGTCCGGTCGTGCCCTCGGGCAGGCGGTAGTCGGCGAGGATAACGTCGGGGGTCTGCCCGGACTCGATCAGCTCGTCCAGCAGGCCGTCCGCCTCGGTGCCGCTGCCGGCCTCCGCCACGCGGAACCCCCAATCCTCCAGCATCAGGGCCAGCGCCATGCGGATGACGGCATCATCCTCCACCAACATGATCAGCCGGTCTTCGTTGCCGTCGGGCATCGCGGCCGGTTCCGCTCCGCCGGCATGTGCTTGGCCGGCCCGTGCCGGCGTGCCGGGGCTGGGCTCGGTCAGCGGCAGGCTGACGGTGAAGCGGCTGCCGCGGCCGAGGGAGGAGGTCACGTCGATGCCGCCGCCCATCATGGTGACCAGCCGCTTGGCGATGCTCAGCCCCAGCCCCAGCCCTTCCCGGCGGTCGCGGGCGGCGTTGCCGACCTGATAGAAGTCCTGGAAGATGCGGTCGATGTGCTGGTCGGCGATGCCGATGCCGCTGTCCCACACCTCGATCTGCAGGCGGTCGCCGCGCCGGCGCGCGCCCAGCAGCACCCGTCCGCCGGGGGCATAGCGCAACGCGTTGGACAGCAGGTTGCGCAGCACCCGTTCCAGCAGGCCGGGGTCGGTCCGCGTCGCCAGCGGCGGCGCCACCAGACGCAGCTCCTGCCCGCCCCTCTCCGCCAGCGGGGCGAATTCCCCATGCAGCCGGGCCAGCAGCGCGCCGATGTCCACCGGCTCCGGATGCGGCGCGACCAGACCGGCCTCCAGCTTGGAGATGTCCAGCATCCCGTCCAGCATACCGCCCAGCCCGCCCAGCGAGGACTGGATCTGCTCCGCCACCCGCTGGGCCTCGGCCGGAAGGCTTTCCTTCAGCAGCAGGTCCGACAGCAGCAGAAGCGCCTGAACCGGCTGGCGCAGGTCGTGGCTGGCCGCGGCCAGGAAGCGTTCGCGGGCGTCCAACGCGACGTTCAATTCGCGTTCCAGCGCCTTCACCGCGGTGATGTCGGCGACGCTGGACACCACCGCCTCCACCCGGCCGGCCGTGTCGGCGACGGGGTGGCTCGACACGCGCAGCCAGCGCGTCGGGGCGGTGGCCTCCTCCCCCTCGACGACGCCGACGATGCGCTCCACCACCGGCTTGCCGGTGCGCGCGGCTTCCGCCGCGGGGGGAAGCCCATGCAGGCGGTTGCCGTTGGCGTCGATGAAGCGGCGCCCGGCGGTGGTCGGCACAAGACTGGTCGGGGCGGTGGCCGGGACCAGATGCCCGTCCATCCGCCCGACCCCATCATAGCCGGCGGCGGTGGGATCGAGCAGCGGGCGGGCCGGGCCGCCCAGCAGCCGTTCGGCCATCGCGTTGGCCAGCAGGCAGCGGCCGTCGGCGGCGGTCATCGTCAGCGCATCGTGCAGCGACTGCACCAGCACCCGGTGCCGCCGCTCGCTGAGGTTCAGCGCCGCTTCCGCCGCCCAGCGGGCGGTGACGTCGCGGAAGGCGACGACGGCGCCCTGGATACGCTCCTGCACCGGGGCGAGGCGCTTGCCGGGCATCAACATGGGTGAGATGGAGACCTCGACCAGCACGGTGCTGCCGTCCTCCCGCCGCAGCCTCTCGCAGGCAACGCTGCGTGGCCGCCCGTCGGTGAGCGACAAGGCCAGCGCGCGGGCGGCACCGCCTTCGGCGGGTGTCCCGCTTTCATGATCTGGGGCCGAATCTGGGGCCGGGCCGGCCAGCAGGTCGGACGGCGGGCGGCCGATCAGGTCGAGGTCGAGATGGCCGGTCAGCGTCGTGGCGGCGGCGTTGACGAAGCGGATGCGCCCGTCGGCGTCCACCCCCAGGATGCCGTCCCCCACCGATTGCAGGATGTGGTGGTAGTCGGCCCGCGCCCGTTCGGCGTCGTCGCGGGCCTGCTGCACCTCGCGCAGCCACGCGTTCCGTTCGGTCAGGTCGGTGATGGTCAGCAGCACGTCGCCGCGGTCGCCGTCGTCCAGCGCCACGGTGCGGGCGTCGGTCAGCCCGTCGATGACTGTTCCCTGCGGCCCGACGTAACGGAATTCCTGCCGCACCCACTCGCCGGTCTCGCGCAGCCGGCCCAGCGCGGTGAACAGCCGGCCATGGTCGAGGCTGTCGACCAGCAGGGTCAGGGGCCGCCCCTTCAGCCGCAGCATCGGCAGGCCGAACTGGCGCTCGGCCGCGGCGTTGGCCTCTCCCACGATGCCGGCGGCGTTCACCGCCAGACAGGCGAGCGGCACCGACTGGAACAGCTGGAGATATTGCAGGCGCGACGCCTCCAGCGCCTGCTGGGCGCCGCGCAGTTCCTCATTCTGGATCTCAAGCTCGGCCTGATGGACGTACAGCTCGTGCAGCAGTTCCTTCATCGAGGTGGCGGTGACGTCCGCCGCCTCGAAATGGCCGTCGCTGAGCACGTGTTCGGCACGGCGCCGCAGGCCGCCGGGGGTATCCTCGGTCATCGCCCCCCTCCCCTGCCGTCTTCGCCGCTTTCTTTGGAGCCGTCTTCGTCGTCCAGCCTCAACTCCATCAGTTTTCGGTTGGTTATGTTGATGTGGCTGACGACGATGCCGCCGTCATGGTCGTTCAGGCGTGTGGCGTGCATCAGGAACCAGCGCTGCGCGTCGGGCGAATGGCAGGGATATTCGATGGTGAAGTCGTCGGCCTTGCCGTCCAGGATGCGGTGCAGCCCGTCATGCACCGCGCGGGCGATGCCGTCCTGCCGGCCACCCTGCGTGATCGCCTCCGGCGACAGGCAGACGTCCAGATAGTTGGTGCCGACGCCGCAACGGTCCGTGGCTCCGCCGCCGTTGCGCTCGGCGAAGCCGCGCCATGCTGCGTTGACCATGACGATGCGGCCCGCGCGGTCGGTGACGGCGATGTGTTCCGGCAAACTGTCCAGGACGTTCTGCAGCCTCTCCTGCGCCTGCCTGGTGTCGGTGACGTCGACGAAGGTCACCACCACGCCGGCCACCTGGCTCTTGTCGGTCAGGTAGGGCAGGATCCGGGTCAGCACCCAGCGGCCGTCATGGACGCGGACATGGCGTTCCATCGCCTCGCGCCCGCCGAACACCTTCCTGATGTCGGCGAGGAAGCCGGGATAGTCGATGTTGGTCGACAGATGCGCGATGGAGCGGCCGATGTCGCGCGGAATGATGTTGATGAAGCTGGCCGCCGCCGGGGTGAAGCGGCGGATGACGAAGTCGTCGTCGAGGAAAACCGTGCCGATCTCGGTGGACCGCAGCAGGTTGTCCAGGTCGTTGGTGATCTCCGTCAGCTCCTCCACCTTCGCCTGATATTCGGCGTTGACGGAGTAAAGCTCCTCGTTGACCGACTGCAGTTCCTCGTTGGTGCTCTGCAGTTCCTCGTTCGAGGCCAGCAGTTCCTCGTTGGTGGCCTGAAGTTCCTCGTTGGCGGTTTCCAGCTCCTCGATGGTCGCCTGCAGGTTCTCGCCGCGCGACAGCAGTTCCTGCTCCAGCCCGCGGATGCGCTCGGCGGCGTCGGCATTGAGGTCGAAGTCGGAATCCGGCACCGACAGCGGCAGCATGTTGGCGCGGTCCAGCACCACCAGGGCGAAGCGGCGCCCGGTCTTGCGCGCGACATAGGGCTGGACGCGCAGGCTGAGCGCCGCGACCCCCTCGCGGTCCTTCACCGGGATGTTGGACAGCGCGAATTCCTCGCCCGAGCGGAAGGCGCGGTTCAGCGCGGTGCCCGTCACCATGGCGACCGAAGACGGCAGCATCTTCAGCACGTTCAGCGTCGCCTCGCCCGGCGGGACCTTCAGCAGCGAGGAGGCGTCGCCGAACACATGCATGATGTTCATCTGTTCGTTGACCAGCAGGCAGGGCGGCACATAGGCCTTCATCAGCGCGGCCATCGCCTCGTCGATCGCCGCCCCCTCCTCCATCCCCGGTGACGAGACGTCGTCGCCGTGGCGGGCCAGCGGCGCCGCCACCGTCGGAACCAGCAGCCGCGACAGCCGGAAGGACCCGGCGCGCAGGCTCTGGAAGATCTTGTTGCGGCTGTCGACGGTGTGGAAATCCGACTGGAGATCGCCCAGCGTCTCGCTGGTGCCGAGGAACAGGAAGCCGCTCTGCCGCAGGGCGTACTGGAACAGGCTGAGCACCTTGCGCTGCAACGGCTGGTCCATGTAGATCAGCAGGTTGCGGCAGCTCAGCAGGTCGATCTTGGTGAAGGGCGGGTCGCGCATGATGTTGTGCGCGGCGAACACCACCATCCGGCGGAGATCGCGCGACACCACATAGGATTCGCCCCGCGCGGTGAAGAAGCGGGCGAGCCGTTCCTGCGACACGTCCTCGGCGATCGCGCGCGGATACTCGCCGAGGCTCGCCAACTCTATGCTGTCCTGGTCGATGTCGGTGGCGAAGATCTTGACGTCGAAGCTGCGGCCCATCCGTTCCTGCGCCTCGGCGAACAGGATGGCGAGGGAATAGGCCTCCTCCCCGCTGGCGCAGCCGCAGACCCAGACGCGGATCAGGTCGGTCGGGCTGCGGTTGGCGAGCAGGCTGGGGATCACCCGGTCGGCCAGGATGCGGAAGGCCGCCTCGTCCCGGAAGAAGCGGGTGACGCCGATCAGCATCTCCTTGTAGAGGTTGACCGTCTCGGCGCTGTTCCGCCGCAGCAGGGCGGCATACTCGTCCATCGACTCCAGGCCGGCGCCCTGCATCCGCCGTTCGATCCGCCGCAGCAGAGTCGCCAGCTTGTAGTGGGAGAAATCGACCCCGGTGACGGAGCGGATGACCGCGATGATCTGGGCCAGCGGGTCGTCGCCCTGGTCGTTCTGGCCGCCACGTGGCCGCCGGTTCGCCGCCGGACGGGCGCGGGCCAGCGCCTTGCGCGCATGGTCGATCAGGCGGGCCGGCAGCTCGTCGGGCGGCAGGGTTGCGTCGACCTGGCCCGTGGCGAGCGCGCTGCGCGGCATGCCGTCGAACTGCGCGGTTTCCGGCTGCTGCACGGCGGTGAAACCGCCGGCGGACTTGATCGCCATCAGGCCGCGGGTGCCGTCGGATCCGGTGCCCGACAGGATCACGCCGATGGCAAGCGGCCCCTGGTCGCGCGCCAGGGCGGTCAGGAAGATGTCGATCGGCAGGCTCATGCCGCTGCCGGCATCCTTGGCGGTCAGCCTCAGCCGGCAATCCTCGATGGTCAGGTGCTTGCCGGGCGGCAGCAGATAGACTGTGTTGCGCTGGACCGGAACGCCATCGGTCGCCTGAACCACCTCCATCGCCGTGTGCTTGGCCAGCAGGTCGACCATCAGGCTCTTGTGCACGGGAGACAGGTGCTGGACCACGACATAGGCGAGGTCGCTGTCGCCCGGCACGGCGTCGAAGAAGCGCTGCAGCGCCTCCAGCCCACCGGCCGAGGCGCCGAGGCCGACGATGCAGCAGGACTTCTCCGGCTGGTCCTCCGTGCCCGTGCGCTCATCGGCGGGGACGTTCTGCGGGGAGGTGGGCGGCAGAGGTGCGGCATCCGTCTGCCGCTGTGCGGCGTCGGTCTGGTCAGGCTGCGTGACCGGCATATCCGATGGCACGATGGTGAACGAGTCCTTCTGGCGTCGGTCAGCCGACTCACGGTGCAAACGAGCTCCGGCTATATCCAACGCACCTGCATTGGTCAACTTGGCTGTCGGAGGCAGTGATACTCCAACCCCGTCATTTTAACTGGAGATGTCCGATTGAACTATCGATTTGACCTTGGTTTTATAACGAATGTATCGTGTCTAAAGCACTCCTGAGGCCTTCCCGCCGGATAGCCTGCTGCGGGGACCTGACGCCGAGGAAATTCCTGCTATGTTTCATGCCCCGGCGCCGTATCGTGGTGCGTCAGGAACAGGCATGGCAGCAGGGACGGGTCATGAGCTTCACCTCGATCTATCGGCACGGCTTCGCGCGGGTGGCCGCCTGCACGACGCGCTGCACCCCGGCGGACCCGGCGGCCAATGCCGCGGCCATCCTGGAGGCGGCGCGCGCCTGCCACGACAAGTCGGTGGCGGTGGCGCTGTTCCCGGAACTGGCGCTGTCCGGCTACGCCATCGACGACCTGCTGATGCAGGATCCGCTGATCGACGCGGTGGAACAGGCGATCCTGGATCTGGTGCAGGCCTCGGCCGGACTGATGCCGCTGCTGCTGGTGGGCGCGCCGCTTCTGTATGACGGGCGGCTCTACAACACGGCGGTGGCGATCCACCGGGGCGAACTGCTGGGCGTGGTGCCGAAGCAGCATCTGCCGAACTACCGGGAATTCTACGAACGGCGGCAGTTCGCCTCGGGCACCGGCACCGACGGGGGGACGATCCGCATCGGCGACCTGACCGCGCCCTTCGGCCCCGACCTGCTGTTCTCGGCGGAGGACCAGCCGGGGCTGGTCGTGCATGCCGAGATCTGCGAGGATCTGTGGGTTCCGGCGCCGCCCAGCACCATGGCCGCGCTGGCCGGCGCCACCGTGCTGGCCAACCTGTCGGCCAGCAACATCACCATCGGCAAGTCCGACACCCGCCGGCTGCTGGCGAAATCGCAGTCGGCGCGCTGTCTCGCCGCCTATCTCTATTCGTCGGCCGGAACGGGGGAATCGACCACCGACCTCGCCTGGGACGGCCAGACCTCGATCTTCGAGAATGGCGAGAAGCTGGCGGAGACCGACCGTTTTCCCGACGGCGCCCAGATGGCGGTGGCCGACGTGGATCTGGACCTGCTGCGGCAGGAACGGCTGCGCCAGGGCACCTTCGACGACAACCGGCGCCTGCACGGATCCGCCGTCGGCGGCTTCCGCACCGTCTCCTTCCGGCTGGACGCGCCGGAGGCCGATGTCGGGCTGCTGCGCGTGGTGCCGCGCCTGCCCTTCGTCCCGGCCAGCGCCGAGCGGCTGGAGCAGGATTGCTACGAGGCCTACAACATCCAGGTCGCCGGGCTGGTGCAGCGCCTGCGCGCCACGGGCATCGGCAAGCTGGTGATCGGCGTCTCGGGCGGGCTGGACAGCACCCACGCGCTGATCGTCGCCGCCCGCGCCATGGACCGGCTGGACCTGCCCCGAAGCGGCATCCTCGCCTACACCATGCCCGGTTTCGGCACCAGCGAGGGCACCAAGTCCAACGCCTGGCGGCTGATGACCGCGCTGGGGGTGACGGCGCAGGAGCTGGACATCCGGCCGGCCGCCAACCAGATGCTCAAGGACATGGACCACCCCTTCGCCCGCGGCGAGGCGGTGTATGACGTGACCTTCGAGAATGTGCAGGCGGGCCTGCGCACCGATTACCTGTTCCGGCTCGCCAACCACCACAACGGCATCGTTCTGGGCACCGGCGATTTGTCCGAACTGGCGCTTGGCTGGTGCACCTATGGCGTCGGCGACCAGATGTCCCACTACAACGTCAATGCCGGTGTGCCGAAGACGCTGATCCAGCACCTGATCCGCTGGGTCAGCCGCACCGGCCAGTTCCAGCAGGAGGTGTCGGAGACGCTCGACGCCATCCTGAAGACGGAAATCTCGCCGGAACTGGTGCCTGCCGGGTCGGACAAGGCGCTGCAAAGCTCCGAATCCGTGGTCGGGCCGTACGACCTGCAGGACTTCAACCTGTTCTACGTGCTGCGATACGGCTTCCGCCCGTCGAAGATCGCCTTCCTGGCGCGCCATGCCTGGTCCGAGGTCGAAAAGGGCGACTGGCCGGAGGGCTATCCTCTGGAGAAGCGCCGCGCCTACAGCCCGGCCGAGATCCGCGACTGGCTGCGCGTTTTCCTGCGCCGCTTCTTCGGCTTCAGCCAGTTCAAGCGCTCGGCGATGCCGAACGGCCCGAAGGTGACGGCCGGCGGCTCCCTCTCCCCCCGCGGCGACTGGCGGGCGCCGTCCGACGGCAATGCCCGGATCTGGCTGGAGGAACTGGAACGCGAGGTTCCGGCGGAGTGAGGCCAACAAAAAGGCCGGCGCCCCACGGGAGCGCCGGCCTTTTTCGTGTCGTTCGGATGCCGGTCAGATCGAGATGCGCAGGGACTCGCGGTTGACCGGCGCGGCGTCGGGGGTGGTCATCGGGCGCGGCGGCACGGCGGGGCGCATGCCGGCGGGCGGCTGGCCGGCGGCCGGGGCGGCCTGGGGAGCAGCCGGAGCCTGCGGGGCGGCGGCCTGAGGCGCGCCCGCATGCGGCTGGGTCGCCTGTTGGGCGGCGATGAACTGGCCCTGGGCGGTCAGGCCGCTGGCGACGTTGCGGTTGATGTTGACCAGCGTGTCGATCTTGCTGAAATCCAGGTCGATCAGGCGGTTGGTGGTTTCGCGGTCGACCAGCAGCGACAGGGCCGCGATGTTCGTCCGGACCTCCGGCGGATGGCCGCAATCCTCTTCGGTGATCGCCGCCTGGAAGATGGTCCACAGGCGCTGGTTCAGCTGAAGTGCCTCGCGGTAGGCCTTTTCGTCCTTGGCATGGCTGGCGGCGATGATGCGGCGCGCCGCTTCCGCCAGGGCCCAAGCCTCGACGTCGCGCGGATTGTCCGAGGTCGGCTTGTTGGCGTAGGTGGGAGTCGGCTTCATTCCAAACCCTCGGGGGAAAACCCATCCGGTGGGGCGGAGCTGCCCCTTTGCATAGTCGTCGAAGTGTCGGTTATCCGGCCGGCTTTGTCAACGCAACGGGGGTACTTCGGCCGCTCCGGCGGGCGTTGCCGCAAACTGGTCACAAGTCCTATGCGCTTCAGCCAGGAGTGCGGCGGCGACCTCCGCCACCCGGTCCTCGCCGATGCCGTCCATCAGGCCACGGGCATTGGGATCGGCGGCGACACGGGCCAGAAGATCGGCCTGGGGAACCTCGCTGACCACCACCCGTCCGCGTGGCCCCCAGGGACCGTAGATGGCGGGATAGCCGGGACCGAAAAGCCCCACCGTCGGCACCCCGGCCGCCGCCGCGATGTGCATCAGACCGCTGTCGTTGCCGACATAGAGGGCGGCCCGCTCCAGGCAGGCGGCGGCGGCCATCGGGTCGGTGCGGCCGGTCAGGTCGATGGCGCGGTCGCCCAGCGCGTCGAGAACGGGCCGCGCCCGCTCCCGCTCCGGCCCGGCGGCCAGCACGGCCACGCGGGCGCCCTCCAGCGCTCCACCCTGGCCCTCCCCTCGGCCCGTCAGCCGCAGGGCAAGCCGGGCGAAGCGGTCGGCCGGCCATTCCTTGCCCAGCCAGTTGGCGGTCGGCCCAATCGCCAGGAACGGCCCGGTCCCGGCGGGGATCAGGGCATCGGCCTGCCGCCGTGCCGCATCGTCGATCCACAGGCGTGGGGCCGGCGGCGGCGACAGGCCGAGCAGGGCGGCATTCTCCTCCACCTTGTGCATCGGACGGGGTGGCTTGGCGTGGAAGACCCGCCGACGGGCCGGCACCAGCCGCCCGACCGCCGAGTTGCGCAGATCGACCACGAGGTCCCATCGGGTGCCGACGCAGTCCAGCCACAGCCGCAGCCAATGCCGGGCGTAGGAGCGCTTCGCCAGCGGGATCAGCCGCTCCAGCCCCGGCACGGAGCGGAACAGCGGCGCCGGCAGCGGCCCGCAGGCAATGGTCAGCCGCGCGTCCGGATAGGCATGCGTCAGGTGGTCGAGCAGCCCGGTGGACAGCACGGCGTCGCCCAGACGGTTGGACGTGATGAACAGGATGCGGCTCATGATGCGCGGCCGGCAGCATCGCCGGCGGAATGCCGGCGCCCCGGCCGCAGCATCAGCCCGCGCGACATCACCCACAGCGCCGGCAGCAACATGACCAGCGGCATGGCGTACATCAGCGGCACGAACACGGTCGCCTTGCCGGCGAGGCTGGTCAGGCCCAGCGCCCCCGCCTGCAACCCCATCACCAGCAGGACGGCGATGGTCACGCGGGAGGATTGGCCGCGCCGGTTGAACTCGCCCGACAGCAGCGCCGACAGCGCCACCAGGGCGTAGGTCAGGGCCAGCAGCGGCGAGGAGAAGCGGTGGTGCAGCTCCGCGATCAGGCCGCGGCGCATGCGGTCGTCCTGCGCCGGCACGTCGCCCGTCATCAGTTCCGCCGTGCTGCGTTCGCGGGCATCGGGCCAGCGCTCCGCCGCCTGCGGCGCCACCGCCTTCAGGTCCACGGCGTAGCGGTCGAAGAACAGCTGCGACAGCCGGCTGGTCTTGCGGTCCAATTCCTGCCGGTTGCCGTCATAGACGACGAAGCGCGTGCCTTCCGGCCCGGTCTGCATCACGGCGCGATCGCCCATGATCGTCACCGGCTTGTCCGGCTGGCGCCCGTCATGGATCAGCACCTTGTGCAGGTTGCCATCGGCGTCGCGGTCGCGCAGGAAGACGCTGAAATGGTCGCCGACCTCGTTGAAGACGCCTTCGCGCAGGAACAGCTGCGAATAGTCGCTGCGCACCGTGTATTCCATCCGCACCAGCTCGCGGTGGGCGGCGGGGGTGATCCAGACGTTCAGGGTGAGGACGACGGCCATCACCCCGACCGCCAGCACGAGCGCCGGCTGCGACAACGACAGCGGCCCGACGCCGGCCGCGCGCATCACCACCAGCTCGCTGTCGGTCGCCATCTTGTTGTAGGTGAACAGGATGGCGCCGACCAGCGCCAGCGGCAGGACGATGCCGAGGAAGGTCGGCACCGTCAGCAGCAGCAGCCACAGGAACATGCCCATCGGCGCGCCGGCGCTGACCACGATCTCGATCAGGCGCAGCGACTGGCTGAGCCAGATGGTCAGCGTCAGGCCCGCCGTCGAATAGAGGGTGGCGATCAGCAGGTTGCGGAACAGGTACCGTTGCAGTCGGTTCATGGGCGTCGATTCACGGGCGGCTGCCGGGGCTGTATACGGCCGGCAAGCTGACCGCCCCGGCCCGCCGGGTCAAGTGTTGAAAACCGGGGGCATGATCAGTGGACGCCGAGAAAGCCCCTCTCCCCTTGCGGGAGAGGGGTTGGGGTGAGGGGTTGGGTGAGGGGGAAACGCGGCGAGAAATCTCGAAAATCCAAACTGTGCATCCCCCTCACCCCGACCCTCTCCCCGGGGGGGAGAGGGAGGAGGACGGTCGCGTTGGAAAGCCGTCGCTCCGGCGTCAGTGGCTGGAAAACCGCTGGCGCGGGTCCCCGGCAACCGGTATGACGGTTAGCATGGCGACGATCCAGGAAGCGATGGCTGCCGCGGTGGCGCATCATCAGGCCGGCCGGCTGGCAGAGGCGGCCGCCATGTATCATGCCGTGCTGGACGCCGTACCCGGCCATGCCGACGCCTCCCATCTGCTGGGCGTGGTCCATCTGCAGTCGGGCCAGCCGGAACGGGCGGTCTCGCTGATCCGCGGCGCCATCCAGCAGAACCACCGGGTCGCAGATTATCACGACAATCTCGGCAGCGCGCTGAAGGCGCTCGGCCGGCTGGAGGAGGCGGTGACCGCCCACCGGCAGGCGATCCGGCTGCGGCCGGACTTCGCCCAGGCGCTCTACAACATGGGGAACGCGCTGGAGGCTCTGGGGCGGCTGGAGGAGGCGGCGACCGCTTTCCGGCAGGCGGCGGTGCGGCGTCCCGGCTATGCCCGCGCCCGTTTCAACCTGGGCAACGTGCTGACGGCGCTGGGCCGCCGGGCAGAGGCCGATGCCGCCTACCGCGCCGCCATCGCCGACGATTCCGGCTTCGTCGAGGCGCATGCCAACCGCGGCGGGCTGTTGTTGTCGCTGGGCCGGCCGCAGGAGGCCGCGGCGGCGCTGGCCCGCGCGCTGGCGCTGCGCCCCGATCATGCGGCGGCACACGCCAACCTCGCGGCGGCACGGCTGGCGCTGGGCGACCGCGACGGGGCGGACCGCGCTGCCCGCCATGCCGTGGCCGCCCGGCCGGATCTGCCCGCTACCCTGCTGCGGCTGGGCGAGGTGCGCCAGCATGCCGACCGGCTGGGTGCGGCGGCCGACGCCTATGCCGCGGCGCTGGCCTGGAACCCGGCGCTGGCCGAGGCGCATGCCAACCTGGCGCTGGTGCGGCAGGGCCAGGGGATGCTCGACGCGGCGGAGGCCGGGAACCGGCGGGCGCTGGCGCTCGACCCCGGTCTGGCGGGCGTGCGCTCCAACCTTGCCTATCTCCAGCTGTTCCGGCCGGGCGTGACGGCGGCGGCGGTGCTGGAGGCGCACCGGGCCTGGGATGCGATCCACGGCGCGCCGCACCGCGGGCGCTGGGTCAAGCCCGGCCGCGGGTCCTCGGGCGGAGCTGCGGGAAAGGGACCGCTGACCGTCGCCATCCTGTCGGGCGATTTCCGCCGCCACCCCGCCGGCCTGTTCGCCGTCCGCACGGTGGAGGCGCTGCCGGGCCATGACGTCCGCCTGCTGCTCTATGCCAACCAGACGGAAGCGGACGACGTGACGGAGCGCTTCCGCAAGGCGGCGGCGCGCTGGACGCCGGTGGCCGGCCTGACCGACGCCGAGGTGGCGTCCCAGATCCGCCACGACCGGCCCGACGTGCTGATCGACCTTGCCGGACACAACGCCCGCGGCCGGCCCGGCGTCTTCGCGCGCAAGCCGGCGCCGGTGCAGGTGGCGTGGTCCGGCTACATGGCGACGACCGGGCTGGCGGCGATGGATGCGCTGGTCGCCGACCGTCACCATGTGCCGGACGGCATGGAGAGCTTCTATGCGGAGCGGGTGTTGCGCATGCCCGACGCCTTCATCGCCTACGACCCGCCGGGAGGTGAGGATCTCCTGCCGCTGACGCCGCCGCCCAGCCTGTCGGGCGGACCGGTCACCTTCGGCAGCTTCAACATCCTGACCAAGCTGAACGACGGGGTGCTGGCGGCCTGGGCGACGATCCTGGACCGGGTCCCGGATGCGCGCCTGCTGATGAAGACCAAGGCGCTGTCCTGCCCCGCCACCGCGGCGCTGTGGCGCGACCGGCTGGCCGCCGCCGGCATCGAGCCGGACCGGGTGACGATGGTCGGCGCCAGCAGCAGCCTGGACCACATGCGCTGGTGCGCCTCGGTCGACGTGGCGCTCGACCCCTTCCCCTTCGCCGGCAGCACCACGACGCTGGAGACGCTGTGGATGGGCGTGCCGGTCGTCACCCTGCCGGGGGAGACCTTCTCCAGCCGCCATTCGCTGGCCTTCCTGACCGTGGCGGGGGTGGAGGGCTGCGTCGCCGCCGATCCGGCCGATTATGTCGAGCGCGCCGTCGCCCTGGCCTCCGCCCCGCAGCGTCTGGCGGAGATGCGCCGCAGCCTGCGCCCCCGCATGGCCGACGGGCCGCTGTGCGACGGGAACCGGCTGGCCGCCGCCCTGGCCACTGAACTGCGGGGGCTGGCGAAACGGAACTGAAGGCCGCGCCGGAACCAACCCGCCCGCCCGGACGTTGATCGTGGGTACCCCCTCCACGCCCACAGACGCGGGATTCCGGCGCATGCGTAGCTCCTCTCGGCTTGCCCTCATGCTTTCCGCGACGGTCGCGGTCCTGTCGCTTGCCGGCTGCGGCGAACAGGCGAGCCTGCCGGTGTCAGCCGGCACCGGCCCCAACCCGACCCTGCCGGAACCGAAATCCACCCTGATCCCGACGGTGAACATCGCCGACGCCATCGGCTGGCCGCAGGGGGCGCAGCCGACGCCGGCACAGGGGTTGAGCCTCACCGCCTTCGCCACCGGGCTGGACCATCCGCGCTGGATGCTGGCCCTGCCCAACGGCGACGTACTGGTGGCGGAGACCAACGCCCCGCCCAAGCCGGAGGATGGCAAGGGCATCAAGGGCTGGGTCATGGGGCTGGTGATGGACAAGGCCGGCGCCAAGACGCCGAGCGCCAACCGCATCACCCTGCTGCGCGACAGCGATGGCGACGGCAAGGCCGATGTCCGCGAAGCCTTCCTGGAGGGGCTGAACTCCCCCTTCGGCATGGCGCTGGTCGGCGGCGACCTTTACATCGCCAACACCGATGCGGTGGTGAAGGTGCCCTACAAGGAGGGTGACACCCGCATCACGGCACAGCCTGAGAAGATCGTCGACCTGCCGGGCGGGCCGCTGAACCATCACTGGACCAAGAACATCATCGCCAGCCGCGACGGCACCAAGCTGTATGCAACCACAGGTTCAAACAGCAACGTGGCCGAGAATGGGATGGAGGCGGAGGAAGGCCGCGCCGCCATTTGGGAAATCGATCTGAAGACGCGGTCGCACCGCATCTTCGCCTCCGGCCTGCGCAACCCCAACGGGCTGGATTGGGAGCCGACCAGCGGCGCCCTGTGGACCGCCGTCAACGAGCGCGACGAGATCGGCAGCGACCTTGTCCCCGATTACATGACCTCGGTGAAGGATGGCGGCTTCTACGGCTGGCCCTACAGCTATTACGGCCAGCATGTCGACCAGCGGGTGGAGCCGCAGCGCCCCGATCTGGTCGCCAAGGCGATCGCGCCGGACTATGCGCTGGGTCCGCACACCGCGTCGCTGGGGCTTGCCTTCTCGCGGGCAGGCGAGCTGCCGCAATCGCTGCAGCAGGGCGTCTTCATCGGCCAGCACGGCTCGTGGAACCGCGAGCCGCCCAGCGGCTACAAGGTGATCTTCGTGCCCTTCCGCGACGGCAAGCCGGCCGGCGAGCCGGTGGACGTGCTGACCGGCTTCCTCGACAAGGACGGCAAGGCGCAAGGCCGCCCGGTCGGCGTCACCCTGGACGGCAAGGGCGCCCTGCTGGTCGCCGACGATGTCGGCAACGCCATCTGGCGCGTCAGCGGCAGCGGCGCCGCCCAGTCGGCGGAGCGGCCGGACCAGCCGGCGCAGTAATCGCCCCCTCCCCTTCCGCGGCGGATGGCGCGATACTGCGCCATGATCTATCTCGACCATCTGGCCTCGACGCCGCTCGACCCGCTGGTGCTGGAGGCGATGCTGCCCTGGATGCGGCCGGAGGCTGCCGGCAACCCGCACGCCGCCCATGGCGCCGGCTGGCGGGCCGCCGACGCCATCGAGCAGGCACGGGCAGAGGTCGCCGCCCTGGTCGGCGCGCAGCCGGGCGAGGTGGTCTTCACCTCCGGCGCGACGGAAGCGAATGCCCTGGCCCTGCTGGGCGGGGTGCCGCCGGGGGGCGGCTGCGTCGTTTCGGCGGTGGAGCATGCCAGCGTGCTGGGCTGCCTGCCGGAGCTGCGGCGGCGCGGCCATCCGGTCGTCGTGTTGCCGGTGGACGGAACCGGGCGGATCGATCCGGCCGGGCTTGATCGTGCATTGGCTGGACTGCCCGGACCGGGGCTGGTGTCGGTGATGGCCGCGAACAATGAGGTGGGGACGGTCCAGCCGTTGGCGGAGTTGGCGGCGGTCGCCGCCGGCCATGGCGCGCCGATGCACAGCGATGCGGTCCAGGCGCTGAGCACGCGCATGCTCGACATGGCGGCGCTGGGCCTGCACGGGATGAGCCTGTCGGGACACAAGCTGTATGGGCCGATGGGGATCGGGGCGCTGATCATTCGCCAGCCCTTCCGGCCGGTGCCCTCGTCCGCCGGCGGCGGGCAGCAGCGCGGCCTGCGGGCAGGAACCCTGCCGACGCCGCTCTGCGTCGGGCTGGGTGTCGCCTGCCGGTTGGCGCGGGAACGGCGGGAAGAGGACGCACGCCGGATCGCGGAGTTGCGCGACCGGCTGTGGCGGCAACTGCGCGAGCGCTTGCCGGGCATCCGCCGGAACGGGGCGGGAGACGGCGGGGATGGGCTGGCCGGCTGCTTGAACGTGACCGTTCCCGGCATCGATGCCGCCGACCGGTTGCTGGATCTGCCGGATCTGGCTGTCGCCACCGGCTCCGCCTGCCACAGTGGGGCGGGGGAGCCGTCACATGTCCTATTGGCGCTGGGACTGTCCCCCGCCGATGCCCATGCCAGCCTGCGCTTCGGGCTCGGCCGCGGCACGACCGTGGTGGAGGTGGACGCGGCGGCGGAGCGGCTGGCGGACCTGCTGACGACCTGAGCGGGTCAGAACTGCAGCCGGGCGCCG
Organism: Azospirillum largimobile; assembly: GCF_977007025.2. Taxonomy (NCBI): domain Bacteria; kingdom Pseudomonadati; phylum Pseudomonadota; class Alphaproteobacteria; order Rhodospirillales; family Azospirillaceae; genus Azospirillum; species Azospirillum largimobile. The sequence continues at coordinate 745,917 of NZ_CDRMUA020000004.1, forward strand.
ACCTTCACCACCGCGCCCATCGTTTCCGGACCGGTATCGAAGTTGGTGTCGGCCATCACCTGCCAGCGCGGCGTGATGCGATAGGTCAGGTCGGCGAGATACTGCTCGTTGGCTGCCGCTCCGTCGGGCGCCGACCGGCGCACCCGGAAGGACAGCGTCATGTCGCCCCGGCCATAGGCCAGCCCGGCATTCATGCTGCGGAAGGACGCGCCGTCCGCCTCCTCCTGCTGGCGCAGGTCGCCGTCCAGGGTGACGCTCTGCCAGGTGAACTGGCTGCCGACGATCCAGGACTGGCGCGGCAGGCGCCGGCTGTCGCTGCGCACCCGCGCCCGGCTGGTGCCCGCGGTCAGCCGGGCGTTTATCCCGCCGATCTGCAGGGTCTTGCGAACCGCCGCCTCCACCAGATGCAGCGCCTCCCGTGGATCGGGCATGTCAGCGTTGCCGCGCGGCAGCGGGGTATAGCTGGCGCCAAGCTCGAACCCGCGCAACGGCGGGGTGTAGTAGGTCAGCTTGGCCGTGCGGCTTCCGGCACCCGCGGTGGCCGGCATCGCCGTGGTCCCCACCAAACGGTTGCGGGCGCCATCGGCCTGTCCGATCTCCAGCTCTCCCCAAGAGACATCGACCTGCAAGAAATGACGCCGATCTGCAACACTACCCTTTCGATAGAGAGTCTCAGCAGACGCCTCGCCGGCCGAAAAAATCGCCACTGCCGCCAGAATTGGCATGGAAATTCGTCGTTGCATGGGCAAGACCTGTGCTGGTTGGCCGGGGGTCGACTGTCCACTTCGTCGATGCGGCCCTATGTATCCTTTCCAGTTTGAGAGATGTTCGTCTAAAAGTCTGACAAAGCTGTGACCTGGACTTTGTTCGCTGCAGCGCAGAAATGCGCGTGGATTCGCGGAATGCGCGAGGCCTTCCCGACAGTCAGGATGGGGAGAGAGGCCGGGGGATCAGCCAAGCCCCGGTTTCAAACCACCGCCTTCACCACCACGCCTGCCCCTTCCAAAGCACGGCGGACGGCGGCGGCCATGGCAACCGCGGTGGGGGTGTCGCCGTGGACGCAGATGGTGTCGGCGACGATGGGCAGGCGCGTGCCGTGGCGGCTTTCCACTGCACCGTCGAGCACCATGCGCACCACGCGCGCGGCGGCCAGATCCGGGTCGTGGATCACCGATCCCGCGACGGTCCGCGGCGTCAGCGTGCCGTCATCCTCATAGGTACGATCGGCGAAGGCCTCGCGGGCGACACGCAGGCCGATGTCCTGGCCTGCACGGTCCATGGCGCTCAGCGGCGGAACGACGAACAGCAGGGTGGGGTCCACCGCCTTCACGGCACGGGCGATGGCACCGGCCAGATCCGGCTCCACCGCAGCCATGTTGTAGAGGGCGCCGTGCGGCTTCACATGGGTCACACGCCGGCCCGACAGGGCGGCGCAGGCCTGGAGCGCGCCGACCTGATAGGCGACCAGCCGCTCCACCTCCGTGGCGGTGATGCCACGAATGACGCGGCGGCCGAAGCCGGAGCGGTCTTCGAAGCCGGGATGGGCGCCGATGCGCACGCCCTTCTCTCCCGCCAGCCGGGCGGTGTCGGCCATGATTGTGGGATCGCCGGCATGGAAGCCGCAGGCGATGTTGGCGGAGGTCACGATGTCGAGCATCGCGCGGTCGTCGCCCATGGCCCAGGCGCCGTAGCCCTCACCCATGTCGCAATTCAGATCGATGCTCGGCATGGCGTCTCCCGCAAGTCGGCCGGTCAGGAAAGAGATGCGGGGAGGATACAGCGTTCCGGTCCGGCAGGGCAGAGGGAGCAGGAGGCGGGAGCGGCGATGCGTCAGTCCTGATCGTCCAGCGACGCCAACTCCGCCTCCACCGCGATCAGCCGCTCGCGCAGCCGCTGGCGCTCGGCCTCCAGGGTCTCGCGTCGGCTGACGTGATCGATGGTCTTGCTCCGCAGGTCGCGCTTGAAGCGGACGATCTCCGGCCGGGTGACGTCGGGACGGATCAGGTTGCGCTGGTCCGCCAGCTGGAGTTGCTCGCTGGTCAGGGTGGCGAGCTGATAGACGGTGGCGTAGCTGGGCGGCAGCTTGGAACCGGGAAGGCGTCCGCTGTCCACCGCCTCCGCCACCATGCGCAGCTGGTAGGCGACCTGATAGCCGAAGGGCAGCTCGTTCTCGACCATCGCCTGGAACTCGCCATGGGGCAGGCGCATGCGGGCCTGGACGAGATAGCGGCCGATCAGCAGGAACTTCTCCTGGGCGCTCCGCCACAGGGTCGAGATCTCCTGCACGAACTCCTCACGACGGACAAGATCGACGGTCGCCTCCGCCATGCGCTCGATCCGCTCGTCGACCGCGATGTGGCGGCGGGCCTGGGCCTTGGAAACCTGCTTGAACCCGCTCATTGCGCCAGCTCCAGTTCGTGACGGACGAAGGCCCAGACGCCGGCGACATGCTCGGCCCCCTTGCCGCCCTTCAACTCCAAAAGGCCGATCCCGCGGCTGGCGGTGAACTGGATGTCCTCGTAATCCGGCACCTCGACCGGGCAGATCCGGCCATCGCCCAGCAGCTTGCGCTGCGCCTCGGTGAAGCCGCGGGTGCGCGGCTTGACGCGGTTCATAACGAAGGCCGCGTTCTTGCCGTAGCGCCGTACGAAGCGCATCCAGGGGCGAACGGAGTCGAGGTCGTCATCGCTCTGGCCGGTCGGTACCACGATCAGGTCGGAGGACAGAGCCAGCAGCTTGAACTCCTCCGGATGGTCCTCGATCGACGGCGGGGTGTCGATCACCAGCAGGTCGTAGCCGTCGATGCCGTCCAGGGCGGCGCGGATGTCGCCCGGCGTCATCCCCGCTTCGAAATGGGTGATCGACGCCATGCCGTCCGGACGCTTGGCGAACCATTTGGTGAGGCTGCGCTGGGGGTCGAGATCGAGCGTCGCGACCGTGCAGCCGTCGAGCGCCGCCGCCACCGCGATGTTGCGGCTGAGCGTCGTCTTGCCGATCCCGCCCTTCGGGCCATTGACCAGCAAGCGCTTCACCGGTCCGTGCCCCGTGTCGTTGGTCATCTCATGCCCCTTCTCGCCATCGGCTGTGGGCTCCTTTTACCAAAGCGCGGCTGTAGCGCAAATCTAAGACATGTCTTAGGTCCGCACCGCCGGTGCAGGGTGTCACAACTGCCACAGACAGCCGAGACATAAGACTGAATGTTGGTTATCATCGCATGCGGCGGATGGCAGAGGCCAGAACGGGCCGCACCGCTGCACTCTCCGCACCTCCGCCGTTTTCCACGGTTCGCTCACCTGCCATGGCGATGGCGCGCAGGCGCTCGGCCAAGGCGCGTTCGGCGGCACAGGCTTCCTCGCACAGGGCACGGATTTCGGCGATGCTGGGCCGCCATTTGCGGGTGCGGCGCCAGACCCTGGCGGCCTGATCGATCGCCCAGGCCGGGAACTCTCCCAGGTCGTCCGCCCAATCCATCGCGAGCAATTGCTCCACCTCCGGCGTCGTCGCCTTCGCCGGGAAATGGCTCAGCAGGGCCAGCACGCGACCCAGCAGATGATTGGCCGGCGCGGGCGCCAGGATGCCGTCGTCGATTTCCGCAAGGGCGCGGCGGGCAAGAGCGGCATGACGCGGCGTAACCCCGGCCGGCGGCGTCCAGTCTTCCACCACGTCAGCGAAGCCGTCCTCGGTGAAGCGGCTGTGGCGGCCGATCTGCCCGCAGTCGAGCAGCTGTTGCAAGGGTCGAGGCAGCGCCTCGCGCAGCATCCGGCTGCGCAGAGCCGGCGCCATGGCCGGGTCGAAGGGCAGCGGCAGGCCGGGTGACGGTGCCGGAGATGCGGGGAACGGGTGAAGGTTGCTCATGCGCCCACTCCCCAGGGATTGGCGGCGCCGGCGGCGGCGCCGGGCTGACCGTTCAACCGGGCGGCAACGCTGGCCCAAGCCGACAGGCGTTGTTCTGCGTCTGCGGCCTGACGGTTGGCAGACCGGTTCGCGTTGGGACGGCCGGTGGCGGTGCGATTTGCCCGGTTTGCCGGATCGAGGGTCGGTTCCGCGGGCTGTTGCGCCATACGGGCCATGTCCTGCAGCAACCAGGAGCGCCACGCGGCTGGCACATCGCGGTAGCGGTAGCCGTGGGCGCGGCATTGCTGGACGAAGCGCTCGGCATGGCGATCGAGATCGACCGTGGGGAAGCGGCCCGCCGCCCATTCGCGATCGGTCGCGGATGGGGTCCAGTCCTCCGCAACGGACACGGCCGCAGCCGGCTCCCTGCCAACCGAATTCCCTCCGCCCGCCCGCTTGTGGAGCGTGTCCGGAATCTGTTCAGGTTCAGGCTGTTCGTGACTCGCTGATGGACAGGGGGAGTCCGTTGCTGAGTCAGCGGGGCTGTCCACCCTTGCACCCTCCCCGGCGCTGGCCCCGGTGTTGCCCGTGACGGTCAGAGCCAGCCTGTAGCGGCAGCTGAGACGACCGCCGCTGGCCGACCGCCGATGTTCGATGGCCACCAGCCCGAGTGTTTCCAGTCGGCCCAGGATCCGGTTGACGGTCGGCCGGCTGCGTTTCAGCTTTCCCGCCAGCGTCGCCTGCGAGGGCCAGCAGACGCCCATGTCGTCGGCATAGGTGCTGAGGGCGGCCAGCACGGCGAGACCATCGGCATCGAGATCGGGGTGATCCAGCCACCAGGCCGGAATCCGGCCCCAGCGGTTGGGGTTTGCGCTATGGTCGGTCATCTGTGGCGATACTCCTCCGTGCCATCGTCCGGATCGGGGGACCGGATCGGGGGACCGGATCAGGGACGGTGGCGAGTGGATGGCGTGATTGGCAGGGAGGATTCGAAGCGGTCCGCGGCAGAGTCGAATCGCGGGCTCGCACTCCATAGAGCAGCAGCCCGCGGATGGTCAGGAATAGCCCGCGACCTTGAAGCAACTGCCCGCGACCATGGAGCCACAGCCCGCGATGCTCCGCCGAATCGGAATCCTGGCGCTTCAGGCCGCGGATATGGAGCCGTTGCCCGCGATTGTCCGGCCGGATCCCGTCTGTCTTTCGGGCGTCTTCCGGCTGCCTCCGAGCCGTTTCTGGAGCAACAGCCCGCGATTTCCCGCCGGCCTGGATGGTCGGGAGCGACAGGGCCGGTTCGGCGACCAAGCCGGAGGCGAGGCCATGGAGCGGTAGCCCGCGTTTCCCTCCTGCCGTGCCGCGGCCGATTCTCCCCGATTCTTCAGGGAGTCCCGGTTTGGCGCCGTGGAAAGCTGAGGCAAAAGCGGCAATCGCGGGCTATGGCTCCATGTGCGCGGGCCGTTGCTCCATCACCGCGGGCTGTCGCGTCATATCCGCGGGCTGTTGCTCCACCCCGGAGGCGGTAATTTCCTTCGGTTCTGTTGCGCCGGGGGTCTCCGCGCGCCATGGTTACTCCCGACCTTCGGAGACGTTC